>DCKD01000025.1 GCA_002320245.1 Lachnospiraceae bacterium UBA1683
AAAGTTTGTTATTTTTTTAATTTCCCTCTTGACAAAACTCACTTCATAACGGAGGTTATTTTTATGAACAATGTAATTAACTCTATGAAATCAAAGATTCCCGGCGTTCTGCTTTGCCTCGTCATCGCAGTATGCTCCTGGTTTCTCGGACGGCTTGCCCCGGTTATCGGCGGACCTGTCTTTGCTATCTTAATCGGTATGGTACTGACACTGTGTATCCCGCAGAAAGAAAAACTACAGTCAGGGATTATCTATACATCTAAGAAAATTCTTCAGGCCGCAGTTGTATTTCTCGGATTTGGCATGAATCTCTCCCAGATTCTGGCGCAGGGCAGGCAGTCCCTCCCCATCATCCTGACTACAATCAGTGTGTCGTTACTAACTGCTTTTATCCTGTACAAATTAATCAAAATCCCTGCAAACAATGCCGTCCTGGTCGGCGTCGGCTCTTCCATCTGCGGAGGCTCCGCGATTGCTGCAACCGCACCGGTCATCGGAGCAACAGACGAGGAAGTTGCCCAGTCCATTTCCGTAATCTTTCTGTTTAACGTGATTGCCGCGCTGATTTTTCCATCCCTCGGAAGCCTGCTCCATATGACGAATGAGGGATTCGGCCTGTTCGCGGGAACTGCGATTAATGATACTTCCTCCGTCACGGCAGCCGCAACGGCATGGGACGGAATCCACGGCAGCAACACATTGGAAATCGCCGCAATCGTAAAAATGACCAGAACACTTGCCATCATCCCGATTACAATTGTACTTGCCATCTGGACAGGCAGAAAAAATAAAAAAACCGAAGGCTCCTCCTTCAGTCTCAAACGCGCACTTCCATATTTTGTTTTATTCTTTATTCTGGCTTCCGTCGTTACAACAGTTTTCCAGCTTCCAACAAGCGTCACTGCCCCGCTGAAAGAATTAAGTAAATTCCTGATTATCATGGCAATGGCTGCTGTTGGTTTGAATACCAATATAGTTAAACTGGTCAAAACCGGAGGCAAGCCAATCTTCACCGGATTGTGCTGCTGGGTATGCATCACACTGACAAGTATCGGAATGCAGCATATACTGGGAATCTGGTAATATCTAAACTAAAAATACATATTGCAGCCTACCCGGATTAAAAAAAATGAACACTGTTGTCCGCAGATTGTGTTTAAGGCTCATCATAATATTTAGCCAAACACAACCACAGGACAACAATGTTCAAATACTTTCTATAATCTTATAAACTCTACTCTACTGTTGCAATGTCTATCAGTGTAAGTTTCTGAATATCCGTATTTTCCAGACTGGTAATCAACGCTCTTGCGGTATCCATCGCAGTCAGTACATTAACACCTGTCTCAATCGCATTTCTACGGATTACAAATCCATCCCTGGAGTGGTCTGCACCCTGTGCCGGGATATCGATGACAAGGTCAATCTCATGCCCCAGAATCAAATCCATCAGGTTCGGGGACTCCTGCTCAATCTTACGAACCGGAATTGCCTTTACGCCTGCTTCATTCAAAGCCTTTGCTGTTCCTCCCGTGGCAAAAATACGGTATCCGATATCCGCAAATCTTCGTCCAACCTTTACAGCCTCTTCCTTCTCTTCATCCCGGACAGTCATAATCATGTTTTTAAACTTCGGCAGTTTGATTCCTGCTCCGAGGAACGCTTTGTACAATGCCTCATCAAATGTCTTTGCAATTCCAAGACACTCCCCGGTAGATTTCATTTCCGGTCCGAGGCTGATATCAGCGCCACGGATTTTCTCAAAGGAGAATACCGGCATTTTGATTGCAATATAATCTGCCTCCTTCTGCAGTCCCGGCGTATATCCAAGCTCACGGATATTCTTGCCGATGATAACCTGAGTTGCCAGCGGTACAATCGGAATCCCCGTTACTTTGCTGATATAAGGAACGGTACGGCTGGAACGTGGGTTGACCTCGATTACATAGACATCATCTTCGCCGCACACAATGAACTGGATATTAATCATTCCGATTACGTGCAGTGATTTTGCAAGTCTTCTTGTATATTCTGCAATCTTTTCTTTTGCAGCTTTTGTCAGGCTCTGTGCCGGATATACTGAGATACTGTCTCCGGAATGGATACCGGCACGTTCAATATGCTCCATAATTCCAGGAATCAGGATATCTTCTCCGTCACATACTGCATCAACCTCAATCTCTTTTCCCTGTAAATATTTATCTACGAGGATTGGATGATCCTGTGCGATTCGGTTGATGATTCCGATAAATTCATCGATATCATGGTCATTAATGGCAATCTGCATTCCCTGTCCGCCAAGTACATAGGAAGGTCTTACAAGTACCGGATATCCCAGCTTGTTGGCAACAGCTTTCGCCTCCTCTGCGGTAAATACCGTGCCTCCTGTCGGACGCGGAATCCGGCATTCTTCCAGAATTTCATCAAACAGTTCACGGTCCTCTGCTTTATCTACATTTTCCGCGGAAGTTCCAAGAATCGGTACGCCCATCTTCATCAGGCTCTCTGTCAGCTTGATTGCTGTCTGTCCGCCAAACTGGACAACTGCTCCGTCCGGTTTCTCAATATCCACGATGCTCTCTACATCTTCCGGTGTCAGGGGCTCAAAATACAGTTTATCTGCAATATCAAAGTCTGTACTTACAGTCTCCGGATTGTTATTTACAATAATTGTCTCATAACCCTCCTTAGAGAATGCCCAAGTACAATGCACGGAACAGAAATCGAACTCAATCCCCTGTCCGATACGGATTGGACCGGAACCAAGTACCAGTACTTTCTTCCTGTCTCTTGTCTCTTCTACTTCCGACTCGCCGCCGAATACAGAATAGTAATATGGCGTCTCTGCCGCAAACTCAGCCGCACAGGTATCAACCATCTTGTATGCTGCAACAATGCCATTTGCATGACGCATACCGTGAATCTCGCGCTCATCTCTGCCGGTCAGTCTTGCGATGACATTATCCGGGAACTCGATTCTCTTTGCTTCTCTGAGAAGTTCCGGTGTCAGCTCTTCAGTCTGCAGTCTCTTCTCCATCTCGGTAATGATAGCAAATTTATCGATAAACCATGTGTCAATCTTCGTAATTGCATGGATTTCATCATAAGAAATGCCGCGGCGGATAGCCTCTGCGATTCTCCACATCCTCATGTCATCCACAACCTGAAGCTGTTCCATCAGCTCATCATCTGACAACTCTGTAAAATCATAGGACATCAGGCAGTCTACATGCTGCTCCAGAGAACGGATTGCTTTCATCAGCGCTCCTTCAAAGTTATCACAGATACTCATAACCTCTCCGGTCGCCTTCATCTGAGTTGTCAGTGTTCTCTTCGCACTGATAAACTTATCAAACGGAAGCCTCGGAATCTTTACAACACAGTAATCCAGCATTGGCTCAAAGCTTGCGTAAGTTTTATGCGTGATGGCATTCTTAATCTCATCCAGTGTGTAACCAAGCGCAATCTTCGCTGCAACCTTGGCAATCGGATAACCGGTTGCCTTAGATGCAAGCGCGGAGGAACGGCTGACACGAGGATTTACCTCAATTACACAATATTCAAATGAATCAGGGTTCAACGCATACTGCACATTACATCCACCTGTAATATTCAGCTCACTGATAATATTCAGCGCGGAAGTACGCAGCATCTGATACTCCTTATCTCCCAATGTCTGAGACGGAGCTACAACGATACTGTCTCCGGTATGCACGCCAACCGGGTCAATGTTTTCCATATTACATACGGTAATGCAATTTCCTTTGCTGTCCCGCATTACCTCGTACTCAATCTCTTTCCATCCTGCGATACAGCGCTCAACAAGAACCTGGCCAACACGGGAAAGACGGAGCCCGTTTTCCAGAATCTCAACCAACTGGTGGGAATCATGTGCGATACCACCGCCGCTTCCACCCAGTGTATATGCCGGGCGAAGTACAACCGGATAACCAATGCTGTTTGCAAATTCGAGCCCGTCCTCAACATTTTCAACGACAAGTGAAGCTGCGACCGGCTCACCGATTTTCTCCATGGTCGCCTTGAATTCCAGACGGTCCTCTGCTTTTCTGATTGTCTCGGAAGTCGTACCTATCAGACGTACATTATTTTCCTTTAAAAATCCTGCCTCTTCCAGTTCCATTGCAAGATTCAGTCCTGCCTGTCCGCCAAGTGTGGGCAGCACGCTGTCCGGCCGCTCCTTTTTAATCAACTGTTCCACGACCTCTACTGTCAAAGGCTCAATATATACACGGTCTGCAATATCCTTATCTGTCATGATGGTCGCCGGATTGGAGTTCAGAAGAACAACCTCTAAGCCTTCCTCTTTCAGAGAACGGCATGCCTGTGTCCCCGCATAATCAAACTCTGCTGCCTGTCCGATGACAATCGGACCAGAACCGATAACCAATACTTTTTTTATGCTATTATCTCTAGGCATTATTTGGTTCCTCCCATCATATCAATAAATCTGTCAAACAAGTATCCTGAATCCTGTGGTCCCGGACATGCTTCCGGGTGGAACTGTACCGTAAAAATATTCTTGCCGGTATAAGCCAGTCCTTCGTTTGTTCCGTCATTTACATTGACGAATGCAGGAACCGCCACATTTGGATTTACATTTTCGGCATCCACTACATAGCCATGGTTCTGTGAAGAAATGTAAACACGTCCTGTCTGCAAATCTTTTACCGGATGGTTGCCGCCACGGTGTCCGTATTTCAGTTTATGGGTGGAGGCACCCGTAGCAAGAGCCATCAACTGATGCCCCAGACAAATTGCAAATATCGGAATCTCTGTATTGTATAATTTCTTGATTTCTTTGATAATAGATGTGCAGTCCGCCGGATCTCCAGGTCCGTTTGACAACATGATACCGTCCGGATTGGCAGAAATGATTTCTTCTGCGGTTGTATGGGCCGGATAAACTGTTACTTCACATCCGCGGTCATTCAATGACTTTGCAATGTTATTTTTAGCTCCAAGATCCAAAAGGGCAACTTTCTTTCCTGTACCTTCCAGAACATACTTCTCATCGCAGGTAACTTTTGAAACAACATCGCCTACTGTATAGGCCTTCAGTTTCGGAACAATCTCCTCCAGATTGTAATTCTCGTTCGTGGTAATCATACCGTTCATCGTACCCTTTTCTCTCAGAATCTTCGTAAGGGCACGGGTATCAATCCCGGCAATTCCCGGAATATCCTGTTCCTTTAGGAAATCCTGAATCGTTCCTTCACATCTGAAGTTGCTTGGCATACGTGACAACTCTCTTACGATGTAACCGTCAGGCCATGCCTTTCTGGATTCCATATCCGGTGTAATTCCATAATTTCCAATCAATGGATAGGTCATGACAACTGCCTGTCCCGCATAAGAAGGGTCAGTTAACACCTCTAAATAACCTGTCATGGAGGTATTAAATACGATTTCACTGATCATATCTCTCGTCGAACCGATACTTGTTCCAGTAAACACGGTTCCGTCTTCTAAAATTAGAAACGCTTTCATCTGTTCACCTATTCCCTTCATCATATTTGTGAAATGTGATGCCGCCGGGCATCTGCTTTTCGTTCCTTTGAGACTGTCTTTCTATAAAAGAAAGGCTCTGATAGCCCTTTCCTATATACATAGCAAAGGCACTCTTGGAGTCTTTCATTCCAGAGCGCCCACTTTCTCAAATTGTAAAGATTATACTATATTTGATTCCATAATTCAACCGCTTTATTATAGTTTTTTACATTTGTTTTTTTCGGGTCTTCGACACTTACTCCTT
>DCKD01000089.1:0-2488 GCA_002320245.1 Lachnospiraceae bacterium UBA1683
CGGAAGGATTCAGAACAAAAAAAAAGGGATAATTTAAGCCACCTGTTTTGCTAGGTGGCTTTTTCGAAAAATCAAGGTACGAGTGATTACCTACTTACCAATAAACTGCAGGCTTTGCTGGATCAGGCCGCAGACTTATATAATGATATCTATGAATGGTACGACCGCGAACTGAAATCTTATAACCCGAACGCTTCCGCGGATGATGAATTGTTTGACCCTGGTACAGGCACTGTTGTGGAAGGGATCGATTATCTGGCGGTCATGGAATCCCTGTCCGAACTTCAGACAGCCAACGAATGTAAAGCGTGGGAGAATTAGCCCTGCGCCCCTTCAGCCTGGCTCCCGGCGATATCCGCCCGTATCAGGGATTTAATGGCTCCCTGTACGGAGGTATCCCGGCTGTATTTCTGCTTCCTGATCCAAGCAAGGATATCGGCATCTGTCTTGTTGTTCAGTTTCAGCTTGACCTGTGTGGTATTCCACTCATCATACCTTCCCTGCGCCTCATATTTTGAAAATCCATACATGGATGACTCCTTTCCGGATAGGTGTACACCTACATCCGGGCATAGGTGTACACCTATGCCTGTGTGTACTTATTCCGGCAGTCGGCCTTCATACATGATCGACAGTTCCCCGTAAACCTGCCCCCAGTTGCGGATGGGCATTGTCCATTTCTTCGTGGCCTCAAAGGTCGCCAGATACAATGCCTTCAGAAGCGCTGTGCTGCCGGGGAATACGCTCCTCTGGCGGTTGAGCTTGCGGTAGGTGGAATTGAGGCTCTCTATGGCGTTGGTCGTGTAGATCACCTTTCGCACCTCCATTGAGAACTTAAAGATCGGCGAGACTACATCCCAGTTGTCGTGCCAGCGCTTCATAGAATTCGGATATTTCGGCGTCCACTTTTCTGTCACCTTCTCCAGCGCCTCCAGGGCTTTCTCCTCGTTCGCAGCGTGGTAGATAGTTTTCAGATCTGTGGAGAATGCTTTCCGGTCTTTGTCAGAGACATATTTGAGTGTGTTGCGTACCATATGCACGATGCAGCGCTGTTGTTCCGTCTTCGGGAATGCTGCCGATATGGCCTCCTTAATGCCCGTGAGTCCGTCTGAGCAGAGGATGAGGATATCTTTCACTCCGCGGTTCTTCAGCTCATTCAGGACAGAGAGCCAGTACTTGGAACTCTCATTTTCCCCGATTTGTATACTTAAAACTTCCTTTTTCCCTTCCAGCGTGAGGCCAAGGATGACATAGGCGGCAAGCTTGCGGATCACTCCGTTCTCCCGGACAGAATAATGGATTGCGTCAATATAGACTACCGGGTAAACCTCCTCCAGCGGGCGGTTCTGCCAGTCTTCGATCTGTGGAAGAAGCTTGTCCGTCACATCCGAAATGAAACCCTCAGAAGCCTCGAACCCATAGATATCCATCAGCGTGTCGGATATCTGGCTGGTGGTCATGCCTTTTGCATACATGGAGATGATCTTCTGGTCGATACTGGAGATATCCTTTTGCCGCTTTTTTACTACCTGTGGCTCAAACGTCGACTTCCTGTCCTGGGGCACCTGGATGTCCATGCTCCCGAAGCTGCTGTTGATTCTCTTGGGCTTGTAGCCGTTGCGGTAATCGTCGGAATCTGTTTATGATACACTAGAATTACCGAAAAAAAGCGTCAGAATTCCCTGAAATCCCTTTTTTCAGCAAGGGAATTTCCCTGCTTTCGGCGGGCATTGATTATGCGTCCCGGCGCATGAGGGCATGTTCCATCCGGTAGCTCTTTCCTTCAAATATCAGGAGATGTCCATGATGGACAAGGCGGTCGATCATGGCTGCGGCCATCTGGTCATCCGTAAAGATACCGCCCCATTTCGAGAACTCCAGATTTGTGGTAAGAATCAAGCTTTTACTTTCGTAACTGTCGGATATAACCCTGAATAGCAGCTGTGAACCATCCTTATCAACTGGAACATAGCCCCATTCGTCAAGGATGAGCAGATCCAACCCCTGTAAATCCCTCAGCAACCGTTCCAATGTACCATTTTTACGGGCTTCTGCCAGTTTCAGGACAAGTTCTGTCACGGTATAAAACTTCGTCTTATAGCCCAGATTACAGGCCTTTATCTTTCAGGGTACTTCCCAGAAGGTCTTTCAGGGCCTCCTGGATGTCCTCAGCAGTCTGGATGTCATACTCCTCCAACAACTGATGGACAATGTTCCTTTTGCCCTCCGTCATAACTACCTTGTGTACAGGTTGCTTTTCTCTTCTCGCCATAATAATAGGCCTCCTTATGATAATAGATTTTATCATAGAAGACCTACTGCTTGATAGCTATTTACAGAAAAACTTTCATACTCCCGACGTTTCATCGCCCCGCATTTCGGGCAGCTGTAAACATAGGTGACCTCCTCCTCCACTTCAAACCGTGCAGGGACAAACTTCAGGCGCTTCACCGTCTCTTTTGTTACGACTTTATATTTGGTATTGCAG
>DCKD01000089.1:2613-2879 GCA_002320245.1 Lachnospiraceae bacterium UBA1683
AGTCAGACGGTCAGAAAGCATCGCGTTCAGGAATTCCAGTTCCTTTGTTTTTTCTTCGGGGATCTGGATTTTTGTTTCCTGTTTCTGATAATGCTCCTGCATGGTTTTCAGGGAGATGATATACTCCCTGCTCATCTTGTTCAGTTGTTCCTCTGTAAAAAGCGGATCCATAACACAGCCTCAACTTTCTGAAATCTCTACCAGAAAGTATACCAGAAAAAGCATTCCGTTCCTATAGGAAACTTTTTGCGAATTGACAGGATCCG
>DCKD01000089.1:3026-51872 GCA_002320245.1 Lachnospiraceae bacterium UBA1683
ACCCGTCCCACTGAAGGATCTTGATCAATGTGCGCCTGCGATTGCAGAGCGCGAACATACAGCGGGAGTACGGATCGAGATGGAATATCAGTTTGATGATGGCCGCTAAACCAGTGTAGCTCTTCCGGAGGTCCGTGTAGCCATATGCCAGATAGACCGTAGTACTTCCGGAAAAATCAAGCATAGTTCTTTAAGGCCTGAAGCAGGGCAGTCAACAGTCTGGCTGGACAGTCCGCAGCAACTTCAACCCGGATATTTTCCGGGAGACAGAGCATCACAGGAGGTTTTCCTGTACCTGCTGTACTGAAATGGCGTTCATGTTCCGAAGGGAGCTTTGCAAACACCGGATCAGAAGCACTTTCTGTCTCAGCGGCTTCTGACTGGAGCTTTCGGATCCAGTAACCCAGTGTAGACTGTAGGATTCCATTCTGCTGACACCATTCTTTGCGGGATAAACCGCTTTCCTGAAAAGCATGGATCCGGTCTGCCCAAGGGTCAGCCTTTGAGGTTGCATTGTCATTCGTATTTATTGGTATCACCTCCATCATTTGAACTTATCTTATCAAATGTGGATGGAAATTTGCAGATACTGATTATTACCTACTTACTTTACTTCGGAATCAGTAACAGAAGGACATCCAGATAAAATGTGTGATATCATTTCAGATGCTATTTTGGATGTGCTACTGGAAAAGGATCCAATGAGCCGTGTGGCTTGCGAAACGGCAACAACTACAGGAATTATAATTGTAATGGGAGAAATTACTAGTACAACATAAAAATAATAAGTACTATATATCGCTTTTGCATAATGTATGGTAAAATATACTCATCAATGAAAGGATGATCGCCATGAAAAATACATTCCTTCCCTTAACAGATGAGGATAAAAAATACCTTAAATCATTATCAAAAACAAGAACAATTCAAGCGCAAGTAGTTGATCGTGCAAGAATTCTTTTATTGTGAACTTCCTGAAAAAGTTCCCCTAAACGAAAATTCGCATTTGCGTTAAACGAAAAAATATTGAAAATCCGGCATTTTCGAGTATTTTTACTTAGAATCAAGCTGGCAAGGCTGTATCCGGTTATACTATGAAAACTAACCGGATATAGCACTAGTTAGAAGAGATAAATTGAAATTGTCTCTCAATGACTTGATGATTCCAATATATTATTGGGAAAGAAATTGTTACATGGATAATCGAAAAAAAAACATTTGGATATATTGGCTTACTTAATGTGATATGATGAAAATACAATATTAAATTGGAGGTTATGTGTATGAAGAAAGTATTTAAGACAATCAGTGTTATTCTGATATTAATAATGAGTTTCCCAGTATCAGTATTGGCGAGTGAGTACCATTATGAGATTAGCGATCTGATTGGCGCAGAACAAAGTGAATTTGAGCAGGTGATTGCGGAAATACAGAGTATCAAAACTGCACATCCGGAGTATACAGAGGAGATGATCTTGGAGATTATGGACGAACAACATCAAGGACGTGAAAGAGGAATTGTGGATATATGGAATGCACTTACAAATTCAGAAAAGAAATTATGTATCCGCTATCCCTTTGATGCGCTGAAGGTAAATATAGCAAAAAACATTGCTACTTCGCAGACAGAGGCGAAATTCGGGGCAAATGGTCTTGGGGATAGAAGCGACGCTTTCCGCCATGGAATCTGGAATGCAGAGATGACAGTCCTGATTGGAAGAGAAAAGGCAGAATTGTTTGCTACGGCGCATGAAGACAAGGATATTACGGGGAATGAATCGGATGGATATCCAAAGACGGCACATCGGGATATGGATTTACATAACAATGAAGTGGGAAGAGCGATAGGAGAGAAGAACAGTGGAAGTTCGGAGGATGAGATGGCAGATATTATTTATCAGGACATTTGTTCCGCAGAAACACAGTTTGTATGGTTACATGAGTAGGAAGTGAGCAGTGCAGCAGCACTGCTCGTCTTTACGTTTGAGCAAATAGCGTAATTGATTACTTATATTATTTGTATCGCTACTAATGAATTAGGGTAGCATAGAACTACAGTATGATTAAGAGGTAATCAATTATGGAGAGTCGGATCAAACAGCTTCGTGAGAAACGGGGATTAATACAGGAAATTCTTGCGGCAGAATTAGGGATAACACAGCAAATGCTTAGTAAATATGAGAGGGATGTTACCTTAATCAAGGTGGATATCCTTAAGAAGATAGCGGTGTATTTTAATGTGACAACTGATTATTTGCTGGGCGTTTCAGATGTAAAAAGAGATATAAAGGGACAGATGAAAGTAAATGAAACGCTAGATGCATACTATGATCTGGTAGAAGTATATAAGGATTTAGATCCATACAATCAGGAAATGATATGGTCGATTATTCAGACAGTTAAAAAAACAAGTGAAAAACGGAAACAAGATAATGAGCAGACGGTAGAGGGACAGAAGAGAGTGGATGGGAATGTTGAATATAGCGATTTGTGACGATGATATTCAAACAACAGGACAGTTGGAGATGCTGATCCAGAATATAGCGAAGAATAATTTTATTGATGCAGATATAGAGGTATTCTGGAATGGTGAGAGTCTGACAGATGCGGTTGCAGCAGGAGATAGTTTTGACATTATTTATCTGGATATAGAAATGGATAAAGAAGATGGGATTTCAGCGGCGAAAAAGATTCGGATATATGATAAAAATGTTTTGATAATTTATGTTACCAGCCATGAGAACCATATGAAGGAATCTTTTGCAGTGCGGCCATTTCAGTTCCTGGTAAAGCCGGTAAATGAGAATCAAATGGAAGCATGTTTTAAAGCTGCCTATGAGGATATATGTAGCGGAGACTTTTACTTCCGGTACAGTTACCAGCGCATGAACCATAAGGTTCTGATCAGGGATATTTTATATTTTGAGAGTAATAAGCGAAAAGTGTTTATTGTGACTGGAGAAGAAACTTTTGAGTTATATGGGAAATTAAATGAGATAGAGAACAGCCTGAAAGCATGCAAAGTCTCTTTTTTACGTGTCCACCAGTCTTTTCTTGTAAATTATAAGCATGTAAAGGGACAGTCTTATGATTTTGTAGTAATGGACAATGGAAAGAAGATTTCCATTAGTGAAGACAGAAGAAAGATGATCAGCGAGCAGTATTGTTCGATGGAGGATACATATTATGTGGATGAATAAGGCTTTGTCTTACGGAGCAGATATATTGTTGAGTGCCTATGCAGTATATCTGTTCTTTTATTATTTTGATATATTTTTTGACCGGAAAAAGGACAAAAGATTATCTGTAGTTGGATTGGTGGTATTTGTTTTGTGGCAGTTTGGAATATCGACTATCATCAGCTTTCCTGCTTATGTAAATATTGCAGTTACAGTCATTGTTACACTGTTTGCGGTTATGATTGCTTATGAGGGTATGTGGTGGAATAAGTGTGTGTTTGTGATTACATTTAATGCAATCTGGATGTTGATGGAAACTCTGTGCAGTTATATTTTGATGATTTATTGTGAAAAATATGCCTTTGTTCAGCCTGTCGGCTCATTTATTTCAAAAACATTTTTCATTGTGGTGATTATTGCGTTGAAGAAAGTATTCACAGATGATGAGATTAAAGAATTGCCGGCCGGATACAGTATTATGCTCGTTTTGATTCCAATGGGAAGCATCTATATTATGAATAATGTATTTATGCTCGGATTTACCGTAAATAATAATCATACCCGTATTAACTCTGCAATTACTGTAATTATTTTGCTGGGGATGAATGTACTCATATTCTACATTTATATGAAATTGGCTGATGACTTGCGATTGAGACGAATGACCTCCGTATACGAACAGCAGTTGGAATTGTGTGAGCGACATCAGCAGGAAAGGGAAATTTCAACGCTTCAATTACGGGATGTAAAACACAATATGAAGAATAACCTTGTATCAATCCTTGCCTATGCGGAAAACAAGGAATATGAAAAGATTATCAGATTTGTTAATGAAATCATGGGAGAATGTGGGATGACCATAGCTACCGTTTCAAACAGTGGAAATATAGTCATTGATTCACTGATTGGCTATTGGTATGTAACTGCCAAAAAGAAGGGAATAGATTTTTCATTTGATATTTGTATTCCAATGATGATGCCGTTTAAAGGTGCGGATATGTGTCTGATTCTTGGCAATCTGCTGGAGAACGCAGTAGAAGCTGCGCAAAAGGCAGAGGGAAAGAAATACATAGCAATTAAGATGAAATATGACAGAAATAATCTTTTGCTTTCTGTAACTAATAGTTATATGGGCAAATTATTAAAAACAAAAGACTATCGGCTGAAATCAACAAAACCTGATGCTGGAAACCATGGTGTTGGATTATCTTCTGTATACAGGGCATCAGCAAAATATCATGGAACTGTAGTGGTCGAAGATTCTGTGCCAGAGCAGTTCAAAATCCGTGTATTACTATACGGAAGCCAGGAATAATTACATAAATACTCGGAATTATTACATAAAAAAGTATATGCGAAAAAAAGTGATAAAATAAAAGGATAGATTAGTTATTCTGTTGTGGGGATTTGGTATGGAGAAAATATTATTATTTAGTGATGATGAAAAATTGTTCGGAATCACGAAACGAATAACAGAAGAAAAATACGAGCTGATATGGAGTACCTACCATCGGTTGGAAACGAATAGGTATCCATTTGCAGATGTTATTATTATGCATTTTGATAGAGAGAGGACGAAAAAGGGAACATTTGAGCCTATTGTAAGGGTAAAAGGGAAATTAGGGTATTCTATACCAATACTTGCTATCATAGAAGGTGGAAGTACACAAGATATTTTTTCCGCGTTGAAAACTGGTGTATACGATTATATAGAAACGATAGATAATCTGGAGAAATATCAGAAAAAAATAGAAGATCTTATTTTATGGAACTGGTATTTAAAAAAATATGAATCTGGATGGAAAAAGCAATGATCAGGAAGGTCATTGCTTTTTTTGAAAAGAAAAGCCAGATCTACTTTTTAGGAAAAGTTACATGAATACTCGTTTTTTTTACAAGAAAGAAAGATAAAGAGTTTTTTATAGTAAAGTATAGGAAAATAAATGAAAGGAGATTCCTATTATGAAATCTAAAAATGTAAAAAACCAGCCAGCAAAAGTACTGGCAAATGTATCCTTGAAACTTGGCAAAATGTCAGCAGACAGTGCTTGCTGCTATATTTATCATCAGCCTAAAATGCCGGAGACTCTGAAGAAGATGAAAAAGCTTTAATATGAAGTGGCTATCAGAAAAATTAACGGGATACGTTATTAAAACCGGCGCAGTTTCAGCGGAATCATATGCGATATATCAATATGGCTTTCAAATCGGGCTTGAAATGTTGTGCTGTTTTGTGGTTTGTTTGGGTATAGCAATATATCTGCATTTGATTCCGAAATTTGCAGTATTTACAGTGATTTTTATGCTACTGCGAACTTATGCTGGAGGAGTGCACCTGAACAGCTTTGGGGCGTGCTTTATATGTTCGGTTGTTGTACAGATACTAACATTACTTGTTGACAGTAAATATAAATTTACGATAACTAATGCGTGGCTCATTATCTTAGTGAGCGCAATATTAATATTGAAAGCCGCACCAGTAGAAAGTATTAATCGGGAACTTGAGAGCGACGAGAAAGAACATTGCAAAAAAGTGACCATGAAAATTTTGATTGGTGTTTTTACATTTGTAGGTTGTTGTACAATTGCAGGCGCTGATGATATGGTGTCACTGGTCGCATTGACGGTTTTGATAATTTTAATCTCTCAATATGTTGGTGTGGCAAAATATAAAATTGAAAAGAGTAAAGATGAGCGGGAATGATAGAGGGTTATTATTTCCGCTTTTTATTATAGAAGATGATAAGGAAAAAAGTTTATTTTTGAATATCAGACTGTTTATATGAAAAAAGAACGTCCAATGGGCTGTGGCTCATTAGGGCGTTTTTTATATATATGAAAACTTTTTTATAGAGTTTTCTTTCAGAACCGAACAATTAGCATTACTCAATCGGGATAGGGAGTGAAAGGGAAAAGACCTATGCTCTTATCTGGTGGTCGGGAAGGAGGTGAACTCTATGGAGCAATCTTCTTCCTGTGACTATGATGAACAGACAGTTATGCACCAGTTTGACCGAAAATGTAAACTGGCTTTGGATGGTGAGGTTGCAGATTATGAAAAGCATATGGCATATCTGCAGAAACATGAAATTATGTTTTCCGAACTATTAGAAAAAGAAACTGATTGTTTTTTTACAACTGACGAGTATGGTTTGGAAAAATATTATTTCAAAGTGGGTGGATATGATGTGGAAGTAAAAGACGCTCTTCTGGCGGAAGCGTTAGAAACGCTGACGGAAAGAAAACGGGATGTCATCCTGCTGTCATATTTCATGGAGATGAGTGATGCTGATATTGCAAGGCAGCTTCATCTTGTGCGAAGTACCGTACATGAACACCGGACGCGTTCGTTGGAACTATTAAAGAATAAGATGGAGGAAAGTGTAGATGAAAACAGCAAGAAAAAACGCCAATAACCAAAAGTTAGTACCGTTTGATGTAATAAAAGAAGCATCAGAGGGAGATATTCTGTCCATTAACCAGATATTAAAACATTATGAAGGTTACATAGCAAGGCTATCTGTCAGAAAAATGTACGATGAATATGGCGGTATCCATGACTGCGTGGACGAAACGCTGCGTAGACGACTAGAGACAAAACTAATAAAAACAATTATTGGATTTAAGATTAAACGCTAAATAGTATAAGTGGGCATTGTATTCCCTTTCTGCCCAGAGAAGTATTTGACATGGACGCACCTTGACAACTTCATATTTATCCTGCAGGACGCAGAAAACAGCGGAGCTATGCAACGGATACGCCATGACTGCCTGTGTCTGACACTTTGCGACGTCGTGGCGTAAAGTTGCCGGACATTGGAAACAAAGGAATGCCAGTTTGGGTATTGAAGTAAAGACACGAGCGGGAAATATCCGATTACAGGCAAAGTTACGGGGACTTTGTGCGAAGATGCTGTTTTCTGATAATGAGACTTCCGGAGATAAGCAGCTCCGGTCCGACAGGATGGTGAGATTCCAATGAGGCTGTTACCTGGCAGCCGCCTGCAGGATTTTAGATAGGTATAGTGGACAATCATAAAGCAATATAGTGATATAAAGAGGATCAAGGTGAATGAAATGGAACTGATAGAGATAGAAAAGATGAAGATGGTTGATATTCGTACAGTAAAGGCATGTGACTTAGTAAATATAGAACATGTAGATATTAATACTGAATTACCGAAAGAGGAACGCTGGTTGGATTTTGCTCAGAAAGTGAAGAATCCGTTTTGTTATATTTGTAATGGGATAATAATAAAAACATCTTTTTCTGACACAGAAGAAAGTTTGGAGAGTAGACTTGTACAGTTATGTATAGCAATGGATGGGAATTAGAAAATGCTGACCTTTCTATGGACATTTTGGGATTGGAATGATACAATAATTGTGGACGAAGCAGAACCCCAAATAGAACAGGTTTGATAGCAAACACGACTATTTGAGGTGATTATATGAATACAAATTTAAATATTAAAGAATATAATGCTGATGTTTACTTGCGTTTATCAAAAGATGATGGGGATAAAGAAGAAAGTGACAGCATTACAAATCAGAAAGAACTCATATTTGAGTATCTGAAATCCAAACCGGAAATTAGAGTCCATAAGATTAGAGTGGATGACGGTTATTCTGGCGTCAGTTTCGAGCGTCCGGCTTTCCAACAGATGTTAGAAGATATTAAAAAGGGTACTGTAAATTGCGTGATTACAAAGGATTTATCACGCTTTGGCAGAAATCACATCGAAGTAGGAAAATATCTTGAAAAGATATTTCCATACTTGGGTGTTCGTTTTATTGCAATTAATGATAATTATGATAGCCTACAAAATAAAGCATCAGAAAATAATATTATCATTCCGTTTAAAAATCTTATCAATGATGCTTATTGCAGGGATATTAGTATTAAGATAAGAAGTAATTTAGAAGTAAAAAGAAAACGGGGAGATTTTGTCGGTGCATTTGCTCCTTATGGTTATAAAAAATCGGAGATAAATAAAAATAAGTTGGAAATTGACAAAGATGCGGCAGAAGTTGTCAGAGATATTTTTAGAATGTATTTGAAGGGGAACAGTGCTTATAAAATTGCTGCTGTCCTGAATCAGAAAGATATTCCAACACCTATGGATTATAAAAGAGACAACGGGAGTTGCTATTATACTGGTTTTAAAAAAAACATGCGGAGTGAATGGACGCATGTTACCGTTTTGCGAATTTTGAATAATCCGGTCTATATTGGAACTATGGTTCAGGGAAAGGATACGACACCTAATTATAAGGTAAAAAAAAGGGTAAAACGTGATGAAAGCAAATGGAACCGAGTTGATAGTACACATGAGCCAATTATTTCTTATATAGATTACAAAAACGTGCAGGACTTGCTACAGACAGATACCAGAACTGGCGATTCTGAAGATATTGTTTATCATTTGTCCGGCATATTAAAGTGTGCTGATTGTGAAGCAAATATGGTAAGAAAAACTGTTCCTTATGGGCAGAAAAAGTTTGTTTATTATGTTTGTGGCGGACATAAAAAGGACAAGAAAATTTGCAGTAATCATAGTATTAATGCGACTGTTTTAGAGGAAAGTGTTTTAAAATTGATTAATTATCAAATTGAAGTGATTGCTGATATGAAAGAAGTATTGAATAAGCTGGAGGATAACAAATGTAAAAAAGCTGGAATTGAAAGAAAAAATCAACAGATTTTTCAAAAAAAAGAAGAAATACAGAAGCTAAATGGTTTAAGACTGGATTTATATGAGGACTTTAAAGAAGGGATACTTACAAAAACAGAATATCAGGAATTAAAGCAAATTTATGAAAAACGAATTAAAATAGCTGAAAATGCGCTAAATGTATTAAGTGGGGAAATGGAACTTCTTATTTCAAATCAAAGTATCTCCAATGATTGGATTGGGGAATTTGTGAAGTATGGTCAATTGGAAAGTTTATCAAGGGAAGTGGTGGTAGCTTTAGTAGATAAAATACTGATATATGAAAAGCGAAAAGGAGAACGTTATCCGAGGATAGAAGTAATTTTTAAATATGCAGAAGAAATTTCTGAAACGTTAAATTTAATAAATGGCTTGCAAGAAGGGCCAAATAAGGAACTTATAGGAGGGGAGAATCTAAATGGCCAGAAAAAGTAGAAAACAAGTCAAAAATCTATCAAAAGAGATAGAGTTAATGAAAATTGCTTTATATGTCCGTCTGTCCAATGAAGATAATGGGGGCGCAGGGAAAGATAGCATTAACAATCAAATAGAACTTCTTGTGAATTTTGCACAGCGCATTGAGAAATCTGAAGTTGTGGAGATATATATAGATAACGGGCATACGGGAACAGATTTTGTCAGACCGGAATGGGAACGTATGTTGCAGGATATAAGTTGTCACAAGATAGACTGTGTTATTGTAAAAGACCTGTCAAGATTTGCCAGAAATTATCTTGATGCAGGAGAATATCTTGAAAAGATATTTCCATTTTTAGGGATTAGGTTCATTGCTGTAAATGATCAATATGATAGTATGAATGAGATGTTTCCGGAAAAAGATTTGGTAACAGAGTTTAAAAATCTTGCAAATGACTATTACTCAAGGGATATATCTAAAAAAGTCTTGTCCGCATTTAAAGCAAAAAAAATGCGGGGGGAATTTATAGGAAGCAAAGCTCCCTATGGGTATATTTTAAGAGATAATCATTTTTTGGTTGATGAGCCGGCTGCAAGTGTTGTGCGTCGTATATTTTCAATGAAATTGCAAGGGGTTAGTTCTTATGAAATAGCAAGAATTTTTAATCAGGAAAATATATCATCGCCTAGTCGGTATGCGGGTGAACATGGGGACAGAAAATATAAGAACAGCGGTAATACTGCATGGCAGCCACAGGCAATCAATCGCATTTTGTATAATCAGGTTTATATAGGAGACTTGGTTCAGGGAAAGTATAATAACTCTATTTATTCAAAGGAGCGGCAAGGAAAAAAAGCAGAAGAAATGTGGGAGATTATAGAGAATACGCATGAAGCCATTGTGGATAGAGAAACGTTCTTTCAGGTACAAGAGATAAAAAATAGAAATAAAAAAGCATGGAGAGATAAGCAGGGAGGCGTTTCATATGAGAATATTTTAGAGGGGATATTGGTTTGCGGTCTGTGTAAACATCCATTGAGGAGAAACAAGGATGTACGTAATAAGAAGGTACGATATTATTTCTACTGCGCATCAGCATATAACTATAAGCAGTCAAAATGCAATACAGCCTCTATCGTTGATTATAAATTATTTAATATCATATTGGAACAAATAAAACTGCAGATTGACTTGGCAGTAAAGGTGGAAAATCTTTTAGAGAAGCTAAAAAAATCCAAAAGATATTCTGATCTGTATAAAGGAAAAATGGACGAGTTAAAACGGATTCAAGAGAAATTGGATCGAACTGTGTATTTAAAGACATGTATCTATGAAGATTTGAAGCAGGGGATTTTGACAAAACAGGAGTTTTTATTGGCAAAAGAAAAATATACTTTGGATATAAAGGAGCTGGAAGAAAATTTAAAAAAGCAGGAAAGAGAAATAGATACTTTTTCACAGTGTGTGAGTGCTGAAAATAAATGGTTAAAAGCGTTTGTGGCTTTTCGCAATGCGAAGGAATTGACCAGAAGCATGGCACTTGCATTACTAGAACGTGTGGAAGTTTATGAAGATAAGCGAATACATATTATATATCGTTTTAGAAATGAGTATGAGTATTTAATATCGCAAATAGAAGTTACGGAGGAGGTATGATGTTGGAAAATATTTATTTAGCTGAATACCTTCGGCTATCTATAGAGGATGGAGACATTATTTCTAATGATAACAAGGCGGAAAGTGATAGTATTAATCATCAAAGATTGCTGATCTCGCGTTATATAGATGATAATGATTTATATCCGGGAGTACCTGTTATGGAGTTTGTGGATGATGGATATAGTGGAACGAATTTTGAAAGACCTGCAATAAAGGAATTATTATCTTCTGTACGAGAAGGGAAAATATGCTGTATTTTGGTAAAGGATATTTCGAGATTTGGAAGAAACTATCTAGAAGTGGGAGATTATCTTGAACAGATATTCCCATTTATGGGAGTACGGTTTATAGCCATTAACGATGGATATGATAGTGATAATTATATTGGAACTACAGGTGGAATTGAAGTTGCTTTTAGAAGTTTGTTGTATGATATGTATAGTAAGGATTTATCAATAAAAATGAACTCTGCACTTGAAATAAGAAGAAAAAGAGGTGATTTTATTGGCCCCAGACCACCGTTCGGGTATCAGCTTTCTTCAAATAAAAAAGTGTTAGCTGTGGATCAGGAAGCAGCAAAGTATGTAAGAAGAATTTTTGAACTGGCTTGTGAGGGGAGCAGTACCGGACAAATTGCAATGAGATTGAATGAAGAAAAAATTCCCACACCGGGACAGTATAAAAATCAGAACGGACATCATTATCATATATTGGACGGAACGGGATATTGGGACAGGAAGAAGGTTCTAAAAATACTAGAAAATAAGATTTACTTAGGAACAGTAGTGAATGCAAAGTATAGAGTGACTAAAATAGGCGCAAAGAAATTTGAACGTGTTCCAGATGAGGAAAGAATTTGTGTACCGAACAGACATGAAGCAATAATTTCAGAACAAATGTTTGAAGAAGCGGCACAGATTATTAAAAATATGGGCCATCAAAAGGGGAAAAAACACAATTTAGTGCATGAAAGTATTTTGCAAGGAAAACTTAGATGTGGAAATTGTAAAAGGAGTTTGGTTCGTATAACTTGCACTACAGTACCATGCTTTATTTGTGAAAGAAAGGCATATGATAAGGATGGTGGATGCTTTAAAGGTAAGATTAAGGAGCCAGAGATAGAAAGAGTAGTTTTAGCGTACATCAATCAGAAAGTGGCGTCAAATAAAAATAAACCGTTTGAAAAGTTATCGGAAGATAGTGCGAAAGAGTTGCAAAGTCAAATTATAGTATTAAAAAGAAGGCAGGATTCATTAAGAGTGGAAAAACAATTTTTGTATGAACAACTCAAGATGGAGCAAATTGATAGAAATATCTACTTAGAGCAAATTGATAGTCTACGGAAAAAAGAAAATAAGATAGATCAGCAGATTGAGCAGACACGAGCGCAAAAAAGAAGTTTCGAGGAAAATATAGAAGGTACGGAATGTTCGGTTGCACTTGAGAGTATTGACAGGGAGGTTGTAGAGAATTATATTGAAGCAATATATATATATGAAATCGGGCAGATTGATATTATTTGGAAAAAGTAAAAAATTTTTAGTCCTTACTTGACAGCAGCATATGGAGAAAAAGTGAAAGCATACCTGAGAAGAGGGGCAAGAAAATTGCCCGGATTTGCCGTGTGGCCGAATAATCAGATGGGGTATGGGACACTGTGCGTGCGGGACTCATTACCATTATAGTGAGTGAAGAAGGAAGAATGTGAAAAATCCGAAAATCTGCGGAAAATCCCGGCAAACAGAATTACTTCCCTCTTGAAAACTATAATAACCTTGTGGTAAGATAGGTATATATGGAGGGATTGAATATGAAGATATCAACAAGAGGACGTTATGCGATTCGTGTCATGCTGGATTTGGCGGAACATAACACCGGAGAGTATATTCCGCTGATGGATATTGCAAAGCGGCAGGAGATTTCGGAAAAATATCTGGAATCCATTGTTGCATCACTAAGCAAGAGTGGTCTTGTACATTCGCTGCGGGGAAAAGGCGGCGGCTACCAGTTAGCAAAAGCGCCGGAAGAATACTCAATCGGAAGTATTCTGCGCATCACCGAAGGCTCTCTTGCACCGGTATCCTGTCTGGAGAATCATCCGAATCAGTGCGGGCGCGTCAGTATGTGCAAGACAATTAAGATGTGGGAAGGGCTTTATAAACTGATTGATGACTATTTTAACGGAATTACATTGGCAGATTTGATGGTAGACACTTCCGATGTAGGAAATTATGTCATCTGAAAGTCAAAAACCCCGCTGCAGGTAACGGGGCATCATATTTGACACGCCCCAACGGATTTACTGATGGTCCATGCGCAGGACCATCTTTCAATGGCAGTTGTCTGTCTTGAGATGTGCAGGGAGATGGCATATCTGTACGGGCGGCTGGAGAAAGCGGAACAGGATTTGTGAATATGTATAAAATATTAATCGTGGAGGATGACCTGACGATTGCGAAGACACTGGCATCCCATCTCAAAAAATGGAGTTATGAAACCGAATATGTGCAGGATTTTAGGAATGTCCGAGAGCAGTTTGCGGCGTATAACCCCGAGCTTGTCATTTTGGATATCGGACTTCCATTCTATAACGGATTTTACTGGTGTCAGGAGATTCGGAGGCTGTCGAAGGTGCCGATTATTTTTCTCTCTTCTATGAATGATAATATGAACATTGTCATGGCAATGAACATGGGCGGCGATGAGTTTATTGAGAAACCGTTTGATCTGAATGTGGTGACGGCGAAGGTGCAGGCAGTGCTGCGCCGGGCGTATTCATTTCAGGGGGCGTTAAATATAATTGAACATGAGGGTATGGTGTTGAATCTGAGTGATGCGACACTTACGTTTGCCGGACAGAAATCAGAACTGACGAAAAATGAATTTAAAATATTACAGATGCTTTTTGAAAATTCGGGGAAAATCGTATCGCGGGACAACATTATCACAAGGCTATGGGAGAGTGATGAGTTTATCGATGATAACACGCTGACGGTAAATGTGGCAAGACTGCGGAAAAAGCTGGAGACACTTGGTCTGGAGGATGTGATTAAGACGAAGAAGGGAATTGGTTATCTGGTGGAGTGAGAACGGATATGGATATGGATAGGGAAACAGATGGCATTTTGAAAGCATTTTTGAAGGAAAGAATCGGTATTTTTATAGTATTTTCGGGGGCAGCAGGAATTGTTGCCCTTATCCTGTACCTGTATGATATTCCCGGCGAGGCAATGCAGTATGGTTTTTTACTGGCATTTGTCTGGTGTATGATATTCGCCGTGCTGGATTTCCTGCGGTATTCCCATCGCCATAGGATTCTTGTGGATAACTTCAGCAAAATTTTATCAGATGTGGAAAAACTCCCGGCGGACACCGGGTTGATTGCACAGGATTATCAACAGATGATTCGCGAGATTTACCGGCAGAAGGCGGAGATGGAGTCAGGAGAGCGAATTTCGAAGCAGGAAATGTCGGACTATTACGTTATGTGGGTGCATCAAATCAAGAACCCCATTGCTGCGCTGAAAGTACTGATTCAGACATGTGAGGAAGAGGAGGGAAATCAGCAACGGAAGATGAAGCCCGGGGCCGCAGTGTATTTGAAAGAGATGAAACAGGAACTGTTTCGGATTGAGCAGTATGCAGAGATGGTGCTTACTTATCTGCGGATGGAAGATATGGCATCGGATTTGTCCTTTGAAAAATATTCGCTGGATAAGATTGTCCGGCAGGCGGTCAGAAAGAACTCGCAGATGTTCATTTTGCGGAAAATCGGGTTGGATTATCAACCGCTGAACCATACGGTGCTGACCGATGAGAAATGGATGGTGTTCGTGGTGGAGCAGATTTTGACCAATGCCCTGAAATATACAAAAGAAGGAAAGGTTAGCATCTATATGGAAGGAAAGAATCTGGTGATTGCGGATACGGGAATTGGAATCTGGCCGGAAGATTTACCACGGGTGTTTGAGAGAGGATTCACCGGATATAACGGCAGGGCTGATAAGAAATCGACCGGAATCGGTCTGTATCTGTGCAAGAAGATTATGGACAGGCTCCGGCAGGAGATTTGGATAGAGTCAGAAGTCGGAGTCGGAACGAAAGTATATCTGTGTATGGAGAGGGATGAGGTCGATACAAGAGACTGAAATTGCCAACCTTTCAATAATGTAAGAAATGACAGAGGAATGTTAGCTGATTCAATGGCAGTGACATTCCTTCTTTGTTACATTATTATTTGTCATACAGGAAATGAAGTTTAGAAAGGCGGTAAGAGGGCATGGCATTATTAGAGGTGAAAAATGTAAAGAAAATATATACGACGCGATTCGGGGGGAATCAGGTGGAGGCTCTCCAGGATGTGAATTTTTCGGTAGAATCAGGGGAGTATGTGGCAATTATGGGTGAGTCGGGTTCCGGCAAGACAACACTGCTGAATATTCTGGCAGCACTGGATAAGCCAAGCGGAGGAAAAGTGTATCTGAAGGGGAATGATTTGGGCAGAGTGAAGGAAAAAGAACTGGCGACATTCCGGCGTAAGAATCTGGGCTTCGTATTCCAGGACTTTAATCTGCTGGATACCTTTTCACTGAGAGACAATATTTTCCTTCCACTCGTTCTGTCAGGGCGGAAATATAGTGAAATGGAACAGAGTCTGGCACCCATTGCGGAGCAGCTTGGAATCGAAAAACTGTTGGATAAGTTCCCGTATGAGGTATCCGGAGGGCAGAAACAGCGTGCGGCAGTTGCGAGGGCGCTGATTACAAAACCCCAGTTAATTCTCGCGGACGAACCAACCGGGGCGCTAGATTCGCGTGCGGCAGACGAATTGATGAATCTGTTTACGGCCATCAATCAGAACGGACAGACGATTCTGATGGTAACCCACAGCGTGAAAGCGGCGAGCAATGCACAGCGTGTGCTTTTTATCAAGGACGGAAAAGTATTTCATCAGTTGTACAGAGGAAATCTGACCGGAGCGCAGATGTTCCAGAAGGTTTCGGATACATTGACTGTGCTTACGACGGGAGGTGCCCGCAATGCGTAGTTCGGTTTTTTCCAGACTGGCAGCCACAAACCTGAAAAATAATCGGAAAACTTATGTGCCGTATATACTGACTTCCATTCTTACTGTGATGATGTATTACATTATGGACGGGTTGTCGAAGAACCCTTATGTTACAGAGGGGGACGAATCCTTACAGCTCTGCCTGCAATATGCAAACGGTATCATTATCGTTTTCGCAGTCATCTTTTTATTTTATACGAACAGCTTCCTTATAAAACGGCGGAAAAAGGAAATTGGTATTTATAATATTCTTGGGATGGGGAAACAGCATATTGCAAAAATGCTTGCGGTAGAGACGGTTATCATTGGAGGAATCAGTATTGGAGCGGGGCTTCTGTTCGGCGTTGTGTTCAGCAAATTGATGTTTTTACTGCTGCTTAAAATTCTCCATTATGATATCCGGATGGGATTTTCGGTGTCAGCACAGAGCATTGTCACGACGATAGTACTCTTTGCCGGAATCTTTCTCCTGACTCTGGTTTACAATCTGCTTCAGATTAAACTTGCGAATCCGGTGGAGCTTCTGCGCGGGGGAAGTCAGGGGGAGAAAGAACCAAAGACAAAATTACTGCTTGCGATATTCGGGGCGGCGGCGCTTGGAACCGGCTATTATATTGCAATCACGACTGAATCACCGGTATCGGCATTGGGCATGTTTTTCATAGCGGTTCTCTGCGTCATTCTCGGAACATATGCACTGTTTATTGCGGGAAGTATCGTGCTGCTGAAACTGTTGCGCAGGAATAAGAGGTATTACTATCAGACAAAACATTTTACCGCGGTATCCGGCATGATTTACCGGATGAAACAAAATGCGGTCGGGCTGGCGAATATCTGTATTTTAAGTACGATGGTGCTTGTCATGGTATCTACGACAGTGTCCCTGTATGTGGGGGTGGATGATGTGCTGAAGACACGTTTCCCAAATGAGTTTCAGATAAACCTGAAGCGGCCGGATGTGGCATCAGAGCAAAGGATTGCAGATATCGTGTCCGGGGTGACCAGAAAAAACGGGGTGAAGCCGGTATCGGAGACAGGGTATCATTATGGTTCGCTTACAGCATTTTTGGAGAAAAATGAATTCCAATTGTATGGAGCCGGAGATTATTCTGCGGAAGACGCGTGCGGGGTGACTCTGATTCCTCTGGAAGATTACAATAAAATGGAGGAAACTACCGTGAATCTTGCGGATAATGAGGTATTGCTGTTCTATGACGGGACAGATACCTTTAATCAGGATACCATTTCGCTTGACGGCAGAAACTATCGTGTGGCGAAAGAACTGGATGGCATGAAGATTAAAAAGAAAAGTGCATCGGAGGTGATAGCTACGTATTATATTATCATGAAAGATACAAACCAGATACAGGTATGTCTTGATGATGCATATCAAAACAGTGCTCTGAATGAAGAATGGAAAGCGTTGTATCAATCGATGGATTACCAGTATGCGTTTGACATGCAGGGGGATGAAGAACATAAAACTCAGGCAATGACAGAAATAAGAAACCGGATTACTCAGGAGGTGCCGGAAGCGTTTTGTGCCGGCAGGGAGCTGAACAGAGAAAGTTTCTACAGCCTGTACGGAGGTCTGCTGTTTATCGGTATTTATCTCGGGGCAATCTTCCTTATGGCAACGGTATTGATTATTTATTACAAACAGATTTCCGAGGGCTATGATGACCGGGAACGGTATCAGATTATGCAGAAAGTCGGTATGAGCAAGAAAGAAGTCAAACGCTCTATCCAGAGCCAGATTCTGACAGTTTTCTTCCTGCCGCTTGTGGCAGCGGTTATCCATATTGCTGTGGCATTTCGGATTATTACCAAATTGCTGGCGATGCTGAACCTTGTAAATGTGCCGTTGTTCATGAATTGCACGATTGCAACCGTGGGTGTGTTTGCGGTGTTCTACGGAATTGTGTATGCATTGACGGCGAGGGAGTATTACAGACTTGTCAATTGAGTAAAATGTTGTAACAGTTCAGAGTTATCTCGGTAAATAGCAAAGACGCATCGAAAAATCCTACGGATTTTTCGATGTCCCGTCAGTTCTGCTGTGGGGGGATTGGTGAAAGTAAACAGGCGGTCTTATGCGGAAGATAAGACCGCCGGGCTGTTAAATTGGCGGATTGTTTACAGCACCCGCAGAATATTCTCTTTGATTTTCTCGGAGAGCTGTGCATACCGGACAAGTTCATCCTCGGTAAAACCGGAAAAACGGGTCTGGTCATAATCACTTTGTACAACCGCAAGGTCCGAGATGATATCATCAGATTCCGGTAAAAGTGTAATGATTAATTGTTTAGGGCTGCGTAGTTCTTCCAGTTTTATAAACCCTTTTGCCGTCAGTTTCTGAAGGGTGACAGAAAGTGTCCTTCGGGAAATGCCGATAAAGTCCGCCAGCTCTTTTTTGTCCGATACTTTATGGGGATGGCTCAGGTAAAGAAGTACCCATGTTTCGTTCATGGTCAGGCTGTTTTTCAGGGCAACCGGTTCCAGATAACGCTCTAAAAGCTTGTGGTTCCGGTAGGCGTCCATGACAATTCCCTCGCTTTCCAATGCCTCGCGGCAGACAAAGCTGCGCTCATCACCGAGTCTTTTTGTCCCGGGAAGGATGGAAGGGGCAACCGCCCCGTCGCCGGCAGCATCAAGGAGAAAACGATACACCTGCAGACGGTTTTTGTCGTATTCTTCTTCATTGAATACATTTTTGTAAAAATTGTTATAATAGTCGAATACCATCAGTTTCATTTTGATTGTATTTGTAATGCTGGCTCCCTGTGCAACGAGGGAGCCTTTCGTTTTGACATAGTAGTACACCGGTGCCTTCAGAGCGTAAATGTGTTCGGTATGGCGAATGTATTCCAGATTGAACATAAAATCTTCGCACCAACTGATTCTGGTGTCCATGCGAAGCTGGAATTGCTCAATGATATCTCTCCGGTACAGTTTATTCCAGATGACGCCGTAATAAAAATCGGCAGGATTTTCCATCATATGCTCCGCAAATTCTTCTCTGGACAATGCACCGTCTTCGTCAATATCTCCCTTCTGTGAAACACGTTCCCCGACCACGCGGTAAAAATCAGCAATGACCATGTCGCAGCCGGATTCCTGGGAAGAGCGGACAAGCAGCTTTGTTGCGTCCGGCGTAATCCAGTCATCGCTGTCCAAAAACTGGATATAAGTTCCCTGTGCCTTGTCCAGCGCATGGTTCCGGGCGGCGGAGACGCCGCTGTTTTCCTGATGCAGGACGCGAACACGGGAGTCGGATGACGCATATGCATCGCAGATTTTCCCGGAAGAATCCGGGCTGCCGTCATCGATAAGCAGTAATTCAAAATTGGTATATTCCTGATTTAAAATACTGTCCACACAGCGTTTAATAAATTTTTCCGCCTTGTAGACAGGTACGATAATGCTGACTTCTGGTTTCATAAGTTTATACACCCTCCTGTTTCTAACTATAACAAAGGAGCCATATATTTTCAAGAAGGGGTGTAAATCTGTATGGCTGAACAGAAACTTATTTTTAGGTGTTTCTCGGGCTTTACAAAAGAATAGAAGTGTGGTATTGTTACATTAAAATTAGCACTCAATACAAAAGAGTGCTAATAAGGACGAGGGGGAACTGTTAATAATTCATTCAGAAAGGGCGACAAATATGATAGTAGTACCTATTTATGATATGATTATTTTACCGGGAGTGTCATTCTATTTTAAGAAGGATGTCCTTCAGGAATTGAATGTAACGGAAGCCAGCGCGGGAGATGAGCTATTGTTTTTGATTCAGCGGGAGGACAAGAAACAATCAGAACTTACGGTGGAAGATTTTTATCCAATCGGCGTGTCCGGCAGTGTCGAGTCCATTGACGGTGAGGGGAACGTCAGTGTACAGACGAAAAGCCGTGTCAATATTACAGAGCTGGAAATTACGGAGGGAAAGATTACGGCAGAGGCGGTGAACCGCGCCGATGTTGAAGATTTGGATGCAAAGGAATGGCAGCAGCGGTTTGAGAAGATGCGGACGGCACTGCTTCGGTTTGCGCAGGGATTCCAGTGGGGTGTCTGGGCGCGGGGGTACATTTTGCATTGGAAATCTATCAGTGAGATTGTGTCATCACTGTCCGCATATCTGAACCTGTCAAGCGAGGAAAAGTACCAGATTCTTGAGGCGGATACGTCAACGGAGCGTGTGGAGAAGATGGAGCGCGCGGTGTATGAGTTCATGGAAGTGGCAAAAGTCGGAGAAGAGGCGGAGAATGCACAGCAGGAGACACATGAGAAAGTTTACCGGGAAGATGCGCTCAAGAAACAGATTGATTTTCTCCAGCGCCAGTTGGATGAGCTCCATCCGGAAAATGTGTCCGATGTGCGCCGCTTCGAGCAGAAGATTCAGGAATCCGGCATGAATGAGACTGCGCGGAAAGAGGCGGAAAAAGTACTGAACCGGATGAAACAGGAGGGGAAGGACAGCCATGAGTATGGGATGCTTTACGACTATCTGGACTTTGTGACCAGCCTGTCATGGAAGAAGGAGGAAGTGGAGCAGGTAGACCTTGCGGAGGCGGAGCAGATTCTGGACAAAGAGCATTATGGCCTGAAAAAAGTAAAAGAGAGAATCATCCAGCAGATTGCCGTAATGCAGCTCAACTGCAGACAGGCGGGCTCGATTTTGCTGTTTGTGGGGGCACCGGGAACCGGCAAGACGAGTATCGGCCAGAGCATTGCGGAGGCATTACATAGAAAGTATGTCCGCATCAGTCTGGGCGGGGTGCGTGATGAGGCAGAAATCCGCGGACACAGGCGGACTTATGTGGGTGCGATGCCGGGAAGGATTATGGAAGGGATGAAACGCTGCGGAGCGTCTAATCCGGTCATGGTGCTGGATGAGGTAGATAAGCTGTCAAAAGATTTCAGCGGCGACCCGGCAAGTGCATTGCTGGAGGTGCTGGACCCGGAGCAGAATAATAATTTTACTGACCATTATCTGAATGTGCCGTATGACCTTTCCGATGTATTGTTTGTCTGTACGGCAAACTCTGCGGATACGATACCGGAGCCGCTTCTGAACCGTATGGAAGCTATTCAGTTTCCGGGATATACGGCGGTGGAAAAATTCCAGATTGCACGGAGGCATCTGCTTCCAAAGGCGATGGAAAATATGGGAATTAAGGCAAAGAATCTGAAAGTGACAGACGAGGCGCTTCAATCCGTTATCCATGATTATACGATGGAGGCGGGAGTCCGGGGCTTGAAGAAACAGATGGATACACTGTGCCGTTATGCGGCGGTGAAACTTGTAAAAGGAGAGCAGAAAAGCATCACGGTGAATCCGAAGCGGCTGCAGGATTTTCTGGATGAGAAACCGATTCGGCACGAAGGCATATTGGAAGAAAAACAGCCGGGTGTTGTGACCGGACTGGCATGGACGGCTGCAGGCGGAGAGATTTTGTTTATTGAGACAATGATGACAAAAGGCTCCGGCAAGGTTCAGATTACCGGACAGCTTGGCGATGTGATGAAAGAATCCGTACAGATTGCGGTCAGCCTTGTGAAATTCATGTATCCGGAGGCAGCGGATAAGTTCAGGAAAAATGACCTGCACATCCATGTTCCGGCAGGCGCGATCCCGAAGGACGGACCATCGGCAGGAATTACGCTGACAACAGCACTTACGTCGTTGATTACAGGAAAAGCAGTCAGTCCCGAATATGCGATGACCGGAGAAGTATCTCTGCGCGGCGGCATAATGCCGATTGGCGGTTTGCCGGAGAAACTGATGGCAGCCCAGAGGGCGGGCATTTCAAAGGTGTTCATTCCGGAGAAAAATGTAGACGATTTGGATGACGTTGCAGAAGAAGTAAAAGAAAAACTGGAAATTATCCCGGTGAAGAGAGTGACGGACGTTTTGAAACGGTTGGAGTTACGGTAATGTGGCGGGGAGGATGATGATATGGGCAGGAAAAAAATACCGGTGGAAAGGGAAATACGATACAGACGTGTGTCCCATGAGTTTGAGCCCGTGTTTGATGCACAGTCCAAAGTACTGATTCTTGGCACGTTTCCGTCCGTGAAGTCCAGAGAGCAGAATTTTTATTACGGACATCCGCAGAATCGGTTCTGGAAAGTAATTGCGCGGCTGACGGACAGTGATGTGCCGCAGACAATTGAAGAGAAAAAACGGGTTCTTCTGGAGCATGGAATTGCAGTATGGGATGTCATTGAGAGCTGTGATATCATTGGTTCCAGTGACAGCAGTATCCGCAATGTCGTTCCGGCAGATTTGAATCGGATTTTACGGCGTACAGATATCCGGAACATTTATGCCAATGGTGGGACAGCAAAAAAGCTGTATGAAAAATACAGTCAGAAAGAGACCGGCAGGGCGATTGCGGGGCTGCCGTCCACCAGTCCCGCGAATGCAGCGTATACCATCGAACGGCTGATGGAGTACTGGAGTGTAATAGCAACTGATTTATGTAAAACATGAGAAGGCTAATGCCACCGCATCGCCTCATTCCTCCGCCCTGCGGACTGAAATTTCATTCTCCGCTATTTAACTGAAAGTGAATGAAGCGGTGCACTAGAGCGTTGTGATTGTACATAGAATATGGAGTGATGCGTATATGAAAGAAAGTAATCGGTTAAAAGAAAATCTGACGGACAGTGAATTTAACATCAAGGGAGAGTGTGCCATCAGTCTGTTGCTGACAAAGCTGGATATCATCAATATTGATTTGTCCAGAAAGATAGGGCGGAATGTAATTCAGATGCGGTACGGCCGGATGAAAACCTATGAGAGTACCTGTAAAAAATTAAAAAAGAAAAATCTGGAAAAGACGTTTTCGGCGGCAGTGGAGAATCTGACGGACTTAATCGGAGTCCGCGCAATCTGTTCTTATGTGGATGATATTTATAAGGTTGCGGGGATTCTGGAGAAACAGAAGGATATCCGTCTTCTGAGAGTAAAGGATTATATTGATGCTCCGAAGAAGTCGGGATATCAAAGCCTGCATCTGATTCTGGAAATCCCCATATCCTTTCAGGAGGGAATCCAGTGGATGAAGGTGGAACTGCAGCTCCGCACTGCGGCGATGGATTACTGGGCAAATCTGGACCATCAACTGCGCTATAAAAAAGGAAAAAAAGAGGCAAAACTAATTGACGAAGAGTTACGGCAATGTGCGGAGGAAGTCGGGAAACTAGACAGGAAAATGATGGAAATCCGAAAGAAAATTGATAAAATATGATTACATGGCTGCTTGATCCGTTGCTCGCGGGAATAAAAGGGAGAAGGGAGTATGGAATATGGTTGAAAAGGGAGTAGCATTCGGCAGGTTTCAGGTGTTTCATCTGAAACATATGGAGTATATTCTTGCCGCAAAGATGCGCTGTAAGAAATTATATATCGGGATTACACATTCCGATATCGTGTCTTTTGCCGCAACCTCTGCGTTGGATGTACACGGAGTCACAAAGCGGGATAACCCGATGACTTATCTGGAGCGTTGTGAAATGATTGAAGGGGCGCTGCTGGACTTTGGTGTGAGACGGGAAGAGTTTGAAATCATTCCGTTTCCAATCAGCCAGCCGGATTTGATTTTGCAGTATGCGCCAAAGGACGCAATCTACTTTATGAGCATCTGCAGTGCGTGGGACGAGGAACAATATCATGCCCTGCAGGGAATCGGAATCAATCCGGAGGTGCTTTGGAGACGGAATGAGCAGGAGGCCGCAATCACCGGAACGAAGATTCGCGAAATGATTGTATCCGGCGGCGACTGGAAAAATCAAGTGCCGAAATCGGTGAGCGAATACATCGTAAGCAATGCAATTGATGAAAGAATCAAGAAGTTGAATTACCTGTTTGGGCAGGAAAACGATAATTAATACATCGTCCTTCAGGTGATTCGGTTTTATACGGCGGAAAAAAGAAGGGCGTGCCTGTAATTCAACATGGGAATTGCAGGTACGCCCTGTGTGATTCTTAAGGCAGCAGATATGCATACATCACAACGAAGTGACATGCGCTTCCGCCCATTACAAACAGGTGAAAGATTTCGTGGCTTCCGAAATTCTTGTGTTTGCTGTTGAAAATGGGAAGCTTCAGGGCATAAATAATCCCCCCGACTGTGTAAATGATACCGCCGGCGAGCAGCCACCCGAAGGCTGCCGGGCTCATGGAGTTCAGTATCTGTGTAAATGCCAGAACGCAGGTCCAGCCCATCCCGATATAGAGGACGGAGGAAACCCACTTCGGGCAGAATACCCAGAATGCCTTAATCAGGATACCGGCAATTGCAAAACTCCATACGATGGCGAGAAGAATCATACCGGTGCGTCCTTTTAATACAAGCAGGCAAATCGGTGTATAACTTCCGGCAATTAAAACGGAAATCATCATATGGTCAATTTTTTTTAAAATGGTGTTGACTTTTTGTGATAAATCAAATGTATGGTAAGTCGTGCTGGCTGCATACAATAGAACCAGACTGATTGCATAAATCGTGAGCGAAATAATGTAAATCCGGCCCGGCTCATGCGCTGCTTTGATTAACATAGGAATTGCGGCGAAAATCGCCATCAGCATTCCGATAAAATGGGTAATTGCACTTCCCGGTTCTTTAATGTGTTGCTGTTTCATAAAAATACGCCTCCCATAGTTGTGTATCGTTGAATGTAGCCTCCGTTAACAATGCATGTGTTTCATTGTCAGCGAAAGGCAGGATTTAAGTCTACTATAGAACTTAAAACCAAGACAAAGATACAATGTAAGTTTATAAGTAGTTTTTAAAACTACATTTAATATATGCATATATTACAACACATATTACGAAAAGGCAAGAAAAATTTTAATTTCCGCGGGCAGCGAGCCAATCAGCCATGCTTGCATGGATATTTGGCTTTAGTGCTTAAGCTTTTTTCAAAATCAAAGACGGGCGTGAGCCGGCAAATTGCCGTATGTCACGCCCGTCAGTTTATGGAACGGTATTTTATGGGATAGGAAAGTTCTTCGAATTTCCTAAATTTTACTGAATTATTGTTCCGGCTTTGCCGTGTACACCGTCTTTTACTTTCTCAAGGGAGGTAATTAACGCGTTGCGTCCCTCTCCTTTTTCAATGAATTCAACAGATGCCTTGAACTTCGGATACATATTGTAAATTCCGAAATGCCCTTCATCCATGTAAGCCTTTGCCTGCTCAACGCTGATTGTGCCGAGTTTTTCTTCTGTCGGCTCTCCGAGATTAATGCAGACCTGTTCAACGCTTGTCAGGATTATGAGCATATCTGCATCGACACCTTCTGCAAGTTTTCCGGCAGTCAGGTCTTTTTCAATCACTGCACTGGCGCCCTTCAGGCGGTTGTCCTGCTCCAGAACCGGAATACCGCCGCCGCCGCAGGCAATGACAACCTGACCGGCATCCAAAAGTGCATTAATTGCATCCAGTTCTACGATTTTAACCGGATTTGGTGCGGATACGACACGCCGATATCCTTTTCCAGGCTCTTCAATAACATAATTGCCTTTTTTCCGCTCCTCGGCAGCATCTTCCGCGCTCATATAACGGCCGAGTACTTTTGTCGGTGTGTAGAAAGCCTCATCGTAAGGATCTACCACGACCTGCGTCAAAACTGTGCTGACGGTGCGGTAGAGCCCACGGTTCAAAAGCTCTTCCCGGATTCCATTCTGCAGATCGTAACCGATGTAGCCCTGACTCATGGCAGAACATACGGACATTGGGGCAGATGTATAATTGTCGTGTGTCTTTCCGAACTCATTCATCGCAGTGTGAATCATGCCAATCTGAGGGGCATTACTGTGTGTGACAGCAACCTGATATCCCTCTTCAATCAGGTCCGCAATTGATTTTGCTGTTTTGGCTACGGCAATTTTCTGCTCCGGCAATGTGGTGCCGAGTGCTCTATGGCCAAGTGCGATAACCGCTCTTTTTTTCATGTCTGATTCCTCCGTTTCGCATATATCATGAGAAATATATGTTGATTAAATGCTTTCTTTCATAATAAATTGTCAGAAAGAAAAATGCAATACAAATTGAGCTAAAATCTGCTATAATATTTGTTGCGGTTCGATGGTGAGGGTAAAATTCCTTTTGTCTCAACATCATAAAGAGCAGAAACCGAAATGGATTATGGGCGTTAGGAGGAAGACGGTGAGAAAGTTACTCATTTATTTGAAGGATTATAAGAAGGAAAGTGTCATTGGTCCGCTGTTTAAATTACTGGAAGCGACATTTGAGCTGATTGTACCGGTTATTATGGCACATATTATTGATGTGGGGATTAGGAACAGGGACATCCCTTATATATGGAAAATGGGAGCGGTGCTTGTGCTGTTTGGCGTACTCGGGCTGAGTTGTTCCCTGCTGGCACAATATTTTGCGGCGAAGGCGGCAGTCGGCTTTGGGACAGAGCTGCGGCATGATTTATTCCGCCATATTGAAAACCTGTCTTATGCGGAGGTAGACCGGGCAGGGAGTGCCACGCTGGTTGTGCGGATGACCAGTGATGTGAATCAGGTGCAGTCGGGGGTCAATCTGGTACTGCGTCTGTTCCTACGTTCCCCGTTTATTGTGGTCGGCGCACTTGTCATGGCATTTACGATTAACTGGAAAGCTGCGCTTGTGTTTGTTGTGACGGTGCCTTTGCTTGCACTTGTTATTTATGCAATTATGATTCTTACGATTCCATTATACAAAAAGGTGCAGAAGGAGCTGGACGGGGTGATGCTGGCAACGAGGGAAAATCTTTCCGGTGTCCGGGTAATCCGTGCATTTTGCACACAGCAGTCAGAGAGGGGTAATTTCGAAGAGAAAAGTAATATTCTGATGAAAATGCAGATGCTTACAGGCAGGATTTCCGCGTTGCTCAATCCAGTGACTTATGTGATTGTGAACGCCGGAATTATCGCAGTTGTCTGGCTTGGCGGAATACAGGTAAATGTGGGCGGTATGACACAGGGCGAGGTGATTGCGCTTGTCAATTACATGACGCAGACATTGCTTGCGCTTGTCGCACTGGCGAATCTGATTATTACATTTACGAAAGCACTGGCATCTGCCGGGCGGATCAATGAAGTGTTTGCAATGCAGCCGGGCATTACAGACGGTGCCGCGGCCATTGATGCGGGCGGAAGGGCGGATACGGCTGCAGGCATGTCAGATGCACCTAAAATTGAGATGAAGGATGTAACCTTTTGCTATCAGGGCAGCAAAGAACCGGCGTTGGAGAAGATTACGTTTTCGGTGAAGCAGGGAGAGACCATTGGGATTATCGGCGGAACCGGTTCGGGCAAGTCTACACTGGTAAATCTGATTCCGAGATTTTACGATGCAACAGAGGGCAGCGTCTATGTGAACGGTGTAGATGTGAAGAGTTATAAAGTGGAAACACTGCGGGGGAAGATTGGAATTGTTCCTCAGAAGGCGGTGCTGTTCCATGGTACGGTTCGCGATAATATGCGGATGGGAAATGAAACCGCAGGCGATGGGGAAATCCTGGCTGCATTGAAGACGGCGCAGGCATTGGAGATTATTGAGCAGAAACCGAATGGGCTGGATACGGTGCTGAGCGAAGGGGGAAAAAACCTTTCCGGCGGGCAGCGGCAGCGGCTTACGATTGCGCGTGCCCTGGTCCGAAGACCGGAAGTGCTGATTCTGGACGACAGCGCCTCGGCGTTGGATTTTACGACAGATTCCAGGCTGCGTAGGGCAATCGCACAGGAAAAGGGCGAGATGACCGTGTTTATCGTGTCACAGCGGGCGTCCTCCCTGTTGCATGCGGACCGGATTATCGTGCTGGATGACGGGGAGATGGCGGGATACGGAACCCACGCGGAACTTTTGGAAACATGTGAGGTTTATCGGGAAATCTGCTATTCACAGCTTTCAGGAGAGGAGGTGCAGGCAAATGCATAATGAAGAAACGAAGAAAGTGTTTTTACTCATCCGCCCTTATATGCATTATCTGATTTTATCATTGATATTTGCTGCGGTTTCTGTTGCATTGACACTGTATGCACCGATTCTGACCGGAGACGCCGTTGACCTTGTCATCGGGAAGGGACAGGTGGATTTTGCCGGAGTATTCTATATCTTAAAGAAACTGGCAATTGTGATTGTGCTGACGAGTCTGGCGCAATGGCTGATGAATCTGTGTAATAATACGATTACCTATCGGGTTGTAAAAGATGTGCGGACGAAGGCATTTGCCAAATTGCAGATTCTTCCGCTGAAATATATCGATTCCCACCAGTATGGCGAGACAATCAGCCGGATTATCACAGACGTAGAGCAGTTTTCCGATGGGCTGCTGATGGGATTTTCCCAGTTGTTTACCGGTGTTGTCACGATTTTAGGAACACTTGTATTTATGTTGTCAATTAATGTGAAAATATCACTGGTCGTGATTCTGATTACTCCGGTGTCGCTGTTTGTGGCAAGCTTTATTGCAAAACGGACTTATACGATGTTCAAGGCGCAGTCGGAGACGCGCGCGGAAATGACGTCTCTTGTAAATGAGATGGTAGGAAGCCAGAAAGTGGTTCAGGCATTCGGATATGGAAACAAGGCGTTGCAGCAGTTCGATGAAATCAACCGAAGATTGCAGAAGGTCAGCTTGCGTGCCATTTTCTTCTCATCCATCACGAACCCCAGTACCCGGTTTGTTAATGGTCTTGTGTATACGGGGGTGGGAATCACGGGTGCATTCAGTGCGATGAACGGGTTGATTTCTGTTGGACAGTTATCCTGTTTCCTGAGTTATGCGAACCAGTACACGAAACCATTTAACGAGATTTCCAGTGTCGTTACAGAGCTACAGAATGCGATGGCATGTGCGCGGAGAGTTTTTGATTTTATCGAGGAGGCTCCGGAGATGCCGGATGCGGAAAATGCCGTCATTCTGGAGCAGGCGGACGGGAATCTCGAACTGGAAGATGTGTCCTTTTCTTACCGGACGGAAGTTCCGTTGCTGCAGCATTTGAATCTGAAAGTAAAGCCGGGACAGAAGATTGCAATTGTTGGTCCGACGGGATGCGGAAAGACAACGCTGATTAATCTGTTGATGCGGTTTTATGATATTGATGCGGGACGGATTATCGTTAGCGGACGGGAAGTGCGCGGAATTACGCGTGACAGTCTGCGGGCGAATTTCGGAATGGTATTGCAGGAAACATGGCTGAGGTCGGGGACTGTTGCGGAAAATATCGCATATGGGAGACCGGATACGCCGATGGAAGAAATTATCGCTGCGGCAAAAGCGGCACATGCACATAACTTCATCCGCAGGATGCCGCAGGGGTATGACACCGTCATTAAGGAAGAAGGCGGCAACCTCTCACAGGGACAGAAACAGCTCCTTTGTATCGCCAGAGTCATGCTGAATCTGCCGCCGATGCTGATACTCGATGAGGCAACCTCGTCCATTGACACCCGGACAGAAATAAAAATCCAAAAAGCCTTTTATCAGATGATGGAGGGAAGAACAAGCTTCATTGTGGCACACCGCCTGTCCACCATCCGGGAGGCAGACGTAATCCTTGTCATGAATGAGGGAAATATCATTGAGCAAGGGACTCACGAGGAACTCCTTGCCAGAGGCGGATTTTACACAAAGTTGTATGAGAGTCAGTTTATGTAACAGTCTAGTGAGTGCACTGTCTCATTCTCAGGTACGCTATTTGGCGGAATGTGTATGAGACAGTACACTAGTGTACAGAGAGAAACGCAGAATGCACAAGGGTTATTGCAGCAGACTGCGTTTTTTCGCTGTATATGGCGCTCTGCCGTCGGAGAGAATTTCGAGGGGATTCGAGCTGCGCGGATGGACTGCTGAGAGTATTATCAGAATTTCATACTTTCATGTTCCTTCCTGATTTCCTCAAAGCATTCCGTGGCGTTCCAGAATTGGTTGGTTGGTGTGAGGATTGCTTTGTAAGGAAACGGTCCGGCACCGCATTTTCTCAGGGCGGCAAGGACCTGATTCAGTCTCGCATCGTTAAAGAAGGCGAAGACAAACATGGTATCCGGCAGCTCATCGCCGTCATAGACGCCTTCGGCAGGTTCAAGTTCCTTCAGCCCGGCAAGGTAACCAAGCGGTTGATTATAATCACATTTCTCCACTTTTTTTAAGCGCACTTTCAGTGGGAAAAGTGCCAGTTCTATTTTTAATTTCGTGTCCCGGTCCGGAACGTTAAACACCAGAATACTTTCTTTCAAAATAAAATCCTCCCTTTTGATTTCTATGATTACGGATTGTTCCGCTGCGTTGCAGCTTCCACAATCCTGCCCCGCATTCGGAATTCGTGGAGCATCCGCTCTACTTCTTCCTCATGTGGGGGGCGTCATAAAGCCATACTCCCACTTATGTGCAGGCACAACGTGTGAGATGGATTTTGACGCTTATGATTACGGATTGTTCCGCTGCGTTGCAGCTCCCACAATCCTGCCCTACATTCGGAATTCGCGGAGCCTCCGCTCCACTTCTTCCTCATGTGGGGGCGCGTCATAAATCCATACTCCCACTTATGTGCAGGCACGGCGTGTGAGATGGATTTTGACGCTGTAATCAAGACATATTGTAACGTTTTTTTCGGAAATTGCAAGGTGCAAAGTGCATATAATAATAACTACGAAGGCAGTCGGAGGGCTGAGATATGAGATTATGTGAGCTGCGGGAAAAAGAAGTAATTAATTCGTGTGACTGCAAACGTCTGGGATGCGTGGTGGATATTGATTTGAATCCATGCGATGGCAGGATTGAGGCGATTATACTTCCGGGACCGGGAAAAATATGTGGATTTTTTGGGACAGACTGCGAATTCATTATTCCGTTTGAATGCATCCGGAAAATTGGTCCAGATATTATTCTTGTGGAAATTCAGGAAGAAAAATTCCTGAAAAAAATATGAACTGTTCAGAGCCAAGCAAATTCATACAAAATGTGTGATGAATGCTTGCATCCGTGAACACATTTTGTATGAATTTATTTGGCGGATACGCCACACCGAGAAAATGCATAGCATTTTCGAGGCTGGCTCTGGATAGTTACAAAAATATAAAGACAAACATAAAATAATTGTGATATACTAACTGTATGATTACAGTGCCAAAAGCCATCTCACACGTCGTGCCTGCACGTAAGTGGGAGTATGGATTTATGACGCGCCCCACATGAGGAAGAAGTGGAGCGGAGGCTCCACGAATTCCGAATGTGGGGCAGGATTGTGGGAGCTGCAACGCAGCGAAACAATCCGTAAGTAGTTTTGACACTTTAATCACTGTATTCAATGAAGAAGAAAGGCGGAATAAACTATGAAGTGTCCATATTGTGGTCATCCGGATACAAGAGTCATTGACTCCAGACCGGCGGAGGATAATAATTCCATTCGAAGAAGACGCTCCTGTGATGAGTGCGGAAAGCGATTTACAACGTATGAAAAAGTGGAGACGATTCCGCTGATTGTTATCAAAAAGGATAATAACCGGGAGCAGTATAACCGGATGAAGATTGAGAACGGTATCCTGCATGCGTGCTACAAGCGCCCGGTTTCGGCAGAAAAGATTAAGGAAACTGTGGATGAGATTGAGCTGGAGATATTTAACCGGGAAGAAAAAGAAATTCCAAGTTGCGAGATAGGAGAGATTGTTATGGAGAAGCTAAGGGGGCTTGACCCGGTAGCCTATGTAAGATTCGCGTCGGTATACCGCGAATTTAAAGATGTGAGTACATTTATGGAGGAACTGAAGAAATTCCTGAAGTAGAGTATGATTTTGATGGTTTCAGGGAATAGCCTGTATCCTGATGTGTCCGCGGTACGGAGGAATGGTATCCCGCAGGACATGGGCAAAAGATAAAGTTATTTGCAACAGTGATGAGCCGTAAAATATGGGTACGGCAATGGGGCGTCCGGAATCTGAATGATTTTGCACGCACGCGTTGCCCTGCCGTCTGCTAAGGAGGGCAGCCGGATAACCTGTATTTTACGGTTCATTGGTTTCCTTAAGTGGGGAAGGACCGTGTGGTATCTTGTACGTTTAAGGAAGCCAATGGAGAGGAAATACTACGGCTGCCAGTCAATGAAACAATCGGCGGAATAATCACTTGACAAGGAAACAGATTGAGACATTCCTTCGTGTAACTACTCCGCTGTTTATGATTCTGGAAGTGCTGTTAGAGACGATGATACCGTTTTTGATGGCATCCATTATAGACAAGAGAGTAAATGCGGGCGGTATCGGACATTTTTATTTTTTATTATCCGCCATGCAACCGGATATTTCCAGCAGGCATTTCCGAAGTACGATGAGCTGAACATGAGGAATTGCTGCAAAGCAATGAAATTTACCGTGAAGTGTATGAATACCAGACACAAGGCGGCGGAGATTTTGATGAAAACGGAGGTGAGGCATAATGGCTGGACCGATGGGACGCGGACCGAGAGGACCGAAACCGAAAGTGAAAAATCCGGGGAAACTGTTGGCACGTTTGACGGGGGATGTTTTCAGGGACTACAAGTTTCATTGTATCATTGTGCTGCTCCTGATTTTTGTGGGCGTCATTGCGAATGTGCAGGGAACTTTGTTTATGAAAAACCTGATTGATGATTATATTACGCCGTTTTTGCTGTCAACAGATACGCCGGACTTTTCGCCGCTGGCACACGCAATCGGAAGGGTTGCAGTATTTTACGGGGGTGGCGTTATTTCTACATATATATACAACCGGGTTATGGTAAATGTAACACAGGGAACACTGCGTAAATCGACATGATATCCCCATGTGCATGTGTGTCAAAATATTTAACCGGAAGCTTTTTTCGTGGAGCAGCAGGTGAATCTGGGAAATGTGAACGGATATATTGAAGAAATGATGAACGGGCAGAAGGTTGTGAAAGTATTTGTCATGGCAATGGCGGGCGCAGAGCGTATCTTTAAACTGATGGATGAGAAGGTTGAAACGGATGATGGATATGTAACGCTTGTCAATGTGTTGGAGGAAGATGGCACATGGAAGGAAAGTGAGACACGTACCGGCCGCTGGGAGTTGTATACCGGAAATGCAATAAGCGCATAATCGCAGAAGAGGACAGATTGTTAACTCACATTAAAAACTGGTTGACAATCCACTCTTTTGCATATATACTTTTACATCGTAAGGGTTCTCCTCAGCGTACAAGGGACAACCGTGCTGCCCGTTGTCCACTGAGGGGATTGATAAAAAAGGAATGGAGGAAACATATCATGAAACATTCAAAAATATCAGTGCAGGATATATGCAGTGTCGCAATTATGGCGGCGATTACGGTTGTGATGGCGCAAATTTCAATTCCGATGCCGATGGGAGTCCCAATGACGATGCAGACATTTGCAGTGACGCTTGCCGGTGTGATTCTTGGCTCTAAAAAGGGAGGACTGTCTATCCTGGTGTATATCCTGCTCGGGGCAATCGGTGTTCCGGTATTTGCAGGATTCAGCGGAGGAATCCAGAACCTGATTGGTCCGACGGGAGGATTTATTATCTCATTCCCGATTATGGCTTACATCATTGGTCTTGGAGTCGAGATGCGTAAGAAAAAAGGGATGTTCGTTCTGATGCTGGTTGCCGGAACCGTCCTGAACTATGTAATAGGCGTTGCAATGTTCTGTGTTATAATGAACAGCTCTGTTATGACTGGAATTACAGCGTGTGTTCTGCCGTTTATTCCGACAGCAATCATTAAGGCGGTTGTGGCGGCGGTTCTTGGACTTCAGATTCGCAGCAGACTGGGAGCGGCATTACAATGGGTATAACTCTTCGGCCGCACCATCTGCTGTGTACGCAGGGGTACAGCGGCAAAGGATACAGCGACACATTTGTGGAAAACATGAATGCGGTCGTCGCACAGCTAAGAGGCAGCAAACCGGTGAAAATTAACCTTACATTTTCAACCGATGATTTATGTGGAAGTTGCCCGCATATGCGCGGCGTGGATTTCTGTGAGACAAATGAAAGAGTTAAGCGGTTTGACCGGAAAGTGGTGGAATATTTTCATCTTGAAGAAAAGGAATATATCTATCAGGAACTGGTGGAGAAGATTCATAAGGAAGTGACACCGGAAATGCTTGCGGATATCTGTGAGGGATGCAGTTGGTATTCTGTCAGTGCCTGTAGGGAGAAGATTATTTCTCGTAATTATTCCCAATAGATTTTTTAAAGTCCTTATGATACACTTTGGGTCAGAGGGAAACAGAATGGGAAAGTAATTGCATTGCAGGGCAGACAGGATGGTCTGGAGCGATTGATTGTGTAAGAATGTAGAACAGTACAATAATGAAAAGGATGCCGTTCCTGTTGGAAAATTCAACAGAACGGCATCCTTTTTCTGCCGTCTGCGCCTGTTTCACGGAATTTCCATAATTTACACAATTTTTTACCACAACCATTCTGTATACTGAGTTTATGTTTAGAAATACGGAATCAGCAAAACATGAAGAGGGCGGTAAAGAAATCAGGAGGTTAGAAATGTATATTTTAAGAAATGCTTTGCGGAGTATCCTGCAGTCTAAGGGCAGAAATATTTTAATTGGGATTATCGTGCTTGTGATTGCACTTTCTTCCTGTGTGGCACTTTCCATCCGGCAGGCAGCAGAACATGCAAGAGAGAACAGTATGGAAAATTTGGAGGTGACAGCACAGATTACGGTGAATCGTCAGGCAATGATGTCCGGGCAGCAGGACAAAGAGTCGATGAAACAGGCAATGGCCAATATGGAGGGGCTTTCCATTGACGATATGAAACAGTATGCGGACAATTCACATGTAAAAGGTTTTTACTACACGGCATCTACATCATTCAATGCCGGAGATGGGTTGGAGGCAGTTGATACAACGGGTACGGCAGATTCTGAATCTGAGGATTCTTCCGACAAAGAAACACCGGGACAGGGCATGGAGGGTGTGGGTATGCCGGGGGATACGGTGCAGTCCGGGCAGCAGGAGCAAAAAAAGGACATGGGAGGAAGAATGGGTGTCCAAGGTGATTTTACTGTGACCGGTTACAGCTCCGATGAGGCGATGATAAGTTTTATAAACGGAACAAGCAGCATCATAGACGGTTCTATGTTTGCGGAAAATGACGTAGAAATGAACTGTGTTGTAAGTGAAGAACTGGCGGCTTACAATCAATTATCCGTGGGCGATACGATTACGCTGGCAAACCCGAATAATGAGGAGGAAACATACCAATTTACCATCAGCGGCATTTATAAAGATGAGACTTCTTCTGACTCTGCGGGCAGTATGATGAGCGCATTTTCTGCGGCGTTTGACTCGGCAAACCAGATTTACACAAGCTATGCCAATCTTCAGGATGTGGTGGCCCGGTCGGAGGAAAGTGCAGCCGTAACCACAGACGGGACAACAGGTGTGGAGTCAACAACTGCACTCCGTTCTCAGGAGAATGGCACTTACACCTTCGCAAGTGTGGACGAATATCAGGTGTTTAAAGAGGAGACAGAGGCAGAGCTTGGGGATTACTATACGGTAACTTCCGCCGATGTGTCCTCCTATGAACAGAGCCTTCAGCCATTGGAAAACCTGAGCAGATATGCGGGGTACTTTCTTGTAATTATATTGGGAATTGGCGGAGTTATCCTGATTGTGATGAACCTGTTCAATATCCGTGAGCGGAAATATGAAATCGGGGTACTGGCAGCCATCGGAATGAAGAAGTGGAAAATCGCAGTGCAGTTTATTCTGGAGCTGTTATGCGTGACATTTGCGGCAATTATCATTGGAGCGGGGGCCGGGACGGCTGTATCCGTGCCGGTTACAAATCAGTTGCTTGCACAGCAGATAGAAAGCACACAACAGAGCAGGCAGCAACAGACGGATAATTTCGGAAGAGGGGCAGGCGGCACTCCGGAAATGGGCGGCACTCCGGAGGCGGGCGACACCCCCGATGCCGGGCAGTCCGATTATATCAGCCAGATTAGTTCCGCGACAGACATCACTGTTGTGCTGCAACTGATTGGAATTGGAATCATATTAACCATAATATCGGGATGCGCTGCAGTTATCTCAATCCTTCGGTATGAACCGCTGCGAATTCTGAGCAACAGGGAATAGGAGGAATGAAACGATGAGTGTTTTGAAATTGGAACATGTGTCTTACCGCTATGCAGGAACGGATAAAACGATACTGAATGATTTGAATTATACATTTGAAAAAGGAAGGGTATACAGTATTGTAGGGCGTTCCGGCGCAGGGAAAACCACACTTTTATCTCTTTTGTCCGGATTGGCGGCACCGACAGACGGTAAGATTTATCTGGAGGACAAAGATATCAATAAGATTGATAAATATGAATATAGAAGTAAATATGTGGGAGTCATTTTCCAGAGCTTCAATCTTCTGCCGAAACTGACTGCGATGGAAAATGTCATCCTGTCGATGGACATTGCCGGAAAAGAATATGGGGATAAAAAGGCACATGCAATGGAACTGCTGAAAAAGGTAAGCCTCGGGGAAGAGGAGGCATCCCGGCGGATTCTCAAACTATCCGGCGGACAGCAGCAGAGAGTCGCAATTGCAAGAGCCTTGTCCTATAATCCGGAGATACTTCTGGCGGATGAACCTACCGGAAATCTTGATGGGGAGACACAGGCGGAGATTGTGAAAATTTTCCGGCAGTTGGCGCATGAGGAAGGAAAATGTATCATACTTGTGACACATTCTCCGGAAGTGGCAGAGGCGTCCGATATAGTGTATTGTCTGTGATTCCCTCTGGATAGCGGAAGCCTGCTCTGTTGGGGAGGCAAAAAAGAAGTGGTGCGTTCATCAATAACCGCCCACTTCTTTTTCAATCTTTTGTTTTGCTGTCAGAATCAAATCTTTCAATTCCCCGATGCGCTCATCGCTCATACGATCCTTCGGTGCGGAAATACTGATGGCATAGTGCGGTTTTCCGCTGAAACTTTTCAGGGAAACGGCAATGCATCGCACACCGAGTTCATTTTCCTCGTTATCCAGTGCATACCCGTCTTTTCTTGTTTCCTCGATTAAACGATAAAACTGGTCATAATCGGTGATTGTGTAATCGGTCAGCCGATGGATTTCACTTTGCTCCCAGACAGATTCTATTTTGCCGTCGGACATTTCCGCAAGCATTGCCTTGCCTACGCCGGAGCAGTAGAGAGGAATGCTTTTGCCGACCATAGATACGAGACGGACGGTATTGTGCGCAGACTCTACCTTATCAATATAGACAGCATTGATGCCATCCATCTGTACAAGATGGACCGTTTCCCCGGAATATTCTGCCAGTTGCTTCAGATATGGGCGGGCAAGGTCAATCATATTATTCTGTGAAAGAATCTGGGTAGAGATTCTGCAGAATTTAAAACTGAGGCTGTATTTTAATGTCTCGTTATCCTGCCGGACATAATCCATGCAAATCAGAGAGTTCAGAATGCGGTGGACCGTACTTTTGTTCAGACCCAATTCTGAGCTTAGATCCTGCAGCCCCATCGGACCGGATGCAGCAAGGCATTCGATGACATGAAAGATTCGTTCTGATACCTGAATCGGGTTTTTATTCTCCATAAAATAAAGAGCCTCCTGTTGAGTCAAAAAGTGGGCACAGGTGTCTGTTGGACATTGTGCGGATAATATTGTATCATGATTCATAAAAATGTGCAATCCGACATTACAATTGTTATATAATAGCCTTGTGGATAAAAGGTGTGTTGTCCTTTGCCCGCCGGGGGTGGTAAATAGCAAAGGCGCATAGAAATGCGAAGAAAGGCAGAATAAGATGAAACCAAATGCAATCGGTGGAAGACAATCAAAAAAACAGAAGGAGGAAGTGCTATGCTGCGATTAAGAAGAGACGTTCCGTTATTCCCGGAGGGAAAACCAAAAGCTTTGACGTTGAGTTACGATGATGGTGTAACACAGGATGAACGTTTGATTGCATTGATGAAAAAATATGGAATCAGGGGGACCTTTAATCTGAATCCCGGGGTGATGGGGCACAAAGACTGGCTCGTCCAGCGTGGGGGTGAGGTGCGTCATTATAAATTCCCTAAGGAAAAGATTGCGGATATCTATGCCGGACAGGAGATTGCCGTCCATACGATGACGCATCCGGATTTGGTGCGTGTCGGAGATGGGATGTTGGCATATGAGATTGTACAGTGCCGCAGGGAACTGGAAGAAATTATAAAAGCTCCGGTCACTGGGATGGCATATCCGATGGGGACATTTAATGATAAGGTGGAACATGTTGCGCGCAGTTGTGGGATTACATATTCCAGAACAACAAAACAGACATTTACGTTTGATTTGCCGGAAGATTTCCTTACGTGGCATCCGACCTGCCATCATACAGAAGCAGAAATGTTTGGATTATTGGAAGAATTTCTGAAACCAATGGATATGAAAGGCAGATTCCTTGCTCCCAAATTGTATTATCTGTGGGGGCACGCCTATGAATTCGATGCATTGGGCCAGTGGGGGGATATCGAACTGTTTCTGGAGAAAGCGTCCGGAAAAGAGGATATCTGGTACGCAACAAACGGAGAAATCTGTGCATATTTGAATGCAGTAAAACAACTGGTATACTCTGCGGCGGGAGAATATATTTATAATCCTGCCTGTCTGGATGTGTGGCTGCTGATTGACGGCGAGGTACGGCGGTTGGAAAGCGGGAGAACCATTGAAATACAGTATCATTCCTGAGTCATGTCAATATTACCCGCAGTGGGAAAAGTACAGAAGAAAACCGTAATATATTTTCAATAACCAGACAATTTTCAGGTGATAGAAAATAAAAAGTAAAAAAATTACTGAAACAGGCAAAAACTATTCTAACATAATAATAAAAAAACTATTAAAATTGAACCATAGCGAAATAATAAAAGGAGGAGGACACAATGCTAGAGTATTCGATGTTATATCCGAGAACTTCTGTATCCAGGCGAACAGCATCATTGGATGGAATGTGGAAGTTCCATCTGGATGAGGATGCAAGCGGAGAAAAAAGCGGATGGGCAGAAGGGATTCCAGGGGAAGAACGGATTCCGGTACCTGCAAGTTTTCAGGACTTTTACACAGAAAAAGATATCCGTGAATTTACAGGTGATGTCTGGTATGAAAAAGATGTGTTTATCCCGGGAGAGTGGGAAGGCAAAGATATTTTTGTCCGCTTTGGCGCAGCAACACATCGGGCAGTTGTATATGTGAATGGCCTGAAGATTACAGAACATGAGGGAGGATTCCTTCCATTCTGTGCAAATGTAACAGATGTCGTTCGCTACGATGCCAGCAACAGGATTGTTGTGAAGGTGAATAATGAACTGACCGAGACAAACATTCCGTGCGGAACAACCATTACACTGCCAAACGGAAAGAAAATGAACAAACCATATTTTGATTTCTTCAATTATTCTGGTTTACAGAGAAGTGTCAATCTGGTCGCATTGCCAAAAGAGTCTGTATTTGATTTCGATTTACAATATGAGCTGGACGGCGATGATGCAAAAGTTCTCTACAGCGTGAAAACAACGGGAGAACATGATGTTACACTTACTCTTTTTGATGCTGAGGGAAACGAGGCTGCCACCGCAACAGGAAAAGAGGGTGTGCTGGAAGTAAAAAACGCACATCTCTGGCAGGTGCGCAACGCTTATCTGTACCGTCTGGTAATACGCATCATGGACGATGCACAAGTGCTGGATGAATACACACAGGAAATCGGAATCCGTACAGTAGAAGTAAAGGACACGGATATTCTGGTAAACGGAAAACAGGTTTACCTGAAAGGATTCGGAAAACATGAAGACAGCGATATCGTGGGGCGCGGATTTAATATTGGAGTAATGAAGCGTGACTTCGAGCTGATGAAGTGGGTGGGTGCAAACTCATTCCGTACCTCACATTATCCGTACAGTGAGGAAATCTATCAGATGGCAGACCGTGAGGGCTTCCTGATTATTGACGAGGTCCCGGCTGTCGGATTGTTTGAAAGTATGATGAACTTCATGGAAGCAAACACCGGTAAGAAAACAGCATTCTTTGCGAAAGAGACGACGCCGGTTCTTTTGAAGGCACACTTAAAGGCAGTGGAAGAGATGATTACAAGAGATAAGAACCATCCATGTGTCATTGCATGGAGTCTGCTGAACGAGCCGGACACAAGTGACGAATCCGCAGTGCCGTATTTTGCAAAAGTATTCGAGACGGCATTGGAGCTGGACCCACAGAAACGTCCGCGGACGTTCACATTGATCATGAACTCCGTGCCGGGAGTATGCAAATGCTATCAGTTCAGTGATATTGTATCCCTCAACCGCTACTATGGCTGGTATGTCAAGGGCGGATATGAGATGTCTGAGGCGGAAGTTATGTTTCGAGGCGAAATGGATGCGTGGAAGGCGATGAATCTGAACAAACCGTTCATTTTCACAGAATATGGTGCGGATACATTAGAATCTGAGCACAAGCTCCCATCCGTTATGTGGAGTCAGGAGTACCAGAAAGAATATCTGGATATGACACATCAGGTGTTTGATGCCTATGATTTCGTTAAGGGAGAGCAGATGTGGAATTTTGCGGACTTCCAGACAACCGAAGGAATCCTTCGTGTGAACGGAAACAAGAAAGGCGCATTCACAAGACAGAGACAGCCGAAAGACGTAGCATACATACTGAAAAAGCGTTGGGAAGAGCTGCCGCTGGATTATAAAGGATAAAGAGAGAAAGGAAGTAAAAATTATGGCTAATCAGACAAACAAATCAATTCGGCCATTTGGCATGCGGGACAAAATCGGATATATGTTTGGTGATTTCGGTAACGATTTTACATTTATTTTATCTTCTAGCTTTATGTTGAAATTTTATACGGACGTTATGGGAATTTCAGCAGGCGTTGTAGGAATACTGATGATGGCAGCCCGTTTTGTGGACGCCGTTACAGACGTTACGATGGGACAGATTGTGGATCATGCAAAACCGACCAAAGACGGAAAATTCAAACCGTGGCTCAGAAGGATGTGCGGACCTGTTGCGATTGCCTCATTCCTCATATTCCAGGCTGGATTCGCCGATATGTCTTATGGATTTAAGCTGGTATGGATGACGGCAACCTACCTTCTGTGGGGGTCCATTTTCTATACATCCATCAACATCCCTTATGGCTCCATGGCATCCGCAGTTACAAACAACCCTGACGAACGGGCATCCCTTTCAACATGGAGAACAATCGGATCAACACTGGCAGCTCTTGTAATTGGTGTCGGAACACCGATGGTTGCTTATGTTACAGTAGATGGAAATACTGTACTTTCCGGAACACGTATGACAATTATCGCCGGAGTATTCGGTGTATGTGCAATTATCTGCTATCTGCTTTGCTTCCACCTTGTTACAGAGCGTGTAGAGATTCCTGCAAATAACCAGAAAATTAATGTCGGAAAACTGGTAAAAAGTTTAGTGACAAACCGCCCGCTGATTGGAATTATCGCAGCAGCAATTCTGCTTCTCCTTGCAATGCTTGGTATGCAGGGAATGTCAGCTTATGTATTCCCGAACTTCTACGGAAGTAAAGAAGCAGCATCTACAGCCGCCCTTGCCGGCAGTGTGGCAATGCTTCTTATCTGCGCACCGCTTGCAACAAAACTTGCGGCAAAATTTGGTAAGAAAGAGCTTTCCGTTGTATCTTGTCTGTGCGGCGCGGCATTCTACCTGATTTGTTTCCTTGTAAGACCGGAAAATCCGTATGTATATGTTGGATTTTATACATTGGCAAACATCGGGCTTGGATTCTTCAATACGGTAATCTGGGCGATGATTACAGATGTAATTGACGATGCGGAAGTGAAGAACGGAGTGCGTGAAGATGGTACGATTTACTCTGTATACTCATTTGCCCGTAAGATTGGACAGGCACTTTCTTCCGGACTGGTTGGAGCACTGCTTTCCATGATTGGCTATACACAGGCAACTGCATTTGATCCGGATGTAACAGCAGGAATCTTCAACATGTCCTGTCTTATCCCGGTCATCGGACTTGTAGCTGTTGCACTTGCACTGATGTTCATCTATCCTCTGAACAAGAAGAAAGTAGAAGAGAACTGTGCAGAGCTGGCTCGCCGCCGTGGAGAAAAGTAAAGGACAGAATACGTTTGCCCCAACATCATAACATTTATAATAAGAAGAAATGAATGCGATTAGATGAACCCGCAGAGAAACGTCGGAAGACACCCTCTGCGGGTTCTTTTTTATGGTATAGGAAAGTTCTGCGAACTTCCTATACCATAAAAACATACTGCGTGTGATGATGCGCAGCTCGCGGAGATAAAATTACTGCTTTGCAGTCCGCTCGCGCGCGAAGATTGCGCCTCATGGGCAATCTTTTTCACGCATAGTTCGTTTGGAAACCCAAGTCCAAAAGAAATATCAGATATATAGTAAAAAAAATACGGAAACAAGAAAAAACTGTTCTAACGGAAAAATAAAAAAACTATTAAATTTGAATTAAATCAAAGGAAGACAAAAGAGAAGGAGCTTTATATGTATTCAGTCTGATTTGCTGGGCAATGATTACAGATGCTATTGATGATACGGAGGTTCAGACAGGCGAGCGTTCTGACGGAACGATTTACTCGGTATATTCTTTTGCGAGAAAGCTTGGACAGGCAGCATCAGCAGGGGTATCGGGACTTTTGCTCTCCGTTATCGGGTATACGGCAGAGACGGCGTTTGACGAGGGCGTTGTAAACGGAATCTACAATATTCTAACACCAATGTCCTGTTTAGTACCGGCAGTCGGTTTCGTACTTCTGGCACTTGTGCTGCAATTCTTATATCCACTGAACAAGAAACGTGTCCGGTGGAAGACCAAGCTTTGGGCTGTCCAAGGGCGGCGGCGAGATTCCGTGGTATGTATTTGAAGTGCCGGTAGTTGTTGTCGGATGCGGGCAGCCGATGATGTTGGCAGATATCCCACAGGCACGTACCTATATCAATACCTATGATTCAAAAAACACGACATTTGGCGCGCTGGTAGAAGATTTGATGACAGGACCGGAGGCATTTAGAGGAAAAGATCCAATTGACAGTTTCTGCGGGCTGTTTGATGCGCGGCTGTAGTTACAATAATGTTACAATTCAGGGGTTGACATTATATAAGATAGTAGTATAATAAAACCATAAGAGGTTCATATTATGAAATTGAGTTTCACAATATGAAACAAAAACCGAGATTAGTTAGAATGACAAGGAGAATAATCATGAGTGAAGTAGCAGAGAAGATTCAGGAAATCGGAATCGTACCAGTTGTTGTATTGAATGATGCAAAAGATGCAGCCCCGTTGGCAAAGGCACTATGTGAAGGAGGACTTCCTTGTGCAGAGGTTACATTCAGAACAGATGCGGCTGAAGAGTCTATCCGTATTATGACAAAGGAGTTTCCGCAGATGTTCGTAGGAGCAGGAACGGTTCTGACAATCGGGCAGGTTGACCGTGCGGTAGAAGCCGGTGCGAAGTTCATCGTAAGCCCTGGCTTTGATCCTGAGATTGTTGACTACTGCATCAGTAAGGATATTCCGGTATTCCCGGGATGTATTACTCCATCAGAAGTAGCACAGGCAGTGAAGAGAGGACTGAAAGTCGTGAAGTTCTTCCCGGCAGCACAGTTTGGCGGAGTATCTACAATTAAAGCTCTGGCAGCTCCTTATGTAGGGGTGAAGTTCATGCCGACAGGCGGAGTGAATGCGAAGAATCTGGCAGATTACCTTGGATGCGACAAGATTGTTGCATGCGGCGGAAGCTGGATGGTAAAAGGCGACCTTGTAAAAGAGGGCAAGTTTGACGAGATTAAGGCTCTTGTAGAGGAAGCGGTACAGCTCGTAGCCGACATCCGTAAATAGAGACAGCCTGGGATATAGGCGATAACCTGAGATACAGGCAATAACACAGGAAAGACAAAGAATATTATTTGGAGGATTATCATGGCAAAGAAAGTAATTACATTTGGTGAGATTATGCTGAGACTGGCACCGGAAGGATATTACCGTTTCGTCCAGGCGGATACATTTGGAGCAACATACGGCGGTGGAGAGGCTAACGTAGCAGTTTCTCTTGCAAACTACGGATTTGATGCAAAATTCGTTACAAAGCTGCCTTCACATGAGATTGGACAGGCTGCAATCAATTCCCTGAGAAAATATGGTGTTGACACATCTTACATTGCCCGCGGCGGTGACAGAGTAGGTATCTACTTCCTGGAGAAGGGCGCTTCCCAGAGACCGTCTAAAGTTATTTATGACCGTGCAGGTTCTTCTATTTATACGGCAGCAAAAGAAGACTTCGACTGGAACGCAATTTTCGACGGAGCAGAGTGGTTCCACTTTACAGGAATTACACCGGCTCTGAATGACGGTGTTGCAGCTATCTGCCTTGAGGCATGTAAAGCGGCAAAAGAGGCAGGAGTTAAGATTTCCTGCGACCTGAATTACAGAAATAAACTGTGGAGCAAAGAGAAAGCCGGAGAAGTTATGGGAGAGCTCTGCAAATATGTTGATGTCTGCATTGCAAACGAAGAGGATGCTGCGGACGTATTTGGAATCCATGCTGCCAACACAGACGTGACAGCAGGTGAAGTGAACCGTGAAGGGTATAAAGATGTTGCAAAACAGCTTGCCGACCGTTTTGGATTTGAGAAAGTGGCTATCACACTGAGAGAGTCTATCTCTGCAAACGACAATAACTGGTCTGCGATGTTATATGACGGGACAGACTATTACTTCAGTAAAAAATACAAGATGCATATCGTTGACCGTGTAGGCGGCGGAGACAGCTTTGGCGGCGGACTTATCGCTGCATCCTTGAGCGGATACGATGCGCAGGCTACGATTGAGTTTGCAGTTGCAGCATCTTGTCTGAAACACTCCATCGAGGGTGATTTTAACATGGTATCAATGGACGAAGTCGCAAAACTTGCCGGAGGAGACGCTTCCGGACGTGTCCAGAGATAATATAAATAATCCCAATTTGCTAAGTATGAAATATAGCTGTCACTCTCGTGACAGCTATATTTCTATCAGACGGGATTATCTGCACGGAAAAACCAAAGTCAAAGACCCATCTGCAAGCATGGATGCCTGGCTTGTTGCTTGCGGGAATAAAAGTATTGTGCAATGAGGAGGATGCGAGATGAAAAAAGAATTTGATTTGCTGGCACTCGGAGAGATTTTGTTAAGGCTTTCCCCACCGGATAATGAGCGTATTGTGCGGGGCGATGTATTTGAAAAGCAGGTCGGCGGAGCAGAATTGAATGTTGCTTCGGGAGTGTCGCTGATGGGACTGCGTTCCGGAATCATTTCTAAAATACCGGATACAAGCATTGGGATTTTTGCAAAAAACAAAATCCGGTTTTGCGGCGTCAGCGACGATTATCTTGTGTATGACAGTGGCAAGGATGCCAGACTTGGCGTTTACTATTATGAAAATGGCGCCTATCCGAGAAAACCGGGGATTGTATATGACCGGCAGCATTCGTCCATGACAAAAATCAGTCATGATGATTTCCCGGAAGAAATCTATCAATCTACACGCTGCTTCCATACTTCCGGCATTACCCTTGCGCTCAGCCCGGAATGTCAGAAGACCGGAATCGAAATGATTAAACGTTTCAAGGAGCAGGGCACATTGATTTCATTTGATGTAAACTTCCGTGGGAATCTCTGGACGGGAGAAGAGGCAAGAAAATGCATCGAAGGCATTTTACCATATGTAGATATCTTCTTCTGCTCGGAAGATACGGCAAGACTGACCTTTGGCAAGGAAGGCGATGTGAAGTCGATTATGAAGAGCTTTACCGGGGATTATCCAATCTCAATCGTTGCATCGACACAGCGCACGGTGCACAGTCCGAAGGTACATAGTTTCACTTCGGTCATTTACAATGCGAAGGAAGATAAGTACTATGAGGAAAAGCCGTATAAAAATATCGAAGTAGTAGACCGCATCGGAAGCGGAGACGCGTACTGTTCCGGAGTATTGTATGGTCTGCTCTCTTCTGATATGGACTGCAGCAGGGCGCTGAAATTTGGAAATGCCAGCAGTGCGGTGAAAAATACTATCCCGGGAGATATGCCTTCACTGAATCAGGGTGAGATTACAGATATCATTACGGATCATGAGAATACCGGGTATCACAGCGAGATGAAACGATAATGTAAAGGGGAGAGTCCCTTCTGACAGGGGACTGTCCCCTTTGAAATTTACTGGATACTCTCACGATATTCTTTTGGCGTCCTATTTACGTATTTCTTAAATGTCTTTGTAAAATAATTCACGTCCGGAATCCCGCAGTATTGCGCGATAGTCTGTATCTGCATGTTTGTTGTATTCAACAGCAGGATTGCATAGTCTATTCTTTTTTTACTCACATAATCTGTGAGTGTAGTTCCGGTTTCTTTTTTAAATAGGGTAGAAAGATAACTTGCATTTACATTGAGCCGTTCTGCCATGGCTTTTAATCCGAGGTCGGCGGTCAAATCCACGTCGATAAATGTCAATGCCTTCCGAATCAGCAGGGAATAACCCTTCATGGAATGGTTTTTCACAAGCAGGCAGTACTTCCGAATCATTTCCTGATGCAGCAGGTGGAATTCTTCGGGGGTGTTTGTAAGTTCAATTTTTCTCGCAAATTTTGAGGAGAGATTATCAATGTGCAGCGTCGGTACGGAACCGTATTCCGCTGATTTGCGAAGCAGCGTATTCAGGATAATCGTGTAGTTTTTCAAATTCCGGATTTTATTATCCGGAAGGCGGTCTTCGAATCCCTGAAAAGCACTATCGGATATCATCATTTCCGCTTTATTTGTCAATCCCTGGGAGACAGCCTGCATCAGACTGTTCTCAGCCTGATACTGTGTCTCAATTACCTGCATCTTTAAGAACACATCTTCGGGATTAATTTCGTCGCTGTCGTGCATGAATTCCGCCAGCTCGGTTGGTTTCAGGCGTTGCTGTGTCTTTTCAATTTTAAAATTCTCCAGTGAACCCCACAAAACTTCGCCGAGGGTATTTAATGCCGTGAATAGTGTCGTTTCATTTGATACAACAGTAAGGTTTGTGTAAAATTTTAAAAACGAAGGAAATAAAACCGGAGGAACGCCGTTGCCGGTCAGCATATTTTCAACAGTGTGGTTCGACAGCTCTCCTTTAATATAAGGTCCGAGAATAAAATATTCACTGGGTGAAGTGTCGGGAAGCCGGAATGCGAAATAGCGGCACAGATATTCGTCTTCGCCATGATAAATCACATTCGGTGTTATACCGGAAAGCAGGTGCATAAAAAGGGGAACTAAATCGACATCCTTTTTGAAAAGCTGACGGCGGAGTCCCAAATCTACTTCCGGAAATTCAGTATCCTTTGAAGTGATTCGGTTCCATGGAATATTAAAATTATTCAATATTTTTTGGAAAAATTTCAATTCTGTCTGATAGTACATATATGCCTCCATTACATCCATTCTATCTATTATCATACAATTTTGTTAATATGTGAACTACCCATTGTCTAAGCCAATGGGCTTCCTGCTTCTAAGATTTCGTAACCTACTATCTCCACAGGCGTTTATTCGGGCAGTCCCTGCCCTATATGGGTTGTTTTATGTTATTTGCCTTAATCCTTCCAGAATATTTTTTGCCGCATTTACGTCCCTGTCGTGTTCTGCTCCACACACAAAGCATATCCATTTTCTCACTGACAAATCTTTTGTATCCGTATTCTGATACCCACAAGCAGAACATATCTGGCTACTCGCAAAATGTATCTAGTTTGACATACCTGTTTTTCCGTCTGTGTGCGGCAATTCTCCGTGCTCTGTTTTTACCAAAATAGACACATAATATTTCCCGCCTGGAACTTGCAAAACAAATTTCTGATAAGCAGAATCCATGTTATAAACTGCATTGGTAAGTGCGAATTTACCCACTTCTTTCAGCCATTCATATTCTTTCTTTAACTGTTACAGTAATTATTACAATCTGTTTTACTGACAGACTTTTTCTCTTTCTCATGGCTTTCTTTTCGGTATGCCAAAGTCTGATTATATACAAAACGGCAACAGCCAAATGTTTTGGCAATCTGGATTCTCTGCTCATTGTTTGGGTATATTCTATATTTATATGCTTTTAACATCTGCTGTCACCGCCTTTCTATCCTTGGTTTTCTATAGATTTCTTTAACATTTCCTCAGAAACATTACCTACACTACAGGCTGATAGACATAATCAGTTCAGTTTCTACCATGTAATGGATATGGTCTTTATCCGTTTCCATGTATTTGATGATTACATTATGTTTTTGGCATATCTCAGAAAATTGGTTGACAGCATCTGATGTTTCCTCTGGCATAAGCAATTTCTTTCTATATTTGCATACAAAAATAATGTGATACTGCAACAGATATTTGTGTCTGTTTCTAGCTTTCCATGTTCCCATGCCGATAGTATAACACAAAAATCTTTGTTTGGCGACCTTAACCTACCGCCTAAAGTCAGTGGGATTGCGGTCGCCCTATTTCAAGAAAAAGCAATTTAAGAATAGTAAAATATAAATGGGAATGGCAAAAAGAATTAAGAAGGAAAGAGAAAAGATGCATTTCAGGCATTGGAAGAAATGAGGATGAAATCAGATGCTGTCTGGTGTTCTGATATCACCGTTATGAAGTGACTTTTGTCAAGAGGAAAATTAAAAAAATAGCAAACTTTTTTCTTCTTGACAAAA
>DCKD01000031.1 GCA_002320245.1 Lachnospiraceae bacterium UBA1683
CACTGTATCCTACATTTACTACTGCCTCTTAACGAGGTGGTGGTATTGCTTAAAATCATCAAGTCATTGCACTAGTATGTAATTGCCAGAGTAGGTCTGGCTGTATAAGTAAAGAGCGGAAAGGGGAAGATATCTATCGAGACAAATTATGAGGTTATTCGTTTTATAGAGCATGGCGGCAGATGCCGGCCGACGATGGATTGCGTCAGCGGGCAGTTACTGTTTTATCGCCTGAAGGGAAAACCGGAAATTGAAAAAATTACATTATTTGAGTGGATGGGGGAGCTGCTTGTCCAATTAGAGCAATATCAGCGGTGCCGGAATAATCGTGGTTATCGCTATGTTAATCCGTACAGCGTTTTGGTGACCAGAGAAGACAGGCTGCTGCTTTTGGATTTGGAGGCTGAGAGCAATGCGTTTGTCATGAAAAACCTGCAGAAACAGGCGATGCGGAGTCATTTTGTAAAACCAATCGTTCATATTAAAGAAAATATAAAAATGTCACTGGATTTGTACGGATATGGGAAAACAGTACAATTCATTATGGCAAATACAGAAATCACTCCGGCACTGTCTGGACGGGAAGCGCATCGCATTGAGAGAATGATTGAAAAGTGTCTGGGAGAGCATACGCAGAAGCAATATGAAGATTTGCGGCAGGTATTAAAAGAAATTCCCGTTATGAAAGAACGGGAAGAAGGCGTCCGGAAAAAGCGGGTTGTCATATTGACTGCGATATCTTTGGGCGCGTTGGGGATTCTTCTTGTTGCAATGTCCGTAAAAAATGAGAATCTACAGAGGGAGCGGAGCGAGCTTCAGGCGCAGATTCAAAAGGTGCAGACACAAAGGGAAGAACAAAAAGCAGAACAGGAAGCAGCAGAGATGAATTCAGGAGGCGGGACTTCCGATGAGGTTTTGAGCCGGAATTCCGTAGGTGAGCTGGACGGTGGTTCAGGGGAAATCCGGAATCGGGATTCTGTAGGAGAACCGGATGGAATTTCAGATGAGGCTCAGAGCAGGAATCCTGAGGATGGGCTGGATGGTATTTCGAAGGAAACCGATGCGCTGGAGCGTTATGTGGAACAAAATACCAATAAGACGGATTTGGAAGTCATTTGGAGAGGAGAAGAACTGGAGCGTAAACTACTGCGTTATCTTGCTGTGGTTTACGAAAGAGAAGGCAGTGAATAAGGTGAGTATCCTCCCTGAAAAGGGAGGATGCCGGGTAACCATCACTGGTTCCCGGCATGTATTATGAAAAAGTTTATTCGAATAGTGTTTGCTATGATGTCGTTTTTTGATCAAATGTTTTGTTTTCATTTGATAAGCTTAGTATACGGAGGAGAAATGAAGAAAGAGTGATGAGAAAGTGAAAGAATTTTAAAGGATAAATGAACAAAATGTGAACAAAAAAAGTATAGAAAAATGTAAGAAAAATTTAAGATGCCTGTGCTTGGAATGTATAAGGGAATATGATAAAATGAGCCTAGCGGCGGTCTGCGCTTGCGCAAGACGCCATTAGGCGAATGAACACACCGAGACGCCAGTCGAGGTGATAAAATGAGCACAACATAAAACGACACAGAAAGTGGAGGAAAAGGTATGACAAGAGTGGAATTCCTGTCACAGCTTGAGCAGGCGCTGCAGGATAAGGTGAGTGGCAGCGTCGTGCGGGAGAATGTGAATTATTACAATCAATATATATCTGAAGAAATCAGCAAAGGTAAAAGTGAAGAAGAGGTGCTGCAGATGCTCGGTGATCCGTGGATACTGGCGAAGACCATTGCGGATGCGAATGACGGAACTGACAGTGAGACTGTCTATGAGTCGGAAGGGCATATATATCAGTCTGCACCGGAGCAGGAATCTTCCTACAGAAGAACAGAGATGCACACGATAGGGTTTGATACATGGTGGAAAAAGCTGCTGCTGGTTTTATTTGTTGTCATGATTGTTGTACTTGTGGTTGCGATAGTCAGTGGAATTGTTAGCTTTCTGGCACCTGTGCTTATACCGCTTCTGATTGTGATGATTGTGGTGCGCCTGATTGGCGGCAGACGTTAAAGCGTCCCGGAGCATGAGTTTTCAGACGCTTTCATGTGAAAAGTGTAGAAAGTAAAAGACCGAAGGGGGAGCCATCGGTCTTTTGAGGGGAGTATAAATAATTAATAAGGGGTTGTAGAAAGTAACCTTTCTACGAGACTAAGTATAATATATGAAAATAAAAAAAGCAAGTAAAATTACAAAAATTATTGGTAAAATCTGAAAAAAACGAAAAGAATAGTGCCGCGGCGGAAATGCGGCGCATATTATTTGCCGGAGAAGACATAATAACAATGTACCAAATTTTTAGGAGGGATATTCAATGGCAAAGAATTACAGCAGTACAAAATCAAATAACAATGCGTATTCTGATGAACAGAGCAGAAACGCAAACAGTATGGACAGCACATCAAAGAACAGAAATGTATCCGACACACAGAGCAGAAATGCAACTGGCACACAGAGCAGAAACGCATCTGACGCACAGAGCAGAAACGCAACTGACTCACAGAACAGAAATGCATCAAATACGCAGAGCAAAAATGCATCAAATACGCAGAGCAAAAATGCATCAGATGCACAGAGCAGAAATGCATCCAACCTACGCAGCAGAAATGCATTCGACGAGACAAGCAGGTATTAATATAGCATAGAAGCGGGAAACGGAAAAACAAATTGGGAGCGTAGTAAAGTCCTTTACTACGCTCCCAATTTATAGTAAAATAGAAATAGATTTTATACGGGAGGAAGGTATGAAAAGAGTAGAGCTGATTGCACCGTGTCATTTTGGCCTTGAATCTGTGCTTAAAAGAGAGGTGCTTGATTTAGGATATGAGATTTCAAAAGTAGAAGATGGAAGAGTAACATTTATTGGGGATGCGGAGGCAATCTGCCGGGCAAATATTTTCCTGCGGACAGCAGAACGCATTTTGCTGAAGGCGGGGGAGTTTCAGGCGACGACGTTTGACGAATTGTTTGAGAAGACAAAAGAGATTCCGTGGGAAGAGTATCTTCCGGCTGATGGGAAATTCTGGGTTGCAAAGGCAGCATCCGTAAAGAGTAAACTGTTCAGTCCGTCCGATATCCAGTCGATTATGAAAAAGGCAATGGTGGAGCGGATGAGGATGCATTATCATAAGAAATGGTTTGAAGAAAATGGTGCATCATATCCGGTCCGGGTATTTTTAATGAAGGATATCGTAACAATCGGAATTGACACTTCCGGGGTATCGTTACATAAGCGCGGTTACCGTCAGCTTTCCAGTAAAGCGCCGATTACTGAGACGCTGGCAGCAGCTTTGATTATGCTTACACCGTGGAAAAAGGACCGTATTCTGGTTGACCCGTTCTGTGGAAGCGGAACATTTGCAATTGAAGCGGCCATGATGGCGGCAAATATCGCACCGGGGATGAATCGGTCGTTTACAGCGGAGACGTGGGACAATCTGATTCCGAAAACATTGTGGTATGATGCGGTGGATGAGGCGAATGAATTGACGGAGGATGACATAGAAGTGGACATTCAGGGATATGACGTGGATGGAGACGTGATTCGTGCAGCGCGGCAGAATGCGGAAGACGCGGGCGTGGCACATCTGATTCATTTCCAACAGCGTCCGGTCAGTGAACTTCGACACCCGAAAAAGTATGGATTCATCATCACAAACCCGCCATACGGGGAGCGTCTGGAAGAAAAAGCTGCACTGCCGCAGCTCTACCGGGAGTTTGGCGAGAGTTTCCGGAAGCTGGATAGCTGGTCTGCGTACATGATTACAAGCTATGAAGATGCGGAGCGGTATTTTGGCAGAAAAGCAGACAGAAACCGGAAGATTTACAATGGCATGATTAAGACATATTTCTATCAGTTCAGCGGTCCGAGACCGCCGAAACGTAATAACAACATGGAGTAACAACGTGGATAACAGCGCAGAATAGCAATCAGAAAAAACAGAGCAGACAATTAAGTGGATGTACAATAGAAAGATAGAAGGATTGATTATGGAGAAGAGAATTGTATTTGCAACGGGTAATCAAAATAAAATGAAAGAAATTCATATGATACTGGCAGATTTGGGAATGCCGGTGTATTCAATGAAAGAACTTGGCGTGGATGAGAATATCGTAGAGGATGGACTGACATTTGAGGAAAATGCAGAGATTAAGGCAAGGGCAGTCGCACGCCATCTTCCGAACGACATTATCCTTGCGGATGATTCCGGTCTGGAGATTGATTATCTGGATAAGGCACCGGGTGTATATTCTGCCCGGTTTGCCGGTGAGGATACTTCCTATGATATCAAGAACCGTATCCTGCTGGACAAGCTGGAAGGCGTGCCGGAAGAGCAGCGTACAGCACGTTTTGTATGTGCAGTCTGTGCCGTGTTTCCGGATGGGGACGTGAAGACTGTACGGGGCACAATCGAGGGAGTGATTGCGCACGAAATTACAGGTGAAAACGGATTTGGGTACGACCCGATTTTCTATTATCCGGAATGTGGATGTACAACGGCTGAGATGGAGCCGGAAAAGAAAAATGAGCTGAGCCACAGAGGAAAGGCACTTCGTGCAATGCGTGAAATTATAGATGCGAAGTGCGGAAAGGCAGAAGAATGAGGGTATTGATTGTAAGTGACACGCACGGAAAGCACCGGAATCTGGACCGTGCGCTTGCAGAATCAGGTTCTATTAATATGTTTATCCATCTGGGAGATGTAGAGGGCGGAGAAGCGTATCTCAATGCAGTCGTTGACTGTGAAAAGCACATTGTGCGCGGGAATAATGATTTCTTTTCTGATTTGCCGCGCGAAGAAGAATTTTACATAGGACCGCGTAAAGCTTTTATTTCGCATGGACATAATTATTATGTCTCACTTGACCCGGAGCAGATCCGGGAAGAGGGAAGGGCAAGGCATGCCGATATCGTCATGTTCGGGCATACACACCGCCCGTTTCTGGATGAGGAAAGCGATATTACATTGCTCAATCCCGGAAGTCTTTCTTACCCGAGGCAGGAAGGTAGGAAGGGAAGCTATATGATTCTGGAGATGGATGAGAGTGGAAATGCGACTTATCAGGAACATTATCTGGACTGAAAAATGTGTCGGAATGGATGGAATATGCCTGCTCTTTTGACAAAAACAACCAGGGATTGATTGAAAATGACAGGAAAACTGGATAAAACTGCTAATGTAAGAAAAAATAAAAAATAATTGTTGACATTGTGAAAGGCGTGTAATATAATAATTCTTGCGTCACGGGTAAGCGGCGCGGCAAGCAGTAATGACGGGGTGTGGCTCAGCTTGGCTAGAGCGCCTGGTTTGGGACCAGGAGGTCGCAGGTTCGAATCCTGTCACCCCGACTGCGCGGGTGTAGTTCAATGGTAGAACACCAGCCTTCCAAGCTGGATACGTGGGTTCGATTCCCATCACCCGCTTTTCTTACGGAGCAGTCTGTAGGAATCCAGAGAAAAGGGGATATATGATATGAGTCTGTAGCTCAGCTGGATAGAGCAACGGCCTTCTAAGCCGTAGGTCGAGGGTTCGAATCCCCCCAGGCTCGGTATGGTGGGTATGGTGCAGTTGGTTAGCGCGTCGGATTGTGGTTCCGGATATCGTGGGTTCGAGTCCCACTACCCACCCTTTTCTTACAAACAGGAAAAACACCAGTATTAACAGCGGTGTCGATACAAGTCTTTGATGGGCTATCGCCAAGCGGTAAGGCACAGGACTTTGACTCCTGCATTCGCTGGTTCGAATCCAGCTAGCCCAGTTCACTTGGACAAGCCGGGAACAATTTAATAAGGGCGTGTAGCTCAGGTGGTAGAGCACTTGACTTTTAATCAAGTTGTCCGGGGTTCGAATCCCCGCACGCTCACTGTGATAGGTTGGCGGAAACTCAGTATTTACAAGGGTTTTCGCTATTTTTGCATATTTTAAAAGTAACGGATTCTAACAAAAATAAACGTTTATAAATGTTTCATTCGTGCCTCAATGTCTCGTTTTTGTCCCACTTTTTAATTGTTCATATGGACCGCAATTACGACCTCAGTATCTTCCTTTTAGAATGAGAGTAAAGTGTACACCCTGTTTTTCCTGTTGCTCAATCAGCGGTATGGCATGGTTGTAGGTTTCCAGCACCAGTTTCCCTGTATCCCTCAAAAGCTGTGTAATCTTTTTTAGGCTGACGGTCGGTATCAAAGCCCTTTCTTATTCTGGAAATGCGACAGAGCGTGCAGACACAAATAGGCGGAAGCAGCTTATTCCTCTGCTTCCGCCACAATGTCCTCCAGAACATGAATCAGGTCATGGATATTTTCAAGCCTGACATTCCGCTCTAGAATTGTGTTTTTTAAGTCGATGGACAATGTTTCAAACTTATCCCGGATAGACGGGGACACGTAAGATGCCATATTATCACCTCCGTGATAGTATGTGCGGAAAAAAGGGATTTCATGTATACTAATGTACTGTATCATTCGCATTTCGCCAAATAGCTTGCCTGGATGTCCATTCCCTGCGCTGTCGTCAATCGGCGATGCCACCGCATCGCCTCATTCCTTCGCCTTTCGGACTGAAAATTCATTCTGCGCTAGTTAACTGAAAGTGAATGAGAAGGTGCACTAGGGATTTTTGACGAATCAGAATGTGGAGTATGAAAGAGAAATTCGAAAAAAACGCGGAAAGGAACATGAAGAGAAACGCGCGGGAAAAGGAATTCGCGAGAAAAGGAACTCGGGAAGAAAATGTCTTGACAGATTCTATTGTTTTGTAATAGAATACAAATGTTCCATTCTTGTCCTGAACAGAATGGTAAAAATAATAAACAGACGCGGATGTGGCGGAATTGGCAGACGCGCTAGACTTAGGATCTAGTGTCCCCGACGTGCAGGTTCAAGTCCTGTCATCCGCATTGAACCAAAAGCATCGGATACCGTAAACACGGCGGTTTCCGGTGCTTTTTCGTTATTAAAATAAAAAATGGGGCAGAAATGGGGCAAACTAAATAATTTTTATATCTGCAATCTGTTCATTGTCTTTTTGTTTCAGCTTTTCCGTAACGTGGAGATAGATTTCTTTCGTTATCTGACTGTTTTCATGACCTAGTCTTCTGGAAATTGTGTCAATACTGACTCCGTTTTCCAAAAGCAGTGATGCATGTGTGTGGCGGAGTGCGTGGACGGTGAGAGATCTACCAACAATCTTTTCACAATTTTCCCGAAAATATTTATTATAAGCATAATAATGGATATGTCCTCCGGAAGTGTCCTGCAAGAACAATTGGGATTTACCATATCCGTACATGATTATCTGTCTGAGCATGTGTAGGTTAATTTTCTTACATACCTCCTTCAATTCTTCCTGAATGTACACATCACGGATTGAGCAGGCTGTCTTCGGTGTTGTTACAACATTGTTAATACTGTCATAGTTTTTAGTGACATGAATCACATCGTGTTTTAAATCAACATCATTCTTATTTAATGCCGCCATTTCTCCAAACCGAAGTCCGGACAAAGCAAGAAATTGAGTAACTAGCATCCACGTTTCGTTCCCCATTCCGGATAAAAGCAATTTAAGCTCTCCTGATTCGAGAAACTTATCCTGTATTTTTGTCTTATGTGGCACATCTTTGAATGGTTCAATTTTATCCAAAAAAGATATGTCAGATAGCAAGTCGTTGTGGTATCCCCAACGAATCAACGCCTTGAATCTTGTCAAATACTCATTTAATGTGCCTGGTTCCTTTCCGGTAGACAAGAGCGAGCTCCTGATATAGTTTGCACTGAGTCGATTCACAAGCGTTTCTTCTCCCAATATTTCCATAAGTGTCTTGCAAGAGTGATAGTTTCTCGTATAAGTGGATTTCTTTACTGTCAGCTTTTGGTCTTCATGGTATTCCTTCACCAGTGTTTTTAAAGTGATAGGTTTTTCGGCACTTTTGGCAAGCGCGGCGTCTATCTTTGCATCAAGCGTCTTCTGAGCAGTTTTCCGGCTCTGGGTGGTATTTTTCTCCAATACGACAGAAACGCGCTTTGTTTTGCCGGTCATAAAATCCTCGTAGCGTTCTACAAATTTGAATTTACCGCTTTTGGTTTCTTCAACCCACATAATCATCTTCCTTTCCTGAAAAAGTGTATAAAAATAACATTCGGTTCTTGCCCGAATGCCCCGAAGATGGTACAATATTTTTTGTAGTAAGTTTGTTCTCCTCGGAGTACATCTTAAGCCGTTCGGTATTACCAGTACCGGGCGGTTTTTCTTTTTTGTTTATGTAACGTAAAAGACCCCGTATTGCTACGAGGTCTTATAATGAATACGACCCGTCAGATGACTGAGGGCATTGTCTTCTATAATGCCGATTAACGACTTTGTTTTTTTGCGTATTCATTATAACCTCATTATATGCAAAAGTCAACGAAAGTATGTTCGTTTTTGCACACTTTTTATTAGAACTTGCTACTTTTGACCAGAATTTGATGATTTCAGCATCTATCTGGCGTATTTCTCCCATACGGGGACTTGAATATCGTTCATCAAATGCCCCCTTTTGCGTGTTTCGTATCATACTGGATGTAGGGAATAAGGTCAGTACGGTCTATCCTTTGCAAATGGCAGTCAGCTTGCTGGAAAGGGCGGTGCTGTATCTTGCCTTGTCCAGCATAGTTCCTACACGTTCCAGTCCACCCAATGCGTCGTGCTTTTCCAATAGCCCGATCAAGGGTGCAAAGCACCATACTATTCAACAGTTATCAAACCCTTGCCAATGGGGCAAAGTATGAACCGTTAATGGTCGCTGGCGATGAAGAATATAAAGAGCTAAACAGACTGGTGCAAACAATCATTGCAAGTATTGTTATTGCCACTGTTATTCTATCTATCGGCACTTATTTTATTTTGAAAGCGTAGTAGTATATGAAAAATATCATAAAACAGTTAAGAAAAGAAGCTGGATTACGTCAAGAAGATATGGCAAAAGAATTAGGAGTAAGCCGACAAACAATTATTGCTATTGAGAACGACAAGTACAATCCTACACTTGAACTTGCAATGAAAATGGCAAAATTGCTAAATCTCCATGTTGATGAAATTTTCTTTTTAGATGAATGAAAATAGCAGAGCCAGAGGTGCAGGCAAATTGGGGGATTGTGTATGAAGTGTTGTAAACAATTTATCAAAAACGCAAGACAAATTTAATATCGAACTATGTACTTCTACAACTGAATATTTCAATATCTTAGCTCATGCAAACTACATATTTTGTGTGAGCTTCTTAGTACCATAAAAGTGTAGTTGTTGAGTAAACAGCTTGAATATGGTACAACGGATAAATATTCTTGTGATTATATTTCTTTTAAAGTTATGAATTGCACAATTCAAGTATCAAATGAAGAACTTGCTGTTGCAATAAGTTATCAGAGAAACAGCGTGATGTAATTCTATGCAGATTGATGAGGAATCAAAAGGTCAAATTCACACAGAAATGATGAAAGTAATCCTGAATGAAATTTGAAATCAGAGTGAAGTAATCATATTACATGAATGAAAAACGGGAGATACACAGATGTTTTGTGCTATCTCCCATATTGATTTCAGTGTCATATCAAGGCTTATTCAATTGTGGTAAATTCGTGGTAAAATGAGTGTATTACTATACTTCAAAATGCTTGAAAGTGTAGTATTTATGCGGATAATCGAAAATTATATCCGGAACTATGGAAGGGAAAAAGTAATCAACTTGGTAAATTACCGTAGAGAACTGGAGATGGCGAGCGCTGTGTCAACCGGAACAGATGGGGTAATTGAAGAGTCGCAGCGGAAACGGTATACAGAGAAGCAAAGGGAGGTCCAACGGTATGCGGAGGCTGGTGTTAGAATGCTCTGCATGGAACCCTATCAGGGACATCCACAGTACGGAAGATCCTTGCCATCCGGGAACAGATTGGGAATATATAATCTTGCCAAAAAGAAAAGCCAGTTGTTAGGAGCAGTCTTTTTCATGTCAACTGACAATTCATTTACTTCATCAAGCCTTATCAATTCCCTAGACAAAACGTTCATAATTGATTACACTGTTTATAGTGAATATGAACAGTATGTTGTTCGGGGGGGGTGCTAAAGTGAAAATCATTATACAAAATTCATCAGATATTCCGATTTATCAACAAATATATGAACAGATAAAAGAAGAAATACTTTCTGGCAAGATAACACAAGGCGAAGTATTGCCCTCTATCAGACAGTTGTCAAGAGAATTAAAGGTAAGTGTAATTACGACTACGAGAGCTTATACCGACTTAGAAAATGAAGGTTATATTATGATTGTTCAAGGTAAGGGCTGTTTTGTAAAAGAGTTAAACCCTGATATTTTAGAAAATAAAATAATGTCTGATATAGAAACACATTTCATTGAGATATGGAAATGTGCAAAGATTTTGAAAAAAACTGATGAAGAAATATTAGATATTATCAAGATTTTAATGGAGGATTTAAATAATGAATGAAAATCCTAATCCCCCAGCTATGCTGGGGAGAATAGTGTAAGTGGAGACGGTGAGTATATAATAACAAAGCCTCCTGTGGTAAAATGGGAATGGTGTCGCAAGCCAAACTCAAAACCAAAGGAGGCGGTCCAAATGGA
>DCKD01000074.1 GCA_002320245.1 Lachnospiraceae bacterium UBA1683
GGTATAATCCGTTTTTGTAAAGGGGACTGTCCCCTTTGCGTTCCGTTGTCCAAATACCTTTTGACCCCAACATCATGACATTGGTCACCCATACCACATCTTTTTATAAACGACAATATCCATCCTTTTCATCCGGCGGAACTTTTCACTTCCATCCGGTTATTCCATATCCAATACTACAATTCAATCTCTTTCAGATATGGATTCTGTACTTCGTAGAACCGTTCTTCTTCAACCGCCTGTGCTATCTCCGTATCAATCGGCATCTTGCCAAGCACCGGTATATCCAGTTCTTCCGCAATCTCATCAATATGGCTCTCACCGAATACCTTGATTTCCCTGCCGCAATCCGGACATTTCACATAGCTGTAGTTTTCTACAATACCAAGTACCGGTATATTCATCTGCTTCGCCATACCATATGCCTTTTTTACAATCATCTGTACCAAATCCTGTGGAGATGTGACAATCACAACACCGTCCACCGGAAGAGACTGGAACACCGTCAGCGGCACATCTCCAGTTCCGGGCGGCATATCTACAAACAAATAGTCCAAATCATCCCAGATAACGTCTGTCCAGAACTGCTTTACCACCCCTGCAATAATCGGACCTCTCCAGATAACCGGAGCCTCTTCATCATCCAACAACAGATTAACCGACATAATCCTTGTGCCATCCTTTGCGATGCTCGGGAAAATTCCCTGTTCGCTTCCCTGTGCCATTCCATGCACGCCATACATCTTCGGAATCGACGGACCTGTAACGTCTGCGTCCAAAATTCCGACACTGTATCCTTTCTCTCTCATCATGCGCGCCAGAGATGCAGTAACAAATGACTTTCCGACTCCGCCTTTACCACTGACAATTCCAATCACTTTTTTTACACTGGAATATGGGTTCGCCGGTTCTTTCATATCTGCTTTCTTACTGCTGCAGCTATCTGCATGAGAACAACCTGCACAGGATTCCTCTGTGCATCCACTTTTATTATTTTCTTCTGCCATATTTATATACCTGCACTTTCTTCTCGTTTTACTCCATCGTATCACATTTACCAAAAGAATACCAGTGGTGATTGGAGGGAAACTACACCGTCCGCGTCACATCATTCAGCCATTTATAACTGCGGTAACGCTTCCACGTAATCGGTATTTTGATGATTTCATCACTCATCAGTATCATATATACAATCGGCACGCTGCAATGGAATACAAACGCCGCCAAAGCTCCAAACAGAATCGAGCAGCCCCACATGGTTCCCATATCCAGTATCAGTCCGAATTTCGTGTCACCCCCGGAGCGGAATACGCCGACAACCAATGTCGTATTCATTGCCTGTCCGATGACAAAATATGACATCACAAAGAACATAAACCGCAAATATTCCTTTGCTGCCGGGGTCAGTTCAAGAAGTGCTGTCGCAATTGGCGTCGCTGCCAGAATAAGCGCGCTACCTGCGGCTCCCATAATAATACTAAGCACCAGAAACCTGCGCGCATACGCCTTCGCATGTTCAAACTTCCGTTCCCCGATTGTTTTTCCGAGATAAATTGCAGCCGCACTGGACAGCCCGAAGGAAACAACCGTTGCCAACTGACGCGCCACCTGCGCCACCGAATTTGCAGCTACGGCGGCACTTCCCATATGGCCGAGAATCGCCGTATTAGCTGCCGTCCCCATGCCCCAGAACACTTCATTGATGATAACCGGAAACGCATATGTAAAGAAGTCCTTTACAAGGTACTTTTCGGTATGCAAAAAATATTCGAAGCGGAACTTAATCTCTTTGTTATAAATTCTTGCATAAGCAAACACCAGCACCAGTTCAATCAGCCTGGCAATCAACGTTGCAATAGCCGCACCCTGAATGCCCATCGCCGGACATCCCAACAACCCAAAGATGAAAACCGCATTAAGTATGACGTTGCAAACCAATGATATCAAATATACGACCGTCGCAACAACGACGCGCTCCACACTCCGCATGATATAAAGATATACCTGTGTGATTCCCATGGCGACATAGGAAAATGCAACAATTCTCAAATATTTGACACCCTCTGCAATTACTTCCGGGTCGTTGGTAAAAATACCCATCAGCAAGTCTGGGACCACAAGCGCCGCAACTGTAAAAATCGCGGTAACAACCATCGCTGACTTCATTCCCAGCGCCAGTATCTTTTCGATTGTCCGCCTGTCCTGCTTTCCCCAATACTGCGCGGTCAGCACCGTTGCACCTGAGGTCAGGCCAAACAGAAAGAGTACCATGATATACTGCACCTGTCCTGCAAGAGAAGCCCCGGAAAGTACTTTTTCCCCAACTTTACCAAGCATAATCACATCTGCCGCAGTCACTCCGACATTAATCAGATTCTGCAATGCCATCGGAATGACAAGTGCAAAAACACTGTGATAAAAGTGTCTCCAGTCGATATCCAGTTTTGTCTGTTCTTTTTCCTTCCACATTTCTATTTTCCCCCATATATCCAAGAGTGCCCCGTCAGGACGCAGTTTTTATCTGACTCCGTAATAAACAAACGAAAGGAACAGTCTGACGGCTGTCCCTTCTTCCCGGTTAATACTACCAATTTATCACAAATTGCCTGGATAGTCAACTATTCCGTTTTGTAACCGCTATCGCCACATGAATCAAAGCAAATGCAAAAGCTATCTTCGCGGCTTTCGGTATATTTTCACAAAATTCTATTCTCTTCCCCGAATTATTTGACTTTATTTTTCTCAAAATGATATGATGTATACAATCATCTTGGGAAAACTATGTTATCCCAGACAATAAGGAGGTTAGATAATGAGATTTAAAGGTAAAAGTGTTGTTGTAACTGGTGCAAGCTCAGGTATGGGCAGAAAAATTGCTCTGGATTTCGCAAAAGAAGGCGCAACTGTTATCGCCGTTGCCCGTAGAAAAGAGCGTCTGGAAGAACTACACAACGAAGCTGCTGAGCTTGCCGGAAAGATTCTTCCATATCCGGGAGATGTTTCATCTCAGGAGGTTAACGATGGAATGATTGATTTCGCAGTAAAAGAATGCGGAAAACTGGATGTGCTCGTAAATAATGCCGATATCATGGACGAATTTGTGCCTGTCGGCGATCTGACTAATGAACTCTGGCATAAAATAATCACCGTCAATCTTGAGGGACCGATGTTTGCTATGCGCAAAGCCGTTCAGGTTATGTGCGGTCAGGAAAACGGCGGTAATATCGTAAATGTTGCCTCCATCGGTGGTGTGCGCGGATGCCGTGCCGGAGCTGCCTACACAGCTTCCAAGCATGCTCTTGTCGGAATGACCAAGAATACCGCTTATATGTATACAGTTTTTTCTTCGCATTTCTATGCGTCTTTGCTATTTATAATAAAATCCGTTGTAACGTAATCTGCCCGGGCGGTGTTGAGACTGAAGTAATGAACAGCCAGACAAACATTAACCAAATGGGTATGGACCGTATCATGGCTGGCCTGGATAATTCTATCCCGCAGGGACAGCCGGAAGACATTTCCTCTGCTGTATTATTCGCAGCAAGCGACGACGCTAAATTCATGACCGGAGCCGTCATGGTTATCGATGGTGGTGTAAGCTGCAACTAATCATATTGGAATGCAAACTCCCCTTTAGAAATACACTCTCTCCCGATCCGGATGCTCCCCTGACCATCCTGCCTGCGGCATCGTCCGCAACCGGTACATATCTTCCTCAGATATTTCAAACGAAAACAAATCCTGATTTTCTTTCATTCTCTCCATTGTGGAAGACTTCGGAAGCGGGATTACTCCGTTCTGCACAGCAAATCTCAAACAGAGCTGTGCCGGAGAAATCCTGTATTTTTCTGTCAGTTCCGAAAACAGCGGATCTCCAAACATTCTTCCCCGTCCGAGCGGGCTCCATCCCTGTACCCGGATATCATGTTCCTTACAGTACTGTACCGCTGCTTCCTGTGCATATCCCGGATGATATTCCAGTTGGTTCGTCATCGGCTCAATATCACAGTTCTGTAAAATGTTTTCAATATGATGCGGCAGGAAATTACTCAGTCCTATTGCCCGTACTTTCTTTGATTGATAAAGTTCCTCCAGCACCCTCCATGTATCCACATCTAACTGCTTCCAATCCATGTAACCCGGTGTCGGCAGCGGCCAGTGAATCATATACAAATCCAGATAATCTGTCTGCAGGCGTTCCAGGCTTTGTGCGAACGCAGCTTTTGTCCTTTCATACCCCATCTCGTCTTTCCAAACCTTTGAAGCAAGGAAGTATTCTTTTCTTGGGACTCCGCTTTTTTGAATGGCATCCCCAAGATACTGCTCCGTTCCATAGAATGACGCCGTATCAAAATACCGGTATCCTGCCTCAATTGCCGTCTGAATTACGCGAGAGCTCTCATCCGCCGCCGCTTTATAAGTTCCGTATGCGACACAGGGAATCTCCACCCCGTTGCGCAACGTATAACAATCATAAATCGTGTTCATTTCAAATCTCCTCCCAGATATTTCTTTATCATAATATAATTTTCCGTTTCTGTCAAAAAAAGCAGAATGCCTCACGCATCCTGCTTTTACTTCGCTTTTTCCTGGATTTTTCTCAGATTATTCGTCAAATGCTTCCTTGACTTTATCCATGAATCCTTTTTTCTTTGCTTTTCCTTTTGGTTCTTCCCCCTCTTTATTCTGATTGAGGGTGTTACCGGTCAGCATATCAAACTGGCGCAATGCTTCTTTTGCCTCTGCGCTCAGTTTCTCCGGCGTCTGGATAACCAGTGTCACATAATGGTCGCCTCTCACCTGAGGATTTCTTAAGGACGGAACGCCTTTCCCTTTGAGACGTACCTTTGTATCGGTCTTCGTTCCCGGTTTTACTGTATAGATGACTTCACCATCCACGGTAGGGACACGGATGTCACCACCCAACGCAGCCTGTGCAAAGGAAATCGGTACTGTTGAAAAAATGTGTACATCCTGACGCTGGAAAATCGGGTGTCTGGATACATTTACCTCAACAAGCAAATCACCCCTCGGACCACCGTTCGCACCCGGCTCGCCCTTTTCACGGATACGGACGCTCTGTCCGTTATCAATTCCCGCCGGAATCGACACCTGAATTTTCTTCTTGCTGGATGTATACCCAGTTCCTGCACATGCAGAACATTTTTCCTTAATAACCTTACCGGAACCACCGCAGTTCGGACATGTCTGGACATTCTGAACTGTGCCGAAGAAAGATTGGGAAGTATAAACAACCTGACCTTTTCCGCCACATTTCGGACAAGTCTCCGGAGATGTTCCCGGTTTTGCTCCTGTACCACCGCAAGCCGTACATGAGTCCTTCAGAATTAAATCCAGCTCCTTCTGGCAGCCGAACACTGCCTCTTCAAATGTGATACGGATGCTTTTACGGATATTTGCCCCCTTCATCGGGCTGTTCGATGCACGCCCTCTTCTGGCGCCTCCGCCGCCAAACAAATCCCCAAATATATCACCAAAAATATCACTGAAATCTGCACTGTTGAAATCAAAACCACCAAAACCGCCCGCTCCGCCGGCGCCACCTTCAAATGCAGAATGTCCAAACTGGTCATACTGACGGCGTTTGTCCGGATCACTCAGCACCGCATAGGCCTCAGATGCCTCTTTAAACTTCTTCTCTGCCTCTTTATCTCCCGGATTCATATCCGGATGATATTTTTTCGCCAGAACACGGTATGCTTTTTTAATTGCCGCTGCATCAGCATCTTTGCCTACACCAAGCACCTCGTAATAATCTCTTTTTGACTCTGCCATAATAAACTACCTTTCATCTGTTTCATTGTGTAACACAAAATCTACGGAACCATTTGACCGGTTCCGTAGAATATATTCACTGCCGCAGGAAGTTCCGGGATACTAAGCCCGAGACGTACCTTGCCAAGTTTCCCGGAACAGTCCCCACTGCTTGTGAAAAATCCTAGACTTCTTTATAATCTCCGTCAACCACATCATCGCCCTGGAAACCATCCGGAGCCGGTCCTGCCTCCGGTGTCGGACCGGCTTGCGGACCTGCCTGCGGACCTGCCTGCTCATACATCTTTGTGAACAGTTTCTGTGCACTCTCCATCAGTTTTTCCTTTGCTGCTTTAATTTCAGCAATCTGAGCATCTGTTGTCTCTTCCGGTGCGGATTTTGCAAGAAGGTCTTTCAGTGCCTGGCAGTCAGCTTCAACTGCCGCTTTGTCGGTTGCATCCAGCTTGTCACCAACCTCTTTGATGGCTTTTTCTGTCTGGAATACCATTGCATCGGCTTCGTTTCTTGTATCGATTGTTTCTTTCCGTTTCTTATCCTGTGCCTCGAACTCAGCAGCCTCTTTTACAGCTTTATCAATATCATCATCCGACATATTTGAGCCTGCTGTAATTGTGATGTGTTGCTCTTTTCCTGTTCCGAGGTCTTTTGCAGATACATTTACGATACCGTTTGCATCAATATCGAATGTAACTTCAATCTGCGGAATTCCACGTGGAGCTGGCGGGATTCCATCCAGCCTGAACTGTCCGAGAGACTTATTATCCCTTGCAAACTGTCTCTCACCCTGTACAACATTGATATCAACGGCTGTCTGGTTATCTGCTGCCGTTGAGAAAATCTGGCTCTTCTTTGTAGGAATTGTTGTATTTCTCTCAATCAGTCTTGTGGCTACGCCGCCCATTGTCTCGATGGAGAGTGACAGTGGAGTTACATCCAGAAGAAGGATATCTCCTGCGCCTGAATCTCCGGCAAGTTTACCACCCTGTACGGAAGCACCAAGTGCTACACATTCATCCGGGTTCAGAGATTTGCTCGGCTCTTTTCCTGTCAGACGTTTTACTTCTTCCTGAACTGCAGGAATACGTGTAGAACCACCTACCAGAAGTACCTGGCCAAGTTCAGATGCTGTAATACCTGCGTCTGAAAGCGCACGTCTTACAGGTTCTGCTGTCTTCTCTACCAAATCATGAGTCAGCTCATCGAATTTTGCTCTTGTAAGATTCATGTCAAAATGCTTCGGTCCCTCAGCAGTTGCCGTGATGAACGGAAGATTGATGTTTGTCGTTGTTGCGGAAGAAAGCTCTTTTTTCGCTTTCTCTGCTGCCTCTTTCAGTCTCTGAAGGGCCATCTTATCGTTGGATAAGTCTACACCTTCTTTTGCCTTGAAATCTGCCAGCATATAATCTGTCACTTTCTGGTCAAAGTCATCTCCGCCAAGTCTGTTGTTACCTGCTGTTGACAATACCTCGATGACACCGTCGCCAATCTCGATGATAGATACATCAAATGTACCGCCGCCTAAATCGTATACCATGATTTTCTGCTCTTTTTCATTGTCAAGACCATAAGCAAGCGCTGCTGCCGTAGGCTCATTGATGATACGTTTTACATCAAGGCCTGCTATCTTTCCTGCGTCTTTTGTTGCCTGACGCTGAGCATCGTTAAAGTAAGCAGGTACTGTAATAACAGCTTCTGTTACTTTTTCTCCCAGATATCCTTCCGCATCCGCTTTCAGTTTCTGAAGAATCATTGCAGAAATCTCCTGCGGGGAATACTTCTTATCATCAATTGTAACTTTAAAATCTGTACCCATCTCTCTCTTAATGGAAGAGATTGTCTTGTCGGCGTTTGTTACTGCCTGACGTTTTGCAGGCTCTCCTACCAGACGCTCTCCTGTCTTTGTAAATGCCACGACAGATGGTGTTGTTCTTGCACCTTCTGTATTTGCGATAACGGTTGGCTGCCCGCCTTCCATTACGGCTACACAACTGTTCGTTGTACCCAAATCAATACCAATGATTTTTCCCATGATTAATGTCCTCCTAATTTTATTCTCTAATAATTTGATAGATTTTCTAAGGAAGTCCGATTCGCCCGGTCCGACAATCCCTCGCCAGGTTCTTTCGAACAATCTTCGCACGAAGTTTGAAAATGCCCCACTAAGTGCTCTGAATTTAGTTTGCTACTTTTACCATACTGTGTCTTACGACTGAATCACGGTACATATAGCCCTTCTGGAATTCTTCAACTACGATATTCTCGCCAGTCTCTTCATCCTCCACATGCATTACTGCGTTGTGGAAATCCGGATTGAATTCCTGACCAACGGCCTCGATTGGTTTTACACCAACCTCTTCCAGTGTAGTCATAAACTGCTTGTAAATCTTCTCCATCCCTTCCATGAACGGATGTCCTTTTTCTTCCTCTGACACTCCTGCCAGTCCGCGTTCAAAATTGTCCACGACGGGAAGAATCTTTTCTATGATATCTTTCGCTCCAATCTCATACATCTGAGATTTCTCCCTGTCTGTACGCTTGCGGAAGTTATCAAACTCTGCCATCTGACGTGTCAACCGATCTGTTAATTCCTCGATTTTCTCGTCCTTTTTGTCCTTCTTATTCTTCTTTCCAAATAATTTCTTTTCAGACTTTTCGGATTTTCCGGCATCCTCTGCCTCTTCATTTACTTCTTCGGCAGTCTCCGCATCCTCTACTGCCTCTGCCGTGGCATTCTCATCGCCCTCTTCCGCGGCTGCGTTGTCTTTTGCCGTATCCTCTGCTGTCTCTGCCGCCTTGGCTTTTGCTTCTTCCACTGCTTCTTTTACCATATCTTCCTGACTCATCTTTTCATTCACCAGCTATTCACCTTCCTGTTCTTTGGGTTCTTTATAATTAATCGCATCCAGTTCTTTCTGCAGCGTCTTCAATGTCTTCATAACATGCTCATAATCCATACGTTTCGGTCCGATAATCCCTATCGTTCCCCGCATGCCCTCACCTAATTCGTAAGTCGCCGTCACTACACTGCAGTCTTTCATTGTCCTGACCGGAGTTTCATCCCCGATATAGACCTGAATGCCGTGGTTTTCTTCACTGGAAAGCGTCTCCGTAACCAGTTCGGCAAGCTGTTGCTTTTCTTCAAACGCACTGATGATTTCCTGTGCGCTCTGCTTATCGCTAAGTTCCGGATACTTAAAAATATTCGTTGCACCGCTTGTGTAAATCTCCATGTCATCTTCCACATGGATAATCTCCGCCACGGCATCAAGCACATCACTAATTACCCGGCTGTGGATGCCAGCCTGCTCTTTCAGCCTTGCAATCAATCCAAGATTAATCTCCTCAATAGACATACCATTCAATGTTGTATTCAACAGCATGTTAAGTTTCAACACGGTCTCATTTCCGAGTTCTTCGTCTACTTCAATAATCTTGTTCTTGATGACATTTCCGCTCATCACAATAACTGCTACAATCTGGTCTGCATCTACCTGAGACAACTGGATGAACTTTAATGTGTTCCTGTGATTGACCGGCGCGGAAACCATAGTCGCATAATTTGTATTCGCTGCAAGCACTTTCGCTGCTTGCTTCAATACTTTATCAACCTTGTCAGATTTTTCCAAAACTACATTTTTCAAATCTGTAAGTTCCTGCTCCTTATCAGCCATCAGCATATCGACATATAATCGGTAGCCCTTATCCGACGGAATCCGCCCTGCGGACGTATGCGGCTGGAAAATATATCCCATATCTTCCAAATCCGCCATCTCATTGCGAATCGTCGCTGAACTCAGGCTCAGTTCTGTTGATTTTGAAAGGGTTCTGGAACCTACCGGTTCTCCGGTTTCAAGATAGTTCTGGATAATCGCTCTTAATATGATATGTTGCCTCTCGGTCAGCTCTGTATCCATCCGTTCCAACCTCCTTTCTTTTCGCTATTAGCACTCCATTCACCCGAGTGCTAACACCTTACAAATAATAAGATAGCACCTTGATATCCTTTTGTCAACACCGTTTCATGATTTTTTCGTTTTAGATTCGGAATAAACTCATTGCCTGTATTATGTTGAAATTATAATTCTTCCGTTTCGGTACATGCTTCATCCAGAAGGAATTCGGAAAGCGCCAGATTGCTGACGTCCATTCCGCGATGTGTCAGACGCAGCATATTTCCGGTTTGCTCCAGCAGATTTTCTTCTGTCAGTTTTTGAATTACCCCTCCATAGACATGTTCAATTTCTTTTCCAAAGTATTCTGCAAATACTTTTCGTGAAATTCCTGCTGTTTTGCGCAGACCGAGGAACATAAATTCCTCCATCTGCTCAGATACAGATAGTTTCTCCCAATTCACATCCAGCTGTCGGGGTGCTGACTGGATTGCCTTTCCAGAGCCATTTACGTCTGGTTCTGTTAACTTCCGGATATACTCCTGCCTGTCCCGCACATGATGGAATCTTACATTCTGAATCAGCGATGCTGCCCCTGAACCGATTCCCAGATAGTTTTTCCGTTCCCAGTATCCCAGATTGTGCCTGCATTCCCGCCCCGGCAGCGCGTAGTTGGATATTTCATACCGATGATAGCCCGCCTGTTCCAGAATCTGAATGGCCGCCTCTCCCATTGCATACTCTTCCTCTTCCGCCGGCAATGCCAGTTCCTCCCCCTCTGCAAACCTGCCCTGCTCATACCATTGATAAAATGCAGTCCCCTCCTCCAAAATCAGGCTGTACGCAGAAATATGCTCCGGCTCCAGCGCCGTCACTTTGTGCAATGACCCTGTCCAGTCTTCCAGCGACTGCCCCGGCAGTCCGGACATCAAATCAACATTCAAATTTTCAAACCCTGCTTTTCTCGCCTGCTGCCAAGTTGCCAGAAACTCTTCATAAGTATGGATTCTGCCGAGCATCTTCAGTTCTTTGTCATGGACGGACTGAAGCCCGATACTCAGCCGGTTTACACCCACCCTCCGGTAGCTCTCCAGCTTTTCCGGTGTCACCGTCCCCGGATTGACCTCCATCGTAATCTCCGCATCCTCCGCGATGTGAAATACACGGTTCAAATACTCAAAAACAGCTTCTGTCTGTGCACACGTCAAAAGAGACGGCGTCCCTCCCCCGAGGAATACCGTCTTCACTTCATACCTCCGCGCCTCTTCCCGATAACTTTGAATCTCACGGAGCATTGCCCGCACATATGCTTCTTTTTCTTCTTCGCATCCGCTTGCAGATAAGAAGTCGCAGTAATTGCATTTTTTCACGCAAAACGGAATATGAAGATATAGTTCAAGTTCTTCTCTCTTCATCCATCTATCCTTCAATGCACAGGTTTCTTTTAGTCTTCGTCTAGTTTCAGCACACTCATGAACGCCCGCTGCGGGATCTCCACATTTCCGACCTGACGCATCCGTTTCTTTCCTTCTTTCTGTTTCTCCAGCAGTTTCTTTTTCCGGGAAATATCACCGCCGTAACACTTTGCGAGAACATCTTTCCGCATTGCCTTAACCGTTTCCCTTGCAATAATCTTGCCTCCAACCGCTGCCTGAATCGGAATCTCGAAGAGCTGTCTCGGAATCTCATTTTTGAGTTTCTCACACATTTTACGCCCCCGCTCGTATGCATTTGAGCTGTGAATGATAAAAGAAAGTGCATCGACTTCTTCTTTATTAATCAGGATATCCAATTTCACAAGTTCAGAGCGTTCATATCCAAGTATTTCATAATCAAATGACGCATATCCTCTGGAACGGGATTTCAGTGCATCGAAGAAATCATAGATAATCTCATTCAGCGGCAGATGATAGTTCAGCACCGCACGCTTCTCCTCAATATACTCCATCCCCTGATAAACACCCCGGCGCTCCTGACACAAGTCCATGATTGCCCCTATGAATTCGGATGTCACCATAATTTCTGCTTTTACAATCGGCTCCTCCATATATTCAATTTCTGACGGATCCGGTAAATTCGTCGGGTTTGTCAGTTCAATCATCTCGCCGTTTGTCTTATGGACTTTATAAATAACACTCGGCGCCGTCGTAACCAAATCCAGATTATATTCACGTTCCAGTCTTTCCTGAATGATCTCCAGATGGAGAAGCCCCAGAAAACCACATCGGAAACCAAATCCCAGTGCAACGGAAGTCTCCGGCTCAAACTGGAGTGCCGCATCATTAAGCTGCAGTTTTTCCAGCGCATCCCGCAAATCCGGGTATTTTGCACCGTCGGACGGATATAAGCCACAGTATACCATCGGATTGACTTTTTTGTACCCCGGCAGCGGTTCTGCGCATGGATTCTCCGCATTTGTTACCGTATCACCGACACGGGTTTCTTTTACATTCTTCAAACTGGCAGTAATATAACCAACCATTCCGGCATCCAGCTCATCACACGGGATAAACTGACCTGCGCCAAAATATCCGACCTCCACAACCTCTGCGGTCGCTCCGGTTGCCATCATCAGAATCGGAGTTCCTTTGCGAACCGTTCCTTGTTTGATTCGGCAAAATACAATCACTCCACGGTAGGAATCGTATACAGAATCAAAAATCAGCGCCTGCAGCGGAGCTTTCGGATTTCCTTCCGGCGCCGGAATCTTAGACACAATCTGCTCCAAGACCTCATCCACATTCAATCCGGTCTTTGCGGAAATCAGTGGTGCATCCTCCGCATCAATCCCGATAACATCCTCAATCTCCTCCTTGACACGCTCCGGGTCTGCACTTGGCAAATCGATTTTATTGATAACCGGCATTACATCCAAATCATGATCCAGTGCCAGATAAACATTTGCAAGTGTCTGCGCCTCGACTCCCTGTGCCGCATCGACTACAAGGATAGCACCGTCACAGGCTGCAAGGCTTCGGGATACCTCGTAGTTAAAATCCACATGCCCCGGTGTGTCAATCAGATTAAAAATATATTCTTCCCCATTTTTTGCCCTGTATACCGTACGCACGGTCTGCGCCTTGATTGTAATTCCCCGCTCACGCTCCAAATCCATGTTGTCCAGCACCTGCGCCTGCATCTCACGGCTTGTCAGCAGCCCGGTTTTCTCGATAATCCGATCCGCCAGTGTTGATTTTCCGTGGTCGATATGCGCAATGATACAAAAATTACGAATGTTACTCTGTTCTACTCCTGCCACTTTATTTCCTCCAAAACTGTTTTTCTGTCTGATATTTTCTGTCTGATATTCTCCGCCTGATACTTATCATCTGCCCCTGTTGTTATTTTGCGGATGAATATTTCACAAGAAACAATTCCACCGCCAGCGTATCTGTCAAAAGTCCCGTCTTCACACGCTGTTCAATATCCGCGCTGTCCTCCATGATTTCCCGGAGGTCTGCCGCCTGAAAGTACTTTGACTGTTCCATATACTTTCCTGCTGCAAACGGGTGGAGCCCGGCCTTGGCTGCAATTTCTTTTCTGCCGTATCCCTGATTCACAAGATGCTTTACCTGAAATAAAATCCGATACTGCCTGGTCATGAGGAACAGAATCCGCATCGGCGGCTCTTTCAGCGCCAGCAGCTCGTAATACAATTCCAGCGCCTTCTTCTGTCTCTTTTCCGCGACCGCGTTTATCATATCAAAAATATGGTTCGATATCTGCGTTACGCAGACAGCGTCCACATCTTCCCTTGTAATCACATCACGGTCCATCGCATAGCAGAACACCTTCTCCAGTTCTTTTGTAATATTTCCCATGTCGGTTCCCACTTTATTCAGGAAATGCACAACCGTCTGTTCGGCGACCTGCTTTTTCTCGTTTCTCACCAGTCCTGCAACCCAGCGTTTCAATGTAGCCTCATCCTGTAACGGCAGCTCTACGGCACGTCCTTTTGCCTTAACGGCTTTGAACAGCCTGCTCCGCTTGTCCACTTCGTCTTCCACAAACAGATAATACGTTGTGTCAGGCATCTCTTTGATATAGTCCGCAAGATCCGCCCCTGCACTCTTAAAAAATCCGGTATTTTCAAACACGGCCAGACGGCGCTCTGCAAAAAACGGCATCGTCTCTGACCAGTCAATGACCGCCCTGACATCCACGCCCTTGCCCTCAAAATGGGCATAATTCATCGTATCGCCTTCCGGGAGCATCGCTTTCGTAAAGCGTTCCTTATATTGCTTCTTCAGATAATTTTCCTCTCCATACAGAAGATATACCTGTTTGAATTGTCCTGTCTTTAAATCTTCATTTAAACTTTTCATAACGCCTTTATTATATAGGAAAACATAGTATTTTGCAAAACTTTTCCCTGCAGATGCAAAAATTCGTTTTTTGTGCCGGTTTTATACCCTGATATCTCAAGGTTTTTCCCGTTCGTCACCAACCTCAACGCCCCTTCGCTCTGGGTACTGTATATCTTACTTCCACATTGCTCCAACCGGTTCAGCGTTTCCTGATGCGGATGTCCATACCGGTTTTCCCTCCCCGCTGATATCATCGCAATTTCCGGTTTCACCAGATTTAAAAACTCATCTCCGCTGGAATTTTTCGAGCCATGATGCGCCACTTTCAATACATTGATGTCCTGCAGCAAACCACTTTGTACCAACTCTTTTTCCCCATTCCCTTCTACATCTCCGGTAAGCAACATGCCAAAGCCTTTATATTTCACATACAGCACCATAGATGCCTCATTCCCTGCATTTCCCTGATACTCCTCGCCCGGAGCCAGACAGGTGATTGTAAACACACCGCCTTTTACTTCTTCCCTGATTGTTTTGCCGCCCTGCATCGTCACAACCTTTGTCCCACTTTGGAGCGCGAGCTTCGCAAGGTTAAGTAAATGTTCATCCAATACCTTCTGCTCCGGCAGGACCAGAACAGCAATCCGGATTCCCAGTTTCTGATTCTGCAGTAATTCCTCTATCCCGTTTATATGGTCTTCATCCCCGTGGGAAACAAACACGTAATCCAATGTCCGTACCCCCTGCGATTCCAGAAAAGGCTCGATTCGGTATGTCCCGACATTTGAGACATCAGAACTTCCTCCGTCAATCAGGCAATTCCTGCCCCCTGCCGTCCTTATATATATCCCGTCACCCTGCCCTACATCGATTGCTGTCACACTCAGTCCGCCGTTTCTCCCATGTGAACACGCAGTGACAATGCAAAAGACGGCCGTAAGGGCAAGAAACTGTACCGTAACCTGAATCCTGCTGCAAACGTTATCTTTGTGGCTGTGTTCTGCTCTTTCCTTATGCCGACTCCAGTAGAACCAAATGCCGAACAATGCCACGTAATACCATACTATCCACCATTTTTTCGGCTGCCCCGGCACCAGACGCCCGAACGGCAGCTCCATTGTCAGCGTACAGGATTTGTCGTAAAACCAGAGCGTCCATTTACAAATCCGCAGCACCACCATACCTCCTTGCCGCCAGAACAGTGCCAAAAGCGAACCTGCAAGACCTGCACCGAGCACAACAGACATCATTGGAATGACAAGCAGATTCAGCAACACTGACCAGACCGGAATCTCAAAATAATAATACAGCATAACCGGAAGAAGGAGGATTTGAATGGATAGCCCGCCGCTTATCACCGGGGGCACACGTCCCGCAGACTCCAGCACAGGTGCAACCGCAGCTATTGCAAGGATTGCCCCGAACGACAGTAAAAAGCCGGCGTCAAATAAATACAGCGGCTGCCATAATATAATTCCCACTGCGGCCACCGCAAGTGATGTCAATATATCATAATCCCTCCCGGCAATCTCGGCACCCATCCGCACCAGATACATAATCACTGCACGCAGGCTCGATACTCCCGCTCCAATCATCAATGTATACATGAATAACAATAGGATTCCCGCCAATCCTGCCGGCGCAAAACCGACGCCACACTTACGCAGCAACCTGTAAATGCTGATTCCGATAAATGACATATGCAGACCGGATATTGCAAGGATATGCCCAATTCCACTTTTCTGATACAACTTCTTTGTCTCAGAATCGAGTTCGCTTTTGTCTCCGAGTAAAATTGCGCTCATACTGTTTCCGTAAGTTTTGCCAAGGCTGTCCACGAGAAATGTTTTCCATTGCAGGCGCAGACCTGTCAGCCACTCTTTTACATAATCAATGCTGTGCTCTGTCACTTCCACGCTTTTACACCAGACAGATGCAAAAATCCCCTGTTTCTGATAATATAATTTTTGATTGAAATTTCCCGGATTTGTCTCTTTCTGATAGAACCGTAGCTCCCCACTCACACAAATGGTGTTTCCGACTGCCACACCTGTTATACCTTCCGTGGACTCCTGTCGTTTCACATACACAAGGATTCTTCCATGTTCTTTGATTTGTTTCTTCAGACGGCTCTGAATGTCCGTCAGATAATATACCTGATACTTTGGATTTTCTTCTCTGCGGTAAACTGTCCCCTGTACCGTCACGATACTGCCATCCTCAGACTGCCGCTCCGGTATGGAAGGTTTCCGTTCTTTTGCAATCCGCAAACCTCCCGTCAGAGCAAACAGTAAGCAGAGTATTAAAACTGCCGCAAGGCAAAGCGGTCTTTTTATCATTTTTGTCTATTCCGCATTTCCCATCCATTCCAGATTCTGTTTCAACGGCTGCGATAAATCTACGGTATTCATATACCTGACATTTTTCTCCCCGTTTACTGTAATCTGTACTTTACTCGCCGCTGTTCCCTCCACCAGCGAATTTACAAGAGAATAAATCGTAATTTCCGGTCTGACATCGTACACACTGTTCAGGAACTCCGAGTCAAAATTCACATAACAGGTCCCGTCCTTTATGGATACGCCAAGCAGTGTTGCTGCGGGGTTCAGCGTTGGATATGCATACTGTGTCTGAGGACCATGCATCAGTTTTTCTACAATCAGCTTTTCCCTGGACATATTGCTGCTGTACTTTACATCAACCTGCTGCCGTACCAGCTTATCGCCGCTTCCATTCGCGAAATAAAGTGCCACTTCCGTCTTTTCATATGAACTCGGTGAACCATCGATATTTTGGACAAAGTCATCCTCATTGAGAATTCCCACCGGATTGCCGTCTTCATCTTTCAATTCTTCCTTGTCCACTGTGATATATACGCCCCTGACTCCTTCAATCTGCACCAGCGACTGTGTTACTGCCGCGCGTACAAGCTTTTCTTCCAACGGCGGAATGCCCAGATATTTCTGATTAAAATCGATGTACGCAATCGTATGTTTCATTTCAAGATTCTGCACCCTTACCCCTTTTGGAATTGTTGCCGAGTATTCGATATCCTCCGCAGGTTTTTTCAGCTCTTTCAGCATGTTTTCTACTTTCTGCACTACATCTTTTCCGGAAATCGCATAGCTGACCTTCACCAGTCCTGTCCTGTCTCCGTTTAAAGCATAGATAAACGGCTCCCCCTGCTTTACGTCCGTCCGTTTTCCGCATCCGGACAGCAGGCACGCCGCAAAAAGCATGAATGCCAGAATTGATATTTTTTTCTTCACAGACGTACCTCCCCTTTTTCTATAATCATCCGTTTAAAGTCAAGAACCCCGCGTCAGCTGCCAAATATCCGGTTATGCCGACACATAAATCAGCGGAATCCTGACGGTAAATGTCGTTCCCTCTCCGTGCTCACTGTATACCTTGATGGAGCCCCGGTGCATAATTACCGCATTTCGCGTAATTGCCAGCCCAAGTCCGGTTCCCCCGATTTCTCTTGAATGGGATTTATCCACCCGATAGAACCGTTCGAAGATATGTCCCTGGTCTTCCTGAGGAATTCCGATTCCGGAATCTGCCACCTTCACATAAAAATATTTATGGTCTGCGTTCAAAGAAACATGAACCCACCCGTTATCGTGATTGTATTTGATTGCATTTTCCACCAGATTGGAAATTGCAAGCGTCATCTTCACTTCGTCAATTTCCGCTGTAACCGGACGGAAACTTTCCATAATAATCTCTACGTTTTTCTTCTCGGCAATCGGCCGCAGACGCTTCAGAATCAATTCCAGCAGTTCATTGACATTCACCTGACTGATATTCAGATTCTGCGCTGTCTTGTCCATCTTAACCAGCGTCAGCAAATCATTGATGATATCATTTTCGCGGTCTATCTCTTTTGCAATATCTTCCATAAATTCTTCATAAAGCTCAATCGGTACATTTTCCTGTGTAACAAGAGAATCTGCCAGTACTTTCATGGACGCAAGCGGTGTTTTTAATTCGTGCGACACGTTGGATACGAACTCTTCTCTGGAATCATCCAGCAGTTTCATCCTGCCCAGCATCTTATTAAATGTCTCGGATATCTGCCATGTCTCGACAAATGTATTCTCATGCAGCACTTCCGTGGAATACCCCTCCGTCACACTCTCGATTCCCTTCGCAATTTTCTTTAGCGGCAACACAATCCGGTCTGCAAGTAAGAACGATAACGCGGCTACTACCGCAAACACCATGCCCAGAATTGCAATTCCTTTTGTGCGGAAAATCCGCAGGCTGTCCTCAATAGAATCGGTGGATACACTTGCAAGCATCACACCTACTATTTTGTCTGAGCCGACCTCCGTAATCGGAGATGTTACCTCGATATAACGATTTCTTTTATCATAGAAATTCGTGCTCTCTCCCGCCATACATTTGATTACATTCTCCGAAACAACGGTCTTGCCCCCATCCAAATCATATGTGTCCCGCAATACTTTCAGATTCCTGTCGACAATCATCACGCGGCCGCTATAAATATTGGTCAATTGTGTCAGACTTGCATTGATAACTTCGGATGAACAATCCGCAAGATAATTGTATGTGTTCAACTGATCGCACAGAATTGTGCACTGGTTCTGTATCTCTGCGGTGCGCAGTGATACCGCGCGCGACTCATACGTCTTGATGATTCCAATATAGGAGGCCGCACACGGTATGACTCCCGCACATAAGATAATCAAAATGAGACGGAAACGCAGACTTTTTATCACTTTTTCTTTGAATTTTACCCTCAAATTAACCTTGGAAATAATAACCCACTCCCCACTTCGTATGCACATAACGCGGCTCACTTGGATTTTTCTCAACCTTCTCCCGCAGTCTTCGGATATGTACATCTACTGTTCTTGCATCCCCCGGATAATCACTGCCCCAAATTAGGTTCAGCAGATTCTCCCGGCTGTATACTTTATTCGGATTCATTGCAAGGAGCTCCAGCACATCAAATTCTTTTGCCGTCAGATTAATCTCCCGCTCTCCGATAAATACTCTTCTGCTTTCACAGTCAATCCTGAGATTTCCCTTTACCAACACCGTACTCGGCGGAGCTTCTTCTTTTTTCGCTGTTCTGCGCATGATTGCTTTGATACGCGCTTTCACTTCCAAGATATTAAATGGCTTGGTGATATAATCATCCGCTCCATATTCAAGACCAAGAATCTTATCCATATCTTCGCTCTTTGCCGTCAGCATCACAATCGGCATATCTGAGAACTCGCGAATCTGCTGACAGACCTGAAATCCATCCAGTTTCGGAAGCATTACATCCAGAAGCACGAGGTCATATTCGCAGTTCTTTGCGAACGCAAGGGCTTCTTCGCCGTCATAGGCGCAGTCCACCTCCATGCCATCCTGCTCCAGGCTAAACCGGATTCCTTTCACGATTAACTTTTCGTCATCAACTACTAAGATTTTTTTCTTGCTCATTCTAATTCTACTCTTCCTTCAACTTCCTGCTTTACTTATAATGCAATATCATCTTTTATCTGATTGAATATGCCTTCTTTGATTCCATCCACGTTCATCAGCTCTTCCAGACTGCTGAAAGAGCCATTCCCTTCCCGGTATGCCAGAATGCTCTCTGCCCTTGTCTCGCCGATTCCGCTCGCCATCAGCTCCTCCTTTGATGCAGTGTTGATATGAATCTTCCCATCCTTATATCCGTCGCCAAGCGGTGTACTTCCCGTCGGCTGCTGCATCCCCGGAACTCCCTGCGCCGCCTCTTCTTCCGTTGGAATGTAAATCCGTTCCCCATCTGTCAAAAGCTGTGCCTGATTGATGGATTCTCCGGATGCATCTTCCCTTACTCCGCCCGCACAGGCAATCGCTTCATATACACGCGCATCCGCTTTCAGCTCATATACACCCGGACGTGCCACCGCTCCACAGACATACACAAAGATGGGATTGTCTTTTGATTCCGTCTTCTTTTCTTCTGCATTCCCGGTCTCCCGCTCTATTTCCTTCGCTTCCGTATCACGGTTTCCGGGATCATCTTCGGATTCAGTTGTTGCCTCAAGACGCAGCTCCTCCAGCAGATTCTCCTGCTTTTTTGAACATCCTGCACTACAGCACAATCCGACACTCAGAAACAAGATTACGGACACTTGTTTCCACATCTTCCTGACTTTCATCTCTTCTCCTTACGACATCACCGCCGTAAGCCCCTTTATGTCAGATGCTAATATTGTATCGAATTGTAAAATAAAATACAATAGCTATTTACAATTTTGTTACGGTTTTGTAATTTCTATTTCCATTGAAAAATCGCAATTCCTACCAGTGCAAGCACAAGCCCCCCTACTTTTCGCCAGTCCAGCGGCTCTTTTTCCACGCCAAAAAGACCAAGCAACTCAATTAAGTATGCTACGACCAACTGGGCAATCACAATCAAAAGTGCCGCTTTGGCAGGTCCGAGAGCCTCCATGCTCTTTATGACCGTCCATGTGATTCCTGCGCCAATCACACCTCCAAGCAATACATATTTGGGTTCCACTTTCCCGATTGCCGCAATGCTGTCCCTCCCCGCAATAAACCATGCCGCCGCACAGACAATAAAGGCCGTCATCTGAACCCACGCATTGGACACCCACATGCCGGTTGTCTCCGTTACCTTTGTATTAAATACTCCCTGTACGCTCATCAGCGCGCCGGATAATAATGCAATCAAAAAACCAGCCATCCGCAACATACCTCCTGCAAGTCATTTTTGTTACTTAGTATGTCCCAGTGACCGGCTTTTATGCTTAAGCAGTAACTGCACGCTCCAGTTTCTCAATCATTTCATCAATCTGTTCTTCGGTAATAATCAGCGGAGGCACGAATCGGATTGTATTTCCCTTTGCTGTAATAATCAGCAATCCTTCTTCCTGCGCCCTCTTGACAACATCGCCCGCCGGTTTTTCCAGTTCAATCCCCTGAATCAGGCCTTTTCCTCTGCGTTCTGTAATGAACTCATATTTCTCCGCCAATTCATTCAGGCGGGTTTCCAGATATGCACCCACTTCTTTGACATGGTCAACAATATGCTCTCTCTCAAAAATGTCAATGACCGTCTTTACTGCCGTACAAGCCAGCGGATTTCCGCCATATGTCGAACCGTGGTCGCCTGCTTTCATGGAAAATTCCGCCACTTCTTCTGTCATCGCAAATGCACCTACCGGAATTCCGTTTCCGATTGCTTTTGCCATTGTCATAATGTCCGGCTTCACCCCGTATTCCTGCCATGCAAACGGATAACCGGTTCTTCCCATTCCACACTGAATCTCATCGCAAATCATTAAAATATCATTTTTATCACAGATTGCACGGATTCCTTCCATAAACTTCTGTGTTGCCGGGTAAATGCCTCCTTCTCCCTGCAATGGTTCCAGAATAACCGCGCAGGTTTTGTCACTGACCAGTGCTTTGACACTGTCAAGATTGTTGTATTCTGCAAACTTCACACCCGGGAGCAGCGGCTCAAACGGAGTACGGTATTGCTCGGTTCCCGTCACAGACACGGCACCGACAGACCGTCCGTGGAAAGAATTTTCCATTGCGATAATCTCATATCTTCCGGATTGCTTTGTGTATGCGTATTTTCTCGCGGATTTCAAAGCCCCTTCAACTGCCTCTGTTCCGCTGTTTGTAAAAAATACACGGTCCATCCCTGAAATCTGGTTCAGTTTTTTTGCCGCTTCGCCACAGCTTTCATGAAAGTATAAATTGGATGTATGGCAAAGCTTGTCAATCTGGGCTTTCAATGCATCTTTGAGTTCCTGATTGCTGTATCCCAAGCCGCACACTGCGATTCCTGCCGCAAAATCCAGATATTTTTTCCCATTCATATCATACAGATATACCCCTTCACCGTGATCCAGTGCAATAGGGAAACGATTATATACGTGCAGAAGATTTTTCTCCGCCTCTTTCATCTGATTATTCACCATGATAATACCTGCCTTCTTCTCCATTTAAAATTGCGGTACCGATACCTTTGTTTGTAAAAATTTCCAGCAGCAGGCAATGCGGGATTCTCCCATCCAAAATATGGACTCTGGATACACCGTGTTCAATGGCGTCAATACAGTTATGTAGTTTCGGAAGCATCCCTCCGCCAATATATCCCTCCTCCATCAGCTTTTCCGCCTCCTCAACACGCAGTTCGGAAATCAACGTTTTCGAATCGTTGGGATTTTTATATACCCCCTCGATATCTGTCAGGAATGCCAGCTTTTCTGCCTTTACAGCACGTGCAATGGCACAGGCTGCATCATCGGCATTAATATTGTATGTATTGTATTCATCATCCATTCCGACCGGGCATACAATCGGAAGGAAATCTTTTTCCAGCAAATCATACAGAATACCCGCATTGACTTCTTTTACATCTCCGACAAACCCGATATCCTTTCCTTCTGAATATTTTTTTTCTACCTTCAGAAGCCCTCCGTCCTTTCCGCTGATTCCGATTGCACGGACACCTAACTCTTCTACGAGCTGTACCAGACTCTTATTCACTTTTCCAAGTACCATCTCAGCGACTTCCATTGTGTCTTTGTCTGTCACGCGCAGTCCGTTAATAAACTTCGGCTCCATCCCGACTTTTCCAACCCACTTACTGATTTCCTTACCGCCTCCGTGCACGATAATCGGTTTGAACCCAACCAGTTTCAGAAGTGTAACGTCTTGGATTACCTGTTTTTTCAATTCTTCATCTATCATTGCACTGCCGCCGTATTTGACAACGATGATTTTGCGGTTAAATCTCTGGATATATGGCAGAGCCTCAATGAGCACCTCCGCTTTCTCCAGATATTGTTTCATATATTCTTTCATCTTTCAATCCCCCGAATTAGCTGCGGTAATCCGCATTGATGTCAATGTATCCATGTGTCAGGTCGCATCCCCAGGCGGTTGCCTGAGCCTTTCCTTCCTTCAAATCAGCGATTGCCGTCACCGCCGGCTGTGAAAGAATCCCGGTTGCTTTCTCCTCGCTGAATGCAACTCCGACACCATTTCTGATAATCTGAATTCTTCCTGCAGCGCTCTCGAAGAACAAGTCCACCTTTTCCTGCTCAAATTCCGCTCCGGAATACCCCATCGCACAAAGGATTCTTCCCCAGTTTGCATCATGTCCTGCAATTGCAGCCTTCGTCAGATTGGAGCAGACAACCGATTTTGCAAGGACCTTCGCCTGTTTCTTTGATTTTGCATGGATTACTTTTACTTCAAACAATGCGGTTGCGCCTTCTCCGTCTCCAGCCATCATTTTTGCCAGAGTCTCATTTACATAATGCAAAGCCTCTGCAAATTTCCTGTAATCTTCGCTTCCGGTACGAATCTTCGGATTTCCGGCTTTTCCATTTGCCAGAACAAGGACCGTATCGTTTGTAGAAGTGTCTCCGTCCACGGAAATCATATTGTATGTATCTTTCACATCTGCCTTCAATGCTTTCACAAGTGCTTTCTTCGTAATTACAGCATCTGTTGTAATATAAGAAAGCATGGTACACATATTCGGATGGATCATACCGGACCCCTTTGCCATTCCTCCGATGGTGACTGTCTTTCCGCCGACTTCTATGATAACTGCAGCTTCCTTTTCCTTTGTGTCTGTTGTCATAATCGCCTTTGCAGCAAGATTTCCGTTTTCCAGTGATTTATTCTTATTTGCTGCCAGCTTTTCAATACCTGTTTTTACCTTTTCTATCGGCATCTGCACTCCGATAACACCAGTCGAGCCAATCAGGACGCCCTCTGCGCGGACTCCGAGCACTTCCGCAGCCTTCGCGGCTGTATCTCTGCAATAGCCCATTCCCTCCTCTCCCGTACATGCATTTGCAATACCAGAGTTGATGATGACCGCCTGCGATTTCACTCCGCTTTCCACGACCGCGCGATCCCATTTTACCGGAGCTGCTTTCACAAGATTCGTTGTAAATGCCCCTGCTGTCTTACACGGCTTTTTGCTGTAAATCATAGCCATATCAGTACGGTTCTGATACTTGATTCCTGCTGCAGCAGATGCTGCCTCAAACCCTTTTGCTGCTGTCACGCCGCCTTTGATGATTTCCATACCTTCTTCTCCTTTGTCTTTATTTCCTACTATCCTTCATTTATTGCCCGTTAAATGCCGTAATATTTTCTGAATTCAGCACAAAATCGTAATAGTTCAAGTCCAGTCGTTCTGTCCATCCGATGGTATTCCAGAATGTGTTTCCAATATCATTTTGTGAGAACGCAATTAGTGAAACCTTGCTAACCTGCTCTTCCTTCAGCTTTTCCATCGCCCGTACCACCATCGCTTTCCCGATACCGTGTCTCCGGTAATTCTCGTCCACACAGACATGATACAGACATCCCCGGCGGCCGTCGTGTCCACACAGGATACTGCCTACAATTTTTCCATCCTTCTCCGCCACAACACTGGTTGTCGGGTTCCGTTTCAGGAAACGCTCCACACCAATCCTGGAATCGTCAATACTGCGGATACCAAATCCTTTGATTGTCATCCACAGCGCATATACGCCGTCATAGTCCTCTATCTTCATTGTACGAATTGTCATAACAATTTCCTCCTGATTACAAAGGGGACAGTCCCTTCTGAGAAGGGACTGTCCCCTTTGCTCTTCGAATTCAGAATATTCTGATTTTTATGGAAACATCGGAACCAGTTCCAGCCCTTCAGATTCTTTCAGCCCAAACATCAGATTCATGTTTTGTACTGCCTGTCCTGCTGCCCCTTTAACCAGATTGTCAATGGCTCCCATCATAATAATCCTTCCGGTGCGCGAATCAATCTTAAACCCGATATCTGCATAATTGCTGCCTTCCACCCATTTTGTTTCCGGATAAATGTCTCTGTCAAGCACGCGGACGAATTTTTCGTTCGCATAGTATTTATCATAAATTGCTTTTACTTCTTTATAAGTAGTTTCTTTTGTCAGTTTTGCATATTCTGTTGCAAGAATTCCCCGGTTCATCGGAACAAGGTGAGGCGTGAAATTCAGCACGACTTTCTCACCCGATGCGTAGCCAAGCTGTTCTTCAATCTCCGGAGTATGACGATGTGTCGCAACACCATATGCTTTCATATTCTCATTGACCTCGCAGAACAGATTCGGAACCTTCGCCCCTCTTCCCGCCCCTGATGTACCGGACTTGGCGTCAATGATTAACGTGCTCATATCAATCAGTCCCTCTTTTGCCAGCGGGTACGCAGTCAGAATGGAACAAGTTGTATAACACCCCGGATTTGCTACCAAACGCGCATTTTTCACATCCTCCCGGTTGACTTCACATAGCCCGTAAACTGCCTCCTCGATAAACTGAGGGCTTTTATGCTCAATACCATACCACTTTTCATATGTAGCGACGTCCTTTATCCGATAATCTGCACTCAAATCAATGATTTTTACCTTAGACAGAATGTTTTCATTCATCATGGATGCACAAAATCCCTGTGGCGTTGCCGTGAAAATCACATCCACCTGCTCTGCCAGTTCCTCCATATTATCATCCATACATGCCGCATCCACAATCTGAAACATATTCTGGTATACAGATGCATATTCTTTACCTATATAACTTCTGGATCCGAACCACTGAATCTCTACATCTTTATGTCCGGTCAGGATTCTGACAAGTTCTCCGCCTGCATAGCCGGTTGCCCCGATAATTCCTGCTTTTATCATAAGTTAAACTTCCTTTCTCGATATCAATACAATGCATAATCAAATATTTTATGCATAAGTATACATCCTTTTCGTATATTATGCAACCCTTATCTTATACAAAATATATGTCTGCAAATATATTGTGACGAAACATAACATTCAATATTAACTTAAAAAGCCAGAAAGCAGCTCAGTCTATTGCAGGCTGCTTTCTGGCTTTTGTTTTTTCATTCTGCGATTATTTATACATCGGCTATTCACGAATCTGTCCGTCCCCAAAGATAATATACTTCGTTGTCGTCAGTGCCTTCAGCCCCATCGGTCCGCGGGCATGAAGCTTTTGTGTGCTGATTCCGATTTCCGCCCCGAATCCGAATTCAAATCCATCCGTAAATCTGGTAGATGCATTCACATAAACTGCTGCCGCATCAATCTCATCCTGGAATCTCAATGCATTCTCATAATTCTTTGTGATAATGGACTCCGAATGCCCGGTATTATATTTATTAATATGGCCAATTGCCTCATCCAGTGAGCCGACCACTTTCATAGAAATGACTGCATCCAGATACTCGGTTCCCCAATCCTCTTCCGTTGCCGGAACCACATCGGAACAAACCTGCTGTGCGCGCCCGTCTCCGCGGACTTCCACATTATGTTGTTTCAGGCACTGCACAATCTGCGGAATGGCAAGCTCTGCAATCTTCTCATGAATCACAAGAGATTCACAGGCATTGCAGACGCCCATACGCTGTGTCTTCGCATTTTCGATAATCTCGGCCGCCATATTCAAATCTGCGCTCTCATCTACGAAAATATGGCAATTTCCGGTACCTGTCTCAATGACCGGGACAGTACTGTTTTCAACAACACTTGCTATCAGTCCTGCACCGCCCCGCGGAATCAGCACATCAATCAGTCCGTGCAGTTTCATCATGTCATTGACCACCTCTCTGCTTGTATCCTCCACAAGCAGAACCATATCCTGCGGCAGTTTTTCCTTCATCAATCCATCTTTGATGACACGCACAATCGCCAGATTGGAATGGATTGCATCACTTCCGCCGCGCAGAATCACTGCGTTTCCGGTCTTAAAGCAAAGCCCGAATGCGTCTGCCGTTACATTTGGTCTGGATTCATAAATAATTCCCACCACGCCAAGCGGCACTCTTTTCTCCCCAATCCGCAGTCCGTTCGGACGGATTTTCATTCCAAGCACCTCTCCGATTGGATCTTCCAAGGCAACAACCTGACGCAGCCCCTCTGCCATCCCTTCAATTCTGGCATCATTCAATTGCAGGCGGTCCACAAGTGATTCCTTGATGCCCTTCTCTCTTGCCGCCGCAACATCCTTCTCATTTTCTTCCAGCAAATAGTCTTTCTGCCGGATAAGCTCGGCTGCCACGCTCAACAATCCTCTGTTTTTCGCACCTGTTCCAAGTTTTGCACCTTCTCTGGATGCATCTTTTGCACGTTTACCAAGTATTTCCATATAATTTTCCATAACTGCCTCCCATCATATGACTCAACTCACTTACCGGTGTGTTGCCGCCCGACTTACTGTTATCTGCTTTTGCCGACTGCCTTTTCAGATTCTTCACCTGTCTGCGGAACTGTGCCCGCTCCGGTGCAAGCTCATTTTTCAATTCCCCGCCATGCTGTTTGGAAAGGAACAACGTCCCGACCTTTTTCCCTGCCATGATATCATTGATTGCATAAATATTATCCCCGTTTGCAATAATCATATCCGCTCCGGAATTTGTTGCTATTTTCGCCGCGTTGACCTTTGTCATCATACCGCCTGTGCCAAATTCACTGGCAGAACCGCCAGCCATCTCTTCCAGACTTTCATCAATTTCCACAACGGTATGAATGAAACGCGCATTTGCATCCTTTTTCGGGTCTGCCGTGTACATGCCTTCAATATCCGACATCAGAATCAGCAAATCTGCATCCACCAGTTCGGCAACATTTGCAGCCAGTGTATCATTATCCCCGAAATTACCGTATGCCAGTTCGTCCACCGAAATTGCATCGTTCTCATTGACAATCGGAACAACCTTCATCCGGAATAACTCGTCAAATGTCTGCCTTGCATTCTTCCGGCACTCTTCATTTGTAATAGACTCTTTTGTCAGCAGTACCTGTGCGGTCAACTGACTGTATTCATTGAACAGCTTTTCATAAATCATCATCAGCCTGCCCTGACCAACCGCAGCGCAAGCCTGTTTTGCCGCTTCCGTTTCAGGCCTGTGCTCCAAACCAAGTGCGGTTCTTCCGACGCCGACCGCACCGGAAGAAACAACAATGACCTCCTTTCCCTTATTGCGCAGGTTAATCAGAATCCGGACGAACTTCTCCAGCTTATCCAGATTAATATTTCCTGTTTCTTCATATGTAATTGTCGTTGTCCCCACTTTAATGACAATTCGTTTTTTCTCACTTAATATTTCTTTTCTGTCCATTTTCATTCCCCATCTTTGGAGTCGTGTGCTCTCAACCTTACCTTTTCTATATTTTCAAAACACTTCTCTCTTGTGAAGCGTTAAACATACTCTTTCAGATTTTCACTCACTTTTCTCCATTTGTCAAGTGGTTACCGAAAAATCACTGATACTGGTTACTGAAAAATCACTTCCAATTTAGTTACCATCGTTCTCCCGTCTTTTTCCAAGCCTGATTGTTTCCATCGCTCCGGCAGTCTCCTCATCCAGATAATGAAACAGGTAATTTCTGCTGTCAGGCTTCTGTTCCAGATATCCCTGCCGCAGTTCCCGGTTCACCAGCTCCACTTCCTTCTTCAGCTCCTTTGCCGAAAGCAGGAAGCACCCCTGCCCGCGGATAATCACCTGCTCCGTGCCATCCGAAGTTGCCACGGTCACATTGTACTTTCTGCCGATTTCATGTGCCACTTTCTCAATATACTGGTCTGCCGTCTCCGTCTCTTTTGTGTACACGACATGAATATTATGGTATTTCTGCACTTCACCTGTGAATCCCTCTACCTTATATGCATCAAACACAAGAATCAGGCTGCACTTTTTCATTCCCTGATAGTTGCTTAAAATGTCCATAAGCTTTCCGCGTGCAGAATCCATGTTCGTTTCCGCCAGTTCTTTCAATTCCTTCCACGCGAAAATAATGTTATATCCATCCACAAGCAGATATTCTTTTAATTTTTCCTTTTTCTTTCCTGCAAATGTCTCTCCGGTGTAAGAAACTTCCGCTCCGGAATTTCCTTTTTTATGGAATACCTTTCGGTAGGAGTACTTCTTTCTCGCCTCATCCCGTTTTCGCCGGGAGGCTTCAACCATCGCCTCTAATTCCCGTTCATCCTCTGCTGTCATTTCCAGATATGTCGATGCCCTCCGTGCCGCTGCGGTCGGGAACTGTACTTCCTCTCCGGGCTCATTTTCCGGTTTCACACGGCCCTCCAGATGCATGTAGTCTTCCACTTCATCCCAACTTACAACAAATCCGGCTCCGTGAGCACAAAATACGGAACCCGTCGGATTCTCCAAATCCCGCTCTGAATCATACCCGATGGCATCTACCACTTCCTCTGTATTATGGCAGGGCTGATATCCTGCGAGCGTACAGGAAAGCCTGCCTCTTCCCTTTGTATAGGAAACCACCTCGCTCTGATAGTCCCGCATTGTCACAACCGGGACTTTTCCGGTCAGTACTGCCATCCCGCCATCCTGTAGCGGTGTGTCAAATGTTCCGTACATCCGCTGCATATCCGACATGGCACGGCCGACCATCCCGCCGGGGACTTCCAGCCGGTATTCATAGTAAGGCTCCAGCAAAACGCTTTCGGCTTTTTTTAATCCCTGCCGTACCGCACGGTAGGTTGCCTGACGGAAATCTCCGCCCTCCGTGTGTTTCAGATGAGCCCGCCCGGAAGTCAATGTAATATGCATATCGGTAATCGCTGAACCAGTCAGCACACCTTTATGCTCTTTTTCTTCCAAATGTGTAAGTATCAGCCGCTGCCAGCTTAAATCTAACACATCCTGACTGCAATCGGTAAAAAACTGTAGACCGCTTCCCGGTTCCCCCGGCTCCAGCAGCAGATGTACTTCTGCATAGTGCCGCAGCGGTTCAAAATGCCCCACACCTTCCACCGGCTCTTTGATGGTTTCCTTATAGACAATATTTCCCGTACCAAATTCCACACGCACTTTGAACCGTTCCCAAATCAGGCTTGTGAGAATCTCAGTCTGTACCTCCCCCATCAACTGTGCATGGATTTCCCCGAGTTTTTCATTCCACACAATATGCAAAAGCGGTTCTTCCTCCTCCAATTGGCGGAGTTTTTTCAGCATCTCATGGACATTGCACTCCTCCGGCAACTGAATCTGGCAGGTAAGCACCGGCTCCAACACCGGAACATCTGATTCCGGTTCCGCGCCAAGCCCTTCCCCCGGAAAGGTCATGTTCAGCCCGGTCACTGCACAGACAGTTCCCGCTGCCGCCTCATTGACTGTCTCATACTTTGCCCCGGAATAAATGCGAATCTGGTTGACTTTTTCTTCCCACAGTTCTTCCTGTTCTGTTGTGCCACCCGGTTTCCCTGTGCCCTCCCGTTTCACGGTGTCCTGCACATTTCTCCGATTCGAAAGCAAATCCTTCACCCTCAGCACTCCGCCCGTCACTTTCATGTAAGTCAGACGGTTTCCCTGCTCATCACGGGCAATCTTATACACCTTCGCCCCGAACACATCATTTCTATAATCAGGAATCTTCGCATAAATTTCCAATCCCTGCATAAATTCTTCCACACCGGTCAGTTTCAGTGCCGACCCGAAAAAACACGGAAACAGTTTCCGCTTCGCAATCATTTCTGCAATGTCAGATTGTTCCAGCCCCCCTGTCTCCAAATATTTCTCCAGAATTGTTTCGTCACACATCGCGACATTTTCCAGAAATTCATCTGCACTCTCATCCTGTACTCCGCTTTCTTTCCCATGCGCCCTGCTGAAATCGACGCAATTCGCGTCTAACCGCTTTTTCAGTTCCGTCATCAGCCATTCCGCATCCGTACCATCCTGATCCATCTTGTTTATAAATAAGAAGGTCGGTACATGATACCGTACAAGCAGTCTCCACAAAGTCTCTGTATGTCCCTGTACGCCGTCCGCGCCGCTGATAACCAAAATCGCATAATCAAGCACCTGCAGTGTCCGCTCCATCTCCGCTGAAAAATCCACATGCCCCGGCGTATCAAGTAATGCGATTTCGACATCCCTGAGCGGAAACACTGCCTGTTTGGAAAAAATCGTAATTCCACGTTCCCGTTCCAGTTCAAATGTATCCAAAAAGGCGTCTCCATTGTCTACACGCCCCATTTTCCGTATACTGCCGCTCAAATAAAGCATACTCTCCGACAGCGTCGTCTTACCCGCGTCCACGTGGGCAAGAATCCCAATCACCAGTTTTTTCTCCATATTTATGTGTATGCCCTCCTACTAATTCATGTACGCTCCAGTGTACTGACATTATCTTATCACAGCAAATACCGTCGGACAAGTTTGTACAGCAAAACGGACCGGAAAACCGCACGGCAACAAAGCCCTCAATCCAGCAATGTAAACAGGATTGAGGGCTTGCCATTCTTATATCATTCCGGAATATACGTTCTGCCTCTCAACTTTTAACGATAGATATCAGTTTATGTTTACAGCAGTTTTTCTTCCCACTCGCCTTCCTTGAATCCCGTCAGCACGACGTTCCCATCAACTACAAGCGGACGTTTCACTAACATCCCATCCGTTGCCAGCAATTTCAACTGTTCTTCCTCATCCATCCCCGGCAGCCGGTCTTTCAGCTTCATCTCCTTATAAAGCATCCCGCTTGTATTGAAAAAACGTTTCAACGGAAGTCCGCTTTTCCTATACCACTCCGTAAGTTCTTCCTGGCTCGGATTCTCCGTTTTAATATTCCTTTCGTCGTAAGAGATTCCTTTTTCCTCTAACCATTTCTTCGCCTTCTGGCAGGTACTGCACTTTGGATAATACACAAATAACATATTACATTTCCTCCTTATTCATCCGGTCGGTAACCCCTTCCATCTTTTTTGATTTTTGTATATATAGTTTCAATCTTTATTCTTACCCACAGTGGACAAGGGACAATACGCCCTTGGCCTACTGTGGGTATTGTAACATGGGCAATGAGGAAAAACAATCCGCTAATTGTTTTCATCTTTTGTAACCTTTTGTGACAATGCTCTGGTTTCACCCCGGTCCAGGCATCATCTTCTGCATGGAAGCATATTCTTCACAGACCGGAAAATAACAAAATTTTCTTCAAATTTTCTTTTATCTATTTTGTATTTTTTATGCATATTTATTATTATTTATGCATAAAACGATTTTTTTACATTTTCTATTGCATAATTATAAAAATTGGTATATAGTATGTCTTAGCTTATTCAGGACATCATGTCCGATGAGATATAAAATTTGTAAGAATTACTTTTAGGAGGCAAATAGTGTGAAAGAAAGTAGAGGACAGCCATAAATGG
>DCKD01000011.1:0-2214 GCA_002320245.1 Lachnospiraceae bacterium UBA1683
GAGGCATGAAAGTTTTATAGGTAACCAAAATCTGTTTATTCATTGCTCTTATCCTCCAATGCACTTTTTGAAAATGCCTGATATGCCTGCTCCTGCTGAGCAAAAATCTCATTTTCTGAAATTGACGAGGAAGTAACGGAAAAAATTGTTCCGATACCGATTGTGTAAATCAGCATATTTAAGTGCAGCCGCTTAGCTGCTTCAACGCTAATATTCAACTCTTTGGCAATCATTTCCGCGACAGCAGGATTAGTTTCGGTGCGATATAGGTCGTCAAGAGAAGAAATACTTTTTCTCTCCTGAAACAGATACAATCTGAAAATATGCGGTTCTTCCTTTGCAATTTTAATATATGCGTGTCCCGTACTACGGAACAAATCATTTTTATCAATGGATTTCCCTATATATTCTTGAACAAAAGCTCTTGCCTTCTCGGCAACGTCGTTTCGTAAGCCGTCCATATTCCGGCAATAGCTGTAAATTGGCTGTACGGAGCAGCCCAGTTTTTCCGCAATAGTTTTCACGGTAGCATTGCCCATTCCACCCCTTCGGGCGATTTCAAAGGCGGTGCTCACAACCATTTCTTTTGTAATTCTTTGCTTGGGCATATATGTCCCCTCCTGAACAAAATAATATAGTTATATAAATTTGTTATATAACTATATCATACAGCGCACAATGCGAAAATCAAGAGGGTCTATTTCCAAGGTCTGACATTACCAAGCCAGCCTTGCTGCGCCCAATACTTGCCGTCGGGATATTCAGGATTGGCTTTATGTAAGAAGTTTTGCATAACACTATACTTTTTTTATATTCCATGAAAAGTCAATACTTTTCATGGACAAATATTCGGTGTAAAATGAATAAGTCGATGACTGAATGAGGAGAAAGGAACGGAACAATAGATGAATAAAAAGGAAGTACTTGAAATCAGAAAACAATTTACACCTGCGAACTGCGCAATTACGCGTATCTGTGGCTGCTATGTTGACTATGAAAAGACGAAACGGCTGGAATCGAAGGATGCATTTCTTTCATTACCGGAGGAAGAAGCGTTTAAATATTTTGATATTTTTAGGAAAACATTATCCGGAAGTATCGGAAAAAATCTGCTGAATATGGAATTCCGGCTGGAGCAGGAGATGCCGGGCGGAACGCAGGAGTTTCTGATGAAACTAAAAAACAGCAGGCTGCAGGATGATATGCTGCTAGAAGAGTTCTACGATAAAGTCATTGAGAATTACGGGTTTGAGGAGAATTATTATATCATTCTGATTCATGCAATGTATGATATCCCGGGAAAATCTTCTGATGATTTGGAAATGTATGATGCTTCGGAAAATGTATACGAGTACATATTGTGCAGTATCTGTCCGGTGTCGCTCTCCAAGGCGGGACTGAGCTATAATGCAGAGGAAAACCGGATTGAGGACCGGATTCGGGACTGGATTGTGGACAGACCGGACAAAGGTTTTCTCTTCCCGGCATTTACTGACAGAAACATGGATATTCACGGCGTCATGTATTACACAAAAAAATCTGAAGATCTGCAGCCGGAGCTGATTGACCAAGTGCTTGGCGCGAAAATGCCAATGTCTGCGGATACACAGAAAGAGACCTTTCAGATGTTGATTGAGGATACCTTGGGTGAAGACGGAGATTACGAGACAGTAAGAAATATTCACGAGACATTGAATGACATCATCGAGGAACACAAGGAGGAACCGGAACCGGTTGCACTGGATAAGACTGATGTGAGAAAGATTTTCGAAAGCAGCGGCGTTCCTGCGGAAAAGATGGAGACATTCGAGCGTACATATGAGGCGGCGGCTGGCGAGAAGTCCTCTCTGCTTGCCGAAAATATTGCAGAGACTCGAAAGTTCAATATTGAGACGCCGGACGTGATAATCAAGGTAAACCCGGAGCGGGCAGACTTGATTGAGACGAGAATGATTGATGGAAGACAATGCCTTGTTATTCCGGTGGACGACCATATAGAAGTAAACGGAATTAATGTTCGGACGATGAAACGTCCGGGACACATAGAGAGGACTGGGGCGGACGAAGTTCCGTTTGACGAAAATTAATATCTGCCGGGTGACTGTAACCTGGCTTACAGGGATCGGTGATGACCGGTCCTTTTTGTATGGAAATCTACAAACCGGGTATTTGGACTGCAAAACATGTTATTTGTAATCTGCTATCCGTTATCTG
>DCKD01000011.1:2272-9087 GCA_002320245.1 Lachnospiraceae bacterium UBA1683
CTGCTATCCGTTATCTGTAATCTGTTATCCGTTATCTGGAATACTGTTATCTGTTATCTGTAATGCATAACAAAAAGGACAATATATAAGAAAATATGTAAAATATAATTGACAAAATGCTTTTGTGGATGTATGATGCAATTAAAGAGGTACTTATAAGAGGTGAGAACCAATCCACGGTATCTAAAACAAGCATAGCCGGACCGATAGAAAAGGTAAAAAAAGCTATGACAGATATAGCAGCAGGAGGTGTCTAAAGGGAAGCTGAAAAGGGGGTATTAAAATAAAAACAAAAATAATACCAAGTCAATAAACATTTTGCCGGAAAGGAAGGTACGAATATGGATTACAGTCTTGAATATGTATTAGGGTTGATATGCGGAGGTTTAATTGGAGTCGTGATTTTATTATTTTTTCGTAAATGGACGAGGAGAGATCATTCCAACCACTGTAAGTATGACGAGCGGCAGCAATTGGTGCGCGGATGTGGATACAAGTGGGGCTTCTTTACCTTTGTGATGTGTGATGCATTGTATGGGATTGTCTGTTGTTTAGCAGAAATAAAATATGTAGAAACACAGTTGGCAATGTTTTTTATCGTTTTATTTGGAGTAGCAGTATATGTGGGATATTGCATCTGGCATGAAGGATATTTTGCACTGAATGAAGACCGACGCCGTGTAATGATTGCATTTGCACTGATTGCAATTTTTAATTTTGCTATATTCGGAATGGATGTAATGCATGGTGAGGTAGTGAAGAATGGTGTTTTGCAGGGAAGCTGTATGAATCTGGGATGCGGACTGTTATTTGTATTTATTTTCCTTGTCGTTTTGGCAAAGATGATTCAGAGCCGGGGAGAGAAAGAGTGAGTGTATGAAGAACCTGAAATTAAAGGCTGCGCGGGCTGCGATGGATTACTCACAGCAGGAACTGGCAGACCGGGTGGGGGTATCCCGGCAGACTATCAGTGCCATTGAGAAGGGTGATTATAACCCGTCCATCCGGCTATGCATTGCTATCTGTAAGGAAGTAGGAAAGACGCTGGACGAATTATTTTGGGAAGAATGAAAAATCGGATGAGTTGTCCAGGGAAAGTTGAGGAAAAACATCGGATTAAATGTCCACAGAAGGCTGAGGAAAGACATCGGATTGAATGTCCACAGAAAGCTGAAGAAAGATATTGAATTCGCTGTTATGGAAGAAATGAAAATGAAAGGATTATGGAGGGCGTTATGAAACTGGAACTGAGAAACATACAGAAAAAATTTGGCGAAAAGGAAGTGCTCACAGGTATTTCCTTTACGGCAGAGGGCGGCAAGGCATTTGGCCTGCTTGGCAGGAATGGGGCAGGAAAGACGACGACTATCCGCATTCTGATGGATGTATTTCCTGCGGATAATGGGGAAGTGCTGCTTGATGGAAAAGCGATTCAATATGGAAAAGTGCCGATTGGTTATTTGCCGGAGGAGAGAGGGTTATACCCGAAGAAACCAATCATGGACCAACTGATATATTTTGCAAGGTTGAAAGGAATGAATCATAAAGAGGCAGTTAAATCTATCGATTACTGGCTGGAGCGGCTTGGAATGGCTGAATATAGAAACAAGCGGTTGGATACACTTTCCAAGGGAAATCAGCAGAAGATTCAGTTGATTACCGCGCTTGCGCATCGTCCGCAAATTGTCATTCTTGATGAACCGTTTTCGGGATTGGATCCGGTGAATGCAATGCTGCTGAAGGATGTTGTAAAGGAGCAGATTGCGGAGGGGAAAATTGTTTTATTCTCCAGCCATCAGATGAATTATATTGAAGAATTCTGTGATCAGATTGCAATTTTGAATAATGGGAAAATTGTGCTGCAGGGGGAGCTGAACGACATTAAGAAAAACTACGTCCGGGACCGGCTGGTGGTGCGATCGGAAGACGAAGAGCGGATTATGAGGGAACTGGGGGCATGCTGTTCCGAGAATGAGGAGGGCGGTCTTATTATTCAGCTCCCTTCGGCAAATGATAAACAGAGGATGATGAGAACTCTGGCAAATACATATGATATTGATGAGGTAAAAGTATTAGAGCCATCGTTGAATGATATTTTTGTGCAATATGCGGAAAATTCACATACGAATAATCAGGCTGTGGGAGTGATGGGAAAAGGAGAGGGAAGACAATGAAGCAGTTTGGAACTATTTTAAAATTTGAGTTGAAGAATTATTTTAAAAATAAAATATTTGTTGGTATCACGGTATTTCTTGTGCTCCTGATTGCGGGAGTTATGTTTTTTCCCAGAATTTCGGGAATGTTTCATCGGGATGGTGTGTCGGAGTCAAAAGAACGTCCTGTGATGCTGGTTTTTGCGGACAGAACGGAAGATATGGACGTCATTCGGCAGTCTTTTACAGCCTCATTCCCAGGGTATGATGTACGCACTGGAGAAACTGATTTGACGCAGGCAAGGGAGCAGATTACATCCGGTGACGTGGAATGTGCTTTCGTTATTACCGGACCGACTTCTTATGAGTATTATGTGGACAATTTGTCGATGTACGATTCCAAGACTATGACTGCCGATGAGGTACTGCAGAATTTGTATCGGATGAATGCGATGGTTGGCAGCGGCATTTCACAGGAGGATGCGCAGCAGATACTTTCTGCACAGATTACACATCAGACAAAGAATCTCGGGAAAAATCAGGCACAGAATTTCTTTTACACGTACGTTATGATTTTTGCACTGTATATGGTCATTATGCTGTATGGACAGATGGTGGCAACGAATGTGGCGACAGAGAAAAGCTCCCGGGCGATGGAAGTGCTGATTACAAGTGCAAAACCTGTCAGTATGATGTTTGGAAAGGTGATTGCATCCTGTCTTGCAGGACTGATTCAACTGGTTGCTGTGTTTGGCTCTGCATACCTGTTCTTCAATATGAATCGAACATATTGGGATGGAAGCGGAATCATTTCTTCTATTTTTGATATGCCGTTAGATTTGCTCGTATATATGTTGGTTTTCTTTGTCCTTGGATTCTTTATCTATGCATTCCTGTATGGTGCAATTGGATCAACGGCATCTAAGCTGGAGGATATTAACACGTCGGTAATGCCATTGACCATGCTGTTTATTATTGCATTTATGGTGGTAATTTTTTCCATGACAAACGGTTCGGTGGACAATCTCGCGATGCGTATTTGTTCGTATATTCCGTTTACATCTCCGATTGCGATGTTTACGCGGATTGCAATGAGTACGGTTCCGTTCTATGAGATTGCGCTGTCAATTTGTATCCTGATTGTATCCGTGGTCGGAGTAGGTGTGCTCTCAGCAAAGATTTACCGGGTAGGCGTCCTGCTTTATGGGACAACACCAAAAATCGGGGCGGTCCTGAAGGCGGTCCGCAGAGGATAGTGTCGTGTATTGTGATGGAATCCGGGCAAAATCAGTATGCGGAAATGACAATAGAAGTAGATGGCTGAGAAGATAGCTAGAATCAGGATGGAAATAGACCCTTAAGAAGATAGGGGAGAAATTGGGAAAGAAAAAGACAGCAGGGAAGGTAGTACGGAAACTATGAAAGAAGACTGCTAAGAAGGTAGTGTAGAAGTCAGGAAAGAAGACTGCTAAGAAAGTAGTGTAGAAGTCAGGAAAGGAAAAGACGGCGGGAAAGTTAGAGTAGAAATTATGATAGAGATAGACGGGCAAAAGGAAACTTTGCGGAAAAAAGCAAAAGAGAAAGTGGCGATGCTGCCAGAAGAATACTGCACACGTGCGGATGAACAGATATTCCGGTATGCAGTTTCCCTGCCGGAATATCAAGATGCAGAAACTATTTTCTGCTATGTGGGAACCAAAAGAGAAATCAATACGATGCTGATAATCCAGAATGCATGGAAGTCCGGAAAAAAACTTGGGGTTCCGAAGTGTATTGCCAAAGGAATTATGGAAGTATACGAAATCAAGTGTCCGGATGATTTACAAAATGGTGCCTATGGGATATTGGAACCGAAAAAAGGCTGTACGTGTATCGAGCCAGAGGAAATTGATTTGGCATTTGTACCATGCGTGACCTGTAGTAAAGATGGAAGGCGTCTGGGATACGGCGGCGGATTTTACGACCGTTATTTGGAGTGGGCAGATTTTCCCAAGGCGGCACTGTGCAGGAGCGCCATCATGGAAGACGTGATTCCCACAGATGTACACGATTTGAGGATGGATATGGTAATCTCGGAGGAAGGGATATTCCGGGTAGAGTGAAAAGGGACAGGGTGAAGTTCATTTGGGGACGTAGTAAACTGCAAGTTTACTACGTCCCCAAATGGGTTTTAGTAGCCTAATCCGAAGCCGAGTTCGTAATAGTTTCCGGCTGTATCGCGGTAGGCGTATGCTTTGCCATTTTCGTCTTTCATTTCATCAGGCATATACTGGTCTTTATCGTATCCGGGTACATCGTTCGGAGAGATGCATACACCGTCGGCATTGACTGCCAGTACACTATCGTCTTTTGGCAGTGTGAGGGGCATCCTGCCGACCGGGGCGAACCGTCCGAAGATGACATCCAGTGTAGCGGTTGGATAGGTGTCGAACCCGGCGAGCAGTGCATCGGAGTGGTTTTCTACATTGCCAACTTCCCATGCGAGTGTGAAGTTGATATTGGAAATAACTTTGCCGCCGTTTGCATGGACTGCGGCTGCGATTTCTCCAATCTTTCCGGCATTTGCCAGTGTGGTTTCCGTGTGTGTGGCATCGGCAGGCCTTCCTTCCTCGTCTACGTTGCAGACTTCTTTTCCGTCACAGATGTCCAGCTCCAGATACCCAGGCGTAGCATTGAAATATTCGCCGGAGCTTGGAGATACGAAGAGGATTGCAGTATTTGCTTTTGTGTAATCATCTGTCAGGTAGATAGATTCATCAGCAAGCTGCGTCCGCATTGTCTCGGTTGCTTTTTCGGCTGCTTCACCGTTTTTCTGGAAACATTCCACGTAAATTTTCTTGCCAGAATTTGCATCAAGGGGCAATGTACCGTCGTTTTTCAAAAGGACTACGGATTTGCGGTGGATATCTGCAGCATCATCCCAATGCTTTTTGGTTGCAATTACCTCGACTGCGTTTGCTGGATTTCGGTATGGATTTTCGAATAATCCAAGCTCAAAACGTTCTTTCAATGTACGTTCTACCGCACGGGTGAGTGCTGCATCGGTGAGTGTAATCTGCTCCAACGTGTAGCCTTCCGGAATCGGATGCCCCTGAGTGGTGTAATATCCATTCTGTCTGCGGTCGTAAGCTTCCCGTGCATTTTCCAAGTCGTAGGAACCACTGATAATATCTACTCCGGTATTGACGGCAAGTGCAATACGCTCGCAGATTTCCAAATCCTCGACGCCCCACGCCATCATCTGAACAATACCGGAATCGCTGTTGATATATCCCTCAAATCCCATCTGTTCGCGCAGCATGTCGTGAATGAATGCTTTGTTAAAAGCGAAACCAACCGGAATCCATTCCAATGGATTGCCGTTTCGGTCTGTTTGCGGGGCACTTTTTGCTTTGGCTGGTTTGGCATAATATGGCATGATGGATGCCGCTTTTTTCTCAATTGCAGGAAGAAATCCCGGAACGTGGTATTTCTCGAGACTTCCCTCGGTCTGATATACATTCCACTGTCCCTGCCTGTAATGTGGGTCGAATCCGTTTTCTCTGGCTCCGCCGCCCGGAAAATGTTTTACCGTCACAGCAACACCGTCTGTTGTCACGCCATTATCACTTCCCTGAATACCCGGAATCAAATGGGTGAAAATTTTTTGAATCAAATCCGTGTCCTCGCCGAATGTGCCGTAAGTTCTCTGCCAGCGAGGGTCGCTGACGCAGTCCGCCATATACATATATCCCTTTTTCATTCCAACTGCATCCCACTCAGCGCGGATGCAGTCTGCAAAGTCGTCAATGATACTCAAATCCCCGGTTCCTTTGACAGCAGCCGCAATTCCGAGTGTTCCAGGCCATGCGGCAAACACGCCGGAGGCGTCATTCATACCAAATACAACCTCCCCGTTTTCATTTCTGGAGTTGGATACAACAACAGCAGGAATGAAGTGTTCCGCCTCTTCTGCCACACGGTTCAATTCATTAATCCAGTCTGCAAGCTCGTCTGGTTTCGGGTTGGAGCGCAGGATGAATTCGCGTACGTGTTTATCTTTCATCATTGAGGTTGTTCCGGTTGTAGAGTTCACTGCAAAGATAGAGGAACCCTTTTCTACCGGTTTTTCGTCCAAAAGCCCGGTAGCATCAACAAAATCCTTATCTTCCTGTTCCTGCCCCATTTTCCAGGAGTTCAGGAAAAGGAGGCCAATCTTTTCATCAACAGACAGCTCGGCAGCCAGTGATGCAGCACGCTCTGCCGGAGATTTTCTCCAGTCATCGCTGACGGAAAGGGTTCCGTCACCGCTGATATCACGGAAATAAAGTCCGTCTACACAAATCGGCTCCCGCCCGGTCACCCCGATGACAGGTCCGTTTTCATTTTTAAAATAACGTATGTTGTCAGTTGCTTTCTTCATATCCATACCTCCGTCGTGTTATACAATATTACAATCATTATAACAAGGAAGAATAAAAATCGGCAAATCCAATTTTTAGGGAAACGCTGATTAATTCATGCAAGCATTTCACGGCAATATATGGTAAAATATAGGCATCAACTGAAAGGCGGGATACCTATGAATCAAATGACGCTTACCGATATGGAATACTCCAATCGCAAAAGAAAGACAAAGAGAGAAGAATTTCTGGATGCCATGGAAGAAATCATTCCATGGAC
>DCKD01000073.1 GCA_002320245.1 Lachnospiraceae bacterium UBA1683
ACTTGAAGTGGTGGTTGCTAACTAGGCATCCAGTAAATGCCTGTACTTTCCATTGCGACATGATGGCAGTTTTGAGAAACAATCCACTCCCGTAAGGCAATCATGTCTGGAATTAGGGTGGAAAATTCCCGGATTTCGGAATGTGTTGGTTTACCCAAAGGACCAGTCAGGATACACGCAACAATTTTTTCTTTGTGGACATCCAGCCCACAAGAAGTTTCCAGAAGGTCTTTCATACAGAACATCATTTCCTTCCCCGCTGTGGGTTTGGATTTTTCAACAAGTCGGACTTCTCCGCAATCTTTTTCAGCCACTTCTTTTCCTCCTCCGACAGCTTCTTATAGTTTAACCGTAGTCGTTTGCAGATAAACGCTAAAGACGCTTGCTCCGGGTGCGCCGCCAGTTCGCACAAAAGGGAATTGTCAATCAATCCGCTTTTCAATAGTTCAATCATATCGTCACTCAAACGCAGGTCTGCAAGATCGGTGTTTGGGTGATTTTTTGTTTCTGCCAGCCCTAACAGATAGTCGGCGGTCACGCCGTAAAACTTCGCCAGCTTGATAAGGGCATAGTGGCTGATGTTCTTGAAATCGTCCGCTTCATAACTGCCCAGCGCAGACTTGGAGAGGTGGGTCTGCTCCGCAAGCTGTTCCAGCGTCAGCCCACGCTCCATACGCAGGTCTTTTAGGCGTTCTTGTATAGATAGTTCCATGTTCTCCCTCCTTGTCTGCTTGATAAACTGGAAGCTTCACCACGGCTTGAAATTTTACAAATCGTTTTGACACATAAAATCACTTTCTATATCTGGCTCACAGTCTTTCAAGAAAAATCGTAGTGGCATAGCAATAGCTGCAATCTTATATTGGGTTTCTATCGCTACTTCCACAGGAGGATTGGAAATAGGAAATGCACAGAGAATGCTTTGAAGGGCGTGAAGTATTTACCGTGGGGGAAACATCTTTTGCCACACCGGTAAGCGCTCCGTTATATTCGGCAGCAGAACGAAAAGAATTGACTATGGTATTCGGATTTGAACATCTGGGTCTGGAAGAGGTCAAAGGAAATGGAAAATGGGATCTGAAGAAGCTTGATGTAAATGAATTGAAGCAGGTATTTCTTGTATGGCAAAAAGCATTACATGAAAAAGGGTGGGCATGGGGAATGATAAAGAGTACAGGAAAGAAAGCGCAAAAATGTTAGGTATGGTATTGCATGGAATGCATGGGACACCGTATATATACCAGGGAGAAGAGCTGGGAATGACAAATGTGAAATTCCCTCTGGAGAAATATAAGGATGTTGAAACCATCAATATGGTAAAAGAGAAGCAGGAAGCCGGGTGGTCGATGGAAAAAATTATGCAGGGTATTTATGCAAAGGGCCGGGATAATGCGAGAACACCGTTTCAGTGGTCAGACAGTGAATATGCAGGCTTTTCAGATCATGAGCCATGGATTGGCGTAAATCCGAACTACAGGGAAATCAATGCGGAAGAATCTCTGAAGGATGAAAAATCTATTTTCTATTTTTATAAGCAGTTAATCAGGCTGAGAAAAGAATATGAGATTATAAGCACCGGAGATTTTCAGCTTGTTTTTGAGACAAATGAAAAAATATTTGCATACAAAAGAGAAGATGAGGAAAGTATGTTGATTGTCGTTGCAAATTTTACCGGTGAAGAAGTTATATGTGACTTTAGAGATGAAATCGAGTGGAAGGATGGAAAGGTGATTCTTTCCAATTATGACAGAACAGATGTGGATGTGATTGAGAATTTGAAGCCGTACGAAAGTTTTATGTATTATATCTTCTGCACAAGTATCTATTTCTATGTTATGTAAATGGGCAATTTCTGCAAAGATTTTTGCAAGGGTATCTTTTTGGGCGTAAGATAATTCATAAATGTTTTTTCCCTTTATATTATGGGAGATTTTTGTATATAAATCTATAAAACTTATGGTTACCTTTTCAGTATAAAGGCATAATTGCTCTGCAAGGTATCTAAATGTTTTTATATGCCAGTCAATAGAGTATTTATCATTAACAATAATGGGGTCATAACGCCATCCTACACGTTTTTTTCCAACGTAGTTAGATAACGTTTGGAAAGTATCAATTCTTGCAGTCAAATCAGGAAGATTTGTTTCAAAATTTTTTTCATATCCATTAAGTGTAAATTGAAAATAGTACATATAATCTTTTAAAGTGTCAAGTTTTTCTATCATAGGTCCGGGATTTTTGCTCCAAAAAACAATGCAATCAACAATATCTGGGGATAAGTTGATTTTACTGACCTGATGAATATTCATAGGGTTTCGGACATAGGCATATTGTTCGTTTAATCGGTTTATAAACCAATCTGAAAAGAAGGCTGGAATATCAGTTCTTCGGCTTGCGCTTATTATCATAAAATCACTCCAATTCTATTATGGATTGGGCACTTGAACATACTGTCCAGGGATTATAATGTGCCAAATTTTGGGTGAACCATGTTAATATATCTTTACTTGTATTTCTTTCCTCCCCTCTCTAAAAAAAACATATGTTCCTGCTTTATGGTAACATACACAAAGCTTTTAAGCAAGATTTTCGTAATAAAAAGCATTATTTCTTCCATTGATAACTATTACTTTTCGACAGGAGCGTGGGCAGACCACTCGTCATTATCATAGTAGCGGATTGATTTATCATCAGAAGTGTTGCACTTGCCGGGATTGCAGACGAGCTGGAACAGATGAAAGCGTTGCAATAATCCTCGTCAAGCCAGAAAAATCTCTGCAAAGTGTCCTCTGGGCAGCCGGGAACCATACAGTAAATCTCTTGGTATCGCGCCTGTTTTCTGTAAAAAAGGAAATAAAATAAGTGTATAATGCTATTTTTGAGTGCATATTCAGTTTCGGAATATGCACTTATTTTTGTTTGCGCGCCATGG
>DCKD01000036.1 GCA_002320245.1 Lachnospiraceae bacterium UBA1683
GCGTTACCTTAACATTTGCATAAATAATGTCATCCCCGTCAACTCTCGGCCCAATGGCGCATAAAGTGTAGATTTTGTCCCATTTTTGCGGAAATTATTTTGTTTTATTTTGTTGATACCGCTTTATAAGCCTCGAAAACGTGGTATGGTTGATTCCGAGCATTCTTCCTGCCTCCCGTTTACTGATTTGATGGGACTCCCATAACTGATATACTTTACCGAAATTATCCGGAAATGGCTTACACGGTCTTCCAAACCTGACACCTTTTTCTTTTGCAATCCGGATTCCCTCTGCCTGCCGCTGTCTGATATTTTCACGCTCAACCTGTGCAACGTATGAGAGTATCTGCAGCACTAAGTCGGCAATGAATTTTCCGGTCAGCCCATTGACTTGGTTTCTCGTATCCAGCAACGGGAAATCCAATACAATAATATCCACGTCTTTGTTTTTGGTAAGATAGCGCCATTGTTCTATGATTTCATCATAATCACGTCCAAGCCGGTCTATTGACTTTATGTAGAGTTCATCTCCTGAATGTATTTTTTTCAGAAGCCGTTTATAATTTTTCCTGTTGAAATCCTTTCCCGACTGTTTATCTATATACATATGTCCCGGTATGATACCGATATCTTTCATAGCTTCAACCTGCCGTGCGATATTCTGGTCTTTACTTGAAACTCTGATATACGCATATTTATTCATGACATCCTCTCCTTGGTAATAATAATTTCAGAGAAAATTATACTAGTAATTAATACCTTTCTTTCATGGTAAATACTGGAAATTAATGGGAGATTGCCGGACGGTTACTTTGGTACTAAAAAAGACGCTCATTTCTGAACGTCCGAAAATAGTCCTTCTTATTTTTAAATTGAATCGGTGAATCTTCTTTATTGATGTCAGCCACCGAGGACACCACATATTCAAGATACTGTCCCCGCGACTGGTGCTCTCTTGAAAAATATGCCATAATGCGGTCGAAAATCATGCCGCAGTTTTCTTTGTTCGTCCCTACAAGCAGGATTAGGAACTGTGACGGACTGTATTTTGTAAAGCAGTCTCCCTTCCGAAGACACATCTGGATGGTATCGTATAATTCCTGTGACAGAACATCCAGTTTCTTTTCATTTTCCATGGGTTGCCCTTTGCCGTTGGTAAGCCGTACATCCGGCACGCAGTTCTCAGCCATTTTATTTTTTCAGCCTTATCCGAAGCTGCATTCGCCTGCTCTACACATCCTGAGAAAACTTTTGCGTCAATCTCCGTCTCCATCGGGGCATTCCACCGGTAGATTCCTTTTTTGATATGTACATAATCACACTGCGGCAGCCCTGCCTCAACCAACATTTTCTTCATGCGATGCACTGTTACCCGCAGATTTTGGTTTTCAATCTTTTGCTTTTCCACCCCTTTTGTGCTACACTAAAGACTGATTAAAATATTAAAAACCAAAGGAGTATCGGATATGGCAGATATTAAGCCTTTTCGCGGGGTTCGCCCGGCAGAAGCATACGCCGCGGAAATCGCCGCACTTCCTTATGATGTGTACAATCGTTCCGAAGCGAAAGAAGTGGTGATGCGGCAGCCGCTTTCATTTTTAAAAATTGACCGCGCCGAGACGCAATTTCCTGATGATACGGATATGTACTCTCAACAGGTTTATGACAAGGCGCGGGATACATTGACTTCTATGATAAACGACGGGTTGTTTATTCAGGATGCGTCTGATTGCTATTATCTATATGCGCTGACATTTCATGGAAGAACGCAGACCGGGCTGGTCGGCTGCACTTCCATTGACGACTATTTAAATGGCGTCATCCGCCGTCACGAGAATACCCGCGAAGAAAAAGAACTGGACCGCATTCATCATATTGATACGATGAATGCACAGACCGGACCGATTTTTCTTGCTTACCACTCTGTCGATGCACTGCAGGCTTTGATTCGGAATATTCAGTCACAGCGGGCTGTCTATGACTTCTGCAGCGATGACGGTATCCGGCATCAGGTGTGGAAAATCGAAAACCCAGAGACAATTGAACAGATTACGCAGCTCATCTCCAATATGGAACATTTGTATATTGCGGATGGACACCACCGTGCTGCTTCTGCGGTAAAGGTCGGATTGAAACGAAGAGAGGAACATCCGGATTTTGACGGCTCGGAGGAATTCAATTATTTTATGTCCGTGCTGTTTCCGGCTGAAGAGCTCAGAATTTACGATTATAACCGCATTGTAACCGGACTGAACGGATATACTGTAGAATCCCTGCTGGACAAGATTCGCAGCAGGTTCGATGTAAAGGAGCTGGATGCGGTTTGCATGGATTCTGGCTCCGGTGGGAGTTCCGCCCTCAGTGGGGATTCCGGCTCCAGCGAGAGTTCCGCATCCAGTGGGGATTCCGGCTTTTATCCGGTTTCCCGTCCGCAGCACAAAGGGGAAATTCATATGTATACCGCAGGCAAATGGTACCGGCTGTGTGCGAATCCGTCTTTATACTCTGATGACCCGGTGAGCAGCCTTGATGTCTCCTTGTTACAGAATATGATTCTCGGACCTTTGCTTGGAATCAAAAATCCAAAGACAGATTCCCGCATTCAGTTTGTCGGAGGAATCCGCGGTTTGGGTGAATTGGTCCGGCTTGCCGATGAAATACCGGACAGCGTCGCATTTGCAATGTATCCGACATCCATGGAGGAATTGCTCCGCGTTGCCGATGCGGGACGGCTGATGCCACCGAAGTCTACCTGGTTTGAGCCGAAACTCAGAAGCGGACTGTTTATACATCTGTTATAGCTGCTCAGAGTTGTAATTTGGATTGTTTATACATCTGTCATAGCTGCTCAGAATTGTAATTTGAGCTATTTACACATTTGTTATAGCCGTTCAGAATTGTAATTTGATGACAGTATCAAAAGGTCATGTGTTTCATGCCGCATGAGAATCCAATATCATTTAATGGATATAGATATAAATAATAAGAAAGAAATGAGGAATGTAAAATGGAAAGAAATGAACCTTGCTGGTGTGGCAGCGGAAAGAAATATAAAAAGTGCCACATGCCAATTGAAGAGAGAATGCAACTTCATGCTGACCGTGGAGAGATTGTTCCGGAACGGAAACTTTTGAAAACTCCATTCCAAATTGAAAAAATCAGGGAAAGTGCCGCCCTCAACACAAAAGTCCTGGATGCGGTTGCCGAACGGATTCACATCGGTATGAGTACAGAAGAGATTGACAAAATTGTGTATGATGTTACAACAAAGAACGGCGGTATCCCTGCACCGCTCAACTATCAGGGATTTCCCAGAAGCGTGTGCACTTCCCTGAATAATGAGATTTGCCACGGCATTCCGGATAATAATATCATTTTGCAGGAAGGAGATATCATCAATGTCGATGTTTCCACGATTCTGAACGGCTATTTCTCCGATGCCTCCAGAATGTTTAAAATGGGAACGATGTCAGAACGCGCGGAGCGAATCATAAAGGTGACCGAAGAATGCGTGGAACTTGGACTCGCCGCCGCCAAACCGTGGGGACACCTCGGTGACATTGCCGATGCAATCAACACACACGCGCGGGCAAACGGCTACTCTGTCGTAGAGGAAATCGGCGGACATGGAATCGGGCTGCAATTCCATGAAGATCCTTTTGTCAGCTATGTTACGCCTAAAGGCTCCGAAATGCTGCTCGTTCCCGGTATGATGTTTACAATCGAACCGATGATTAACGAGGGAAGTCCTGACTTCTTTGTAGATGAGGATAATGATTGGACTGTGTATACAATTGATGATGGGCTTTCCGCTCAGATTGAATATATGGTGCTGGTAAAAGAAGATGGGGTTGAAGTGTTGACGAAATGATTTTATTTCTGGGGACAGTCCCCTGTCAGGAGGGACTGTCCCCTTTGCCTTGCATTTTCAGATATTCTATATTCTTATTTAAATAATCTTCGGTATATTATCCCTCTCCGGCAGTATCGATAACTGCGGACTTACCAATGCATGTGTCGTTTTCTTACTTGCTGCCGCCTCTTCTTCCGTTGCAAACAATTCTTTTTCAGTCATCCGGATTGCACCACAGGAACCGATTCGCTGTACAATATACAGCTCCTCCTGCCGCCCCATTACCTTTACTTTCGTAACATATTTGTTATCTTCGAGAATATAACATACGTCTCCTGATACAAAACTCATATATTATCACCTCTGTCTTTTTTAATATGATTGTATGATTGCAGTAATTTTCTTACATATCATAGCACATATTATCCTCTAATAGCAATGCGGCATTTTGTGAAATAGTTTAGGTAACTGTCCCCTTTGCTGTTAAATCAGCATCCCCAAAAACTTCTCATAATTTGCCCCATCATTCCGTGGCACTTGTTCTGCCACGGAATCTTTCATCGCGCGTTCAATAAACACTCCCGCCAAATCCATGATTTCAAAAATGTCATCTCCCCTTGCAGTTCCGCCTGCGATAATTGATGCAAATAAATCGCCGGTTCCTGAAAAACTTCCGCCTATATATGGAAATGCCGACAGCTTACTTTGTTTCTTCGTCACCGCCAGATTTCCAATCTTCCACTCTCCGTCAGCCTGGTCAATAAATCGGATTCCTGTTACTACCACTGTCTCCGGACCTTTCTGTATCAGATTTTTTGCCATCTGCCCGATAATTGTCATCAGATGCCGCCCGTCCGTCAGATTCTGTAGCATCTTATAATCTGTGCCTGTAAGCAGGCACAGTTCTGTCAGATTGGGTGTGATAATGTCCCCCCGCATTGCCAGTTCTTTCATTTTATGCAGCAGTTCCGGGGTAAATATGTCATATACTTTACCCTCGTCCCCCATGACCGGATCTACAAGCAGAAATGTTTTCTTCTTATAAAATGTATCAAGAAAATGAGATATATAATCTATCTGTCCTTCACTTGCGACAAATCCGGTATAAATCCCATCAAACTGCGCCCCCATCTTCTCCCATTCCTGACGGAACAAGTCCATTTTATCTGTATAATCATCGCAATAATAACTTGGATATCCGGTCTGCCCTGTCAATATGGCTGTCGGCAGCGGACACGGCTGTACTCCCATCACTGAAATTACGGAAATAGCCGCTGTCAGCGAGCAGCGCCCGAACCCGGACAAGTCATTAATCACTGCTATTTTTTTCATTCTGTATTCCTCTCAACATATTATGAGTTAAACGAGAAATGAGGTCTCAAGCTCAACGCATGTGAGCCCTGATAGCATTCGTACCC
>DCKD01000057.1 GCA_002320245.1 Lachnospiraceae bacterium UBA1683
AGAAATTTCCTCCTACTCGATTATCCAGAAAGTACAAAAAACCTTATTATTTCGTATTTTCCAATATATTCACAATCTCCGGGAATTCCATTCCATGGGATGCTTTTACGAGAATCGTGTCGTGAGGCCTCAGTATGTCCTTCATCTCTGCAAAGAAGTCTGATTTTGCCGGATAGTAATGCACTTCCACAGAAGTGTGTCTGCTGCGTGCTCCGTCTGCGATGTTCTTTGCAAGTGCCCCGATACAGACAAGTACATCAATGCCTGCATCTGCAGCATGTTCGCCGACACTGTAATGCATCGGAAGTTCATTTTCCCCAAGCTCAAACATATCGCCGAGAATCGCAACAGTCCGTGTCTGTGCCTTTGCAAGGACCTCAACGGAGGCTTTCATGGATGCAGGATTGGCATTGTAGCAGTCGTCAATGATGGCATATTTTTCGGTTTGAATCAGATGATTCCGTCCCGCCAGCGGTACAAGTGCCTCAATTCCGGCTTTGATTTCGGCGTCAGTCATGTTCAGTGCATAACCGACAGCGATTCCGGCAAGGGCATTATATACCATATGTTCTCCCGGAATGGAGATGTGGGCGGAGAATTGGGATTTTGGTGTGATAAAGGTTGCAGTTGTGCCGCAAAGTCCCATATCCTGTATCTGCCCGGCATGGTAGCTGCAATTCTCATCCAGTCCGAAGTAGACCGGAAGATTTCCGTTCTTCGGGATAAATGCTGCAAGCTTATCATCGTCTCCGTTGAAAATAATCGTTCCGTCCGGGTTCATGTAATCCAACATTTCTGTTTTTGCTTTCAGAATCCCGTCCCTTGTCTTCAACTGCTCCAGGTGGGCGCAGCCGATATTCGTGATGACGCAGATATCCGGGCGCGCCATTTTTGCGAGGCGTGTCATCTCGCCGAAATCGCTGATTCCCATTTCCAGAACCGCAATCTCATGCTCCTCGCAGATATTGAAGATAGTCAGCGGAAGCCCAATCTCATTGTTGAAGTTTCCTTCGGTTTTCAGTACATTATATTTCTGTCCGAGTACAGAGGCAATCATTTCTTTTGTACTTGTCTTACCGACGCTGCCGGAGATGCCGACGACTTTGATATCGAGCGAGCGGCGGTAATGTTCCGCAATATCCTTCATTGCCTGTTCGCATGAGTCAACCAGAATATAGGAATAGTCTGTATCACCGAGGTTTTCCTCGGAAACGGCACACAGGGCGCCGGCTTCGATTGTCTTTGGAATAAAGGTATGGCCGTCTGCACGCGCGCCGCGGAGAGCGATAAACAGACTGTCTTTTTTGACCTTTCGGCTGTCGATGACAACGCTGGAAACTTCCTTTTCCATATTTTCCGCACTGCCGAAATAGGTTCCGCGGCATGCCAGTGCAATTTCATTCAATGTCATATTTTTCATCTTAATATCTTGCCTCCAGAGATTTCCGGATAATCAGCTCACACAGATCCCCGTATTCGATTCCGGCAACCTTCGCTTCCTTTGGCATCAGGCTGGCGGCGGTCATTCCCGGCAGTGTGTTCATTTCCAGACAGTACAGGTTGCCGGACTTATCTAACAGGAAGTCCGCACGGCTGTATACGTCAAGTTTCAAAGCGTGGAATGCGCGGACGGTATAGTCCATCATTTTCTGTGTCAGTTCCTTGCTGAGGTCGGCAGGGCATACTTCTTCGGTGGCACCTGCCTGATATTTGTTTGCATAATCGAAGAATCCGGTTTTCGGGATGATTTCAATTGGCGGAAGTGCCTTGTCATCAATGATGCCGCAGGCAAATTCACGGCCCTCGATATACTCTTCAATTACCAGTTCGTCTTCATAGCGGAAGGAATTGTCCAGTGCGTTGTTGTATTCCTCCTCCGTGTGGACAATGTATACTCCGATGCTGGAACCGCCGGAGCATGGCTTTACGACAACCGGAAGGGAAAGCCCGAGACTTGCCAAATCCTTTTTCTTCTTATTTTTATGGATGCAGACTCCGTTCGGTGTCGGAATGCCGAATTGCAGGAAGATTTCCTTTGTCACGCCTTTGTGCATGGCAACGGCACAGCCGAGGGAATTTGGTCCGGTGTATTTAATGCCGAGCAGGTCAAAGGTTGCCTGCAGTTTTCCGTTTTCACCCTCTCCGCCGTGGAGCCCGAGAAAGGTAATGTCTGCCGCGCGGCAGAGCTCAATGACATTTGGACCGAGGAAACAATCGGACTGGTCCGGACGGGATGCCCTGACCGCTGCAAGATCCGGCTCTTCGGTCTCGATATTTTTCACAATATCAAGCCCGTGGTCGGGAAGCGTGAATACCTCGTCCAGTTTCTCTTTGTCATACGGAAATCCCATAAATACATCGAGAAGGAATGCATCGTGACCCTTCTCAAGCAGTGTGCGGCAGATGCCGGCGCTGGAAGAAAGCGATACGTCACGCTCTGTGCTTAAGCCTCCGGCTAATACGATAATTTTCATGATTTATACTCCTTTAACTTATAATGATGTTGGGGGCAAAGTTGCTTGCTGCGGGGTTTTTGACGTACTCATCTCATCCAGCAGTCTTGTCTTTGTGTCATACAGACGTTTAGACAAATCGACATAAACTTTATGCGGATTGAACAGACGTTTTGTCTCATCCCACAGCGTCTCTTTTTCTTCTTTGCAGAACTGTGCAATCTCTTTTACGCTTGGTGACTGGTAAATGCATTCGCCGTGAATGAAAATCGGTTTCAGAATCTCGCGGACTGTGTAGCTGCCGCCGGGGAGACGCGTCTTTTTCCAAGTTGCTTCCGGGTCGAAGAGCAGCAGTTCGTTTTCCTCGTCAAACGTTTCATCTGCAAAGCAAATCAAGTCTGCCCGGATTTTACCGGTTTCTTTGTCGTAGATACGGTAAATGGTTTTATTGCCGGGATTCGTAATCTTTTCTGTATTTTCAGAAAGTTTGATTTTGGGAATGAATGTTCCGCCTGCATCCTGAATTGCAGCCATCTTGTACACTCCGCCGAAGGAAGGGCAGTCTTTGGAGGTAATCAGGCTCGTTCCGACACCCCAGGAAGTAATCCGGGCGCCCTGAATTTTCAGGTCGTTAATCAGATATTCGTCCAAATCATTGGATGCGGCGATGACTGCATCGGTAAAGCCTGCCTCATCGAGCATTTCCCGTGCTTTCTTGGACAGGTATGCCAAATCCCCGCTGTCCAGACGGATACCGTAAGACTTCGGATGGATGCCTGCGTCACGCATCTCCCGGAAGACGCGGATTGCGTTCGGCACGCCGGACTTGAGTGTGTCGTAGGTGTCCACAAGCAGGGTGCAGGAATTCGGGTATAAGCGGGCATATTCTTTGAATGCGGTATATTCGTCCTTGAAAGCCATAATCCAACTGTGCGCATGGGTACCCATGACAGGTACATCGAACATTTGACCGGTAAGTACATTAGAAGTACCGACACATCCGCCGATGATGGCAGCCCTCGCCCCGTAAAGTCCGGCGTCCGGCCCCTGTGCACGGCGCAGCCCGAATTCCATGATGCCGTCTCCCTGTGCCGCGTAAACGACACGGGATGCCTTTGTGGCAATCAGGCATTGGTGGTTGATAATATTTAAAATTGCTGTCTCGACAAGCTGTGCCTCCATAATCGGGGCAACGACTTTCAGCAGAGGCTCCCGTGGAAAAATCACGCTTCCCTCTTCAATGGCGTAAATATCACCACTGAAATGGAATCCACTCAGATAATGGAGAAAGTCTTCACTGAAAATGCCGAGTCCTCTCAGGTAATCTACATCTTCATAGGAAAAATTGAGATTTTTTACATATTCTATTACTTGCTCCAGACCGGCCATTATAGAATAGCCGCCATTGTTCGGGTTGGCACGGAAGAACACATCAAAGACAACGGTTTCATTTTCCTGTGTCTCGAAATAACCCTGCATCATGGTAAGCTCGTACAAGTCGGTCAGCAATGTGAGATTTCGCGTATTCATTTTGCTCTCCTTTATTCTGTACCAGTACTTCAGCTCCAAATACACCCGGCTTTCTATTTTACTGAATTTTCACCTGCCGCGCTGCCATCGGTCAACGCAGCCACCGCTGCGCCTCCTTTTTCCGCTTTGCATATGAAACATTCATTCTGCGTATGAAACCGGGTTATTTGGAAGATGATGTATTAGTTACTTTTCTTCTTAATATAACACATCTTGGAAAAAAGTAAAAGACTAGAAAACGGGTTGAATATTCTGCTGAAACATGAGAAAATCAAAATGAACAGGTGGTATGAAAGAAAAGATTCAAGAGGTGTTTCTTATGAGAATGTACGACTTAATCATGAAAAAGAGGAACGGAGGTGTGCTGAGTGCAGAGGAATTGACTTATCTGGTCAATGCATATGTCGCCGGAGATATTCCGGATTACCAGATGTCTGCATTTCTGATGGCAGTGTATTTCCGGGGAATGACGGAGGAGGAGACACTGGCGATGACGACTGCGGTGGCACACTCAGGTGATATGGTAGATTTATCCGGCATTGAGGGAATCAAGGTTGACAAACATTCTACAGGTGGTGTGGGAGACAAGACAACTCTGATTGTAGCGCCGATTGTAGCCGCCTGCGGTGTCAAGGTGGCGAAAATGTCCGGGCGGGGGCTTGGGCATACGGGAGGGACTGTGGATAAACTGGAATCCATTCCGGGGTACCGGACAACACTCTCAAGGGAAGAATTTTTTCAGGTCGTGAACCAGACCGGGCTGAGCATCATCGGACAGTCGGGCAATCTGACCCCGGCGGATAAAAAATTGTATGCACTCCGGGATGTGACGGCAACGGTGGACAGTATTCCGTTAATCGCGGTATCCATTATGAGTAAAAAACTGGCGGCGGGCAGTGATTGTATTTTGCTGGATGTCAAGACCGGCAGCGGGGCATTCATGAAGACGTTGGAGGATTCTGCCGCTCTGGCAAAAGAGATGGTGGCAATCGGGGAAAATGCCGGGCGCAGGACTGTTGCATTAATTACGAATATGGACATCCCACTGGGACATAATATTGGAAATAGCCTGGAAGTTATCGAGGCAGTGGAGACATTGAAAGGAAAGGGACCGAAAGATTTGACCGAAGTCTGTACGGCATTGGCAGCAAATATGCTGTATCTCGCAGGAAAGGGAAGTTTGGAAGAGTGCCAAAGTCGGGTTGAGGGCGTGATTGCGGACGGCAGTGCGCTGGAGCGGCTGATTGCCATGGCAGAGATGCAGGGCGGGGACAGTTCGGTGCTCCGTGACACAGAGCGGTTCCCAAAATCCCCGTATTCTCATGAGGTGCGGGCAGGGAAAACCGGATATATTACGGTGATGGATACGGAAGGATGTGGCATTGCCTCGGCGATGCTCGGCGCCGGGCGGGAGACAAAGGACAGTCCGATTGATCATTCGGCCGGAATGATCCTGCACAAAAAGACCGGCGATTTCGTGCGGGAAGGCGAAAGCATGGCAACGATGTATGCATCAAAAGAAGAGCTGTTTGCAGCGGCATCTGCCAGATATGAAGAGGCGGTGACGATTGCGGCGGAGAAGGCAGAGCCGGAACCGCTGATTTACGGACGCGTGACGGTCTAGTATACTGGTATAAGGCACAGCCTGGCGGAGCAAAGTGCCGGGTGTGGATTGGATAGCAGATAAAAAAAGAAAAGAGGAATATGAAATGACAAATCAGGAAATGTTACAGCATGTAGACCACACACAATTGAAGGCATTTGCGACGTGGGAAGATATTCAGAAACTGTGTGAGGAGGCAATGGAATACAATACGGCATCGGTCTGTATTCCGCCGTGTTACATCAAACGGGTGCATGATATGTATGGCGGGAGAATCAATATCTGTACAGTTGTCGGATTCCCGCTTGGTTACAGCGTGACCGAATCAAAGATTGTGGAGACGGAGCTTGCACTGAAAGACGGGGCAAATGAAATTGATATGGTCGTAAATATTTCCGATGTGAAAAACGGGGATTACGAGGCTGTGGAAAATGAAATTGCTGCATTAAAGAAAGTGGTTGGAGATAAGGTCCTGAAAGTTATCATTGAAACCTGCTACCTGACAGAAGAAGAAAAGATTGCCATGTGCAGGGCAGTGACTGAAGCAGGCGCAGATTACATTAAGACATCCACAGGATTTGGAACCGCAGGGGCAACATTAGAAGACATCAGGTTATTTAAAGAATATATCGGACCGAACGTGAAGATAAAGGCGGCGGGTGGTGTCAGGACAGCGGAGGATTTGGAGAATTTCTTAAAAGAGGGATGTGACCGGATTGGAACAAGTTCCGCAATTTCCATTGTATGCGGCAAAGATTCCAACATGGGATATTAGATAGCCTACTGTCGGCTTGCCGTGGGGCTTTGGCTTTTTCATTGGGACGCGGTGTGAAAGTAACTATTCAGGATGTTCAGAACGCAGACCACAGACCTGCCTGCTTTGCAGGCTGTTCGCTGCTACGCAGCTTCTGTCTGAGGTTTCATGGGTGTTCTGCCCATTCCAAAATGCCAATGCAGCTCTATGCAAGTAAACTTGCACCGGTCTGCCTTTGCATTTTGCTGCTGTTCTGAACTGTTACCAAAAAAAGAAGGAAATGAATGATGCAGAAATATAAACGAATATTTACAATTGTACTGGATTCGCTTGGAATCGGAAATGCAAAAGATGCGAAAGCATTTGATGACGAAGGAGCGGATACACTGGGACATATCTCTGAGACTGTGGAACATCTGGATATTCCGAACCTGAGAAAACTTGGTATGGCGAATCTTCACGTACTCAGACAGGTGCCGCCGGCAGAGCATCCGCTTGGATACCGGATGAGGATGAATGAGGAGAGCAACGGGAAAGATACGATGACCGGACATTGGGAAATGATGGGAATCCGGACAGAAAAACCGTTTGTGACATTTACCGAACATGGATTCCCGCCGGAGCTGATTGCAGAGCTGGAGCAGAGAACCGGGCATAAAGTGATAGGGAATAAGAGTGCAAGCGGGACCGAAATCATCGAGGAGCTGGGCGAGGAAGAAATCGCGACAGGGAATATGATTGTGTATACGTCGGCGGATTCCGTGCTGCAGATTTGCGGAAATGAGGAAACGTTTGGTTTGGAGGAGCTCTACCGCTGCTGTGAGATTGCACGGGATATTACAATGCGTGATGAGTGGCGTGTAGGCCGTGTTATTGCCAGACCATATGTCGGAAGGAAAAAGGGCGGGTTCAGGCGGACCAGCAACCGTCACGATTACGCACTTAAGCCAACCGGGAGAACCGCGCTTAATGTGCTAAAGGATGCAGGGCTTGACGTTATATCCGTGGGGAAAATATTTGATATTTTTGATGGGGAAGGGCTGACGGAATCCAATAAGTCCAAAAGCTCTGTCCATGGGATGGAGCAGACGATTGAAATTGCCAACCGGGATTTTGAAGGGTTATGCTTCACAAATCTGGTAGATTTTGACGCGCTGTGGGGACACCGCAGGAATCCGGGAGGGTATGCGGAGGAAATCGAGAAGTTCGATGTGAAACTCGGTGTGCTTCTCCAGATGCTGAAAGAAGATGATTTGCTGATACTGACAGCCGACCACGGGAATGACCCGACCTACAAGGGGACCGACCACACAAGGGAGCAGGTGCCGTTTCTTGCATATTCGCCATCCATGAAAGCGGGCGGCAGGCTGCCGGAGGCAGAGACATTCGGAGATATCGGGGCAACCATCGTGGAGAACTTCGGGCTGAGGATGCCGGAAGGAACGATAGGAAAGTCTGTCTTAGAGAAACTGGTCTGACAAGAAAGAAAAATCCGGAGCGGTTTATACCAGCTCCGAATTTTTTTTGATTGTTTCCAGCATAATATTGTGTATATATTCGCCGATATGTTTTTTTGTATCCGCATCTAGATCTTTTGGATAAATCGGTTTGCCATATTCGATAACAACATGAGTTTTCTTAATCCATGGAAAATGATTTTCAAAAATCTCCGAAGTGTTGTTCATGGAAATCGGTACAATGGCGCAGCCTGTCTTTGTGGCAATCCGAAAAGCGCCATCCTTAAACGGCAGCATACTAAGTTCCTCTCCCTTGTTTCGTGTGCCTTCCGGAAAGATACAGATGGAGATTCCGTTTTTGACATATTCGATTGCCTTCAAAATAGTTTTCAGACCTTCTTTTGCATTTTCGCGGTCGAGGAACAGACAGTAAAGATACCTCATCCATGTGGAAAGCAGAGGTATCTTTTCCATTTCTTTTTTTGCAACATATCCGGTCAGCCGCCTGCAGCGGGTGTATGTCAGCAGAATATCAAAAAAACTGCGGTGGTTTCCGACAAACATCACCGCCTCGTCCGGTACGTTTTCCTCGCCGATGACAGTGACGGAAACACCTGTAATTTTCAGGATGACATGGAATCCCCACTGGACAATCCGCAGAGAACTGTAATCTCTTTTTTCACGGTTTACCTTTCCAATCAGCCACTCTACAAAAAATACCGGAATAGACAGAATTAAATACAGTATAAGAAATACAACGACACCTATAAAACGAATCATGGAAATCCCCTCTCTTTTGCAATGAACTAAAATAGTAATGAAATAGTTGTAACTGTTCAGAGCCATCTCAAAATCCTGCGGATTTTTCGATGTGGCGTATCCGCCATATGCATCTGCAGCGATTTATGCTTATGTATGCAGGCATCCAACACATAAAACCGTTGCAGATGCGCATGGATCTGAACAATTACATATGAAGTATACTAGATGTCGGGGTAAAACTCAATGTATAAATTGATATTCCTGTTAATAAGATAATAGAGAGTTACAGTTCATGACCACGCCCTGCACATTGCTGCACGGCGTCGGAGCCGGAGGATTCCGGCTGTGGCATATCCGGTTTCCTGTCAGGGGCAGCTCTCAATGTGCCGGATGCTGTTGCGGTGTGTGGTTTTCCGTGGAGTTGTGAGCGGTAACGACAAAGAAATCAGAATCGTGGGTATGGTGGGACATGAACCAAGGTAAAAGATGCAGCGTTTTTCAAAATCGCAGAAGTAGACAGATGCTCCGGTGTCTTTTCCCGGCGTTTTTTGCTGTACTGCTTCTGTTCTTCCTGACCGGCTGTGTGACGAAACGGCAGGATTCGGCGAAACTGCGCGATTTGGAATATGTTGTGATGGAGAAGGAGGATGTGCCCGCAGAGCTTGGAAAAATGATTGCCGGGTATAAGAAATCACCGTTTTGCCTTACATATGCGGATGGGGGAAACCTGTATCTTACGGAAGGGTATGGAGAGCAGGAAAAGACCGGATACAGTGTGTCGGTCACGGAAGTCTATGAGACAGAGAAGGAAATCCATATTCACACGAATCTGATGGGACCGAAGAAAGGCGAAGAGACGAAAGAGATTCCGACATATCCTTACGTGGTGGTGAAATTGGAATATATGGATAAGACCGTTGTATTTGATTAAAGGTGTATTTGATTAGAGGAGGAGCATATGGAACTGATTCAGAAACAGGTGCATTATACGCAGGAGGGAAAGCGGACATTTGACCAGTTTTACCTTGATGAGGATTATAATGTGCCGGATACGAAAGAGGATGTCCGGCAGATTGTCCGTGCAAAAGGGACAGTGAAGGTGGAGGATATCAGTCTTGCGGAAAATTATCTGCGGGTTTCGGGCAAATTGTATTTTCAGATTTTATATATGACTGACACTGTGGAGCCTGTACCGGCGGCACTGGAGGGGAAGATACCGTTTGAGGAAATGGTTTATGTGGAAAATGCGGGACAAGATACATTCTTCATGGAGGATGTGCGGACGGAGTTCAATACTACGCTTGTACATTCCCGGAAAATCGGAATCCGTGCGATGGTTGAACTGGAAATCGGGCGGGAACGGCTGTATGACGAGGAAACGACACTGGATATTGACAGTGAAGTGCCGGTCTACAAGAAAATGAAAAAAGTGAATCTGCTGGAATTACATACGACAAAGAAAGATACATACCGGGTGAAAGAAGAAATTACGCTGCCGGGGACGAAGGAAAGCATCGGGCAGATTCTGCTTACGGATATCAGCAGCCGGAAACTGGAAATCCGTCCGGTACAGGAGGCGCTGCGGATTCAGGGAGAACTGCTTGTGTTCCTGATGTATCTGTCGGAGGACGGCAAGGCGGACTGGCTGGAGCAAAGCGTTCCTTATGAGGGGCAGGTTGTCTGCGACGGCGCGGAAGAGGGCATGTACTACCATGTGCAGCATACGCTGGATGACACGCTGGCGGATATCCGTCTGGATGAGGATGGGGAGATGCGGGTAATTGGAATCGAAGGAACACTGAATCTTCGGATGAACATTTACCGGGAAGAGGAGCTGGAACTGCTTGCGGATTTGTATTCACTCCGGCAGAACTGTCAGTTTGATACAAGAAATGCAGTGTACGAGGAACTTCTTCTCCAGAATCATTCCAAGTGTAAAATCGCGGAGCGTCTGTCGCTTCCGGAGCTCAAGGAAGATGTCCTGCAAATCTGCCACAGTGACGGTGTGATTCAGATGGAGCATGTGGAGCAGACAGAGGAGGGCATCCGTATAGAAGGAATCCTGCATCTGTCATTTCTGTATCTGCGGGCAAACGATGAGCAGCCGTTTGGGGGCTGGCAGGGAATGGTTCCGTTCTCATGGCTGTTGGAATGTGCAGATATGCCGGAAGAAACACGTTACAATATCTCCAGGCATGTAGAGCAGTTGTCGGTCAGTCTGGCGGGAAATGAAGAAATTGAAGTGAAGGCGGTGCTGGCATTTGACACATTTATCCGAAAGCCGGTGGCAATGCAGGTCATTACTTCTGTGGAATTTGTACCATTGTCAGCGGAGGAGCTGGAACGCCGGCCGGGAATTGTCGGCTATGTGGTTAAAAACGGAGATGAATTATGGGACTTGGCGAAAAGGTTTTTTACGACGGAAGAAGGGATTATGGAAGTCAATAAATTAGACACATCCAGTATAAAAGCAGGGGATAAAATCTTGATTTTCAAGGAAAATATGAGTATACTGTAATAATAATGTATACAAGATACAACACTGTATTTTTGCCATGCGGGAAATGGTTTTCCAATCTGGCAAAGCCTTCCGGGGACGCGTACTGCGCGTATGCGGAAAATGCTTACCTGTGCAATCTTTTTTCCAGGAGGCGGACGTAGGGAAGACAAAAATCACAGTGGGAAGAGAAGTTCGGAGGACACACGGATGAAACAGATGGAATTGAAGGCACTGGCTAAGATTAATCTGGGACTGGACGTTCTTGGAAGAAGGGAAAATGGATATCATGATGTGCGGATGATTATGCAGTCCATTTATCTGTACGACGAGGTGAAGATTGAGCGGACAGAAAAACCCGGAATCGAATTGAAATCCAATCTGTACTTTTTGCCAACCGGGGAGGGAAATATTGCATATAAGGCGGCAAAGATGCTGATGGAAGAATTCCAAATCACAGAGGGCGTTCGGATTACGCTGAATAAGCATATTCCGGTTGCGGCAGGAATGGCAGGCGGCAGCTCCAATGCGGCGGCGGTGCTGTTTGGCATGAATAAGATATTTGAGCTGAAGCTGACGCAGCAGGAATTGATGGAACGGGGGGTGCGGCTTGGCGCAGATGTACCTTACTGTATTATGAGGGGAACCGTGCTTGCGGAAGGTATCGGTGAAGAACTGACAACATTGATGCCCATGCCGAAGTGTTTTGTCCTCATTGCAAAACCTCCAGTCAGCGTATCGACCAAAGTGGTTTATGAGGCATTGGATGCGAAAGAGATTGTGGACCACCCGGATATCAATGGGCTGATTGCCGGTCTGGAGCACAGAGACTTGAAGGAAATTGCTGCCTGTATGGGAAATGTATTGGAGGACGTGACGATTCCGATGCATCCGGTAATTGAGGAGATTAAACAGGAGATGAAACGCTCCGGGGCGCTGAATGCGATGATGAGCGGCAGCGGTCCGACGGTGTTTGGGCTGTTCGAGACGAAATCGGCAGCCAGAAAGGCACAGGAACGAATTCGGAAAAAGGCGCTTGCAAAACAGGTTTACGTGACAAATATGCATGGTGCAGGGAGGAACTGACAGATGGAGATGAAATTTAAAGTGAATATGAATGAATATCTGCCGCTCCGGGATGTCGTGTTTAATACATTGAGGCAGGCAATTTTACGGGGAGAATTGAAACCAGGCGAACGGCTGATGGAGATTCAGCTTGCGAATAAACTGGGAGTCAGCAGGACGCCGATTCGAGAGGCAATCCGCAAACTGGAACTGGAAGGCCTGGTACTGATGATTCCGCGAAAGGGGGCAGAAGTCGCACAGATTACGGAGAAAAGCCTGCGGGATGTGCTGGAAGTGCGGCGGGCGCTGGAAGAGCTGGCAGTACAGCTTGCATGTGACCGTATGACGGCTAAGGGGCTGGAAGAGCTGAAACAGGCGGCAGAGGAATTTGAAGCAGTATTGGGGAATAATGACATAACTGTTGTGGCAGAGGCGGATGTGGCATTCCACGATGTGATTTATATGGCAACGGACAACCAGAAACTGATTTCCCTGCTGAATAATTTCCGGGAGCAGATGTACCGCTACCGCGTGGAATATCTGAAACAGAAAGAGCGGTATGCTCAGATTCTGCAGGAGCACAATGATATTGTCGCAGCGATTGAGAAAGGCGAGAAACACCGGGCAACCGAAGTGACCTGCCGTCATATTGACAATCAGGTGCAGACGGTCAGCGATACGCTCCGCGCAATGGAGTGACTGGCTGAATAGAATCAGAGAAAACGGGTATACTCCCTGCATCAGAAACGATGGAGGGAGTTACATATGTATAATTGGAAAAATCAGAAAATAAAAGGAAGCAATGAGAAGTGGTGCTGCCTGCTCTGTTCGCTGGTACTGGCGGCTTTCGTGACCGGGATTGTGATATGGCAGACCGGTGTCCTTGCCCAGGCAAGGATGCAGCAGCATCTGGCACAGGAAGTTCTCCGGTTTCATATTCTGGCAAACAGCGACAGTGCCGAAGACCAGTCACTGAAACTGAAAATCAGGGACCAGGTGCTGGATTATCTGAAAGACCGGATGCCGGACGGAATGGATGTGGAGCAGACAACAGACTGGATGCGCAGGCATACCGGTGAATTGGAAGTACTTGGGCGGCAGACAGCGGAAGAGGCAGGATATGATTATCCGGTCAGCGCAGCGGTGACCACTTGCTATTTTCCGGAAAAGACGTACGGCGACGTAACGTTTCCGGCGGGCAATTACGAGGCGCTCCGAATAGAAATCGGAGCGGCAAAGGGACATAACTGGTGGTGCGTGCTGTATCCGAGCCTGTGTTTCCTTGATGTGACAAACGCAGTCGTGCCGGAAGAGGGAAAGCAGGAACTAAAGTCCGTGCTGACAGAGGAAGAATATACCCAGATTACGGCTGCGTCAGATTTTAAGATAAAGTGGTATTTTGCGGAGCGGATGAAAGAGAAATAACCGTTTAGGTACAGATGAAGGAGTTCGAGAAAGACATGACAGAGTTTTTAGTAAGACATTTTGTAAAAGATTACGAGCAGGTGGAGAATGCGTCGGTTCGTACCGCATATGGCACACTGACCAGTTTTGTCGGGATATTCTGCAATGTATTTTTATTTGCGGTAAAGTTTATTGTGGGAACACTCCTGCGCAGTGTGTCCGTTACGGCAGACGCATTTAACAACTTATCGGATGCGGGTTCTTCGATTATCAGTCTTGTGGGTGTGAAGATGGCAGAAAAACCGGCGGATGAAGACCATCCCTTCGGACATGGGAGAATTGAGTACATTGCAGCGCTGGTCGTAGCTTTTCTTGTACTGGAAGTCGGATTTACATTTCTGAAAGATTCCATCGGAAAAATCCGGAATCCGGAGGAGCTGAATTTCCAGCTTGTCTCTGTCCTGATTCTGATTCTTTCTATTGGGGTGAAACTCTGGCTGGGAATGTTCAACCGCAAACTTGGCAAACGGATTGATTCCAAAGTGATGATGGCGGTATTTACCGATTCGATGGGGGATGTGATAACAACAGCCGCAACAATTCTTTCTCTCGTATTTTTCCGGTTAACGGGAATCAACATCGACGGATTTTTCGGAATCGGGGTTGCACTGATTGTCATGTGGGCAGGCATCGGAATCGCAAAGGATACGCTGGAGCCGTTGATTGGAGAGGCAGTGGATCCGGAAGTTTACCGTAAGATTAAGACATTCGTGGAGCAGTATGATGGGATTGAGGGAACCCATGACCTGATTGTACACAGCTATGGGCCAAACCGCAGCATGGCATCTATCCACGCGGAAGTGCCGAATAATGTAGATATTGAGAAGTCCCATGAGATTGTGGATGATATCGAGAGGGACGCAATTGAGAAATTGGGAATCTTCCTTGTTGTACATATGGACCCGATTGAAACGAAGGTCGAGCAGGTGCTCAAAGTTAAGGAAGAGGCGCGGCGGGTATTGGAAGAACTGGATGCAGAATGCACAATGCATGACTTCCGGGTAGTGGAAGGAAAGAATCATGCCAATCTTATTTTTGACATGGTAGTTCCAATCGGTTATGATGATACAAGAAAGAAACAGCTCAGTACAGAAATGGCGGAGCGGATGAAAGCAATTGATTCCAGGTACTGCTGCGTAATTACGGTTGAACATGGATTTGTCGGAAAAGCGTCAGAAGAATAAGGAGAGGACAGTATGTACACATTTGACAGCAGAGTGAGATACAGTGAGATTGACCACAGAGGGACATTGGCATTGCCTGCACTGATTAATTATTTTCAGGACTGTAGTACATTCCAGTCGGAATCACTGGGATATTATGGAGGGAAAGCCGCGGAGAAAAAAGCCTGGGTACTGTCTTACTGGCAGGTTATCGTCGGGCGGTATCCCGGATTTGGAGAGAAAATTAAAATCGGAACGTTTGCAACGGATTTTACCGGCTTGTTTGGGGAGCGTAACTTCCTGATGGAAGATGAAAGCGGCGGACGTATTGCCTGTGCCAACTCGCTGTGGGTGTACATGGATATGCAGCGGGGGCGGCCGATTGTACCGGACGAAGACGAGGTCAGGGCATACGGGACTGAACCGAAACTGGACATGCCATACGAGGGCAGGAAAATCAAACCCGCGGCAGAGTACACAGAGAAGCCATCATTTCCGGTAAGAAGATACCACATTGACACGAACGAGCATGTCAATAACTGTCAGTACGTGCAGATGGCGATGGAAATGCTGCCGAAAGATAAGGCGGTTCAGCAGGTGAGGGTAAGTTATAAAAAGTCTGCGGTACTGGGGGATATTATTTACCCGAAGTATGCGGAAGAGCCGGAACGGATTGTCATCGAGCTGTGTGATGGGCACGGGGCGTCTTATGTAACGGTGGAAATCAAATAACAGAAAAATTCGAGGACAATGTGCGTACATTCTGTATGAATCCGTACGGTATCGTTGTAAATGAAAACACAAAGGGAATCGTGACGGTAAACGGACACAGCTACGAAGATAAAGACAGGCAGACAGAGAATACAAATTTTGCGCTTCTTGTAGCGAAACATTTTTCGGAGCCGTTCAAGGACAGCAACGGGTATGGTGAAAGTATCGCCCGTCTGTCGAATCTGCTTGGCGGCGGAGTGATTGTCCAGCGGTTCGGTGATTTAATCCGCGGGCGCCGGAGCAATGTGAAGCGAATCGAGGAAGGACTTGTCAGACCGACACTGGCGGCGACACCGGGGGATTTAAGTCTGGTGCTCCCGAAACGGATTCTGGATGGAATTATCGAGATGATTTATGCGCTGGATAAGATTGCGCCGGGAACAGCAAATGATGATACACTGCTGTACGGTGTGGAAGTGAAGTTCTACAATATGGAAGTAGATATCGACGAAAATTTGGAGACGCTGTATGATGGGCTGTATGTCATCGGTGACGGAAGCGGTGTGACGCACTCTCTGTCCCATGCATCTGCAAGCGGCGTGTATGTTGCGAGGCATATCGTAGAAAATATGTAAGGAATCCATCACAATAACAACAGACGATACTCCCTGCCGGCAAGAGCGCACAAGCCCTGACGGACGGGCAAAAATGATATGAGAGAAGAAAGGAATACAAAGCGATGGGCAATCAAAAGGAAATGTTAGGAAAACTGCGGAATGCAGAGGCAATTTTTGTACCGATGTCTGACTGTACAAGGATGCCGTTTGTAGTATGTAATCAGGAGACTTATGATGACGAGGTATATGTGTTTTTTAATGAGGAACGTGCGAAGAAAGAGTGCGGAAAAATAGCCGCGCAGCAGAATCCGATGCATCTGCTTAAGATTGAGCACAAATTCCTGCTTTCCTTTTATGCAAGCCTTATGCCGATGGGGGTAAACGCGATTGTGATAGATAAGGGAACAGAAGGGGAAATGGTCATTCAGTTGTCAGATTTAATCAACAGAAAAGACAATGGAACCGACGCGCAGGGAAGACCGATTGTAGAAAATCAGGAACTTACACTCACTGCGCTGTATTTTATGCAGAAACTTCGCGCGAAGAAGGATTTGCAGGTAACCGAAGAGCTCAAAGAATTGCAGGAAGAAATGCTGGCACACTATTCCAGAGGCAGATATATTGTTGCATTTCAGGAGAACCATGGTGTAGCGATATTGAAACAGAAAGACGGAAAGGTATTACAGCCGTTATTTACGGATGTTCAGGAGTTTTTGAAATTCCAGAATATACAGAAAGATACAAAATTCAGAACTGCGGTAATCGAGGCACAGAAGGTTCCGGAAGTACTGGCAAAGGAGGCCGCAGGCGTGGTTGTGAACCCGTTCAGCATCAACCTTCAGTTGCAGGTAAAACGGAAAAGTCAGGGCGGTGCAGCGGCAGAGCAGGCGGCAGGCGGTACCATAGATGAGACGGCGGAGAACATGGCGGCGGGAAATGCAAAAGAAGAGGCGGTGGAGCAGGCGCTTGCCGAGTATGCGAAAGAAACTGCAGAGTAAAAAGAACGAGGAGATAGTATATGAAATTAGGAGAAAAGCAGGTACTTACAGTCGTAAAGACTGTGGATTTTGGTGTGTATCTTGGAAGTGACGAGGAGCGTGTGCTCCTTCCGAAGAAACAGGTGCCGGAGGGGATTGAAGTCGGAGACCCGGTGGAGGTATTTCTGTATAAGGATTCCTCGGACCGTCTGATTGCGACAACCCATGAGCCAAAACTGACGCTTGGAAAACTGGCAGTGCTGGAAGTTGCAGATACGAACCGGATGGGGGCATTCCTGGACTGGGGACTGGAAAAAGATTTATTTTTGCCCTTCAGGCAGCAGACTGCAAAGGTTCAGAAAGGGGACAAGTGCCTCGTTACACTGTATATTGATAAGAGTGAGCGGCTGTGCGCAACGATGAAAGTGTATCATCAGTTACAGACGGATTCCCCATATGGGAAAGATGACAAAGTGACAGGAATTATTTACGACAGAAGCGATGAATTTGGAATGTTTGTCGCAGTGGACAATCTGTATTCCGCACGCATTCCGAAGAAAGACTGTAACGGACGCCTGCATGTCGGAGACATCATTGAGGCACGTGTCACCGCGGTGAAAGAAGACGGAAAACTGGATCTGAGTGTCCGCGACAAGATTCCGGTGCAGATGGATAAGGATGCCGAATTGATTCTGAAGGTAATCCGCGGCTATCAGGGGGAGCTGCCGTTTACGGATAAGGCGGAGCCGGAGCGCATTAAGCAGGAATTCGGTATGAGTAAGGCTGCGTTTAAGCGCGCGGTCGGAAGATTGCTGAAACAAGGCAAGATAGAGATTCTGGAGGGCGGAATCCGGATTCGATAAAAAACAGGTTGGTGTAAAATGCCGGGCAATGTATCTTTTAAGATAGATTGTCCGGCATTTTGGTCTCATAGGAAGCTGCGCCGCATTTGCCGTGAAATAATATAACTCCTCAGGGGGGATTTGACTCCTATTCGTACTTTGAAAAAATCTTCCGGAAGAATAATGAATTCACATAGGCGATTCCGGAAAAACCAATTACGAACCATAAAAATCCTGAAATCTGAAAATTGATGAAAATCGTAAGCGCAATGGAGAGCAGCGCGATTATCAGGAATAAAAAGGTATACGGTAAATGTATAATACTGAGAATAAAAGCATTTTTAAAAGAGTTTTTTAAAGTATTCTCAAAGCGTGCAATGTACGGAAACAGGTATGTCATCAGTAAAAAGTAAATTATGGAAAATGAAACTGCCGCTACACGGATTACCTGTGAATAGGAAACCGGTAAAAATGCTGAGAAACGGAAATCCAGAAACAGAACAATCCCGGCAGCCAGCATAATCAGCCAGGAAAGCGTACTGATTTTGAAGTTCTCCTTGAATGCCCGGAAAAAGCTCGAGACAATATAACTCTCTTCATTTTTTGCAGCTTTCAGCGTAACGGTATACAGAGCTGTCAGGGAAGCCCCGATGGTTACGACCGGGATACAGCAGAGAGTAAACAGAAGGTTGAGGATAAACAAATCTGCCAGTTTGGTAAGCGCCTGCATAACCGGATTGTCAAAATTAAAGAATTTCATAGAAAAAGCCCCTTTCATTTTAAGATTATGGTGCCAGTGCATGAGTCCTATCGTTCATGCAAGCATGAACGATAGGACTCTTTCACCCGGATATTACAGTATTATATCATAGAATCATCTTCTTTCAATTGGTTTCGGCAATTCATTCTGCGTTATTCCTGTCAAATTTGATACCCCGTTGCTGCCGTGCACTAATTAAATATCAGATTCCAACGGAAAATTTTGAAATAAATATTGAAATCATCTGACAATCAGGTATAATAAAAAAGAGTTAAGTACATATTTCGAAAGGAGATTCAAGGAATGAAAGTAACGAATATTACGGACATAGACGCATTTTTCAAAGCAGTTGATGATTGTAAAGGTAAAGTAGAGCTTGTGACAGGAGAGGGAGACAGACTGAATCTGAAGTCCAAACTTTCCCAGTATGTTTCTATGGCAAATATCTTTTCAAATGGGGAGATTCCGGAGCTGGAAATCATTGCATATGAAAAAGAAGATACAGACAGACTGATTGGGTTCATGATTAATGGAGAGTAATCATAACAGTTCCGTCGGAAGGCTGAACTGTTACGAGTAATCAGTTGTGCAGTAACTGCTTTAGAATTAAGAATGAGTGGGTAATAAAGGGGTAGTTTCCGCAACGGAGACCGCCCTTTTCATGTTTATCATAATAGGAAATTGTTTTCCTATAAGATAAAGTCTTCTGGGGATGCGCACTATGTGCAAGGGGAAAATAGTAACTTGTGTGACCGCGCTTCGTTGCCGGAGTCTGCAACGCAGACTTCTTGGATAGGAGATTGTGGGAAAGTTGTCTTACATTAATACAGCCTGTGAATAACTAAGACGGATAAGAATGAGGTGAAGAATGGATTTTGCACACTTACACGTCCATACGGAGTACAGTCTTCTGGACGGTTCGAATAAGATAAAAGAATATGTTGCAAGGGTAAAAGAGCTTGGGATGAACAGTGCGGCAATTACAGACCACGGTGTGATGTACGGCGTAATTGATTTTTACCGGGCGGCGAAAGCTGCGGGGATTAAGCCGATTCTGGGGTGTGAGGTCTATGTGGCTCCGAACTCACGGTTTGACCGTGAGATAACCGGAGGGGAGGACAGATACTATCATCTTGTCCTTCTGGCAGAAAATAATATCGGTTATGCGAATCTGATGAAAATTGTCTCCAAGGGATTTGTTGATGGATATTATTATAAACCCCGTGTGGATAAAGAAATTCTGCGGGAGTACCACGAGGGAATTATTGCGCTAAGCGCGTGTCTTGCCGGAGAAGTGCAGCGGTATATTTCAAAAGACCTGTATGAAGATGCGAAGCAAAAAGCGCTGGAGTATCAGGATATTTTCGGAAAGGGAAACTTTTTTCTGGAGCTGCAGGATCACGGAATCCCGGAGCAGACGGCGGTCAATCAGCGGCTGCTGCAGATGTCGGAGGAATTGGATATTGAGCTGGTTGCGACCAATGACGTCCATTACACCTATGCGGAGGATGAAAAGCCGCATGATATCCTGCTCTGTATCCAGACGGGGAAAAAGCTCGAAGATGAGAACCGGATGCGGTATGAAGGCGGGCAGTATTATGTGAAGTCTCAGGAAGAGATGGCAGGATTGTTCCCATATGCGCTGCAGGCATTGCAAAATACACAGCGGATTGCCGACAGGTGCAATGTTGAGATTGAGTTTGGCGTGACCAAGCTGCCGAAGTATGATGTACCGTATGGGCTGACTTCGTGGGAATATCTGAACAAACTGTGTTATGAAGGTCTGGAAAAGCATTATGGTAATCCGCCGCAGGAGTTGAAGGAACGTCTGAAGTATGAGCTGGATACGATCCGGCATATGGGATACGTGGATTATTTCCTGATTGTGTGGGATTTCATTCACTATGCCAAACGGCATGGGATCGCAGTCGGGCCGGGACGTGGCTCGGCGGCGGGGAGCATCGTGTCCTATTGTCTGGAAATCACGAATATTGATCCAATTCGGTATCAGCTGCTGTTTGAGCGTTTTCTGAATCCTGAGCGGGTGTCCATGCCTGATATTGATGTAGACTTCTGTTTTGAGCGCCGTCCGGAGGTCATTGATTATGTGATGAAAAAATACGGCAAAGACCGGGTGGTACAGATTGTTACGTTCGGTACGCTGGCTGCGAAAGGCGTCATCCGTGATGTGGGGCGCGTTATGGATTTGCCGTATGCTTTTGTGGACAGTATTGCAAAAATGATTCCGCAGGAGCTGAACATGACGATTGACAAGGCGCTGCAGATGAACCCGGAGCTGCGCCGGACTTACGAGACGGATGAACAGGTGAAGTACCTGATTGACATGTCCAAACGTCTGGAAGGACTGCCGCGCCACAGTTCGATGCATGCTGCCGGTGTTGTAATCAGTCAGAAATCAGTGGATGAGTATGTGCCGCTGTCCCGGGCGTCGGACGGAACGATTGTGACACAGTTTACGATGACGACACTGGAAGAACTGGGACTTTTGAAAATGGATTTCCTGGGGCTGCGCACACTTACCGTGATTCAGAATGCGGTGCGGATGGCGAAAGCGCGGACACCGGATTTGAATATGGATACCATTGATTACAACGATAAACAGGTGTTGGATTATATCGGAACCGGAAAGACGGATGGAATATTTCAGTTGGAGAGTGCGGGCATGAAGGGTTTCATGAAGGAGCTGAAACCGCACAGTCTGGAGGACATTATCGCCGGAATCTCGCTGTACCGTCCGGGACCGATGGATTTCATTCCGCAGTATATCAGGGGAAAAAATGATGCGTCGTCCATTACCTATGACTGTCCGCAGTTGGAGCCGATTCTTGCGCCGACCTATGGATGTATCGTATATCAGGAGCAGGTAATGCAGATTGTACAGGCGCTTGCAGGATATTCGTTGGGACGGAGCGATTTGCTGCGCCGTGCCATGTCCAAGAAAAAGGGCGATGTGATGCAGAAGGAACGGCAGATTTTTGTCTATGGAGATGAATCGACAGGAGTCCCGGGATGCATAAAAAATGGGATTGATGAGAAGACTGCAAATAAAATCTATGATGAAATGATTGATTTTGCAAAATATGCATTCAACAAGTCCCACGCGGCTGCATATGCGGTAGTTTCCTATCAGACCGCATTTTTAAAATACTATTACCCGGTAGAATTTATGGCTGCGCTGATGACATCGGTTATTGACAATCCGTCAAAGGTTGCAGAGTATATCTATGCCTGCCGGCAGATGAATATCCAGATTCTTCCGCCGGATATCAACCGGGGATATGCAGACTTTTCCGTAGACCATGATAATATCCGGTACGGGCTCGCGGCAATCAAAAGTATCGGAAAGCCGGTCATTCAGGCAATCGTAGCAGACCGTCAGGAGTTCGGGGAGTTTAAAAATCTCGAAGATTTTATCAGCCGGATGACGATGAAGGACTGTCTGAATAAACGTGCCATTGAGAACTTCATTAAGGCAGGCGCACTGGACTGCCTGGGAGGGACGAGAAAGCAGTTCATGAGTATTTATATTCAGATTGTGGATCATGTCAATCAGGAGAAAAAGTATTCCATGACCGGGCAGATGACATTGTTTGATATGGTTGGAGAGGAACAGAAGAGTGACTTCGAAATCAAACTGCCGGACGTCGGAGAGTATGCAAAGGAAAATATGCTGGCATTTGAAAAGGAAGTGCTTGGGGTATACATCAGCGGACATCCGCTGCAGGAGTATGAGGAAAAATGGAAGAAGACGATTTCTGCCACCACACTGGATTTTCAGCAAGATGAGGAGAGCGGGCGTTCAAAGGTGCACGACGGAGAACGTCAGATTGTCGGTGGCTTTATCACGGACAAGACAACAAAGGCGACAAAGACAAATCAGATGATGGCATTCGTTACGTTGGAGGACTTGCTCGGAACGGTGGAAGTGATTGTTTTTCCAAGAGATTACGAGAAGAACCATGCACTGTTAGACGTGGACAAGAAAGTATTTGTCAAAGGGCGTGTGTCTGAGGAGGATGAACGGCCGAGCAAACTGATTTGTGAACAGGTGATTCCATTTGAGCAAAAGAAAAAAGAATTGTGGATACAGTTTGCGGATAAAGCAGATTATATGGAGAATGAACAAATCGTGTACGGTTATCTTGCGGATTCGGAGGGCGATGACGGGGTTGTCATCTATTGTCAGGCAGAACGGGCAGTAAAAAGGCTTCCCCGCAACCGGAATGTCCAGATAGGACCTCAGGTGCTGAGCAGATTGATGAATCATTTTGGACAAAAGCGTGTAAAAGTAGTAGAAAAGACTATTGAAAACCATTTGTAAATAGTTTAGAATATAGCGAGAGTGTTAAAAAATTAGCAAAAAGGGATTATTTAGAAAGGTGGATGAAACAAATGGCAGAAGATAAGAAAAAAGCAGTATTAGAAGAAATTGAAGACCGTGTTCGTACAATTGGTGTTTTAACCAGTGGCGGAGATGCTCCGGGAATGAACGCAGCCATTCGTGCCGTTGTCAGAACAGCACTTGCAAATGACATTAAAGTGCGCGGTATCCGCAGAGGGTATCATGGGCTGCTGAAAGAAGAGATTATTGATTTATCTGCACGTGATGTATCTGATACAATTCAGCGCGGCGGCACGATTCTTCAGACAGCACGCTGTCAGACAATGCGCACGGAGGAAGGTCAGCAGAAAGCCGCTGCCATCTGTAAAAAATATGGTATTGACGGACTTGTGGTTATCGGTGGGGATGGTTCCTTTGCCGGAGCACAGAAACTTGCAAATCTGGGGGTGAGGACAATCGGTCTTCCGGGGACAATTGATTTGGATATCGCATGTACAGATTACACAATCGGGTTTGATACGGCGGTAAATACAGCAATGGAAGCAATCGACAAAGTGCGTGATACATCAACATCCCATGAGCGCTGCAGTATCATTGAGGTTATGGGACGTGATGCAGGATATCTTGCATTGTGGTGCGGTATTGCCAACGGAGCAGAGAGAATCCTGATGCCGGAGGAGCACGATTTCGATGAGCAGGCGCTGGTTGAAGATATACTGGAATGCAAGAAGCGTGGTAAAAAGAATTACATCATTATCAACGCAGAAGGTATCGGAGATTCTATTAATATGGCGAAGAGAATCGAAGAGGCAACCGGAATCGAGACAAGGGCAACTGTTCTCGGACACATGCAGCGTGGAGGAAGCCCGACCTGTAAGGACCGTGTATACGCATCTGTCATGGGTGCCAAAGCGGTAGAACTCCTGATGCAAGGAAAGACAAACCGTGTCGTAGGATACAGAGGCGGAGAATTCGTGGATTATGATATCAACGATGCACTGTCTATGAAGAAACAGATTCCGGCACACCAGTATGAGATTTCTAAGATTCTTGCTCTGTAGAATGTTATCCTCAGTGGATAAAGGACAATACGGTTGTCTCTTCTACATTGAGGGGAAGTTAATGTAATACCCAGCCGACAGGAGGGACATGCAGTAATTTGTTTGCTCACGGCGCTCTGTGAGCCTATGCAAACAAATTACTGTATGTCCCTCTTATTTTTGCGCCATCATACCCTCTGTCCGTTTGCGGATAAGTCCACGGGAATTCAAAAATGATTGTTTAAAGTAAAAATAGAAGGTATAATAGAACGTATATGAGGACAGATTAATGTATTTTAAGAGGGAGAGACATGTATAAAGTTTTATTTGCTGAAGATGAGCTGCTGGTTCGTTTAGGGCTGCAAAAGTCAATTCCATGGGAAAACTTTTCGATGGAACTGACAGCACTGGCAGATAACGGTTTGGAAGCTCTTAGAATGTTTGAAGAAATCCGGCCGGACGTTGTAATAACGGATATACGCATGGATGGCATGGATGGCGTGGAACTAGTAAGACGCATTCGGCTTATGGATGAGGAATGTGCGGTTGTGGTGATATCGTGTATTGATGATTTTGAAACCTTAAGAAAATTAATCCCATATAAGCTGAATGGTTATGTACTCAAGGCAAGTATCAGCATAGAAGAAATATGCGGTGTTTTAGGGCAGGTCAAAGATTATCTGATAAAAACAGGTAGGACGGCAGAAGATATTCAGGAAGACACCAAAAGCCTGGAAGAAAGTATTTCCGACTATTTGCAGAATAAAAGTAGGAAGCTGATATGGGATAATGCAAAGCAGATGCATCAACTGCTGCTGTTTGAGCTCAGAGCAGAGGATAAGGACAAAATCAATGAACTTGCCATGGAATTCATATATGAATTAGTTAACCGGCAGATGCCGGGCGGTACATTGATTCCGTTAAAAGAAAAAGAGTTTTGCCTGTATTTTCCTGAGAAAGAAAAAAATATAGAAGAAAAGGTTCAGAGAGTGAATCATTCCATAGAGGGTTTCCTTGGTGTACAGTTTCAGGTCACGCGAAGCAAAAGGCAGAGGAATGAATCCATAAAGGAATGGTTCGACAGGACATATGCCGAACAGAGTGACCGGGGATTTGAAGGGAATGGTTGGAATCCATTGATACAAAAATCCGTCACATATATGAGAAAACACCATCAGGAGAGTTTGAGCCTGACTGAGATTTCTCATGTTATCGGTATTTCCAGCAGTTATTTTTCTCATCTGTTCAAGCAGCAGACGGGAAAAAATTATGTTGAATATTTAAACGAAATCCGTTTGGAAGAGGCGGTGAAGGAATTACGTGGGACCGATGAAAAAATTGCTGTGATATCACAGCGGCATGGCTTTCAGAATCTGGAATATTTCTCACGGTTTTTTAAGAGAAAGATGGGGGTATCTCCTGCGAAATGGAGACAGAAGAATCAATGATAAAAATGAGAAAGATGGATTGGAGACAAAAGGTCTTATTGTCAATTATCGGTAGCACCATCCTTATTATGGGACTGTTTTTTTTCATTACTTATCGATACTTTGTCAGAAAGCTCGAAACAAGCAATGAAAAGATAGTGGCAATTACATTTGAACATGCGGAAAACGAGCTTGAGGATATGATGGAAAATGCTGAGTTACATTTAAATCAGTATGCGAATGATGATCTAATCTGGACTTTTGTTCAGGAATACCCGGATAATGAAATCGGTAGAAGTACATTGGCTGTAAAGATGGTGGATAATTTTTCGGATGTAATGTCGGTCAACCATGAAGTATCGGCTCTTGGAGTCCTGTGCGGAAACGGCCGCACAATTGTATCGTCGGCTGCCGGAAAGAACAGGTTCGGGGATACAAAGATTACAGACGGGCTTGGCGGCGTACTGAGCAGATGCAAAGAAAACTATCCGTATGTTATGTGGATTCCAAGTTGGGAGCTGAATCTGGAATCCAACAGTCCGCTGGGAATTATGATGGAAACACCGGCGCTGGTAGGGCTGAAGGCATTGGGAGAAGGTAAAGAGCCATTTGAGGACAGCTATCTTGTGCTGGCGATGAAGGAGGAGGGAATTCAGAAGACATTTGAATCGGTGGCATTTAATAAAAGTAAGGCTGTTCTGGTCAACGAGCAGGGGATGATAATTTCAGATGTCGGAGAGAATCTTCTGGGGAAAAAGTATGCACCGGATGATACAACACAGAATATTGAATATGCGCTTTCCTATTCGGGGTGGAAAATGTGCAATATGATACCAAAAAAAGAATATCTGCAGGATGCAAGGAATATCCGGAATTTTGGTATAGCCATTACAGGAATCGCAATAATCGCGACGGCGGCGGTGGCAGTTGTATGGAGCCGCAAGTATACCCGACCAATCCAAAATCTTATGGAAAATATGCACCGTGTCGGCAATCAGGAGTTTGATATAGAGAAACCGGAAAGGTGGGGGTGGAGGGAACTGGATCAACTGAATGAGGAATTCTATTCTACGGTTCAGAGCCTGAAGGAATACATTGTAAGGTTAAAACAGGTGGAACGCGAAAAGGCACGGGAAGAACTTTTAGCATTACAATACCAAATGAATCCTCATTTTCTGTTCAATTCTTTAAATTCTATTCGATGGATGGCGATGATGACAAATAATACGGTGGTTGCGGATGCACTGGTTACGCTTGGAAAAATAATAACTCCCATATTACGGAATCCGAGCTTAACATGGAAGGTTGAAAACGAACTGGAGTTTTTGGACAGTTACGTTTCCATGATGCGTCTCCGATATGGACATGATATGGATTACATCATGGAATGTCCGGAAGAATTATATGGGGAGGAATTTCCAAGGTTTATTTTACAGCCGCTTATTGAAAATTGTTTTGTCCATGGAAGTGATACGGCGGAATTAAGGACCATCCATGTTTCTATAAAGTACGAGGATTATATAGATGTACAAGTGATAAACAGTGGGGTGTACTATGATGAGGCTCAGTTAAAGCAGATTGGGAATCAGATAGATTCCCCGTCGGAATCTTCGGGGCATGTGGGGCTTGCCAATATAAAAAAACGGCTGGACCTGTTATATGGCAGTCAGGGAAAGATGTGGATAGAATCAAACAGGGACAGTGGTTTTATTGTACATATCAGATTCCCAAAAAACAAAAAAATCTCAGGAGAATAAATGATTCCTGAGATTTTTTTTACTTAAAGTTGACCTATTTTTGTAGGAAAGATGAAAAAAAACAAAAAATAAATCAAATTATAGTTAAATATAGACAAAATCCATAAAACAGTCAAACATTGAAAAAGATAGAACATTCAAGAAAAATAAACGTCATGATAGAATATGGATATCTTATTAGAGTGCCTAGGATTTCTCAAGATAACTAAGACCGGCTGGTTAAAACTGATAACTTTTTTGATATAGGTTCCTTATGCCGTCGATTCTGACGGTGGAATGGAGGGTAATATGAAAAGAAAAAAACTGGCAGTATTAATCTGTGCAGTGGCTCTTGCGGCTACGAGTATCACGGGCTGCGGTGTAGGCAGCGGCGGAGATTCTAAAGCTGCGAAAGATATTCCGAAAAGCGCTGATGATGTAGATTTGTCAAAACATGTGGACATTTCAATAGGAGGACTAAGTTTGGGGGATTCCGGTAAAGATGCATGGCCGACAGAAGTGATCAAAGCTGTGGAGGATAAGTTTAACTGCAGTATTACAACAAAAGCATATGATACAGAAAGCCTGAATCTGGATCTGACCGGAGGAAATACTACGGACATCGTTCAGATTTCGGATGAAAATATTGCGGGGGTCTTAAAAGGCGGACATGCGGTAAATCTTATAGACTATAAGAATATTGCGCCAAATATTTTTGCTGAACCAATGGAGTTCCGCAATAATATTATGCAGAAGTTTAAGAGCGAGGGGGAGGAAGGTGCACAATATTTTGTGACTCCGCGCGTAAGCTTTGAGAACCAAAAAGAAAATTATGGTGCCAGACTACAATATGGGTATGTAGTCCGTTGGGATTTGTATAAGGCAATCGGCTGCCCGGAAATTAATAATGATGACGACTATATCAACGCATGCTTGAAGATGAAAGAAATCTACCCGAAAACAGAGAATGGGGATGAGACATATGCGATGAGTGCATACAATGACTCGGGACTGCACTCCTATTTTTTCAAGGGTTGTCTTGCAGAAGGATTTATAAATCTGGAGGGAGGACTTTATGTTCAGGATGTGACGACTAATGATCTGGTTGCCGATGTATATGATGAGGGTTACGATGGAACCACTCCGTTCTGGTCAGGAGTAGAATTTTATAATAAGCTCTATAAAGCCGGTCTGCTGGATCCTGATAATTTTATTACGAAGTCGGAGGATTTGACTGAGAAATATACGAAAGGTCAGTATCTCGGAGGTACTACAAATTGGTTTTACAGCAATTACAATACAAATAACGCAGGAACGGATAAGGAGTATATTGTGCTGCCATCGAAACTTGGATGGTGCAATGAGCCGAATAGGGCAGGCTACAGTGGTAAATATTTCTTTGTTTCTTCCCATTCTAAGAATGTTGACCGTGCTGTGATGGTGCTGGATTATCTGCAAAGCGGTGAGTTCTCCAGAATGTCGGATTCCGGTGTGGAAGGAAGATGGGAAAAAGGAGACGATGGAATGCCGCATCTGACAAAAGATACCATTGCAATGAAAACTGATTCAAGCCGGTCAGATGAGTGGAAGGAAAGCGGAATTGGAGATACGAATACAGGAAATTTCACAGGGTGGAGTCCGGATAATGTATTAGACGACGGGGGATGCGTAAGCTTATGGCAAGAGGAATCGGTGATGAAAGACAGTCTTACAGCCGCTGAAAAAGGACTTTGTGAACAGTTTGGGATCAATCTGCCAAGCGATTTGTTAAAGCAGCGTATTGAATCCGGGAAGAGTATCGACCAGAGAGACTCAGACGGTACGATTCGCATGTGCCTGGAAACAACTCCTAAGGATGTCGTGCGTATTGACAGTAACTGTACAGAGATAGTTACAAAGGCACTACCGAGTCTTGTACAGGCAAAGACGGACAAAGAATTTACGGATGCAAAAGAAGCACTGATGCAGCAGTTGAAGGATGCAAATGTGGAAACTTCTGTTAAATGGTGGCAGGAAGCATGGAAGACATCCAAAGCTGCAGTTGAGAAGTTGGAAACAGAATAGAGAATAGTTAGTTCTCTTTAAATAATCTGGATTTATTTATAGAAGGGACGTAATTATTCAGGACCCCTAATGAGATCAATATAATTTTTGTGAAAAACAGAGAAAATATTTTTCTGTTTTTGCAGAATAAGGGGTTCTGGATAGTTACAAAGGGACAATGTTATGAGACAAAAAACTGCGTTAGCGATAAAACGGCCAAAAGACTACAAATTGCTTTGGATGGCACTTCCTTTTATCGCGGTTGTATTTTTATTCAGTTATGTTCCGATTTTTGGCTGGATTTATGCATTCTTCGATTATGTGCCCGGTGTGAGTGTCACTAAGTGTGACTTTGTAGGGTGGGATTATTTTAAACTTATCCTTACAGATGCTAATGTTTTGCGGTCGTTGAAGAATACAGTTATTTTCGCAATCATCAGTATATGCCTGAGTCCTTTGCCGATGCTTCTGGCGATTTTAATGAATGAAATCAGAAACGGTCCGGTTAAAAAGTTTGTTCAGACGTTTACCACAATGCCGAACTTTATCAGCTGGGTAATTATTTTTTCACTTGCGACAGCATTGTTTGCATCTGACGGACTGATTACCGGATGGCTGGCATCGCTTGGTGTGGGAAAGACCGGGGATACAATACTTGCGTCAAACGATGCGGTGTATTGGTTCCAGACATGTTTGGGTCTGTGGAAATCACTGGGGTGGAATTCCATTATCTATATGGCAGCGATTTCCGGTATCGATCAGGAACAATATGAGGCGGCACGGGTAGATGGGGCAGGATATTTTAAGTGTGCGTTGCATGTGACTTTGCCGGCGATGATGGAAACATTTGTCGTATTATTTATCTTGAATATCGGTAATTTCTTAAACACAGGTTACGAGCAGTATATGTTATTCAAAAACTCACTGACAGCTACAAATATTGAGGTATTGGATTTGTATGTTTATCGAATCGGACTTCAGAACATGGATTATTCATATGGTGTGGCCATTAGTGTTGTAAAATCCGTTGTGAGTATCTCACTGGTAGTGATTGCGAATCTGATCGCGAAAAAGATTAGGGGAAAGACTGTAATTTAGAGGAGGAACATTATGGAAGGAACTACAATAAAAAAATCTACATCGAGAAAGGTATTTCTGGTGTTTGATTATGTGCTGATGATAGCGATCGCATTGATATGTATCTATCCTTTCTGGTATGTACTGTGCTATTCGTTCAGTGATACTGCATTGGCAAGCATAAATTCACCGACATTTCTTCCTCGCGGATTTACGCTGGCAAACTATAAAGAGATACTCACGCTGGATGGCTTTTTCCACTCACTGCTTATCTCGGTACTCAGAACGGTTATAGGAACAGCGGCGTCTGTTTTTTGCTGCTCTTTTCTGGGCTATCTTTTCACAAAAGGAAAAATGCCGGGAAGAAAATTATTATATCGTTTTGTCATTGTTACGATGTACATCAACGGTGGAATGATTGCAACTTATATCGTTATGAAGGCATATGGATTGCTGAATACATTTTGGGTATACATATTACCCGGAATGATCTCGGCATATAATATGGTTCTTATAAAGACATACATCGAACAGCTACCGCCATCTCTGGAGGAGTCGGCGAGTCTGGACGGAGCAGGATATACGACGTGTTTTTTTAAAATTATACTTCCACTGTCAAAACCGATTATTGCGACGGTTATTGTGTTTGTGGCAGTAGGACAATGGAATTCATGGTTTGATAATCATATTTATACCCGTGCCAATGAGTCATTGACAACGCTGCAGTATCTGCTTTACAACTATCTAAATGAGGCGCAGAGAATTGCGGAACAGCTGAAATCCGCCTCCAGCAGTACGGATGTTACTCAGGCGGTTGCAGCCATATCTCCGAAGGGAGTCCGGATGACAATTACAGTATTGGCTTCATTGCCGATCTTCGTGGTATATCCGTTTATGCAAAAGTATTTTGCAAAAGGAATCATGGTAGGTGCAGTAAAAGGTTGATGAATATTGGTTGGAGGGTATGTATGGAATATGATGGAATAAAAGAAGATGAACGGTTAATAAAAGCGGTACCGACAGCCCGGCAGATGATGTATCAGAATATGGAGTTTTTCGGTTTCATTCATTTCACGGTAAATACCTTTACAGGAAATGAATGGGGAACCGGCGATGAGCCGGAAACCATTTTTAATCCAGAGGAACTCGATGCAAGGCAGTGGGCGAAGACGGCAGCGGACGGAGGCATGAAGGGTCTGATTCTTACCTGTAAACATCATGATGGTTTTTGCCTCTGGCCAAGCCGATTCACAGAACATAGTATTAAGAATTCTCCTTACAAAAGCGGAAAAGGAGATATCGTCAGAGAGACGGCAGAGGCATGTAAAGAATATGGGATTCGGTTCGGAGTATATCTTTCCCCGTGGGACAGAAACAGCAGTTATTATGGAAGGGGAAAGGAGTATGACAATTATTATGTGAATCAGTTGACAGAATTATTAACAGATTATGGTGATATCTTTGCTGTATGGCTGGACGGAGCGTGCGGGGAAGGAGCAAATGGGAAACGTCAGGTGTATGACTGGAACCGGTATTATAACGTGGTCCGTGAACTACAGCCGAATGCCGTAATTTCAATTTGCGGTCCGGATATCCGCTGGTGTGGCAATGAGGCAGGGAAGGTAAGGCAAAGCGAATGGAGTGTCGTGGCAGCCGACATGGCGAATCCGCTAATAACAGCAGAATTAAGCCAAAAGGAAGATAATGAAGAGTTCCGGAACAGACCGCTGGATGAGACACAGGAAGACTTGGGAAGCAGGGAACGGTTAAAGGGCGAAATGGATCTTGCCTATTATCCTGCGGAGACAGATGTATCAATCCGTCCGGGCTGGTTTTATCACCCGGAAGAGGACAAAGACGTTCGTTCTTTTGAAAACCTGAAAGAGATTTATCTGACGTCTGTCGGCGGGAATACCACATTATTGTTGAACCTGCCGCCTATGAAAAACGGAAGGCTTAATGAGACAGACGTACATAACGTACAAAAGTTGGGTGAGTTTATCAAAAATTCCTTTGCGGAAAATCTGGCGGATGAGGCTGACATCACATCCATTCCCGAACAGGATTCGTGCGGAAGAGGGGTGGAAGGTTTTCGATGTGATGACTACGAGACATTCTTTCTGAATGAGAGCGGGGTGCGCAGACTGATTATAAAACTCAGATGGAAGGAAAAAAGGACTTTATCCTATCTGGTTTTAAAAGAAGCGATTCCGTTGAGCCAGAGAGTGGAATCATTCAAAGTCTGTTACGGGACGGAAAGCGGATGCCGAAAGGAATTTTATCAAGGGACGACTATCGGTTATAAAAAAATAGTTGAATTGCATGGCATCAGCACAGAAAGCCTGACAATTGAGATAACAGATGCAAGAGTTGCGCCTGCAATTTCGTTCATCGGGGTGTACTGATAAAAGTGTAAAAGTGATTTTGGTCGGAGGTGTTGTTGGAAAATGAGCATATTTCATCCTGAAAGTCCCGTAATGACGGCACTGTCACGGTTTTTTGACATGGTTATTTTAAACATATTGTGTTTCATCGGCTGTCTGCCTGTAATTACCACAGGGGCGTCTTTTACAGCGTTATATACGGTTACGATGCAGATTGCCAGAAATGATGATACTTATCTTGTGAAGGCATTTTTGAAGGCATTTAAAGACAACCTGAAATCTTCGACAATCACCTTTTTCATCATGACGGCAGCCGGAATTGTATTATATGTTGATATTGGTGCAATTCCGTTACTGCCGGAAGGCATACAGGACTTTGTAAAAATCGTGCTCTACCTTGTTACGGGAATATATATTATGACACTATGTTATATTTTCCCATATATTGCACGATTTAGCGATACGGTATTCAAAAGTATTAAGAATTCCTTTCTTATTGGGATATATAACTTGCATTATTCGCTGCCGATTGTCCTGCTGCCGGTAGTTTGTATTACAGCGACATTATGGAATGTAGAAATGTTTGTTTACGGATGTGCGTTATGGTGCGTAATCGGTACGGTGGTGCTTGCCATGATTCAATCCTTATTTCTGAGCAGGGTATTTGCAAAATATGAGAAAACAGAGGAATAAACCCATGGCGACTTATACGAAGAAAATTTGCCGGTCTGGTTTTTAGAGAGGAGAAGCTTATGAAAATTTGGAGGTTTGCCATCATGGGGGCAGGGAATATTGCCCATAATTTCTGCGATGCTGTGGATCAGCTGAAAAATTGTCAGGTGGTGGCCGTGGCTAGCAAGTCCATGGAAAGGGCGCAACGGTTTGCTAAAGAAAATAGCATTTTAAAGGCTTATGACAGCTATGAAACAATGCTGCGCGAGGAACAGATAGATTGTGTGTACATTGCTGTGACACCAAATGATCATTTCCGCCTGTCTATGTTGTGCCTGGATTATAAAGTGCCGGTGCTCTGTGAGAAAGCCATGTTTCTCAACAGCCGGGACGCAAAGAAGGTCTTTGACCGTTCCGAGGAAGAGGGAGTTTTCGTTATGGAGGCTCTGTGGAGCCGTTTCCTCCCGGCTGTGATTAAAGCAAGGGACTGGGTCTTAGATGGAAAGATTGGAAGAGTAAGGCTTTTGGATGTGGCGCTTGGGTTTCGTGCGCCGGAAAATCCGGAAAATCGCTATTACAGCCGTGCTCTGGGAGGTGGGGTGTCCCATGACCTTACGGTTTATGCCTATGAGATTGGAAAATTTTTCCTGGATGCTCAAGAACAGAATCGAGACGTGCAGGCGGTGTTCGGGGATACCGGTGTGGATCTCACTAATCACATTTCCATGACAGTGGGGGAAGTGATGGTATCCCTTACTACAAGCATGGCGGTGGACGTGGATAATCGCTTGGTGCTATACGGGGACCGGGGACGAATTGTGATACCGCATCCCCATTACGGAAACGACGCGTTTCTGTATACCAATGGGGAGAAACCAGTTCTTATGTTCCACGATGAAACGGAAAACGGTTTCGTATACGAGATTCGTGAGGTCATAAACTGTATCCGCCAGGGGAAGATTGAAAGCCCCGTGGTTCCACACAATTTGACGTTGGCCTGTTCGGAGGTGTTTGATGAGATCGAGACGGCTGCACAATATGGATAGCTGCAATTTTACTTAAGTTACGGAGGAAAGAATTATGTATATTATACCAGAACCACAGGAATGGGAGCTTCATGAAGGGAACTATGAAATCTCATATGACAGCAGAATCTTGATTGATAATAGCTGTTCTGATGAGACAAGAAAATATGCTCTTACTCTCCAAAAAGCTGTTTTGT
>DCKD01000067.1 GCA_002320245.1 Lachnospiraceae bacterium UBA1683
ACTATGGTTGAGATGGCAAAAGCGCATGACCTGAACATTTACGGATATCTGAAATTTCTGCTGGAGCATCTGCCAACGAAAGAGATGACTGACCATCAACTCGCAGAACTTGCACCTTGAAGTGAAAAACTCCAATCTATTAAAAATCGCGTGTGAATTACTCCAACTCTCAAAAGGCTGAGGTGATTTTTATATTTGGACGCACTATTATTTTGCGGTTAATATATGCTGAATCCCTTGAAAATGTAAAAAAAATCCCTTACAATTGGCTCTGTCAGGAGATATGGGATAAATTAGTGCAGAAAGGAAAAAAATGAGAACATATAAATTGACAGTAACCTATGACGGCTCACGGTTCCGGGGATGGCAGCGGCAGCCGGATACGGATTTGACAATTCAGGGAATTTTGGAAAATAGAATCAGCAGTCTGGTGGGATATCCGGTGGAAGTAAACGGTTCCGGCAGAACGGACGGCGGTGTGCATGCGTCCGAGCAGACAGCAAGCATTATTTTGTCTGGGAAAGCGGACGAGGCAAAGTTCCTTCCGCAGCTCAATGAAAGTCTCCCGGAAGATATCCGGGTTGTCTGTATGCAGTTGATGAAGAATGGATTCCATGCGCGGCACAGTGCCAGGGGAAAACGTTACGAATATACCATTGATACAGCGGAAAAGGCAGATGTGTTTTCCAGAAAATATACATTTCATTATCCGGAAAGAGTCAATGTGGAAAACATGAAAAAAGCGGCGGGATATCTGGTCGGAAGTCATGATTTCGCAGGATTTACAGACAGAGCGGATGAAAAGTCCACAATGCGGCGGATTTATGATATAATAATAAGGAAGTCTGGCAGTCAGATACGGATAGAGTATCGTGGAAGTGGATTCATGTATCATATGGTACGTATTTTGACAGGAACACTGCTGGAAGTCGGAGCGGGAAAGCGCAGCCCGGAAAGTGTCAGGCGGGTGCTGGAGTCAGGTATCCGCGCAGAGGCAGGGTTTCTTGCCCCGGCAAGCGGACTGTGTCTGAAAGAGGTATATTATGATTAGAGCGTCAAAACTACTTGCGGATTGCTCCGTTGCTTTGCAACTTCCACAATCCTGCCCTATATTCGGAATCCGTGGAGCCTCTTCTCCACTTTTCCCCCATGTAGAGGCACGTCATAAATCCATTCTCCCACTTACGTGCAAGCACAACGTGTGGGATGGCTTTTGACGCTGTAATCATATTATCCTGAAAAATGAAAAAAGCGAGGAAGGCATATATGAAATTGGTATCTTGGAATGTAAATGGAATCCGCGCCTGCGTGCAGAAAGGATTTCTGGAATTTTTCCATGAGGCAGAGGCGGATATATTTTGTATACAGGAGACAAAGATGCAGCCGGGACAGTTGGAACTTGAGCTGGAAGGCTATCATCAGTATTGGAATTCTGCGGTGAAAAAAGGATATTCCGGAACAGCAGTGTTTACCAGACAGGAACCGCTGGCGGTTTCTTACGGAATCGGAATCGAGGAACACGACCAGGAAGGGCGTGTGATTACGTGCGAATTTGATGATTTTTATTTTGTAACTGTATATACGCCAAATTCGCAGAATGAGCTGAAGCGCCTGGATTACCGGATGAAGTGGGAGGATGATTTCCGGGCATATCTGAAAGAGCTGGAAAAAAAGAAACCGGTGATTGTAACCGGTGATATGAACGTGGCGCATGAAGAAATCGACTTGAAAAATCCAAAGACAAACCGGAAGAACGCAGGCTTTACCGATGAGGAGCGCCAGAAGTTCACGGAGCTGCTGGACGCCGGGTTTATCGACACATTCCGGTATTTCTATCCGGAGCAGGAGGGGATTTATTCTTGGTGGTCTTACCGGTTCAAGGCAAGGGAGAAGAATGCCGGATGGCGTATTGACTATTTCTGTGTATCAGAGTGTTTGAAGGAAAGACTCAAAGATGCGCAGATTCTGACTGAGGTATTCGGCTCGGACCATTGTCCGATTGTACTGGAACTCAAAGATTTATCTTGATTATAAGATATCCCGGTTCTTTGTCGGGACATCCTGCCCCCAGTGGACAAAGGGCGTGTTGTTTCTTGTCCACTGAAGGTACAATAAATAAAAACTACAGGAGGCGGTCATTTTGACTAAGATTGACATTATTTCCGGATTTTTAGGAGCCGGGAAGACAACATTTATCAAAAAACTTTTAACAGAGGCATTTCAGGGGGAACAGATTGTCCTGATTGAAAACGAGTTTGGGGAAATTGGCATCGACGGCGGATTTCTGAAGGAGTCTGGGATTGAGATTAAGGAAATGAATTCCGGATGTATCTGCTGTTCATTGGTGGGGGATTTCGGAAGGTCATTAAAAGAAGTGGTAGACACATACCATCCGGATCGGATTCTGATTGAGCCGTCCGGAGTAGGAAAACTTTCTGATGTCATCAAAGCCGTGCAGGATGCACAGGAAGACTTAGATGCGGAGCTGAACAGTTTTACGACGGTTGTAGATGTGACAAAATGCAGAATATACAGCAAGAATTTCGGGGAATTCTTCAGTAACCAGATTGAATATGCCGGAGCAATTATCTTAAGCAGAACCGACAAAGCAAAACCGGAAAAGGTAGAGGAAAGTGTTGCGATTCTGCGGGAAATCAATGCAAAGGCGCCGATTATTACAACACCGGTGGAGCAGCTTTCCGGGAAGAAACTGCTTGAGACAATGGAGGGCAGCAAATCGTTGGAAGAAGAGCTGCTGTCCGAAATCGTTTGCCCGGAGTGTGGCGGACACCATGAACACGGTGAAGAGTGCGGCTGCGAGCATGGGCATCATCATCATGAGCATGAAGAGGAGTGTGGCTGCGGACATGAACATGAGCATCATCATGAGCATGAGGAGGAGTGTAGCTGTGGAAACGAGCATCACCATCATCATCACGGGCACCACGCGGATGAGGTATTTACAAGTTGGGGAAGCGAGACCATTCAAACCTATACAAAAGAGGAAATCAGCGATATTCTGAAAACATTGGAATCCGACAATACTTATGGAACCATTCTGCGTGCAAAAGGGATGGTTGCGGGAGCCGACGGAGAATGGATTTACTTCGATATGGTTCCGGAGGAACATGAAGTCAGGAGCGGGGCTGCCGAATATACGGGGCGTATCTGCGTCATCGGTTCCAAACTCGATGAGACTAAGCTGGCGGAATTGTTCAAATTGACAAAGAAGTAACAATCAAAGTCAAAGGGGACTGTCCCTTATCAGAAGGGACAGTCCCCTTTGCAGTAAATTGACAAAAATGTAACAAAAAGGAGAAATATCATGAACGAACCAGATGTTTTGGTTTACCTGATGACTGGCTTTCTGGATAGTGGAAAGACGCAGTTTTTGAAATTTACTCTGGAGCAGGATTATTTCCAGATTGATGGGACGACGCTGTTGATTCTGTGTGAAGAGGGGGAAGAGGAATATGCTCCTGAGATGCTCAGCGCACACAATATTGTTGTGGAGACAGTGGATGCTCCGGAGGATCTTACTGAGGAATGGCTGGCAGAGCTGGATGTGAAATATCGTCCGGAGCGTGTCGTGGTTGAGTATAACGGAATGTGGAAGGTCAGCGATTTTGAGAGCCTGAAACTGCCGGAAGGATGGGGCATCGAGCAGAAAATTACAACGGTGGATGCAAGTACATTCCAGATTTATCTGGCAAATATGAAACCGTTGTTCGTGGAGATGGTCCGCAATTCGGAGATGGTTTTGTTTAATCGTTGTACCGACATCAAACCACTGGCAGGATACCGCAGAAGCGTCAAAGTAGTCAGCCCACAGGCAGAAGTTATTTTTGAGGATGAAAACGGCGAGGTGGAAAATATTTTCGAGGATCAGGTTCCATATGACCTGAAGGCGGATGTCATCGAAATCCAGCCGGAGGATTATGGTATCTGGTATGTGGATATGGGAGAAAATTCAGACCGCTACAACGGAAAAGTTGTGGAATTCACGGCTCGCGTCCTGAAACCAAGAAGCTTTCCAAGCAAGTTTTTCCTTCCGGGAAGAATGGCGATGACCTGCTGTGCGGATGACACGACATTTCTCGGATATGTCTGCAAGAGCTCCTATGCGCCAAAGCTCAAAGCGGGAATGTGGGTGAAGGTGCGCGCGAAAGTAACTTACGAGAAACTTGCGTTGTATCGTGGAGAAGGACCGGTGCTCAACGCAGAGCACATTGAGTCTGCGGAACCGATTCAGGAACTGGTATATTTTAATTAAAGAACAGGACGAAGTATGGAGAAAAAATTTGATGTAATCGCAATGGGTGAGCTGCTGATTGATTTTACAATGAATGGAACGAGCGGACAGGGGAATCATTTGTTTGAGGCGTGCCCGGGCGGGGCGCCGTGCAATGTGCTTGCATTGATGAATAAGATGGGCAGAAAGACTGCGTTTTTAGGAAAAGTGGGAAAAGACCAGTTTGGGACATTGCTGAGGAGGACATTGGATGATGTCGGAATCGATACTTCCGGTCTTCTGACAGATGAAACGGTAAATACTACCTTGGCGTTCGTACACACCTTCCCGGACGGGGACCGGGAGTTCTCCTTCTATCGGAATCCGGGAGCGGATATGATGCTGACCGCGGATGAGGTGAATCCGGAATTTCTTGCACAGGCAAAATTATTCCATTTCGGAACGCTTTCGATGACACACGATGGGGTGCGCGAAGCGGCAAAGAAAGCGGTGAAAGCAGCGAAAGACAACGGATTGCTCGTATCCTTTGATCCGAACCTGAGACCACCGCTCTGGAGCTCACTGGATTTGGCGAAAGAGCAGATGGAATATGGATTCCGATTCTGTGATATCCTGAAAATTTCCGATAACGAGATACAATTTGTATCCGGAAAGGAAGATTATGATGAGGGAATCCGATATCTCCAAGATACATATCAGATTCCGTTGATTCTTCTCACAATGGGAAAAGACGGCAGCCGCGCATATTATAAAGGGATGCGCGTGGAGCGCCCCGGATTCAGGTGCAAGACAATTGAGACGACCGGGGCAGGAGATACCTTCTGCGGAAGTGCCCTGAATTACCTGCTGGAACATGATTTTAAGCATCTGACCGGAGAACAGTTGGGAGAGATGCTGACATTTGCAAATGCGGCAGCGGCAATCGTGACAACAAGAAAAGGTGCAATCCGTGCGATGCCGGAGCGGGAAGAAGTGCTGGAACTGATACGGCAGAATCCTGCCTAATTATCCAAAGAATCATTTGGCGGCTTGTGGAAACATTTCTTATATGCCCGAAAAAATGTGGAGTAGTTGTGGAATCCTGCATTGAAACACGCTTCGGTAAGCGGCATTCCGGAATAGATGCAGTCCCTTGCGAGCAGGAGACGGCGGTGAGTGATGTAGCTGCCGATTGTCATACCCGTTTCAGCCTTGAACAGCCGCATCATATAGTATTTGCTCAGGTAAAATGAAGATGCAATCATATCAATGCTCAAATCCTCGGTTAAATGCTCCTGAATATATTGCATGATATCTATTATTTTTGCATTGTACAGCTTTGTGTCCAGATATTCAATCCGCTCTTTCAAGGCTGCACGGTTCAACTGAATCATAAATTCTAAAAACAGAACCTGTCGGTACAGACCGCTGGCATACTCGGTATCATCGAATGAACGCTCCAACCGCATCGTTGTCTTGAACAGAGAACTGTTCTTTAGGGAGGGGATTCGAAGGACATAGGATTGTTCTTCCTTTGCCCTCCTGAAACAGTATGTCAGATCATAGTCTTCGTTCCGATAGGCGTCCATAAAGCCCGGAGAAATATAGACAATGATTCGCTCATACGGCTCGGAAGGATTGACCTGAATCCGATGAATATCATTTCTGTTCACTAATATAATATCGTAGGGCTCCAATTCATATGTTTTTCCCTCAATAAAATACTGCACCTTTCCCCGGATAAAAATAGTGATTTTGTGGAAGTCATGTGTGTGGTAGTCGAATTCTTTTTCAATTTGGTCGTTCAAATGAAAAATCCGGAAATCACTGTTCAGATACCCACGTTTGCTGTACTGTGTCATAAAAAATCCTTTCGTCATGAATCTCTATAAATCTCTGCTATTTATTGTACCGCATTATTTGCAATATAGAAAGCATTTTGCGGATATTATTTTAAAATAATGCTTGATATAATAAAAGAAACTGTGGAACCCAAGTAACGAAAAGAAGGTTCCAAAACAAATGTATGAAAGAAAACAGGAGGCTGTCTTATGAAAATAACATTGGAACGATATCACGGGCTTGGGAATGATTATCTTGTATTTGATCCGAATAAAAATGAGCTGGACCTGAATGTAAAAAATGTGAAGATGCTTTGTGACCGAAACATGGGACTTGGTTCCGATGGAATCCTGGAAGGACCGTTTATCGGGGAAAAACAAATGTCCCTGAGAATCTGGAATCCGGACGGAAGCATTGCAGAAAAAAGTGGGAATGGCGTGCGTATTTTTGCAAAATATCTGAAAGACGCGGGGTATGCACAGAAGAAAAATTACAAACTGCTGACAGACGGTGGACTGGTTGAGATAACGTATCTGAATGAGGATGGCAGCAGGCTTCGTATTTCCATGGGAAAATTATCATTTATGAGCGACGAAATTCCGGTCATTGGAGAGCGGAGAGAAGTCATTAATGAGGATATGGTATTTGGAAATACACTGTATCCGGCAACATGTGTGACAATCGGGAATCCACACTGTGTCATTCCGATGCGGGAAATATCAAAACCACTTGTATGCAAAATTGGTAACTTTTCCGAGACAGCCCGGTATTTTCCGGAGCGTGTGAACACGGAAATCATGCAGGTGATTGACAACACCAATATTGCAATTGAGACATTTGAGCGTGGTGCCGGATACACGATGGCGACAGGAACCGGAGCCTGTGCGGCGGCGGGCGTGGCATATAAACTTGGACTGACCGGGAATAAAGTAATTGTGCACATGCCCGGCGGCGAACTACAGATTGAGATTACGGATGACTGGAATGTGTACATGATTGGGGAGGTATTCTATGTAGCGGAAATCAGGCTCAGCAGCGAATTTACAGAAAAACTAAGGGCACTGTAGGAATAATATTTGCATTGGATAATGTACTAGTATAATCCACGCAAATTAGAAGCCTGTTTCAAAGTAGCGTTTTTATGCTAATTCTGGGCAGTCTTTTTCTTTCGTGAAATTGGTTCAGGCGCCTTTTTGTCTTTGTTTTCTGCTG
>DCKD01000005.1 GCA_002320245.1 Lachnospiraceae bacterium UBA1683
AGTACCTCCAATGTTTTGATGGTATTGTATCAGAATGATTTGGCGGGGAACAGATACGGGTAATTACCTACTTACTTTTTACAATTAAGTGGATACTTTTCTCCACCCGGCAAAAGGTCTCAACCCCCCTTGTAAATACTGGATTTTCTGCTTCTTTTCCTGCGCTTTTTATGGTAAAATTAAAGCATAGGAAAAGGAGCAGAAAACATATGGCTGGCAATTCAAAAGACTCAAAAATTCTTGAATATAAGGATACCATCAGTCAACTGAATATCACTCTTGCTGCACAGACAGAATTGATCAAATCTCTGCAAAAGACTCTGGAGGCAGACCGTCTTGAAAAAGAAAATCTTCGTCAGCAGATCGAATATCTTACGAAGAAGCTCTTTGGCACTTCCAGCGAAAAGCGGAAGGATGTAGATGGCCAGCTGAATCTTTTTGATGAAGCGGAACAAGAAGCGGATGGCAACTGGAATCCTGAATTGCCAGAGGATGTCATTATTCCATCCCATAAACGAAAAGCAAAACGTACGCATGCAGAACTCTTTAAAAATGTACCATCCTGTGATGAAATCATTTCTTTGCCAGAGGAAGAAAGAAACTGTCCTTCCTGTGGCACACAGATGGAGTGTATTGGCAAAGAATTCGTTCGTCATGAATTCCGTTTCACACCGGCTAAGGGTAAAGTGGTAAATATTTATCATGAAACTTACAAATGTCCTGCGTGTGCTGTATCAGAGGAAAATCCCGATGAGCAGACATTTGTGAAAGCGCCTGTTGCAGAAGCACTGATTCCAGGCAGTTATGCTTCAGAATCTGTAGTTGCCTGGGTAATGAATCAAAAATATCAGAATGGCATGCCACTGAACAGGCAGGAGCAGGACTGGGCACAGCTTGGAGCTCCCCTCAGTCGTGCCACACTTGCTAACTGGATTATTTATTGTGCGGAACATTATCTTAGTCCGGTTTATGAATATTTCCATCGTCAGTTGCTTAAGCGAAAGTATCTTATGGCAGACGAAACGCGCGTTCAGGTATTAAAGGAGCCAGAGCGTAATCCGGAGACAGACTCCTGGATGTGGCTGTTCCGCAGTGACGAGGATGATCTTCCACCAATCGTGTTCTATCATTATACGGAAACAAGAGCGAAGTATAATGCAGAGAGTTTTCTTAACGGATTTACCGGATATCTGGAGACGGATGGATATCAGGGATATAATAATCTTCCCGGTATCAAACGATGCTCCTGCTGGTCTCACATGAGGCGATACTTTATAGAAGCCGTGCCAAAAGGCAAGGAGTATGATTATAGTAATCCGGCAGTACAGGGAGTTCAGTTTTGTTCCAAGCTTTTTGAATGCGAACGGTACTCAAAAGCAAAAAAGCATTCAGCAGCTCAAAGAAAAGAATTCCGAATCCAAAAAGAAAAACCTATCCTGGACGCATTTTGGAACTGGATGGAACAGCAGAAACCAGTCAAAGGTACACGCTTTGACAAAGCGGTGAACTATGCCCAAAATCGGAAAGATACACTTATGACTTATCTTGAAGATGGACATTGCAGCCTTTCTAATAATCTCAGTGAAAATGCAATCAGACCATTCACAGTGGGATGCCGCAACTGGCTTTTCAGTGCCACGCCCAAAGGAGCAACTGCCAGTTCTATGGTATACACAATGGTTGAAATGGCAAAAGCGAATGAACTGAATATCTATAAATATTTGACCTATCTTTTGGCACAACGCCCCAATGAAGATATGTCAGATGAACAGCTTGGACATTTCGCTCCATGGAGCGAGGCGGTTAAAGCTAGCTGTCAAAATTAAACCAGAGTAAAATGCTTGCATCTATCTTTGATGCAAGCAAAATTTTATCAATGGCGTAGAATTATTTTGCGCTTACGAATAATTTCGCCTCTGTTACTCATAGTCGGTTGACTTATAAGTAACAATATATAAAATTAAGATGGAGGTTATGCTATGATAACAGAGGAAGTTGGAATGCGAATTAAGCAATTCAGAACAACCAAAAATATTAGTCAAGAAAAGCTTGCTTTGAAAGCAGATTTGGATAGGACATATATTGCGGGAGTTGAAAGTGGAAAAAGAAATCTATCAATAAAGAGTTTGGAAAAAATTATTCTAGCCTTAGAAGTGAGTTTTGAAGAATTTTTTAAAGATATGTAATGTTGAATATGAGTAACATATGATATAGAATGGAGGAGAAAGATGTCATATCCATATGAGAATAAAAAGATTGGCAATAACATTGTAACATATATGGTGTATCAGGTGGATAAAATGCCCGATATGTTTTTGGAAGTAGAATTTTCATATCCAAGAAGTATGCCATTAAAGACGTGTATTCCGATTTTTGAAAAGTATCAAGGGATAAATCTGGTGAATGCGGAAAAGGCAGATGTTGAAGAGTGGATTGAACAGTGTTACGAAGATATGAATCCTTCAAATGCAAGTACGTGGAATAAAAATGAAGAAGAATATTGGAAATTACATGAAGGTGCTAATCAGGCAAAACCATTATTTGATGTTTTGAATTACGAAAATAAATATCACCAAACAGAGTGGTTATGTAGACAATGCACAGATACAAGTAAAGTTAATTCTCAGGCAGCGAGTAGAATAAGAGCGTTAAAAAAGGATCATGGATATCATGTTGCATCAAAAGATATGTATTGCGATGTGTGTGGAAAGATAACAAAGCATGATTTATTGCTTCGTATTCCTAGAAAAAGGGGAGAGAGTCAAACAAGATATACAATTTCAAATGGTTTAAAGAAAAGAATTAAAGAAATTTTTAACTATACTGATGTATGTTTTGATGAAAAGTGTCCAGAAGCTACGCGTGCACTAATTATCGATCATAAATTTCCAGCTACTCGTTGGGCAGCTGGTGAAACACACAATTATAGTTCAATGACGGATGATGAAATTAAAGCAAAATTTCAATTACTGACACAACAAACAAATCTTCAGAAGGATAGGTATTGCTTTAGGTGTTTAAATGATAAAATCAGAGGAGATTTCTTTGGAATCAAATGGTATCCAGAAGGTGATGATAAATGGCGCGGAGACAACAATTCTGATGAAAAGGGATGCGTTGGTTGTCCGTGGTACGATTTGAATGAATGGAAAGAGAAATTTAATGATTATCTAAAAAAACAGGATAATGACTAAAAAGGAGGTATTATTTTGGAAATAAAGACTGTAGGGAGTATTTGCTCTGGTATAGAGGCAGCCTCTGTTGCGTGGGAACCATTAGGTGTGACATTTAAATGGTTTTCTGAAATAGCAACATTTCCATCTAATGTTTTGAAAATAAAATTTCCTAGTGTTAGCAACTTAGGAGATATGAATGAAATACCAAAACTAATAGAAAAAGGTGCAATAGATGCTCCTGATTTATTGTGTGGAGGAACTCCTTGCCAAGCTTTTTCATACGCAGGTAATCAAAATGGTTTAAACGATGATAGAGGAAATTTGACACTAAAATTTGTGGATATAATTAAAGCAAATGATAAGATTAGAAAGAAAAATAATCAAGAACCATGCGTGGTATTTTGGGAAAATGTAGAAGGTGTTTTAAGCGATAAGACAAATGCATTTGGTTGTTTGGTTTCAACTCTTGCAGGATTAAAAAACGTATATTCATTGGATAAATGGCCCACAGCAGGAATGATAGAAGGACCAAAGCGAAATGTGGCATGGAGAGTTTTGGATGCTAAACATTTTGGATTGCCACAGCAAAGAAGAAGGCTGTATGTATTAGCAGGTGGAAAAGATTTTCATCCAGAAGCTATTCTGTTTGAAATAAAAAGAAATGAAGCAGAGCAACCGCCTTTGTTTGAATTAACTATAACAAAGGGAAAACATAAATTTGAAGTATTTCGTCAATATTCAGATTGCTTATATGCTGCGTATGGAACAAAATGGAACGGAAATGCAGCTGCATATAATGGATCACTTTTTGTTGTTCAAGACGAAAGAATTAGGAGATTGTCACCATTAGAGTGTGAGAGACTAATGGGATTTCCTGATGACTATACTAATATTCGAGGTGCATCCCGAACAAATAGATATCAGGCAATAGGAAATTCATGGGCAGTTCCTGTAGTTAGATGGATTGGTAATCGGCTTATTATGGATAAAGGTGAGGATATCAATCTGTCAAAGAACAGACGGTATATTCAAGATTTAGTGGTTAAAATAGGTCGGACTAATCACTTCTATGATTTGAGTGGAGGAGTGATTTCTATACATGATAATTTGGTGATTAACTGTTCGCCTCAGCCAGAAGAATGTGAATATAAATCATTACTAGATATTGTCACATCAGATGTGCCAGAGGAAATATATATATCACCTGTAGGATGCAAGGGAATAATCAGAAGGCGTGAAGAGAGAAATGTGTCCATCAATGATAGATTAGAACAGGTTCTTGTAAATATTGCGTCACAAATGGCAGAGGATGAAATTGAGAGAAAATCAAGAGTACAAAAAAGGGGAAAATATAGTTCTTGATAAATCAATGTTTCTAATTTATTTATATAAACATAAAAATGGAATGTCTGAAAAACTAATCAGATATTTCATTTTTATATTATAAAGACTAGTGTTATGACACGCTGATATTTAGTTTTACAACAACTTCCTATTCGGAAGCTGTTATAAACTTAGGGTACAATGAACTCAACTTCACTCTGGCATCGGTGGTTCTGAACTGCCAATTAACCTTTGCTACAACTGTATTGCGTTCGGTCTCCCATACAGATAATTCTTCACGAAGTTTGTCAATGTTTCCAATTCTTCGTGACAAACACTGTCTGGTCATCACATTAAGTTCTATTTCTACAATATCAAGCCAACTGCCATGCTTGGGTGTATAGTGGATGCACATCGACCTTATCTTTGATATACTGATAAGGCACGGAGTAGTAAATCTTGTCTACAGTGATGTGATAATTGAACTGGACTGCGGCTTGTTTCCATTCTGTCAGTTCGAAAGGTGTAGCAGGCAACAGTGCCAGTAATGGCTTTTCTTCCCCAAGAAATATACTGGGCCTGCTGCATTCTTTCCTTTGAAAATTTCTTGCATTGTAGGCATCCAGTTTTTCTCGAATTGCAGTATTTAATTCTGACAACGAGAAAAACTGTTCATTACGAAGAGCCGCTGTTATCCATGTGTATATCTTTCCAACGAAACCTTCAACAGCAGATTCATCCTTGGGTTTCCGGACTCTTGCCGGAACAATGGCAACGTTATAATGCTCTGCCATCTCATGATAAGTTGTGTTCAGTGTTGTTGTATACCAGTCGCTTTTCGAATGATTTACTGCGGTAGTGCAGTTATCCGGAATAAGCATTGGTGTAACACCACCAAAGAATTCAAATATCTGAATGTGTGCTTTAATTCAGTTGTTTGATTTTTTATTCATGTATGCTTTGACAAAAACATACTGACTGTAGGTAAGGATGCCTACAAGAACCATACATCCGTGCTTTCTCCAGTGTCGGGATCAATGAGATGGGCAGAATCCCCTGACCAGTCCACCTCAATCTGTTCACCAGATTTCCTTGGGATGTACATGGTTGCTCTGCGTTTTTCTTCATCCTTTTGGATGTAATAGCAGAATTGGGAATACATCAGCGGATTATCACCGTTCATACGGCATTCCTTGCAGTATTCCACCCACAAAAGTTTCTTGTTGACTCCATTTCGCAAAAATTTTTTGCGGATGTAATCAAAGTCACAGCAGAAAAGACGTCTACCGCCATTTGCTCACGAAAGGCTATCAGGGCGGACAGACAGCGGCTTATGACTACATGAATAAAATTATAGAGCGGTTTCATATAGATATCGCAGTGTATAGAAGCATCTCAGCAGAATCAGTCCAGAAGAAAAAGAAACTCCAGGGGTATGATCATTTGTCAAGAAACGAAGTGTTTCGTTTCCTGTGGATGAACACAGAAATCGCAGCAATGCATAAAGCATATTTAATGGATAACTACCCTCAACTAAAGGAAATGCTTGCCTGTATACGTGAATTCCGGGAAATATATCAGCGTAAAAATATGCCACTGCTCTATCTCTTCATTGAGAAATACAAAAACTCAAACTTAAAAGAGATTGCCCGTTTTGCAAAAGGCCTGGGAAAAAATCTTTCGGCTGTAGAAAATTCGGTAGCCAGAAAGAGAATATCATTTCGCTATACCTCGGTGTAGGTTGTGGCGCAGGTTTTTATCTTGGGCGTCTTTACAGCGGGATACATGGTTATGCAGGAGAGGTTGGCCACACCAAGGCTCCTGTCTTTGAGTCGGAAGCGGATATGGAAACCCATGAGCGTTTAATCAGGAACGGAAAAATTGATGCTTGCTGCACCTGTGGAAGTAATGATTGCTATGATTACAAGATACGTTCTTTTTGTTTTGAACAATCTGCGAAAGAATTTTGCGAGTTAAGTTCTGATGAACTGCGGGAGTATTTAATAAAAAATCCCCAAAAGGCAAGACTTCTCGGAAAATATTTGGGAAATATGATTAATACGCTGACAAGTCTTCTGAACATAGAACTGATTATATTTACCGGAAAATTTTATAAATTTATGGATCTTTTGGAAAATTATATAGATATTGAGCGTGACGAAAGTTCCATTAAATACAGCCGGACAGACTGTAAAACCTTAATATCTTCTTATGGCTCTTTAGCGCCTGCAATCGGCGCGGCAATTTATGCATACCATACAAAATATGATTTGGAGTTATCATGGAGTGACGGCAATACATCCTCGGCAAAATGAGTGATAACCTGTCACGCTGCATAAATAGAGTAATATTGTGTGTATGCCACTTTCTTTGTGGGCTACAGTGATAATATTTTAAAATTTTAAATAGTACACCGACTATATTTTAGCCGGTGTACTTGGCGTAATTCACTTCCATGATTAGAAATTGCAGCATATGCAAGCCCATTTAAGGTCTCATATTGCTCTGCTCATTAAAACACAATAAATAAAATAATCGTTAACACAATCATCATTGCCACATATGTCACAAATAGTTTTTTATTAACCTCTTTATTAACAAAGAGCAGTATCAATCCCATGAAAAGGGCAAGAACTATTCCGAGTGATAAATTCATCGGAACAATATATTCCTTACTCAAATGATTCTTACTGATGCTTGTAAAATTAACCGTTATCAGAGAAAATACAGATACAAAAATCCCCATTATTGTCAGAATGTTCGCATATAGATGATTAATTCTTTCATCCAAATCCCGATTCGTATCTTTCAATTTGTCCATCCGTTCTTCATATTCATCTTTGTATTTCGAAAGTCCGCGGTATTGTTCCTCATCATTAAACGACGCATTCACCTGCTGTTCGTAATTTTTCTCCGGTTCTCCGCTCAGCTCCTCGAAAAAAATCTGTGCAATTTTGTCATGTTTTTTGATTTTTATTGTACTTGCCGTTATATTTTGGATTCGGAGATACATATAAGTTGTATGTCCAGGATAATAATGAGGTCCGGCGACACATAATCCCTGTCTCATTCTTGAATTTTTCTCGCCGATTCTCCCCATTAAGTCATTTGGCATATGTATCTTTTCCATAGTCTTAACAAATACAACCTCGTTCGGTCTCAAGACATAAGATTCTGTCAATTCTCCGTTGTCGATAATCCCCTGTATATGAAGATCATAGGATATTGCCGTAACATTTGACTCATCATAACATCCGTCTGCGAAAATTGCATCTGCACGTTTTTTTATGTCTTTGTCAACTAATATCATAATCTTTCGCCTCTTTCTCTTCTAATTACTTTATTATACCACAGGTTAAATGAATTTCAAGAAAGAAGGATAGTTTTGTGAAAGCATTACCTTAAATATGAATCATAGGGCCTCGTTGGGGCGGGTCTTCGACACTTACTCCTTT
>DCKD01000012.1 GCA_002320245.1 Lachnospiraceae bacterium UBA1683
GCGTTTAATTTGCCGAATAACACCCTTTCAGCTTAAAATACCTTCTGGAGCTTTCCAGTTTTTCAAATCTGGAAATTCCTGCCGGAAAATATGCATCCTCTGTTCCTTCCAGTATGCCGTCCAGACGACATTCATACATCTTGTCAATAATATCCTGTCCGCGTTTCATTCCGATATGGCTTTCCAATACAACTTCATCCCGGCAGACAAGATATGAGCCACAGCCACACAGATAGCCATCAAAATCAAATCTACGCAGTTCCGCCGGAATGTTACAATAAGTTCTTCCCGTGTTAATATACATCCGATGTCCATTTTCTTTCGCTTTGCTCATTGCCGCCAATGCACTATCCGGAATCTTCTTCGTTATCTCTGACAGGATTGTCCCGTCAATATCAAAAAACAGTGCTGATTGTTTCATTTCTCCTCCAATACTAATATATCCTTTATAATCACTGTTATTATACCATCATTCGACAAATCTGTAACTTACTTTTTCATCTCAGTTTAGTCTGCCTTTCCATCTAATCTACTGCCAACGTCTACATTTCAAAAACACAATAAAAAACAGTAGAAAACGTTCAATCATTACGGTTTCTACTGTCCATATATAACTTTCCAATCCCTTATACATCGTTACCCTCCGCGTACAATGGAAGGTAACGATTCCCTATCAGCGGATACAGCAATTTCTTATCAGTGGATACGGCAATTTCTTATCAGCGGATACGGCAATTTCTTATCAGTGGATACGGCGACTTCTTATCAGTGGATACGGCGACTTCTTACACAATTAAAAAGGCTACGGATGCAGGCGGTATTTCTATCGTGCCTTTTGATGCCAGTCTTGGTGAGATTGCCGGGAGATTGCCTCCCTCAATTGGTTTCAGAACCTCTCCATTTACACGCAATTCCTGTGAACGGAGTTTCTGTGCATCCAGCAGGTACAATTCTCCATCCGCCGGAAGTTCCGCCGTTGTGACATCCGTTTTGGAGTTATTAATAATCACATAAGTATATCCCGGCTCGCCATCTTTTCTGGAATGTACATAAACATGAGCTCCCTCGCGGACTTTCTCTCCGGAATCATAGACCTCTGTACCTACTAACTGATTCCACAAATATATCAGCCAGTAAATCGGTCTTGGAGAATGTGTTGCATGCTCCAACAAACCATAATCAGAAGACGCAAGTGTATTATGGAAAATGATACCATCCGTAATGGCCGCAAATCTTCCCAATTCGTCTGCATAACGAATAACATCCATATAGGTTGAACCCCACGTATTTCCACCCAGTCCGGCATCCGCCGATTCCGTTACCCACATCGGTACGCCCGGATAATATTTATCACGGATTCGTGCATAATTTTCAGCAGCATCTGACGCCACCTTCAGATACCTCTCACTAAGTGCATCTTCCGCATTCCAGTGCCCGCCTAGCGATGCACCGCGCTCCGATATTCCTGCGTAACAGTGGTAACTAAATACATCTGCATCTTCTTTACAATAGGATAACAATTCTTCCGTAGGAATCGACTGAAGCGTTTTCATCATTGCCTGTTCTCCGCCGTCAAAAGAATCTGCACACGCACACGGGCCTACGAGCAGTACTTCCGGATAATTTTCACGGATAAAGCGGAAAAAAGTATCCTGATCCCGTCCAAACTCTGCACCCCCGTATCCCTCTGCCGGAGGGGACATTGGCAGTACATTCGGTTCATTCATAAATTCCGCTGCTGAAATCGGAACACCATATTCCTTGCTATAATCAAATAATATTTTTGCCTGCTCCGGCGTCCACGGTTTGCCGTCTGCATGGTCTCCGGCACAATTCGACACCGAAACCAGAAGCTTTGCATCCACTGCCTTTATGAAGTCCAATACCCCATTCCATTGTTCCTTTGTAAGCACAGATTTATAACCTTGTGGCGCAACACCATTGGTATGCCCGTCAAAATCATAATAGGTGTCCGTCGCCCAGCTCCCGCTGACACGAATATATACCTTTCCAAGAGCTTTTGCAAATCTCCGTATTTTCTCCTCATATAAATCAATCGGCGGATAGACTTGCATCAATTCTGCCAGTTCCGTAAAGTCTTTTACCGGTGGGAATTCTTTGGTTCCTGCAATCTGCTCCGGAGTATACGCCCGCCAGAATGTCCCGCCTGTCACTTCAGTCATCTCAATATTATAGGACACGAACCTTTCATTAATATCTCTGATTTTTTTCAATCCGTCCGCATGAATTTGTATCGTTTCCTTCATATCTGAAAAGTCACCCTCTTCCCGTAAAATTTTCAATCATAAGATGTCAGGGGCAAAATCCCCTTTGCCCCCAACATCATTATATTAAGATATAGCCGCCCTCATCTGCCTTCATTGGCAGCGCAATTATCAGGTCTACTATCGCAAGGGCAACCGGAAATCCACTCCAGCAAAGAGCAAGATAGAAAAGCCCCAAACCCCAACGTTTCTCGTAGAACCGATGAATTCCTGCCCATCCCAGAAATATCGTCAGCAGAATATAGGTTCTGCGGTTCACCTGATGCCGCTGGCGGTTTTCACGCCAGTCAAAATACCAGTCCCCAAGACGCTGCCAAAGTTTCAGTGGTTTTTCTTTTCCATACTGCTCTTCCACTTCATGAAGTTCATCCTCCAGCAGCGCCAGCTTTGTAAAATCAATGCGTTCTACTACTTTTGTATTTTGGGATTTTCTCATCTTTTCCCTGCCCCTTTCATCTATTGTCCGGCATTCGCCCGCATTGCTTCCGCCTTAATTTCTGCAATCTTATCCTGAATTTCCTCCATCTTTTCTTTTGTCAGCGGATAGAATTTCAATGCAATCAGATTCATAATCCATCCAGTCAGCGGTGCACCGAGGAAACATGCCATTGTCACCCAGAAAATACCCGTGCTGTATGGCGTATCCGGGGTAGGCTGTGTACTCTTGAACCCGATTGCCGCAATCATCAGTGATACGAATGTTCCCGCAAGTGAGGAAATCATCTTATCCACAAAACTAAATAATGTTCCCATCAGCCCCGGTACATATTTCCCGGAACGGTATACTTCATAATCTGCGCAGTCTGCTGTCATTGGAATCACAATGTTTCCTGCCACCCCGGAAAATCCTGCCATAACCACATTCAGTACAATAAAGATAACAGAGAACAGGTTAAGGTGCGTAAAGCTTAATGTCGTCGGCTCTCCCAACAACATCAGTAAGAAAAGACCTGCTGCCGAGATAATACCCCCCCATGTTCCTACCAACATTGCAGATTTCTGCCCCATCCTGCGTGCAATAAAATTCATTAAGATCAAGGTAACGATTACGTTCGGAATACTTGTCACTGCACTAAAACTTCCATACAGCGAATAATTTCCGCAGATGATACCAAACAGCATGACAAAAATAATAGAATTTGACTTCATACTTGTAGACAGTTTATCGGAAGATGCAGAAACAACAAGCATCTGGATTGCTCTGTTCTTACGGAGTACTTCCCAGTAATCCTTGAACGTAATCCGCTGTACCACACCTGTTCCATAATACTCAAGCCGGTCTTTTCTTCTCAGTCCTATTATGGCAAGGACAGCCAGCAAAAGTGAAAGCGGTGCAAATACTTTCCAAAGCCCCTTGAAAAATGCAGGATTTGTAAACGCTGCATTTCCGCCATACATCGGAATCAGGACATTCGTCACGATGACCGGGATGACTGCAAACAATATCGTACCAAATACGACATCAAACATCGTAAAAATCGGTCTCTGTGCCGGGTCATTGGTAAGACATGTCTGTGCGGATTTTGTTACCACACACTGACAGGTATATCCGATAATATACAGCATATACATCACAATATAAAATGGAAATCTCACGAACTTTGGAATGACCGGAGTCACCCAGTAAATGATAAAACTGGTCACAAGCAAAATCAGGTTTCCGATTAAAATAAACGGACGGTTCTTTCCAAATTTTGTGTTAGTTTTATCAATAATATACCCGATGAACGGGTCCGTCACGCCATCCCACATACGCATCACTGTCGTAATTGTTCCTGCAAGAACAACCCCTACCCCAACGATACCCGTCAGGAAATAAGTGATGTACATAAATATCATCGCATAAATATTTGTTGACGTATTGTTCAATGCGTAAAATGCAATTTCCCATGTTTTTGCTCTGTGAATTGAATTCTCATGAGTCTTTCTTGTTTCCCCCATAGCGTTTTCTCCTTTGCTCTTTCTAGATTTCAGGTATTCGCGAAACATCTCTTTGGTTACGGTTGGGAGATAAATTACTGTGCTTCGCAAATACTTCCTCTATATTCAGTTTTTAAAATCAAAGAATTTTATCATTCAAACCAATCCCCATATCCAAGTTTGATTAAATGATCGCGACTTATTTTCAGACTTTCAAAAGGATCCCTTCCATAAGTTGTATCCTGCTCAATCAGGAAATACTCACTTCCGCCTTCTAATCCTGCTTTGATACATTCCTTAACCGGCAGGCTTCCTTCCCCTACCTCTGCGAATTCCACAATGTCATTGAATGCAGCCATAAATTTCTGTACGTCAAAATCTCCTTCCGGCATCTTCACTTCCCCGATACGGTAATCCTTCAGATGCAGTAGCCTGATACGGCCGTTATATTTTTTGATAAATTCTACCGGATCCTCTCCGCCTCTCTGAATCCAGTGGATATCCAGCTCAAAGCCCATGTGTTTTGTAGTATTTTTGATAATATCCAACAGATATTCCCCGTCGTACTTCACAAATTCCACATGATGGTTGTGGTAATAAAGGTCGATTCCTTCTTCTTTCAATCTTGCAGCCATCTCATCTGCACGTTTTACAAAGTCAAGTGCTTTTTCGCGGCTTCCCATACAAGTCATTGGAAGCATTCCGATTCGCAGCATATCACAGTTCAGCTCTTTACAGTCTGCAACAATCTTATCAAAATCGCTGACCAGATACTCTCCCGGCATTCCCGGCATCATCGGCTCTAATGCTGCAGAGCAGGCTGCAATTTTGATACCGAATTCTTCACTTGCTTTTTTCATGCCGGCTACATTTTCCGGAGTCATTGGTATCTGACTGACTTCCACACAATGATACCCTAATTCTGCACATGCCTTCAATGTACCATAAGCTCCTAATTCCTCAACTTTGTCCTTAATCGTACTCATCTGAATACCAATCAATCCTTTTTTCATGCCTTATATCTCCTATCTTTTCTTTCCAATATTATTTAACTGCTTCCCCTCAGTGGACGTCAGACAACACGCCCTTTATCCACTGAAGGTATCTTTTACTGTACTTCACAGTGTCACCGAGCGTCCTGTATGTCCCGACTCCTGAATCGCATCAATCAGCCGGATACTCATGACTGCATCTTTTACATGAAGATAGTCCTGCGTATTCTGCTCAATTGCCTGATAGAACTTTCCAATCAGCTTTTTATGGCTGGCACCGTAATAGAATTTTGCGCCCGGAAGCTTTGCATCCTCAGCCAGACATTCTTTGCCGCCTTCCCCGTCCAGACGATACAGTACATTCTCAATAATGGCAAATTCCGCCCGTTCCGTCTGTACAGAAATCTGAACACTTTCATTTTTATAATTTGCATTGGTTGCCAGAAAAAGCCCTTTCGCATCATTTGCAAATGTCAGCCTTGCCGACACGCTGTCCTCCACTTCAATGCCATAGTCCAACAGTTGGCTTACAAAAGCTTTGATACGCTGAATCGGACCGCCGAGATAATACAGCAAATCCAGCGTGTGTACGGACTGGTTAATCATGCAGCCGCCGCCCGCATACTTCCAGATGCCCCGCCACGGTTTGGCATCGTAGTAGGATTTCGGGCGCGCCCACGGCACAATTCCTTTCAGGCCTGTGATACGTCCGTACGTTCCACTGTCAAGAAGCTCCTTCAGCATCTCCACGGATTCATTAAACCGGTTTTGCAGACAAATCCCGATATGCACCTCCGGATGGGCTGCTTCAAATGCCGCAAATTCTTCTGCCTGTGTGGTGTTCAGTGCCACTGGTTTTTCGCAGAATACGTGAATCCCCATATCCGCTGCATACTCCGATACCGGAACATGTAAATAATGGGGCAGACAGATATGTACCACATCTGGTTTCACACCTGCTATCATCTGCCGGTAATCGGTGTAAAACGGAACTCCTTCCGGCGCCCTCACACCTGCATTTTCATCCATGTCACAAACCGCTGTCAGTATAATCTCCGGGTCAGCCTGAATCGCCGCAATATGTATGGCTGAAATATCTCCCATACCGATCACTGCCGCTTTTTTCATCTTCTATTCCCCCTTATGCCTGATGCCTTGCTGCTACCCCGTTTCCAAATGAACCCGGCTTTTTTCAGGTCCGGATTTCAGATGGTGCACTTATTTCGTTTACGATGTACTAGCGAGTCTGGAATTTTCCTTCTGCGGCAATCTTCTTATTTAACTCACTCAGATACAGCTCCTCGTCCACCGGATTATCTACCTCTTTGCCAAGCCAGGAAGACAACTGCGTCGCATTCGCAAGATTGACGCCATTGATTCCGTCAGAGCCCGGCGCCAGCAGCGGTGTTCCTTCCAGAATATGCTGTGCGAAATTCTCCATTACAGTAGTGTGCTGTTTTCCCCATCCGTCTGTATTTTCAAATGTTTCTACTGTATACATACCATCAGCGCCTGAGGCATTTCCCATGGTCAGCTTTGCCACATCCATCATACTCATGGTCTCATTCATTTCATTCTCATCTTTTTTCAGGCGGTATACCGTCGCAGTCTTGCTGCCGTCTACCACAATCTTGCCGCCGTCAAGGTCAATCTCAAGACGGTCTGTCCCGATTGGGTCATGCGTACAGGTGATAAAACTTCCTGTTGCTCCATTCGGATATTCTGTAACAATCGTCACATCATTTTCTACTGCAATGTCGCGGTGACATCCATAGAGGCATTTTGCATATACCTTGCTTGGGATTCCACAAATCCACTGCCATAAATCTAACTGATGAGGAGCCTGATTGACCAGCACACCGCCGCCCTCGCCTCCCCATGTTGCACGCCACTCACTCTGCGCATAATAACTGTCCGGACGCCACCATGAGTTAATAATCCAATTAGAACGGCGGATTTCTCCCATTTCTCCCGATGATATAATTTCCTTGATTTTCTGATACAATTTGTTGGTACGCTGATTGAACATAATACCAAATGCAACATCCGGATGTTTGTCCGCACATTCATTCATCTCACGGACAGCTTTTGCATAAACACCGGCCGGTTTCTCCACCAGAACATTCATACCATGCTCCAGACAGTAAATAGCAATCTCCGGATGCAGATAATGAGGAACCGTTGTGATTACTGCATCCACATCACCGGATGCTACCATTTCTTTCCAATCCTTATAGAACGGATATTCAGGATATTTCTCTCCGCACATTTTTTCCTTCTCCGGGTCGATATCACAAAGTGCTCCCAGCTCACAGTGCGGCGGGCATTCCGGCGCCGGCATTCCCGGGAATCCGGCTTTTCCTGTCAGAAATCCGGCATACGCTCCTCCTTGTGCTCCTACTCCAATAATTCCAAAACGAACTTTACTCATCGTGTTCTCTCCTCCATTTTTCTTCCCATTTTACTTTTCTTTTTCGTATGTCTTTCGTTTTTTACTTTTGTTGAATATTTTTCAGGATTTCACACAACGCATGGTATTGCATCGCATATCCTTCCGCACCGTCTTTCGCTTTGTTTTCTTTGATGATGTTTTCAGCCTCTGTCGTTTCCAGAGAAGCCAGTGAATCAAAGAGAACCAGATGCGGTTCCAATGTCAGGAAACCAGAATAGCCTTCCTTGTTAATCGCACGGTCCAGAAGCGTCTCTATTTTTCCTTCTCCGGTTCCGCAAACAACATTTTCATTATCCGTTGACACGGCGTCCTTGATATGGATATATGCAACATAAGGCTGCAGCATATCCCAGCACGCCTCTGTGTCCTCTCCACATTGTACGAAGTTTGCAAAATCAAACGCCGCCTGAAAATGGGAATCCGCAATTTCTTCGAACAACACCTTGCAGCGTTCTTTCGTATCTCCGTAAATCTCTTTCTCGTTTTCATGAATCAGGATGACATCGTACTGTTTTGCAAGTTCCAAAAACTGTTTCAGCTTTGAAATTACAACATTCCGGTACGCATCTGCATCTTTTCCCTCCGGAATAAAGAAACTAAACATCCGGATGTATCTGCAGTCCAGCAGATTACATATTTTACATAATTCTTCCAATTGTACTTTCTGCTTTTCAAATCCCTCCTCATCTTCCACACCGACTTTACCAATCGGTGAGCCGATAGAAGAAACCCTGACCTGATATTTCTCCAGAACAGGCATCAGATCTTCCTGCACTTCCTGCACCGTATAATCTGCAATTCCTTTTTTATTTGCAGAGCGCAGGGAAATATAATGCATTCCCAATTTCGTTACGGTCTGAAGCTGTTTCTCAAAATCCGGGCTGATTTCATCCGCAAATCCGGAAATACAAACTGAGTCTAACATAACAAACCCTCCTTCTTGCTTTTTTAATGTTGCTTATACTATATCTGCCACAGGGAGAATCCGTTATCACTATTTTTATCGATATTAGTATTATTTTTACTTTTACTTTTTTTAGGGTGAATATTATGCTATAATATGCGAATTAAATACGAAAAGGAGTAATTGATATGTGCAATCCACTAATAGCCTTTAGCCGCTCTGTCTTAAAAGCTGCACGGGTAGAATCCAAAATCCATACGTTTCCGTTTCAATTGGATGAAAATTTTGACTGCGGATTACGCAAGACCATTTACAATACAGGAGAAGAATATGACAGTTTTTTCCAAAAGCTCTCACAGAATCTTAGGACAGCCTGTGAAACTTATACACTTTTTCAATTTACAGACCGGTTTGGATGTGAATATATTTTTTTAAATCTTCCCGATACCGAGCCCGCATCCGTCCTTATCATCGGGCCGTTTTCCTACACACCGTTTACCAACAGCTATATTTTTAATCTATGTCACCAGATTAATCTTCCGGAAAGTCATTGGGATTTCATGCAGCAATATTATTTTTCACTTCCGGTCATAAATGAAAAGCATGGGCTGGACAGCCTTGTATTTACACTGGCGCGGGAGCTTTGGGGCGATGAACTGCTCTCCATGCCCCATCTTACAAATCCGAGTGATTCGGCACCGCCGTTTACTGCATCCGTCGAATCCCCCACCACACAGTCTCTGACTTATATGGAGCAAAAATATGAGAGTGAGGATTCACTGATGAAATTTATCAGCGATGGTGACCTTAAAAGCATTGAGCAGATACAGCAGCATCTGAACCTTTCTGAAATCAAACAGCGGTTTCCCAATTCACTGCGTGACCAGAAAAACAACCTGCTGATTTTTAACACCATTTGCCGGAAGGCAGCGCAGTACGGCGGCGTCCATCCAATTTATCTGGATACACAGACTAATAAATACACTGCCAGAATCGAGTATGCTGCTAATTTGAAGGAACTAAATAACCTGTATCGGGAGATTCCTCATAAATATTGTCTGCTTGTACGCGGGTATTCACTGAAAGACTATTCGCCGACTATCCGGAAAATTATTATGTACATTAGTTTCAATCTCACAGAAGATTTAGGGTTACAGGCGATTGCAGAACATTTTTCTTTGAATAAAAATTATCTTTCTGCTATGTTTAAAAAAGAGACTGGCGTTAGCCTTACGACTTACGTCAATCAGAAACGTGTCAGGAATGCGATTTACCTGCTCAATACGAGTTCCCTGCCTGTTCAGAATATTGCTGAGGCATGCGGAATTAATGATTTGAATTACTTTTCCAGAATATTCCGCCAGCAGGTCGGCATGTCACCAAGCAGTTACCGGAGGGAGCTCAAGCAAAATAAGAAGGCATGAATGTGGCTATACCGGAAACGCAGACAGTGCGGCAGCCTGAACTGAAAGAACTCCGCAGGTGCAGGCAATGAACGCAAATGCCATCACCCCGGTGGAAACTGAGTCCATGCCTGTGCCAGTCTAAGTTCCCTGCGGGCAATAGGGGTCATTTTACCAACTGCCATATTGTTGTTCATTCTCTCCTTATTCTATTTCTATTGCGGCACTATTTTAAGCACTTCATACAGCACATTTATTGTTATATATCATAATCTTGGAAATATTATTTGAATGATGACATCTAGTTATACCCTTCAAACTATACAAAAAAGCGCATTGACATTATCCAATCCCATAACTTTCTTTACATCACCATCGCCCGGAACTCCTTTGGCGAAATTCCATATTCTTTTACAAATGCTTTGTAAAAAACGGAATAATCAGAGAAACCACATAACTCTGGAATACTTTTTAACATTACATCATCCACAATTAATTTTTTCGCCTCAATCAGACGGCGCTGTGTTACGATCTTATAAAAACTTACATCCATCTGCTTTTTGAATAGCTGACTTATCGCTGATTCACTGATCAAAAAATGGGATGCAACCGACTTTAAACTAATCTCTTCCGCAAAGTGTTTCTCGATATAACCGATGATTTCATCAAGCAACACCGCTTTCTCCGTCTTCAGTTCCGTCATCTCCTGATCATTCCAGTTCCGGTACAAAAGACAGAGCAGCTGCAAAAACAGTCCCCGGCAGAATAGTTCTGAGCCAGGCTTTTTTTCTTTTTCCTCCTGCAGCAGTTCATCAAATATTTTTTGGAACTGGTACAATATCGTTCCTGTCGTGCGTATGACATGTGATTTCCATCGTTCACTCTTGGCATTTTTCCACTCCAACTCCTTTAACTGGGCACTGCATGTTTTCCAGTAATCCGCATTGACCCAGAGTGCAGTTCTCAGATACGGCTCTGTAAGCTGTTCCCCAAACAGCGGTCGGTGGCTGGCTCCCGGCGGAATAAATATAATATCATATGGACGCAGCTGATAACGCATATCTCCAATTAAATACTGGATATTTCCTCTTCTGCAGAATAAAATTTCGTAAAAAATATGACTGTGTAAAGAGACGCTATCCTTCATATAGCTGATATCCTCATGCAGCTCCAGGTATTTGCTGTCCATCTCCATTTCCTGGTATCCGATAAACTGACCGCTTTCTTTAAAAAGAAGATTGAATTTCTCTCCCGTAATCTCCCTTAATTTTTCATACTGCTTATTTTTTATCTCTTCATAGGTAGAATATTTCAATTGGTTAAGTTTCACAAAATCACCTCTTCAAATTTAAAACATTTTCACAAATTTTATTTTTCTCTTTTCCATTATACTAAAAATCATGTTATTTTTGCAATGTTTTATGCCAATTATGCAATTTAAATTGCAATTTCAAACTATTATGATAATATACATAGAAACAAGTATGTTTGAAACAGATTACTTTTTCAAACATGCTCCTATACACATGCATATAAGTAAGACTAAACTACACAAAAGGAGAAAAATTATGACAGAGAAAAAAATAAGACCTTTTGGTCGAAAAGATGAATTGGGCTACGTGTTCGGCGATATGGCAGGAAGTTTTGTTAACTTATTTGTTGATGCTTACTTTCTGACATTCTGCACCTATGTACTTGGAATCAGTCCTGCATGGATGGGATCTTTGTTCCTCGTTGCAAGACTTTGGGATGCCATTAACGATCCAATCATGGGTTCTTTCCCGGATCGTTGGATGATTGGAAAATCCGGCGACAGATTCAAACCTTGGATTAAGATTTTCATGGTACCACTTGCCCTTTCTGGTATTCTTTGCTTTTTTAACGTTCCACTAAAAGGCGTAGCTCTTCATGCCTATGTTGCATTTGCTTACGTACTCTATGGAATGAGTTACACAGGAACCTCCATGCCTTTCGGAGCGATGGCAAGTGTTGTCAGCACTGATCCGATTGATCGTAGTAAGCTTTCCAGAGCAAGAAGTATCGGTGGAACATTAGTTGGAATGGTTGCACTTTCTTTTGTTCCTGTTATCTGTTTTGATAAAAACAGCGACATTATACCAGAACGATTTACACTGCTTGCGGTTATCTTTGGTGTTTGCTGTATCATCAGCTATATACTTTTAATACGCTTAACTCTGGAACGTGTCCGAGAAACTCCAAAAAGTGAAACAGAAAAATTCAACTATAAAAATGTTTTAAAAGCCGTTGTGAAAAACCGTCCTCTCATCGGCGTTATGGTCGCTACTGTTGGAAGTATGCTTTTCATCACGGGTTCCGGGCAGGTACGAAGCTATCTATTCAAGGAATACTATCACAATACTTCTGCCATGACCGTCCTAAGTCTTGCCAGTCTTCCAATGACACTAATCTGTTTTCCACTTGTGCCGAAGCTCGTACAGAAATTTGGCAAAAAAATTACATTGATAGCCGGTATTTTTAGTAGTACTATTTTTAGTCTCATTACATTTGTAATCAAAATCCAGAATGTTTATGTATTTACTGCCTTAAATCTTTTAGCCTTGATCGGTCAGGGATTTTTCTCAATGTTGATTTGGGCATTAGTTACAGACTGCCTCGATTACAGTGAATGGAAATTACACGAAAGAAGTGATGGTTCGATATATTCTATTTATACATTCAGCCGTAAGATTGGTTCTACCATTGCTTCTTCTGGTATCTCCTTCTGCCTTAGCGCCATTGGATTTGTTTCCGGTACAAACGTTGTGCAGTCCGCATCTACAGTGGATGGAATCTACAACCTAGTAACACTAATCCCTGTTGTTACCTGCATCCTTGAATTAATCGGTATCGGGCTGATCTTCAATTTGAACCACAAACAGACAAATCAGATGTATGCGGAACTAGCCGAAAGAAGAAAAGCTAAGGAAAGAGGGTAATCGTTTATGAAGAAGACTGATATTCATCTTCACCTCACACTAGAACAACACCCGAAAACAGAGCAGATGTTTGTATCCAGCGCAGAAAATATGCTCCCTCATCTGCATGAGCTTGGGATTGAAAAGGGGATTCTGATGTCCTCCGGAGAAGGACATTCTTCTATTTCTTTCGGAAGTAATGAAGAATGCCGGCAGATTGCCGGATGTTTCCCTGAGACCTATTTCTGGATGTGTAATCTTGATGATGTTTCCGGGAACGTATTAAAACGTCTGAAAACATACAAAAAACAAGGGGCTGTCGGCATCGGAGAGTTGATGATTAACAGGCGCATGGATGATCCTCTCATTCAGGAAATCTTTGCGGCAGCCGAGCAGCTCTCTCTTCCAGTATTATTTCACATGAGTCCGGAAGTCGGTTACCAGTACGGAATCGTCGATTACGCCGGACTTCCTCTTTTAGAGGAAAACCTGAAAAAATATCCAAACCTCAAATTCATCGGTCACAGCCAGCCATTCTGGCATGAGATAAGCGGCGATGCCGCAAACAGTCTTAGCGCCCGGATGAAATGGGGAAAAGGAAAAGTTACACCGGGAGGCAGACTGTCGTATCTCTTCGATACTTACCCGAATCTCTACGGAGATCTTTCTGCCAACAGCGGTGGCTGTGCAATCATGCGCGATGAAGATTTTGGATTAGACTTTCTTGAAACATACTTTGACCGCTTGATGTTTGCCACCGACATGGTAAATGTTGATATGGAATTTCCACTTGGAAAATGGTTGGAGAAAATGTATCAATGTGGTAAATTAAAAGAAGAGACTTATCAAAAAATCGCTTATCAAAATGCAGCCTCGGTCTTTGGGCTGAATTAGAAATGGAGGATACAGATATGCGTACAAGAATATTACCAAAGATGTTAAATAGCGAAGTAGAAGAATATTTATCCCGGAATAACATTATCATCGTTCCGGTAGGTACCGTAGAAATGCACGGTGGTTTCCCGCTGGATTCTGAGACAACGATTAGTGATGCCTATGCTCTTAAAATGGCAGAAAGCTGCGACGGTCTTGCCCTCACCGGACTTCCATACTTTTACGCCGGTGCGACAGCAAGCGGGCGCGGCACTGTACAAGTAAGTATCCGCGAAGGAATCAATTATCTGACAGCTATCGCAAAAAACCTGCTCCGTCTCGGATTCAAACGCCAGATTTACATCAGTTTCCACGGACCGGCTCATATGACATGCAGCCCGATGGTTCGCGACTTTTTCGATGAGACAGGGGTCCCAATCCTCTACATGGATCTGACAATGCAAATGTTAAAAAATGCTGCCGATCTCTTCAAATCCATGGACAACTTCCATGCAATCACAGTCGGTGCATACAAGATCATGAACCGCCTTGAAGATGTTCCGCTCACGACAGAATACGAACATAAGAAACCTCAGTCCTGCAAAAAATTTGATGATATCTTCGGACTGGCTTACCAGAGTGCTTCCATCGGATATTACTTTGGTGAAAAAGAAGACCACATGAGCACAACAGCGATTCCTGACGAAGCATCCCGTGAGAAGCTTGCACGGGAAGGTGTTGAAATTATTGAAAAAACAGTTTCTCTTCTGAATCTTCCACATGTTGTCAGCCAGATGAAAGATTTGGAACAATATAATAAAGAAGTTGCAGAGAAATGCCCTTGGGTTCCTTTCAACTTTTTTCAAAAGTAAATAGATATTTAAAACTGACAAAAGCCTTGCAGAAACCCTGCACACTCTTTCGTGCACGAATCCCTGCAAGGCTTTTCTAGCAACGATTTAGCCACCAAGGTCTACACTACTCTTTTTGTGACTTTCTTTTTGCATACAATCCAAGGATTGCCGCACAGGATGCCACTGCCGCAGCCATCCATACACCTGCCTCTGACTGATCCCCTGTTTTCACCAGTTGCCCGATGGTCTGAGCCTTCGGACCCTGATAACCATTTTGAAACGTAAGGTCTGTTTTTTCTCCTGCTTCATTGTAACAGATGACATGCGGGGTAAGCGCTGTCATAGTATCATTCCAGAGGACATAGACTTCCACGGAATACACCGTTTTATCATAGGTCCAGTTCTTTTCACCGCCTGTAATCTGGCTGACACGGTAGCGGTAGGTTCCCGGCTCTGTATATGGAATTTCAAACACACCGCCTCCGGTATTTTCTGCTGCAATTTCCTGTTCTGCCGGCATGGGAATTCCTTTCTCTTCTGCTTCTATGCGAAACCGGACAGCCGTGGAAGGCTTTTGTGTTCCCGCCACCTTCTGATTGACCGGAATTCTGGCAGAAACCGTCTCCGATGGCGCCGCCCACACTCCGATTACCATAGAAAACAGTACAAATACTGCTATCCCCAGACGCAGAGCCCTTTTTAACATCTGTTTTCCATTTCTGTAATTCATAAAACTAATCCTCGCCTCCCTCCTCTGCATCACTCTCCCCGGTCACCTTGCAGATTAACAGGTGACGGGCATTCGTAGCGCCGGAAGAGCAGGTGGATAGAGCGATGATTTGGTCCTCTTCTGTCAGTGTCCCGCCCCGTTGGTATCTGGCACACTGAGCGATATGGGAGATTAATTCCCTTCTGCTCTCTTTACTGGTCCAATCTGTCCGGTACAGATAATTGTCATAGGCATCTGCGGACAGAAACGCAGTGATCTCAAGCTGCAATATCCTATCCGGTAAATACAAGGTTCCGGTATGATTTTCCGAAAAGAATTTTTCATCCGTGAACCTATCCATGTCGCCAAACATCTGACCGCCCTGCATATGATGCCCCATCAAAACCGAATAAAAATCCGTGAACTCCCTGCTGTTCTGGCAGTCCAGAAAAATACTGCCGGATGCAGCAGCCTCTCCCAACACATTCTTATCCAAATATTCAAAGTTATCCTTTCCCTGCACAACCGGATAATCAATCTTTGTATTGTCTATGGTAATCCATGCACACACATCCGGATTCATCGCTAAAAGCTGCCGGAAACTGTATTCCAGATTGTCCGTATCCGTGGGCTTGTACTGGATGAGCTCTTCGCGCATTGCATCCGGCTCATGGAGCACAGCCCAGTTATCCCACAGCGCATACCCGGCATACGCCAGACAGCACAGAAACAACAGTGCTGCCAGGCCATTTACCAGAATGCTGAACCCCTTTGTTATGTAATATTCTGACGTCCGCTCCATCCTGTCTCCCTTGCTTCCAGAGCTGCCTTATGCTCTTCTGCGGCGGAAGAATACGAAACATCCAAGTACTGCGGCACCCAGAAGCAGGACGTATGGCGCATATTGAAGGAAGATTCCTGTAGGAGTAACCGCATTATCAGTGTTCGTATATGCTACTGTGTTAGTACCATCAACAATCTCTGATTCTGCCACTTTATTCTCTGTCTTCTCTCCATTATTTACATCTACTTCTGTCTTATCATAATTCTTCGCATCTGTCTCTATTATGGTATATTCTGCACCAATTGGAAGGTTATTGATTACAAATTTCTGTCCATGTTTCAATGTAAAGGTTGTTGCCTGTCCGGCTGTTACAGTTACATTTGCTAAGCTTGTGGAATAGGTGCCGGATGCTGTATCCTCATCTAACTTAACAGTAAATGTAAACTCGTCATTTTTATTTGCAGAATTTCCGGCTACTGCTTTGCTGACTGTAAGGCTTTCGCTATCTGCCGCACTATTTACAAATGCAGCTTTTGACACTTTTTCATCCTCTGTACTTGTAGCATCCGGATTATTTTTTGTTACAATACCGCCGATTTTCAAAGTACCGGCAACAACATCGTCCCATACCACCTGAACGTCTAAGTAATAAGTGGCATCTGAATAGGAAATATTCGGGTTAGTTCCTACATTCTCGCTTAATGTAAAGTGGTATAAGCCCGGTGCGGAAAAGGTAATGCCATCAAACAGTGTTGTATAATCGATTTCTGAAGATGCAGATGTACCATTGCCCGCATCAGCTTTCCAAGTGTCTGTAATCGTTACCACCTTGCTTGCGAAATCGTCATACTCATACTGCGGTACTGCTGTAGCATTTGTGCCAATCCCGTCTGCACCCGTATACGCCAATGTGAAATTAAACGACTCTGTATCATTGAACAATCCGTTTTCTGCCACATTCCATATTTTCTCTACTTTGCTTGCATCATCTGTTACAGAAATGGTTTTACTGTCCTCCGCAAATACACTCACAGACATTCCAAATAACATTGCTCCTGACAGCAATGCTGCCATACATTTTTTCGTGAATTTTTTCATTTTCTTCACCCTCGTATGCACAAATCCCAAAAAGGCTGCACATAGATTTTCCTTTCTTCTTATTTTGATATGAATTTTTTCGCCTGGCTCACTTCTTACTGCAAACCGGGCATTATAATACAATGACTTCGGCGTTTATCCTGCTTCCTGCCAACTTTTTCCTGTAAAATGGTTCCGCCGGAAATCACAGATTATCATGGTCAGATTTCCCTTCTGCGGAGAATGGTAATGACCACTCCCCGGATATTCTTTTCTGAGACGGCACCATAAGTCCGGCTGTCCTCAACGGAAGTTTTATCATCCGCCAGAACGAAATACTCATTTTCTGAAAGTTCCAGTGGATAAGAAACTGCTTTCGGTCCCCGCTCATATGCCTCCTGGCTGTTGAAGTCTGCCTGCGTATAACCGTTGACTATCAATTGCCCGTCTCCGGTAATCTCTACCGCCTCTTGCGGCAGGGCGGCGATTCTTCCCACATATGTAATATGGTCTACCTCATACACCACCACATCTCCGTTTTCATATCCGGACTGTAGGCGGTAATAGAAGAGTAAATCTCCGTTTTCCAGCGCCGGGCTCATGGAACTTCCATACATCACGGAACATCCAAACACTTTGCAGAGTAAAAAGACAACAAATGCAACCAGAAAGATTGCTTTTCTCAAGTCTTCTCTGCGCATTTTTTTCAGCCGGACTTTCTGCCGGCGCATCCGGATTGCCCTTGCCGTACTGTCTGTTTCATCCAAACGTATATGCTCATTCATCCCCGGTTCCTCCGGATACGTCCTTATGTATCCCTTTTTCCCGGCGTTTCATTCCAAGCAGCAGACGGTACTTTTGTTCCTGAATAAAAAATACCTTTCGGTACATTTCATCCAGACACCCGATTTTTTCCCAGACGTCCTGTTCATCCACTCCGCCGAAATGCTTTCTGAATTGCAGCTTTTCCAGCATCCGGGAGATATCTTCCAGAGAAGAAACTTCCTGTGGAGTACAATCCTGAATTTTTTCCGTCTTCCGGGAGGAAGCCCTTTTTTTCTGTTTCCCGCCTCCGGAAACCTTTCTGCCTGTGTTTGTGCTCATACGCTTTTCCTTCATGCGTTATCCCGCTCTCTCTTTTTCAATGACGGCAGCACCACTGCCCCTGCGCCGATTGCTGCCAGCGCAGCCAGAAGCCCCGGCACCGCATTAGTATGGATTCCTGTATCCGGCTGTGCATCCAGCTCATTTGTAAATACTACGGCTGCATCTACGCCGGAAACATTCACAACTGCTCCCGTCGTATCCGTATAAGTTTCCTTGTCTCCGCCATTGATAGAATAGGAAGTTTTATAATTCCCATTCCTTTCTTTTACAGTGACCGTACCTGTCAGTCCCTGAATGGTGGCGGATTCGCCATGCTTCAATGCTAAGGTGGCTGTCTGGTTTTTGAAGGCAATAGTTCCGCTATGTTGCGACGGCTCTGCACAGCCGTCTGTTCCTGCATAGGTCACGGCGTAATTCCCGTCAGCATCCGGCGCATATAATGTAAATGTAAAGTGTTCCTTTGGGTTCGCTGCACTTCCCACTACGGTTTTTGATATGGTCAGACTGCCGGATAATACTTCTGTCTTAATTTTCATGCGGCTGATAAAGTAAATGTTTTCTGTCACGGTTCTGTATGCAAAGGAGTTCTTCTCCGGGTATACATGATATCCCGTATAGCTATCCCCCGCCGCATTGTTTCGCGGCGTAATGGTGGACTGATACCACACTCCGTCTTTCTGGCATTTCACCACAAGGTTGTCCACACCTTCCGTAACCCATGTATAACTGCCGGGATCTGCACCTAAAGTTTGTTCCACATATTCCTTGAACCTTGTATAGGGAACTCCATTCCCGCTTTCCGAAATTGCAAAAAGAGCCTGATTGTTACTCTCTTCATACAGTTCCACCACATAAACCGGTGGTTCTTCTTTTAGAATTCCGTCAATATGCCATCCATCTGATTCTATCTTCAATACATATCCGATAAAACTGTTACTCCCGAAAATTGCGTCCAGCGCCTGCCTGTCACCTTCCTCAATTGCCGGATAAATGACTTCGTTCCAGAAATTATACGCATTCGTTTTCCTGCCGGCATCAGTCGTATTAGCTTCGGTATTATACCGACCATCGCTGTCTATGGAATAGTAAATCCACGAGCCATTGGAATAACGATTCGCCCTATAGGCTACGGCATCCAAATTTACGGTCACGGTAATATACGGTGTGTTATTTCCCGACGGTCCAAACTCACCTGCCGCATAACTTTGTAATGTCTTCTGCGGCACCGCATTGCTGTAACGAAGATAAACCTTTGCTTCAATGGTTCCGGCAGATGTTTCCACTGTCTTACTGCCCGAAATACTCAGCCCTGCGATTTGCCCTTCACTGTCATCCCGGGGCACCCCATCCTCATCTGCTCCTGTCGTCTCTGCTTCTGAGCCACGATACGATTCTGACGCCGTCCCCTGGTCTGATGCAGTATTTCGGTTCGGAGCGGTTTCCGGGTTCGATATCTCAGTCCGGTCTGGCATAATATTACCATCTGTTTCATTTTCCGGCTCTGCGGCTGTCTCAGCAATCACTTCACTGCCACCCTCATCCTGTACAGATGCCGCAAATACACTCAGGCTCATCGGCAACAGCAGCGCGAGAATCAGAACAAGCGAAATTAAAATCTTCCCGCCTTTCTTCTTCATTTCACATAACTCCCTTCCTTTCCTTTGCTAAGCGCGGGACTTGATACACGGAAAATACGAGGACGTAATGCTGATTATGTCATCCGCTCTCCCCCCTCTCCCCGAAAAGAGCGGCAACGAATCCAGCGTCAGCCGCCAAATACAAGCAAACTTGTGCCTGACTCATTGTTCGCAGGAATAAAGGCACCAAAAGAAAGCCGGAGGCTGGTAGCATATACGCCATGCCGTTATTGACGAAACTCCGGCTTTCTTTTGGTACCCTTTTTGTCTGGCTTTCAAAAAACATTGAGCCCGGTTTGCATCTCAATGCGCCATAATTCACGTCCTATTTTCAAAAACCAGTTGAAAATTAAGTATTTTCCGAGTATAATGATTTTTGAAATCATATGTATAAGCGCATCTTGATGACATAATCAGCATTACGTCATCAGACATCTCTGTACCCGATTCAGGCGGCAGATATTCTGATTCCCGGTTTCAATTGTATAAATACGTGTGGTATTAATACTGCTGTGCCCTAGAAGGTCAGCCAAACGAACCACGTCTTTCTCGATGGAATAAAACGTCCGCGCAAACAGATGGCGGAGGTTATGGGGAAATACTTTTTGCGGCGGCACATTCGCTTTTTCGCATAAGGCTTTCATATCCCGCCAGATATTTTTGCGGTTCAACGGATTCCCGTTTTTACTGATGAATACACTTCCGGTTTTGATACCGGATTTTTTTATATACATTTTTAACAGCTTTTGCACCATTTCCGGAATGAAAATCACTCTGGTTTTGCTTTTACAGTTTACGGTTGCCTTTCCTGCTTTTACCGCCTCTACGGTAATGTATTCCAGCTCACTTACACGGATACCGGTTCCACAGATAGTCTGTATGACGAGGGACAACCTTGTGTTTCCGGCAGCCTTTACCAGACGCTGGTATTCGTGGCGGTTCAATTCCCTGTCTTCCGATGCAAAAATCTGTCTCTGGATTTTCAGAAGTTTTACACAGCTTGTTTCTTCCCCCATAAACCGAAGAAACCGGTTCAGGGAAACCAACATAGAGTTCACACTGGACGGTGCATAATGATTAGACAGATATTTTTTGTATGCTACGGTTTCTTCTTTACAAATAGTATGTTCCTTTAGAAATGTGAAAAAATAACGGACATCCCGCAGGTATTTTTCTATTGTTGCCTGACTTTTCTCTTCTGCTAATAAATATTCCTGAAACCTCAGAAGGTTCTCTGGACTGTATTCACACATGGCTCTTCCTCCCAACAAATAATTTTGCCATTATCATACCCCATTCCACGAAACAGTATGAGCCCGGAATCATCAGAATGTAAAAATTCTATGACCGGGATACGGTGTTCCCGGTCATATTTTCCTTTTTAAATCATGCAAACAGCTTTGCAACAGAAGCAAACAAAATACACACGGAAACTCCGATTACGGTTGGAATTGCAGCAGCAAGACCGGTCCACTTCCAACTTCCGGTTTCCTTTTTTATAGTAAACAAGGTCGTGGAACACGGCCAGTGCATCAGTGAAAACAGCATTGTGCTGATTGCTGTCACCCAAGTCCAGCCATTATCCACAAAAAGCTGTTTCATCTGAACAAGGCTGTCAAGCTCAAGAATGCTGCCTTGTGCCATATAAGCCATAATAACGATGGGAATAACTATTTCATTGGCAGGAGCTCCGAGAATGAACGCAATCAGAATGACTCCGTCGAGTCCCATAAGCCCGGCAAACGGGTTGAGAAACGCAGCACAATGATTTAATATGCTGACGCCTCCGACACTGATGTTTGCCATCAGCCAAATAACCAGTCCGGCCGGGGCGGCTACAGCAATTGCCCTGCCAAGGACAAAAAACGTTCTGTCAAAAACTGACCGTACAATCACTTTTCCAATCTGTGGCTTTCTGTATGGCGGGAGTTCCAGCGTAAAAGAGGAAGGAACACCCTTGAGCAGAGTCTTGGATAATAACCTGGTAACACCGAAAGTCATCAGGACACCGATTAGTATAACTGCCGTCAGCAACAGCGCAGACACTAAAGATGAAAACACACCCGCTGCCGCACCGATAAAGAACATGCCGATGATAGCAATCAATGTCGGGAATGCGCCACCATCCAAACGGCAACTTTGCTCCATACGACGAGTAGATGGCTGACAGTTCCCTACTCGCCGTCGATAAAAATATGGAGGTCTTTGCCATCCCAGACAATTTTCTTAACCATCAGTTTGATTAAAGTACGCTTTTCTTCAATCGTCAGCGTGTGGAAATTGTCTTTGAAGCTGGATAACGCCGTGGACAGCATATCAACTTGGATTTCTCTGTCCGCTATGATGTTTACATTCTTTTGCAGACGGGCTTTTTCTTCTTTCATGGAAGCAAGCTCTTTGTCCAGCTCCGTGATTCTGGCGTTTACACGTTCAATGAACGCAGCTCCTAAGTTTCCGTGTGACAGTGTGTTGATTAGATTGTCAATCTCGCTGTTACACTTCTTGATTTTATCATCAATGACCGCTACAGGGCTTTTTTGTGTCTGTCCTTGTAAATCACGTTTCAACTTTTCCAGCAGCTTGTAGATACCGGAATTTTCATCCGTGTACTGCATGAGATATTCACAAACAATATCGTCCGCCTGTTGTCCATTGAGATTTTGACAGTCACATAAATCTAAGCCGCCACGCAGTTTATTGTTACAAATATAGTCGTAAAGTTCACGGTTGCCGCCTTTGCCGCTCCGCTGCTTTGCGAACATCCTGCTTTGGCATTTGTCACAGAAGATTAAGCCGGACAGCAAGGAATAGTCATTGTGCATGATAGCTGGCTTCTTCCCAGTGGGGATATTATCTTTCAAGATATTTTGAATTGCTACCCACTTTTTACCGGAAATACGCCCCTTGTGCTTACCGATTGCGACAATCCATTTATCCATATCCTGTCTTGGGGCACTTTTCTTTCGGTAATCACGCTTATTGTATGCCAGCAGACCGAATTTATTGGAACAATCGGTTTTCTCGAAACAAACATCTGAATGATGTTCCGTGAAGTATTCCCATGCGTCTTTATCAGCGATACAGTAAACCGGATTCTGTAATATCTCTTTAATGCCTAACAGGGAGAACATTTTTCCTGTACGTGATTTGATTCCCTGCTTGATTAAGTATTTGCTTACGCCGGATATGCTCCGAAGCTCTAAGAATTTTTCCAGAATACAGTCAATGGTTTTCAATTCCTCTGGATTGTCCTTTAGCTTGCAGGAAGTCTTGATTTTGCCGTCAATGATGATTTCCTGTATCTTTTCAGAAGTAAATCCTGTTGGGGTAGTGCCGCCCAGCCAGCGTCCAGTCCTTGCCAGCATTAGCATATTGTCACGGACACGCTCTGCAATCGTTTCTCTTTCCAGTTGGGCGAAAACCGAAGCTATGTACATCATGGCTTTTCCCATAGGCTTTGAGGTGTCAAATTCTTCCTTGATACAGATAAATGAAATATTGTAGCTGTTCAAGTCTTCAATCAGAGAAGAAAAGTCGCTGACATTACGGCTGATACGGTCAAGACGATAGCAGACAACGTATTCTGGTTTATTCAGTTTTATATCACGGAGCATTTGCTGGAATTGCGGTCTGTCCGTGTTCTTTGCGGAAAAGCCCTCGTCTTCATAGACGACGATTTCCGCATTTTCCGATTCGGGGATTTTGGTTGAAATATACTCCCTGCACATTTCAATCTGGTTTTCAACGCTTTCCCCTTTGCCCGTATATACCGATTTACGGCTGTATATATAGATTCTCAAAGGTTACTCACCATCCTTTTTCTGCTGCACATAGTCAGATAAAATCTTAGCGCATAAGTTGGAAAAGGTACGCTTGTCTTCTTTTGCCAGATTATCTAACTGCTGCTTTAATTCCTTTGGAATTGTTATAGGTACTCTTACGTTATTTTCAGAAACAGCCAAACTATCCACCTCCTTATATATAGTGTATCACAGTGCAATACTTTTGCCAAGATTGATGGCTATTTTTAATGTCACCTTATACAAATAATTGAGTAAAACACAAATTGACATACTAAATGTTGTGGGATAAAATATACTTATATTTCAGAGACTTTAGGAGGGTGGTTATTTATGTCAGTTAGTGATTATTTTTCAACATTTTGTTCTAATTTAAGAATGAGTTCCGATACAGTTTCAACAATTCAATATCGTTATCATCAGATAACCAAAAGAATTAACCTTGATTATAGAAATAGCTCATCAGAAACGGCATATAGTTTGTATGTCGGTTCATACGGTAGAGGTACAGAAATATGGACAAGTGATATAGACATGATTGTTCAATTGCCATATGAAACATATGCTAAATTTGACGCATACAGCAGTAATGGTCAGTCAGCCCTTTTGCAAGAGGTAAAAGGCGTTTTACAGAAAACATATAGTACATCTTTTGTTAAGGGTGATGGACAAGTAATTGGTATAAATTTTACGGACGGTATAAATTTTGAAATTGTTCCAGCTTTTATTAACAAAGATGACAGTTATACTTATCCAGATTCCAATGATGGAGGAAGCTGGAAAACTACAGACCCAAGAAAAGAAATTGCTGCTATGAATACAAGAAATAGTGACACTAATAAGAATTTAAAACGGCTGTGTAGAATGGCTAGAGCATGGAAAGAAAAATGTAATGTTTCAATGAGTGGAATATTGATAGATACATTAGCCTATAAATTCATTGGAGATTGGGAGTATAAAGATAAATCGTATCTATATTATGATTTTATGAGTAGAGATTTTTTTGAATATCTAAAAAACATTGACACATCTCAAAGTTATTGGCTAGCACCAGGAAGTAACCGCTATGTTTGGAAATCGGGTAGTTTTCAATCAAAGGCAAAAACAGCATATGATAATGCAGTAGCCGCCATATCGTATGAGAGCGATAATAAATCATATTCTGCAAAGCAAAAATGGAGAGAAATTTATGGAACGAAATTCCCAGATTAGCCAAGGCTATAAGTTGGAATCACAAATTAGAGAAGCATATGGCAGAGTTACATATACCCAAACCTGTCATGATAAAATCATAAGTCGTTTATTAAAGACAAATGACAGAATAAAGATTTGGCAAATTGTTTTGTCAGCGATTACTACGAGTGGTTTTATTGTTGCGATTCTTTCGGAAGATAAAATAGCAAGCGTATTAGGAGCAATTATATCCCTTGTATTACTGATTTTAAATTCTTATACAAAAAACTTCAACTTAGTAGAAAAGGCACAAGAGCATAAGGTAGCGTCAGACACTTTATGGAAAATCAGAGAAGAATATGTATCTTTGTTAACTGATTTTGATATCTTAGAGCCAGAATCTATAATGAAAAAAAGGGATGAATTACAAGAAAGGACAGCGGAAGTATACAGTAACTCTCCCAGAACAGATGGAAAAAGTTATGCAGAAGCACAAAAAGCTTTAAAGAATGATGAAGAACAAACTTTTTCAGAAAATGAAATTGATATTATGTTACCAAATTCTATAAGACGCAGTAATAGAGATATAAAATAATAAAAAATGTATGTGAAGGAGTATCGCAAAAATGGTACTCCTTTTTTCTTGTCCAAAATTCAGAAAGGATGTGATACCCATGCACCGACAAGAAACGCAGGAGCGTTCCCCTCCACATAACATCATGTAGAGATTCCGCCAGTCACGGGCTGGCAGAAATCCCCCTTATTCGGCTTGACTACCCTTTACCTGTCAGAATGGGATTTGTCAAGGGTGCGAAGCACAACGCCAGCCCTTGATAAATCACAGGTAGACAGGTATTCTCCACGAAGCTGAATGAGGAACTATCAAAACCCATTAACCATCAATCAGCAGAAAGGAAAGGTAAAACATATGGAACTTAAATTTGTTATCCCGAACATGGAAAAGACATTCGGCAGTTTGGAGTTTGCCGGAGAAGACAAGACAGAACAGCGCAGAATCAATGGGCGCATGACCGTACTCACACGCAGCTTCAATCTGTACTCTGACGTACAGAGGGCGGATGATATTGTCGTGATTCTGCCAGCCGAAGCAGGCGAAAAGCATTTTGATTTTGAGGAACGTGTCAAGCTGATTAACCCATGTATTACCGCAGAGGGTTATAAAATCGGCACACGGGGCTTCACAAACTATATTCTCCATGCAGACGACATGGTAAAAGTATAAGGAAAGAGAGGTACTAATTTATGAGATTAGCAAATGGAATCGTCATTGACAAGGAAGCAACATTCGGGGCGTTGAAATTCTCCGCCCTCCGCCGTGAGGTTCGGATTCAAAACGAAGACGGTACGGTATCGGATGAAATCAAGGAACGCACTTACGATTTGAAGTCCAGAGGACAGGGGCGCATGATTCAAGTGTCCATCCCTTCCAGCGTGCCGCTGAAAGAGTTTGAATATAACGCAGAAGTGGAAATCATCAATCCCGTAGCCGATACCGTCGCAACCGCCACGTTTCAAGGTGCAGAGGTGGACTGGTATATCAAGGCGGATGATATTGTCTTGAAGAAAGGTGCTGCCCCTGCCGGAAATCCGCAGCCATTAAAGAAAAACAATCAAGCTGACAAGTAAAATTCTATGATTAAACTATTAAATATTATATACTGAACGCAAATTGCTTTTTCTGCTAATATGTAGTAAAATATATACAAATTACGATAAGGAGTATATCTATGAGTGTTGAACAAGCACAACGTGCAGTTAATCAGCTTGATAAAGACATTGCTGATTTAGAAAAAAAGATGGCTGATTTAGTAAAAAAAGAAGCTGATAAAACTAAAAGAATTGGTGATACACAGCGTAGCATAACAAAAAATACATCACAAAGTACATTACAGTCAAAAATGCGACAAATTGATAGTTATCAAAGAGAGGTTGCTAAAATTCTTGCAGATAAAGCAACCATAAATCAAAAATTAGCAGATAAAAGAAAAAAACGAGTAGACGCAGTTGGAAAATTGCAAAAGGAAGAAGCTACTCAAGCAAAGACACTCGCAAAACAACAAAAGAATGTTTTTACTGCCTATGAACGACAAATAAATGAATTAACAAAGCAAATCGTAATGCAGGAAAATATTGCCACGGAAGAAAATATTATATTTGAATCTAATTCTGAGGAAGAGTATGATGTTTTCGTATCTCATGCTACGGAAGATAAAGAAAGTTTCTCTGATGAATTTGTTCGCATTTTGCATGAAGAATATAATCTTAAAGTATGGTATGATGCAGTTTCAATTAAATGGGGGGATAGTATCCGGACAGAAATAGATAAAGGATTGAAAAAATCTAAATTTGGTGTCGTTATATTGTCACGAAGCTATATTAGCAAATATTGGACAAACTATGAATTAGAGGGTCTTTTTCAAAGAGAATGTAATGGTGGTAAGCTAATTTTGCCTATATGGCATAATATTACTAAACAAGAAGTGCAAAATTTTAGCCCTTCTTTAGCTGGCAAAATGGCAATGAGTACAGCCTTTATGACACCAAACGAAATTGCTGAAAAGTTAAATGAATTATTGGACATTAAAATGATTAAGACATCGTCGATTGGTTGTATTTAACATTATACTTAGGATTTATATGAGCAGTTAATTCTCACTAAGAATTGGCTGCTTTTTTCATGCAGTCAGAAAGGAGGTTTTTAGCATGAAACAGTATCTCCCACGTGGCAAACGGATTCATGCCACGGACAAAGATTTAGGGAAACACTGATTAAAAATCAGCGTAGCACGCTTAATTGCTATTATCTGCATTTTTTTCGGTTTAATGGTATCAATGGCCCTTCGATACCCTCCTTGCATGCTTGATTCCGTGTATGCCCTCCCCAAAGGGCATACTTATGCCATACAAAAATCCCTGCTT
>DCKD01000013.1 GCA_002320245.1 Lachnospiraceae bacterium UBA1683
AAACACACCCTTTTTCTTTTAGTTTACCAGAAAAAGTGTGTGTTCACAATTTATTTACTCATGCGTTTGTCGTGGCCTTCTTGCCTCATCAATCACACGAATTGTATCAAGGGAATACTTCAGATATTTGTGCTCCACTTCTTTTGCCTCAATCAGCCGCACGAACTCACGCACTTCAAATACCATTGCCTTGCATGTCCCGGCGGCATCTGCAAAGCTGGCTCTTTTCTTTTTCGCTCTTCCACTTCCACTTCCACTCACCCACTTACTTTTACGTTACAATTCTGTTTTTCTGCAATTCTGTTTGCCGCTGAATTGTAACACTTTCACACGCCTTGTCACCGCTTTTTCCGGGGCTTTACTGTCCTGCACTGCTCTCCCCTGTAGCATAATCTATCACAATCCCCGGCTGCACATTATAGCAGTACACATTAAACTGTACTCCTGCCCCGTTATCCTCCACAGACTTCGCCTCCATCTGCACTCCGGATGCCACCAGATTCCTTCCTTCAAATATCGGCGTTACACGGTACAGCACGTGATTCCCGGTTTCACGTACATACTCCGTCACCTTATTCTCAAGCGGCAGCATACCGTCCACATTCAGATACCTTGTTCCGGTAATCAGGTTTTTCTCATTGGCATTCTCTCCCGCCAATTGATACCCGATTAAATGACAGCGGTTATACAAATATTCTCCGTCGATTCCCTCATATTTCTTATTCACCCATCCCGACGGCGTCACATCACTGATGCTCTCGCGTTCTTCCAACGGCATCAGTTCCCGCCCGATATTTGCATATGCCACACCGCATCGCCCATAATAATCCAGCGAGCTGTACCGTTCAAAAGATTTCCCAGACATATCCGCCTCATCAAATTCCGGAAGATTGTTATTAACTTCAATAAACGGGGAACCTGCATACGCCGGAATATCTTCCAGTTGGATATTCCTTTCCTCCGCCGGAACAATTACATTCCAAATCTCCTGAAAGAAATCATTTACCCTTGCAGCCGCACCTGCGAATCCGGTCTTTTCCCCCGCCTCCTGCGTACGTTCCAGAAGTTCCGTACGGAACTTCTGCACATTCTCCCGCGCATCAGAACCGCCAAAATGGAGATACGCTGCCCCTGACAACATGCACAGCAGACAGACTGCAAGAATTATGTTTCTTATATAATATTTTTGATTCCGATTCCTTCTCTTTCGTCTTTTTGTCACTTCTGATATACTCCCTTTTCCCTTTGCAAGATTCCAGAAAATACGCTATAGTAAAAACACAAAAGAAGCAACCGCCTACAAGGGGCTGGCCTCATCAGAATTGTAAAAGAATTACCACCCCAAAACCAGCCAACGTTCAGAGGGGGTTTTTCTACGCTTTAAATATCAATGACAAATCAAGTCAAAGCCCCCGCTGGAAGCAACGGGACATCAAATCTGACACGCCCCAAGGGGGGGCGGGGTATTTGGTCTGCGCTCCGCTTCGGTCGGTGCTAAACGAGCGCCACAGGCACTCAGCACCCACATTCTATGTAGAATAGAGGTCAGCAACCAGTAACACGGCTGTTCCAGTTGAAGTGTAACATATCTCCCTCGCTATTTCAATTACCCGCTATCAATATCGTTGTCTTTCAATCCCCTCATTTCGCCGCTTCTCATACCGGTTCTAAGCATTACAGCAAAGAAATCGTATAAATAGCTGCCCTTTGCATATTCCATGAATAGTGTCTGCTGCCCCACGACAATGTGGAAAGAGTCCTCAAGCGTTTAGTCAAAAAATGAAACGCAAGGGATTTACACCCGCTGAACTTGAAGAAATAGCAGGAACAGTTAATTGTAAATAAGAAGCAGCATTCGTTTTTTCAAACGGTGAAAGAGCGTGGAATACAGAGGCTGGAATAAATATGGGAAAAGACTGTTGCTTACCATTTGGTAGAAGCACTTTAGTAAATATCACCTAATGAGTATATCCCTATTGGACAACAGGCGGAATACCATATTAAAAGATGCTGAGCCATTAGAAATGGAATTAATACCTTCCTTTTTGATGCACCTGACAGCGGGGGCAATTTACCTCTTATTTAATTTTAAGAAGAAACATTTTGATAAGAAAATATTGCACAAAAGTACCATGACATTCATGCGAACTTTTTTTATAATAATATTGTAGTTGAAAAGCAACTATACTACATATAAAGAAGGAGGCACATACCATGATGACCGAAGAAAAGAATATCCAGACGGAAAAAGTTGTATTGGACAAAGTTGATTTGGATGATGTGGAACTGATGGAAGAAACAGTAACACCAAGTTTTGGTATTTATTGTCCAAATGGCTGGTTCGGTTTTGGTTGCCACTAGTTAGAACACTAACCTTCTGACAACAAGGTAAAGCTCTGAAAGCTGGAATTTCAGAGTTTTACCCAAACTAAAAGATAAGTATTTTAATATTAGATAAATTGGTTAATGTAACAAAAAATATTTTGAATATTTCTAACCAATATTTTAATTGGGATTCATATATTTTACTGATAGGTTTTGTTGTCATTACCATTACCATATTAAGTTAGATTTGTAGATGCCTCCCATTACGGGGGGCATTATTTAACTAAAAGGAGAAATATCATGATACATATTATTCATAATGGAGAAAAAAAAATATTATTTTTGTCAAATAGAATGGAATTTTATAAGATAAATAAACATACAGAAGAACTTATTAATATGATATGTCAATATAAGGATAAAAATGTAGTGGAAAGGAAATTTAATGTACCACTGGAAGAAGTAGAAAGGGTTGGAAATATATTAAAAAGAGATACTAAACTAGCTACTGTGGCGAAAGAGTATCCTTATCTAAGAAAACTAATTTTAAATATTAGTAACAAATGCAATTTAAACTGTAGATATTGTTATGCTAATGGGGGTACTTATTTTTCAAAAGACGGTTTAATGGATGAAGAGAATGCCCGTGAGGCAATCAATAAATTTTTGTATGTTTTTGGTGAAATAGAATATATCCAGTTTTTTGGTGGAGAGCCTTTGCTTAATTATACGTTAATAGATTTTGTATGCGAGTATATATCTAATCTATTCAAAGAAAAAAAGATTCATATCTTTCCACGATTTGGCATTGTCACAAATGGTACAATAATGAATGATGAAATTTTAAGAATTTTGTCAAAATATAAGATAGCTGTAACTATAAGTAAGCTGTGACGGTCCTCAAAAAGTAAACGATGCATTACGAATAAATAAAAATCAAGAAGGAACTTATCAGCAGATTGTTAAAAACATAGAAATATTAAAAAATAAAAATAATATTTTACCAAACATTGAAGTAACATATACAGAATATCACCATAATCAAGGTATAAAAATTCCAGATTTATTAGAGTTTTTTAAGAAAACTTTTGGCATAGAAAACGTACATATTGCTCCGGTAAGTTTGGAAAAGTCACACGAATTAGCACTGCAAAATTATGAAGATTTTTTAGAAACAATATCATCTGAAACAATAAAAGACAATAGAATAATATTTAAAGTAAAAAACTTAATATTTAATTTGCAGCACAAATGTGGGGATTATAAAATTTGCGGAGCTGGAACAGATACCTTTTCAGTTGGCGTAAACGGACAGGTATATCCATGCTTTATGATGACAGATATGGAAGATTACATTGTTACAAATGTAAATTTGGATAAAGAAATTTTTATGGAGGATATAAGGGGAGCAAAAGAAAAATATTGTTTTAATAAGTTAGTTGACGAACCTTGCAAAGACTGTTTTAATAATTTGCTATGCAATGGTTGCATGGGATGTAATGTTTTTGAAACAAAAAATCCTTTTGTACCTTCAAAGAGTCAATGTGAATTTCTAAAAGGCTTAACAGAAAAAGTGATAGCTGAATTAACATATTTATAAATAGAAAGCTGGAGATAAAGTGAATAATGAGTTGAAACCTAGAATAGTGAGTGATATTGATAAATATGAGCTTTTTAGAGAAAAAGATAGAACTATATATACAATAGGAAGTATAGAAAAGGATAGATTTATTATGGCTTCGAATGAAAATGTAAATGATATTATAGGAGTATATAAATTTTTTGATGGAAGTCATACTATTCAGCAGATTACAGAAATCTATAAGAATAATCATAAAGAAATAGATGTTTTAAAATTGCTAAGCATTGCTGAACAAGCTGGCTTAATAGAAGAAGCAAGACAAAAAGAAGTAATATTAAATGAATTTCAAAAATATGGCGTTAGTGTTATTGATATAAATATTAGTGAAAGATGGAAAAAGCTATTTCAGATTATATCTATAGTTATCAATAAAACTGTTGCAATTTTAATAGGAATTACAGTTGTGGGTATGCTCTTTTTATTACCACGATTTGGCGGACTGATTGCAAAGCTAAACATATATAATTTATTTAATTCGGCTTTTTTTAGCTTGATACTATCCATGTTTATCACAACAGTAAGTGTTTTATTGCATGAATTATCGCATGCAGTAGTTGCAGCAAAATACGGATTATCGGCAAGAAGAATATCAATATCAATTTATTTATTCACACCGATAATATATATAACTATTCCGGGAATTTATACTCTTCCGAGGGGGAAAAGACTTTTAGTACATTCTGCCGGAATCATAACAAATATTTTGATTTTTAGTGTTTCTGCAATAAGCTTGGTTTTTACAAATGGGACTTTAAAAGAAATTGTACTTTTGATTGCATTTAACAATTTAGGGCTGATTGTAATGAATTTAGTCCCATTTTTACCATTGGATGGATATTTTATTCTAGTAAATATATTAAAAATACCTAATTTGCGTAGAATTTCAGCAAAAAAAATTATTTCTATTATTAAAGATAAAAAAAGAAAATTTGTAGTATATGGTATCTATAATGTTATATCGATTGTATTTGTGCTAATAGTAGTTGTTTCTATTTTTTCACAAATAATTTATAACTTTAATTTAGGTTGGCAAAGCAATGGTAGTGTTATTGAAGGGATAATTGAAATAAGAGGATATATATTAATAGTAGCAATTATGATTATTTCTAAAATAATAAATTATAAAAAAGGAAGTAATATTTATGGAAAAAATAATTGAAATAGAAAAGGTTACTAAAAAATATGGTCATAAAAATGTTTTACAGGGAATTGATTTGACGATATATAAGGGAGATATATATGGACTATTAGGATTAAATGGTTCGGGAAAATCAACCCTAATGAAAATATTTTTAGGATTAATCGGAAAAGACTCGGGACAAATAAAAGTTAATGGAAAAATGATAGAAAATTTGGAAACTCCTCCAAAGGTGGGAGCATTAATAGAATATCCAGCTTTTTATGAATATTTAAGTGCGGTAAAAAATTTGACTATATTTGCGGATTTATATGGGGTATCTAGAAAAAGGGTTCAACAGGTTTTAGAAATAGTTGGACTAGATACAAATGATGAAAAAAAAGTAAAAAAGTATTCCATGGGTATGAAACAACGTCTATCAATAGCTAGGGCTTTTTTAAACGATCCAGATATAATTATTTTAGATGAGCCAACTAATGGATTAGATCCATCCGGTGTTATTGAAATTGAAAACCTGATTACTATGTTAGCAAAACAAGAACAAAAAACATTCATAATAACCTCTCATATTATGGGACAAATAGAGAAAATGTGTAATAGGGTAGGTATCCTTTCAAATGGAATTATCATGACAGAAGGAAATGTGAAAACATTGTTAGCTACAGATACGGAACAGTATATTTTAGAATTTGATAGAATGATTGATGAGAAAAAAGCGATTGATATTTTAAAAAGTGTTGCGGAAATCGTAAAAATAGAGAATTGTACAATGACAATATCAACTAAAAAATCAAGTATAGGAAAAGCAACTTCATTATTTGCTGCAAATGGTTGGATTATAAAAGACATTCAGAAAAAAACTAGAGATCTAGAAAATTATTTTATGGAAAGGCTAAATGTTAATGAAAAGTGATTGTATAATATCCGAAATAAAAAAAATAAATAAGGTTTTTATAGGAATGTCAGTCATTAGTATATTTCTATCGGTCTTTGTGCTGAATTTAATTTATATTTATGATAATTCATATATAGCTATTAAGGATACAATACTTATAGACTATATAGAAGTTAATAATATCTTGTCAGGACAAGTTGCTCTATTTATGCCTATTTTATGTATCATTGCAACTGCGTTTATTTGGACTGTTGATTTTGAAACAGGATGTATTACATACATATTTTTAGGGACAACAAGAAAAAATTGGGCTATTGGTAAGATAATAGTATCTGGAATCATTGTCATATTTTTTTATGTAGCATTGGGGACAGGATTAACGGTAGTAGCATTGCTTTTAGGCAATGATATTATGAATACTTCATATTTGAAACAGCTTTTATTGTTAGTTGGAGCTGCGATACCCGTGATAATTTGGATACTTTTTACAGGCATAATTTCTATAACCTGCAAAGAATTTGGGAAAACAGTTACCGTTACGCTGGGAGTATTTTTGATCTCATATATACTAGAGAATTATTTCACAAGCATGAAAGGTATTCTTCCTACCTCTTCAATTATTTATATATGGGGATATAATGATTTATCCTTACTTTTTAAAAATATAATTAATGTTATTTTCTATACATGTATTTTAGCCACTGTATTAGTAATGAAAGTCAAAAAAAGAGAGGTATGAAAATGAAAATATTAAAATTAGATTTTTATAAAATATTTCAAAAAAAAGGATATTTAGTATGTATTGGTGCTGTTGTTTTATTTGTTTTATCGTCTGCTTTTGCATATTCGGGAGCTACTGATGATGAGTTGAATTTTTTGCTTCAGGATTTTAATGCTATGAAATATATATGGCTGGCCAGTACAGACATTTTATATCAAGGGACTACTTTGTTTAGTTTAATGCTATTGGGTATTATTTTAAGTAATTTATACTTGGAAGATTTTAAAAATGGTTGTTATAAATATGTAATAATTGCAGGTGTAAAAAAGAAAAGTTTTTTTGTTGGGAAAGTTCTTTTCACTAGTTTGATTGTGGGTAGCTTTGTAGTGTTTGCCTTTCTATGTGTAACAATAGTAGGGATTATTTTTTGGGGAACAGATGGCATAAACTTAAAGGAATTTTTAGATGCATTCCTCTTGTATATAGTAACTATAATACCGATGGTTAGTTTTTTGTTCCTTTTATATGACATAGCTCTAATTATAAAAAATGTGAGGGTTATAAACTTTATAGCAGTAGTACTTCCCTTAATCTTAGGGATTGTGGACAGTCTTTCTATAACCAAGAATTTTTCACCAATAGGACTGTTGACTATTTTTAATCAATCTCCACCAACGGAATATATCCCACATATTAGTCAATATTTAGTGATTGAAGTATTGTGGTTAGCTTTTTTTGTGATTATGAATTATATAATTCAAAAACAATATCAAGATACAATGTAGGAATTAAGAAATGAGAACTATATTTAAAGAATTCGTTAAAAAAGAATTTTTATTTCAATCAGAAAAGAATGGATATGATAAAAAGGCGGAACAGGCGTTTTATCAATGCTTTAAATCGTTAGCTCAAGATATTATAGTTGAAAATTCTTTTAAAACATTTGCATATCTTTGGAATGAAGAACAGGAAATATTGGGAAAAAGGGTTGATGGCAATAAAAAGGATTGTATTATCTCGCAAGTAACAGGTTTGCAATACCGCTCTTATGTAGCAAGTAGATTTCCTATGTTAATGAAAAAAATTGAGCAAATGATAAAAAAGCAATTTGATTATATTATGGAGGTAGAAACTAATTATCATAAAGATATAGAAAAATTAAAAAAAGAATTTGAGATTAGTGGAAAATGTATAAAAGTTTATGGAATGAATTCCGATAAACATCATGATGGGAAAAGGAGTTGTATATAAACCTAAAAGTTTAAAATCAGATATTATTTGGAATAAGGTAATTGAATGGCAAAATTCAAAGGAAAAGATTAGAGAATTGCGAGGAATAAAGACCATTGACTGCGGGACCTATGGATGGCAAGAGAAAATAGATTCAGTACTTGAAAATCCTAGTTCAAACATTAATGTTATCTATAAACGTATCGGGGCTTTACTTTGTATGGCGTATCTATGTGGAATGACAGATATACATATGGAAAATATAATAATAAACCAAGATATGCCATATATAGTAGATACTGAAACACTCTTTAATTATGAGAAAATCTCTGAAAAAGGCGTTCGTAAGTGGGTTTTACAATCTGTTTTATCTACGCAGATGTTACCAGTATTGTATGGATCTAATATCACTTCTTGTGATGTGGCTGGAATTACCGGAGGCTCAAAGAAGATAAAGATAAGAAAACAAATTTTAAAAGAAGTAGAACAAAATAAGGTAAAGGTGGTTTGGGATGAGAAGGAGAAGACGGATATAGGAAATATTCCTAAAGTCAGATATAAGTATATAGAACCAAGAAATTATCTCAAGAGTATTATAGAAGGATTTAAAGAAGAATATGTTCTGGTTTTAGAATGGAAATCAGAACTTATGGAATTATTCAAAAGCAGCATAATGGAATCATATAGATCCAGAATTATTTATAGAAATACAAATAGCTATCAGAGCTTATTATCGCTTCTTCAGAATCCTAGATATTTGTTAAATAAAACTGATAGTGAGAATTTATTAGAAGTGCTTAAATTAAATAAGAAGATTCCTTTAGCAATTGCCAAAAAAGAAATTGACAATTTACAAAGTGGAGATATACCATATTTTACGATTGATTTACAAAATAGAGTTTTCAATGCTGAAGAATACATATATACAGAAGAGAAAAGAGAGAATATTTATAAAAGAATTATGAACTATTCAGAGGAAGATATGCGAAAGCAAATCTTTTTAATTAGAATGAGTATGGCGTTACCTGAAAATAGCCAAATAAAAAAATGCATATATAAACAAGAACTTCCTGAAAGAAAGATTCATGCGGAGGTGTACCATCTTGCAGCAAAACTAAAACATGATGCATTTATAAATTATCAAGATAGTATAGTGGAATGGATTAATATTGTAAATGCGTATCCAAGTTGGGGGATTAGTGAACAAGGACTAGATTTATATTTTGGGCTTCCGGGAAATGCAATTTTTTTAGCGGCATTGCATAAAATAACGCAATCTCAGGAGGATTTGCTTTATTTACAATTAGTACTCAATTCGATTGAACAGAAACGGAAAGCTGTAGTATATAAAGACTTTTCTTTATTTTCGGGAAAGACTTCCTTGATATATATGTATGCCGTTTTATCAACACTTTTAGGGAAAAAATATAATAGAGATTTAGAAAGAGTATGTGATGAACTTTTAGGGGAAGTGACGATAGCAGAATTAGAAGATGATATTGTTAATGGAATTTCAGGTGTTTTGATAGGATTTTGTTGTGCATATACAGTTTTAAAAAAAGATAGATATTATAAAGTTATTGAAAAGCTGGCAATGAAGATAGTAGAAAGAATAAGGAATCATACGGAAAAGGAAATATCAGATATGGGAGTCGCCCATGGTTATGCTGGAACATTACTTGCATTATCTAAAGCTTATTTAATCACTAAAAAAAAGCTGTATATGGATACTATTTTCTTAGTGGAGAAAGAAATTTCATTAGACAATGGAAAATTAGATATTAGCTGGTGTCACGGATTAGTAGGATTAGGATTAGTTTATATAGGTTTAGGTAAACTTTTAGGAAGAGGGGTATATAAGGAAAAAATCAAGAAATGTGAAGAGAAAATTAGAAATAGAGTATGGGAAAATAGTGATTGCTTGTGTCATGGAAACATGGGGACTGTTGATTTTTATATTGAATATTCTCAATACCAAAATGAAACTATTTTTATGGAATATGCGAAAAAGATAATTAGTTATTGCTTATTAAAGCATAAAAAGTGGCATTGTGGATGTAAGCAAGATATAATAGTATATGGTATTATGACAGGTATTTCGGGAATAGGATATGAATTGTTGAGGGTTTTATATCCGAATGAGCTTCCTAATATTTTATTATTGGAGATTTAGAATGAAACAAAGATATACGGTAAAAAAATGGTTGCTTTATATAGTTATCAATCAGTTGATCCAATTTATATATTTAGGATACGCTTTATTTTGGTTCAATCACATAGCGATTTTAATGTTTTACATTTTAAATGTAGTTTTAATAAATTCATTTTGTTTTATCATAGAAGTATATAATATAGAAAATCGGTATGACATACATAGGGTTATAGGAGTTTGTATTTACATTACATGGTATTTTATTTTTGAAATTAATAATGTGGATAGGTTGTTGATCCTTCCATTAACACAGTTAATAGTATGGTGGGTTTCTATAGATTACATTTTCCAAGGTTATAAGGATAGGAAAATAGGATTATTAAAAATGTTTCTCTATATTTCATTTGGAGGAGTGATTTATTCATGGCTAGTAAGTTATAAGATTTTTTTGATTTTTTATCAAGCAATGATAATCCTTTTATTAGTTTTTCCTATTTTGATTGTTGCATTGAAAAAAAGTATGTTGAACAAATATGGATTAAAAATCAAAAAGAAGATAAACGTACTGGTAATATTATCAAGCATATTGTTGGTCGAGGTGTTGGTAGGGGCAAATAATTCCGTATTTTATTTATGGAACATAGATTATGATTTATATATTGTGACCATAATACTGTTTTTGATGTATATCGTAGTCAAAAATTTAAGAATAAGTCTTACCAGTTTTAAAATATTAATGTATGAGGCAGCAATAATATTACGTGTAATTTTATTGATATTAGCTCTGTTAATAGGTATTATAATTGTAAAAAAACATGAAAATATTTTAATACTAGTTTGTATATTTGCCTTCCTTATTTCTTTACAAATTCATGTGATATGTAATATAGAAAAAAAGTATCGTTTTTCAGAACAAACGGATATATCAAATTTCGAATATATTGAAGAAAATATAGATTATTCCATAAAAGAATTGAAAAAGATACAAGAAAAAGAAAAAATTTTTGCAGAATTTTTACATGATGAATTATTACAAGATATTATATATTTAAAAAATAAATTAGATGAGCCAAAAGAAGATTATGTACAGGAAGAATCCATTTTGATGGTTAAAAATATTATTGATACAATAAGAAGTACAATGGATTCTTATTCTCCACTTATCATAAGCACAATTTCTCTAAAAGAGAATTATAAAAATTTAATTAGGTCTATTCAAACACGCTATCCAGACAAAAATATAATTGTCGATTTTTATTGTGATAACGAATTTTTCTTAGAAAGACCTTATGATATTTTGATTTATAGAATAATAAAAGAATTATTAAATAATGCCTTTAAGCACACCAATGCAGAATTAGTGGAAATTCATTTGTCTTTGAATGAGGAATCAAATATAAATCTGCGTGTTACAAATGATGGATACGATGGATACAATGACAAAGAGGAACGCAGTATGGGATGGGGAACAAATTCTTTACGGCAGGACATTCAAAATATAGGTGGAAAAATAGTAATAAGGAAATCACAAGGAACTTTTTCTATTATCGTTGAGATACCATTAGGTAATTGCGAAACTAGACCCACATTTTGATTATGCCAAAGGGGGGGAATCCTGTGAAGTCGAAATCCGAAAGTAAAAGGCGAATAAGCCGACTTTAATAAACCTCAGTATATATAAAGTTGATAGGTTCTAAGCAATAAGAGGTTTTACACTACGGATATATTCATGATGTTTGATTTTATCTGCAAGTACTACTGTTATCAGTTGTGTAATATCTGCATACAACATATCCAGTGAGGAGTTATTTGTTTTTAGCAACAAAAGAATGCTGTATTTATGTGGCTTGTGGCGTTTCGCAAACGCCTAGTTGAGATACCATTTTTGAAAGGAGTTATATGAACATTTTATTAATAGATGATCACAAATTAATTGTTGAAGGTTTGAAAAACTCATTAATTGGAAAGTTGTCAGGAAGTACAATTTCTACGATTACAGATTTTCAGAAAACTGATATAATGAATACAGTAAAAGACTATGATTTGATTCTATTAGATATAAACTTGAATAAAATTGGAACAATAGACGGATTGACTTTGGGAAAAGAAATTTTGAAGAAGTATTCGGATAAAAAGATATGCTTTTTAACTGGATTTGACTTGCCAGGATATGAGAATGAGGCGAGAAAAATAGGAGCGAAAGGGTTTATTAGCAAAGAGGTCGGAATCTCAGATCTTGTCAGAAAAATAGAAGCTATTCTTGAGGGGCAAACTGTATTTTCAAAAAATAAAGTATGGATGGAAGATTTAACTCCGAAAGAAGAAGAAATTCTTCAGTTATATTGCCAAGGTTATAAAAGAAAAGAAATTGCGAATAAATTAGAAATATCTATAAGAACCTTGGCAAATCATTTGAATTCAATTTATGAGAAGTTAGATGTGAGCAATTATCAAGAAATGGTTCAAAAGGCAATAAGGCTAGGATATATGTTGCCAAAGAAAGACTAACTATTAAAAGTCAAGCTCTAAAATGAAATTTTTGAATGAATTGCAGAAATGCATTTCAGATATATTTGGACCTTGAAAACTGCATGACAATCAGAGCATCTTTGCAGATGCTCTAAAAGGAGAGATTTATAGAAACAAGTTAAACAGCCGATATATATGCCTGTCCTGATTTTTCCATAGCACCCATTCGGTAACTGATGACGGAAATGGTGAGGATTGAGCTTTCCGAAAACAGATCTGTAAGCCTTGTAAGATGGGCGGAAGCTCTATATAAGAAGCACCAGAAAATTCAGATAATAAAGCGTATACAGAAGCCATATGAAGTGTAGGCACAATCTTTTCGAGTTCTGGGAAAAGGATATTTACAAGGCGGGCGAGAAGATTTCAGTTTTGCCCGTTCTTTTACCTTATCAAAACGGTAACGGGTAAGTGACTTTAGTTCTTCGTTGTGGTAAGATGTGTCTGAGTAGGACTTTAAGTTCATGTCGGACATCATCATAGTGGCAATGGTACAGGAATCAACTTTAACATCCTAGTTTGTGATAGAACAATCATGCTTATCTTTAGCGACATCAATTCCAATGTAAATCATAAAAATACTCCTTTGCATAAAATTTGATACTGTTTAGAACCACTGGTGCTCTTTGCGGTTGTAACCTCGTTCTAAATAAACCGTCATGCGGTATCTAACTGATTAACAAATATACAAAGAGACTGTGGTTGGCGTCTTTCATAAACCATCAAGTGGTAGGCGGTGAAAACCAATCCACAGCATCTCCAATAGTATAGCATACAGTCCTTGGAGAGGGACTATAAACACTACTACTTTATAATACGAGGAGAAGAATAATGGAAATTCTATGTGAGCTAAATGAAGAAATTTTGTATGATTCTATTGATGAAATGGATGAAACGGAAATGAAAAAGGTATTATGTGAAGAGAATGTATATTTGAGAACAATGACGAGTGTTTGCCCAACTAGTTTCTTGACTTGTTGCTAAATATACAAAATGTAGAGCATTCCCATTTTTAGGTCGGGTAAGTAATGCAAAATACTGGTCTTTAGGTGCTGTAAAAGAGTTAAAACGGATTGGGATACTCGGATACTCCCCATTTTGTACTTTTTTGGTACTTTTCTTGATTTTCCTCTTCCTCCATGCTATACTTTCTTACGTTGTAAAGCCCATAAAAATAAGGTCTATAGGGCTTTCCGCCGATTCCCGGCGTGAGAATGAATCGTGTGTTCGCGACCTTCCACACGTAAAACAAAACTAAAGGAGAATTGAAAAATGAAAGAAACAAAGAATTTCAGTGTGCTGTTTCTGGCACAGGCAGCGATGATTGCTGCAATCTATGTGGTGATTACACTCGTATTCGCCCCATTCAGCTACGGAGAAGTACAGGTTCGTCTATCCGAGGCGCTCACGGTTCTGCCGGTATTCACACCAGCGGCTATCCCAGGATTATTTATCGGCTGCCTAATCAGCAACATCCTCGGCGGATGCATTGTTCCTGACATCATCTTTGGAAGTCTGGCAACATTACTCGGTGCGATTTTCACTTACTTACTGCGGAACAAAAACAAGTTCCTTGCCCCACTCCCGCCAATTATTGCAAATGCCCTGATTGTGCCGTTCGTCCTTCGTTATGGCTATCAGGTGCCACTGCCGATTCCATTTATGATGCTGACAGTCGGAATCGGGGAAGCTATTTCCTGTGGTGTTCTCGGAATGATTCTGCACACAGCACTGAATAAATACAAGCATTTAATCTTTAAAACCGCAGCGTAACTGACAGGACGCCCGCAACAGAAAAGTGATAAAAAGCAGCAGCGGGGAAGTTTCAATAGAAATGAAACTTCCCCGCTGCTTTTTTACTTCCGATTTACTTTTTCATCCATTTCTCTTTATTTTACATATCCGATAAATGTATTTCCGCTTCCTGCGACCATCGCATTCATCGTATCTATACTTACCGTGCTCTGTTCCCCGGTATCCGGATTAATGTATGTCACATCTTCCGTCGTATACCCTGTCAGCAGAATTGCATGGTCTGCATCTGTCATTGCGATAACCGGGCGTCCCTTATTGATAATGTAGAGTATCTGGTCCAGCGTACATCCCGTCAGATCAATCCGTTTTGCATCATACCTCTCCATGAATGCCGTACATGCATCCAGCAAAGTCTGGTCATCCGCCTTCTTAAATGCCTCCGCGCCCGTCGCGTACACAAGGTCACGATTCCCCTTCTCCCAGATATACGACTGTTCCGATGAAATCACGACACCAGATACCTGCGCTGCCTTCTGGATTGCATAAGCTGCTTTGTCATAAACCGCAACAAGCTCTCCCATTCCATACACATAATATTTATCCGGCTTCACCTTATCATCGAAAGAAATCGTAATCGGTTTCTCTGCCATTACCTGCTTCGGGCGCAGGATTTTCGGCGATGTCTCTTCGATTCCGTCTGCAAATGTAAACCGCATCTGCCTTTCTTTCAAATCTGTGGAAAATGTCTCCAACGTCACATTGCTCTCTTTGCGCTCCTCATTGTTCGTAATATAGTCCTGCGAAACGCCTGTATAGCTGTCTCCGTTTTTCGCTACCCGGTTTAATGTCACAAGATTCGAATCCACAAGCACATCCGTCAGATAAATCCCCTCCTGTGCATATGTTTTTACAACCTCATTGGAAGGATTGCGAATCTCCAACTGATACATCGGACGCAGCTCTTCTCCGGTCGCGTTTGTCCCGATATCGTCAGCTTTTGCATACCCGCAAATAAAATCATCGCTCACAAATCCCATCGGATAAACATTTTCTCCTTCACCGGCATTGACATCATACGATTCCCCCGTTGAGAGATTCAACACCTGAATCTTTGATTCCGATCCATCCGCGCCTGCCCGGAACGCAAGCATATGTCCGTCGTCTGATACGACATACTCGCCTTCCTCCAGATTTTCCGCCAAAATCACCTGTTCATCGTTTTCCAGCGCAACCTGATAAAGTGTTCCGCCCGCCAGTGCATACAACATCTGCTGTTCTTCGTTGAAGTAGACCATCTTGCCAAGCTCGTCTTCCGCAATGGCAAATGATTTCGTGCTTGGGATAAATGCTTTCTCCTCCACCGCATTTTCCGCAATATTAAAATAGTACACATCCACGCCGACCTGACCTTCATACTCACCGCGGTTCATATATCCGTACACGGCAAATGCCGTATTGCCCGCACTGTCCACGCTGATAATACGCACCGCATGCTCGTCATTTCTGCTGCGCGCATCATGGCCTTCCATATTCGCAAAACTGAACACCAGCGAAAGCTCATCACTTTCCTGGTTATATGTCCACAAATCACGTTCCTGCACAAAGGATAGAACCGTTCCCTTTTTATTGGTTTCATAAGGAATGTCCGCTTCTGCCAGCCCAAGCAGCAGCCCATCTTTGTCCACCACATGCTTGTTTCCATTAAAAACCTGATTCATACTTCGGCTGTAATCCAGAAGATACATTCTCCCGTTCCCATATCTGACACGGAAGAATTCCCTTACATTATATGTCTCTACATCTCCGCTGTCACCGGTACATGTCACCTGATAACGGGCAAGAATCGATGTGTACACTGTATTGCACTCCTTGATACTCCACTCCACATCAGTCGAAATGGCAGGATTCAATTCTCCCCACTGCAAGTGGGAAATGTCTGAATGGATATTCACCGTCTGCAGCGTGGTATTGTCGCTCTCTTCATTCGGCTCCAGATACTGCCCCAGTTCCTCCGCATACTGCCTGTCAAATGTTTTCGTATGGAAATCTTCTGCAAAATTCAGGCACTCTTTCACTGAACGCTCCGAACTCTGCTCTATCCTTGTATAATAGTAAACATTCTTGTCCCCCAACTGCAAGGTTACTTTCAAAACCGCCTCCGGAATGGAATCATCCAGCGCCTTGCTCAGGTTCAGCGTTGCCTTTGCATCCACATTACTTTCATCTGCGGCGTCTTCCGTCACTGCAGCGCCGTTCTGGTTCCAGTCCTCCACAGTTTCCTTCAGATAGCATTGCTCTCCGTTCAGAGAGTACGCCTCATACTCAATTCCCGTAATCTCTTCACCATAGCTTGCGATATTCATCTGCAGCGTCCGGGTTGCCGCAACCGGCGTAATCGTATCCCGCATCGCGGTAACATCCATCTCATTCACATACCCGACAAGCGGATTTACTGTATGCTCCTCCACCACAAACGAAACTTCTGGCAGCGTTGGCTCACCAAGACTGATTGTCTGGTCATCCGTTCCTCTGTTTATAATCAGACTGCTCGCCACCACCGCCGCCAGAAAAATCAGAAACAACACCCCAATTTTTACCCATTTTTTCACTTTTTTCATTCTATATTCAATCCCCTTGTTAAAACCCTTATCTTATTTCCTGCTCTTTTTTTTCCCGTTTCCTGCTCCCTTTATCCTGTTTCCCCAAATCTTCTGTTTCATTCACCATCAGCTTTCCAAGCGTAGGCATCACTTGTAAAAATTCTTCACACGCCTGAATCTGCTCCCTGCATTCCGCGGCATATGCCGCATTCGTGTTTCCATTTTTCACCGCGCGCAGCAAAATATTCTTCGGCGTATTCTCCATGTCAATGAACTCCAAAACCTGCGTCTCGTATCCCCTGCTCTCCAGATACTGCGCTCTTAGCCCATCTGTCACAAGTGCCGCGAACCGCTCCTTTAAAAGTCCGTATTTCATAACAGGAGAAAGAATATCATTTCTCATCTGTCCATTCAATTCATGCTGGCAGCATGGCACCGACAGAATCACCCTTGCATTCCATCCGATTGCCTTCGCCAGTGCATAATCTGTCGCCGTATCACAGGCATGAAGCGTCACGACCATATCCACCTCACTGACACCTTCATAATCCGCAATATCCCCTTCTGAAAATATCAGCTTTTCATAGCCATACTTTTTACCCAGTTCCCTGCAATGCGCAATGACATCTTTCTTCAAATCCAAGCCGATAATCCGGATATCATACTGCTTCAGCTCATGTAAATAATAATACATTGCAAATGTCAGATACGACTTTCCGCATCCAAAATCGAGAATAGTCACTTCTCTGTCCTTGTCAAGCTGCGGAAGGATATCCTCAATAAATTCCAGAAAACGGTTAATCTGGCGGAATTTATCAAACTTCGTCTGCACAATCTTTCCTTCCTTTGTCATCACACCGAGGTCCTGTAAGAATGGAATGCACATCCCTTCCTGCAAAATATAATTCTTGCTGCGGTTATGGGTATGCACCTGATTCTCCCGGCATTCCTTTGCCCGCTTCTTCTGGACCGTCACCTTTCCCTTCTTACTCACCAGTACCGTATAATCCTGCTCTTTTGTCATCATCTGTACCTGCCTGAATTCCTTCATATACGCACATATGCGGACAACTGCCTCTTCCGCCTCCAGATTCTCATGGAAAGCCTGTGTATTTGAAAAAGACTCCAATTGAAAGAAAAGTTTCCCTTTCATCTCAACCGGACGTATCTTTACCTTTATTATCCCCTCTTTTGTCCGGGGATTACTCATAATTGCCTGTATAAAATTTATATTTAACGTTTCACAAAACAACTGTTTTAAATTATCCATAAACTCCCTCTTTCACAGTCAGAAACGATTTTGTTTCCCAATATTCAAAAACTATTTTCTTTCTTATTGTAAAGCAAAACATACAATCATGCAATAGAGCGTATCTGAAATTTACAGGAATGTGGTTACAGTTCAGCCCGTACCCAATCATAACACCGATTGAGTACGGGCTGAACTGTTATCATTTCCTTAATTCTTTTGTAAACGAAATTGTTACCTTAAACAAATCTCCGTCCAGATATAATTCAAATGTACCGCCCTGCATCTCCGTCAGATTTTTTGCAATCGACAGCCCAAGACCGCTTCCTTCCGTACTTCTGGAAATGTCCCCACGGATAAACCGCTCGGTCAGTTCTTCCGCCCGGATGTTCAGCTTCTGCGCCGATATATTTTTCAAGGAAAACTGTACCTTCTCCCCCTCCGTCTGCACATCCGCATAAACCCGCGTTCCCGGCATAGCGTATTTTGCCGCATTGTTGAAAATATTTTCCAGCACACGCCACATCCGCCGTCCATCGGCATGAATCACAACCGGCTCCTCGGGGAATGAGGTGATGACTTCCAGTTTGCTTGCCGCCATCTTCTCCGCAAACTCGCCCACCGTCTGGTTCAGCATTTCCACAAGATTCAAGTCCATCATTTCCAGCTTGATATTTCCACTGCTCACTTTGGATGCCTCGACCACATCCTCCGTCAGCACCTTCAGACGCTGCGCCTTTGCCTCAAGAATGTCCAAATACCCCTGAATTTTCGGATCATCAATATTCTCCCGCTTCAGCAAATCTACATAATTAATAATAGACGTCAGCGGCGTCTTGATATCGTGAGATACATTGGTTATCAAATCCGTCTTCAGCCGCTCACTCTTCATCCCCTGCTCGACCGCCCGCTGCAACCCGTTTCCGATATTATTAACCATCTCCGCCATCTGCAGATATTCACCATGCAGACCTTCCGTCGGAATCTGATAATCCACATCTCCGGATGAAATCTGCTCAATCCCTTTTCGGATTTTATCCTTTGCAACCGCACCACGGATAATAAAATAGCCCGCTACAGCCTCCGCTGCAAACATCAGCATACATACCATTCCGCTGCCACCCGATGCAGCTGCCATCCAATGTAAAACTATAAATCCGCCAAACAGTAATGCTGCACGGAATGTCACGCTGCGATGCCTCCAAACGGTTTCAACTTCTTTTTCGATTCCCGTTCCTAACCAGTATATGAGACTGTTCTTCCATACAATATGCCCCTTAATCCGCCTTACAAGGCTGAGATACCCAATCAGGAATAACGCAGCCGTCAATCCGACATAAGCCGTAATCACAAGTATATCAGCCATCGACATTGAGAAAACCCAATAGTTACCCACATGGTAGGTACTGCCATAATAGTCAGCGGTCCGGATCCCGCTCACATCATATCCGACTCCTCCCCAACTTTCCCCGACCAACATTGTCATAAAAATCCAGGGAACAATTACCACAGCCGCCGCAAATTCCGTCTTCCATTTATCAAATACATTCAGATGGATATCTTCATCTTCTGCTTTTCTCCCCGCCACAACCGTAAGCCAGACAATCGAGAGGCAAAACAGAATGATACATATAATTACGATAATCCCGGCGCTCCTCAGATACGGCGCATACTCGTTATAACTTTTTGCACTACTGTAAAATACATCCTGTACCGGGTAACTTGTATCCACTGCCGCAGCAAATATATAGTCTGAACTTAAACCACCTTCAACTTCAACAACTCCCCGCCACTCACTTGCGGATGCCTTTGCAATATTACTTTCAAACTCCGCAAGTTTCGGTTTCACAATCACATATTTTGTATTTTTTCCCTCAGTAAGCGCCTTGATGTTTGCTTCCCCATCCCCATACTTATTCCAGCCGTTGTGATTGGTGTACACCCGTTTACTTTCCTCATCTACAAACAGATATGTGAGATTCGTATTGCCCTCACTCCAGATATTTCCTGAAGATTTATAATCAGAAACCTCATAATCTATCTGTCCAAGCACAGACTCCAAATCACTAAACACCTGCTCCAGCTTTCCGCTCAGTGCCGGTGTATTGTTGACAGCATCCAGAAGACTCTCCGCACCGATTGGAGCCGCTTCCTCCTTAAGAACGGTCGATGAAAAGTTCCAGCAGTCTGTATACAGTTCCACCCCATCTCCATTTGTAATGCTAAGCTGTACTCCATCTCCATAATAATCAGAAATATTATACCCTTCCTCCAGTGCGGAAAGAAATTCCTGTATTCCGCCACTGTCATCCGCCGTCACTTCTTTGCCATCCAGCATCACACGCAGGTTCTTCTGCTGCAACTGGTTTCTGAACTGGCTCATATAATAATAGTAATAAGAACGGTCCGGTTTCTCACAGACTACAATCGTTCCGTCTTCATAATCCCAGCCCTGATTGCAGACACGTCTGCTCCATGTTCTCAAATCACTCAGTTTATAAGCAATTCCTGATTTATTTTCCCCGGAAATCTCCCCGTTTTCTGCGTATTCCATTATATCAACGGTTTTATCCGGATTGTATTTTCCATCCGTCTCAAAATTCTTCCCAAGCGCCGCCTGCCTTACAATCGTCTCCGCCGCCTGACTCAACATGCCGTCAAATGACTCCGAGTCCTCATAACTTCCCACTGATTTCTGAAAAATGTCTCCCTGTGAAACGTAACTCGGAAAGCCAAGCAGTATCACCCCATTGATTCCTACAGTAACCGCAGTGATAATTGTAACCAGAACCAATATCGCTTTCGTCCCCGGCATTCGATACCATTTATTCATACAAACTCCCTTCCGATTCTCCCCTCACTGTTTCATATCTCGTACTCAATCAGTGTTATGATTGAGTACGGGCTGAATCGTTACCATATCTCACCGTTCCATATTTATCCTCAGTTTGGTTGAATCTTTTCCACCTTATATCCGACTCCCCACACCACTTTCAGGTAGCGCGGCTCCTTCGGATTGATTTCAATTTTTTCACGGATATGACGAATATGTACCGCAACTGTATTGTCCGCTCCGATTGCCTCCTCGTTCCAAATGGATTCATAGATCTGGTCAATCGAAAATACCCGTCCCTGATTCCTCATCAATAATCGCAAAATATTATACTCAATCGGTGTCAGCTTTACTGGCTCACCATCTACCGTCACCTGTTTCAAATCATCATTCATCTGTAATCCGCCGGTCTCATAAATAATATCCTGCGCCCCCTTCACAGTCCCGCCAAACTGCGTATAGCGGCGGAGCTGAGACTTCACCCTTGCAATTAACTCCAACGGATTAAACGGTTTTGTCACATAATCATCTGCTCCGACGTTTAACCCAAGAATCTTATCCACATCCTCCGACTTCGCCGATAAAATAATAATCGGGATACTGTGTTTCTCACGAATCTTCAATGTCGCGTGAATCCCGTCCAGCTTTGGCATCATCACGTCCAGCAGCAGCAAATGGACTTCTTCTTTCTCAAGAATCTGCAGCGCCTGCTCGCCGTCATAAGCCTTCAGAATATGATATCCCTCCTGCGTCAAATAAATTTCAATTGCCTCTACGATTTCTTTATCATCATCACATACCAATATGTTATACATCTTCATCACCTCCCTTACAGTATACATGATATCAGGGAAAGATTAAGAAGATTTTGCGCAAATTCTTATAAATTTCTTAACTGTAAAATGCATATGTCTCTCACATTCATCCCCTTATTCAGGCTGTCCTTCTTCATAATTTCATAAGATTCTTTCGATTTCTTTCATACATTCAACATACTTTAGACACATTTACTTAGTATACTTAGTCTCAGATAGTTGATAAAACAACTATCTCCCCCCTCATAAAGTAAAGACATCCCGGGGTATTCCCCTGGATGTCGCACTTTACTCTCATTCCTTTTAGATAACTAATAAAAACGACGAAACCCGTCGGCCATACGGCTGACGGGTTTTCGCTGTTTAACTGAAAACGACTAAGACAGTGCACTAGTGTATTAATACTGACGTCTCTTTCTTACAAAGATTGCAGCAACCGCCGCAAGAACTGCCAGTACCCCTGAAACTGTCCATCCAATCAGAGATGATGTATCTCCGGTCTTAACAACATTTGGCTTATTTGTCACCGGATTCTTTGGTGCATCTGTTTTATCTTTCAGCTCCGCATTCATCTTCGCCGTAATGTTAATCAATTTATCTAACGCATTGTCAATTTCTTTCTGTGATGCATTTTCATTTTCCAAAACAGCTTTTGCTTCTGCAAGTGCCTCCTGATATGCTTTCCAGTTTTCTTTTGAATGGTTTGCTTCTTTGTAGTAATCCAGGCACTCATTGTAGAATTTATCTAATTTCGATTTATCCGTCTTCTCCGGCTGCGGAGCTTCTGCTTTCACAAGACCTTCATAAGCGGCTTTCAGTGCCTCTGCTGTCTGATTCACTGTCTCCTGACTTGCATTTTTATCCTCTAATACGGATTTTGCATTTGTCATAGCTTCAGCAAAACCTTTCCAGCTTTCTGCTGTATAATCCTTTTCTTTTAATCCGGAATAGTCATTTACCAGTTTTTCCAAAGCACTCTTATCTGCTGTTTCCGGATTTTCATCGGTTTCTCCGATTCTTTCAATTACAAGATTGTCAAGAACAAGTTCCTGATATCCGCCAAAGTTTGCTTCAGCGCCTCCTGTTCCCTGTAAATCTGCCGGTTTATCTGTAGAGTAAATACCAAACCATGTCTGTCCTGATTCATCTCCTGTAATTTCACATTCATAATGCCCATCCTGATCCGGCCCCATACTCATAGGAAGTTCATCCAGTTTTACATTTCCATCATATTCGCCCGAACCTACTGCAACTGCGTAAATTCCGTCACTTCCTGCCTGATAATCAAAACTTACTTTGTATTTTCTGCCCGGCTCAAAACGGAAGTTCTGAGGAATTGTCTGGTATGCCAATGTTGCGCCTTCTGTCAGGCCATTAATCTTAACCGACCAGTTTCCGTCAAGGACGTCATCCATCTTCTTCACGTCCCATCCGGCTTGTGTATAAGGGGCATGCAATTCGGAAAGATGAATTCTGTTGTCCTCTACACCTTCAATTCCGGAAACTACAAACGGATATAATCCCTGCACGCTCTTTTCAAAATCCTGCTCGAATTTTACAACTTCACCCTTCTCGTTTGTTGTAATATTCTTAGAATCGTTTTCAACAATACGGATATCATCAAAGTAAGAAGAACCATCCCCTTCTTCACGTGATATTGTAAGCGTCACTTTTCCAGATTCCGGTGCTGTAAAGAATACATACATATTCTGGAAGTAGCTGCTTCCGTCTGTTGTAGAACTGTTTGTATTATGTGTATAAGCTTTTACATAGTTCTTTGCAATTGAACGGGTTGTATAATTTGATGCAAGCACTTTATCCCCTGATTTAATCTCAACAGATGCCTTTGCATCACTTCTGTTATCCACACCAACTAAAACTGCATATTGTTTTCCTGCCTCCAAATCTGTCAGTTTCTGAGTCATAGCAACGTTACCGTCTAATTTCATCATCGGATTGCTGTGCTGACTCTTTGCAATTTCTGCTGTGCCTTCACCTTCTTTATTCCACATATCCAGACTGCCGCTGTTAAATCCGGCATCCACAATATGCATTCCTTCGCTCCATGTTACTTTGATATTTCCTTCTTCACCTTTACATACTACATATGGAATCTCTGACTCTGCCTCTAATGTAATCTTTCCGCCGTCTACTGCTACAGTTCTTTCTTCCGTCTTTCCAAGGTCTGTCAATTTGTATACTTTTACATTTTTCAGCCCTGACCAGCTATCCGGAAGCTCCCATGTAGTTGTACCGCCTTGCGTATTCCAGTGATACAGTTTTTCATCCTCTGCTTTCACTGTCTCTCCCGTCTGGGCATCCCAAATCCATGGAAGCAGATATGACTCTGTCCCTTTTTTATTGCCGTTACGGATATCATCATCGGTTCTGTCTCCCTGTGATACCGCACCCTGTGCAATCACTTTTCCATTTAAGGTCATTGTTCTTTCTCTGTATGCAGGACTTGCCGGATCATTTGAACCTCTCTGCAATACCAATGTAGAACCGGCGTCATCTTTTAATGTAATCTTCATTTCAGGAGTCCATGCCGCTCCCCCTACATTCACAGATTCGCCGTCTTCCCAGTCAACAATCTCATAATGCTGGATAAACTTTGTTGTCAAATCATGTGTATAAAGGTTGGTGATATACGCATCATAATCGTTACGTCCCTGCCATCCTTCAAAGTCTTTCATGTTGTACCCGCCAAGAAGTGGTGCTACCGCTGCGCCGCCATATGCAGGATAATCTCCAACCCATGAATCTTTCTGATGATTACGCAGGAAACGCATTACTTCACTGTTCTGACCTTTTGCATCTTTACCGCCATATGTAAGATCTGTTGCCCAGTGCTGGAACGTAGCGTCATACTCATTTGCCCCGCCCCATTCATTTGCCATACGCCATCCATTGTCATTGATTTCCTTTGACAGCTTACGTGTCTGTTGCGAATCATCGTTCTTGCTGCCTGTATTATTTCCCCAGATATCTACATAGACAAAGTCAAGGTTTTGTCCCACCAGCTCTTCCAGTGCATCAAAACGGGCTTCTCTTTCTCCTGTCGCAAGGTCATAAATACTGTCAAGCCCGATACCCTGGTCAATCCAGTTCCATCCGTAACGGAGACTGCCATCTTCATTACGTCGAACGTTATCATCCTTGAATGCTTTTGCTTCCGGATACATCTCACCTGCATTAACATGGACACCAAATCTCGCACCGTATTCTGCACCTTTTTCCATTAAGGTGTTCATATCCTCTGCTCCGCCGATTCTCTGCCCGATATCTGCATAGTCCGGATGTGCGGAATCATGCCCTTCATTTGCATAACCTTTTAACAATACACATTGTCCTAAACCGTCTGTGTGCATTGCAACACGCTTTACATTGTCTAATGTAGTAAGGAATGGGTTCTGTGCCTGTGAACCAAAATTCATTGCGATACGATATGCAACCAGTTCGGGAACTTCTTCGCTCTTGAACGGATTATTCATAATACCGCGGAATGCAACTGCCCCATCCTGCCAGTCAACTTCTTCGTCACCATTACAGTTTCCTGTAATCACTACTTTCGTCTTCGGATTTTCCGTTTCGTCAATCATATAGGAGCGATTGTGTGAATCGGTCATTACTCTGTGCCAGTACCATGCCGAGCTTCCCAGTCCCATAGACACATAGCCGTCTTTCTGTTCTGCAGCAGACATCACTCTTGTATTTTTAGAGCCGCCCGATGAAACTGCGTTTTCACCACGTCCCTCATATTCTGAGTTGCTCCACAGACCCGCACTCATCTCTTTGTTTGAAACAAATGCATAAAGATAGTCTTTGTTCTGAATCCCTGTATTTGCAGTTACATCTACATACTCATCGCCGCTTACCTGGGTCCTGTTAGACATTGTAGCACCCTTCAGGTTTGCGCCCTCCTGCATACTGTTTACAGAAACCAGACTGTGATTCGGAATCTCAATTGTCTGGACCGGATGTCCTTCCGCAGTATCTTCCAAGTTGTTTTTCACATCTGTAATCTCAAATGCAACCGTATTATCCTTTGCAGCCAGCTCTGCTGTGAGAACTGCATCTATATTTTCACCCTTTACAGTCATCACATAGGTTGCTTTTCCGTCCTCAAATGTTGCTTTTACATCTTCCTTGGAAAGCTTAACATCTGTTCCATTGATACGGATTGTATTGATTTCTGAAGTTTGTCCATAGAATATCTTTCCCTTCAGATCATCCTTTTTCATTTCATATCTTACAACACTTGGAAAGTTCTTAGCTACATAGACGTCCATATCTCCTGTAGAAAGTTTTTCTGTCTCCACTTCTGCAACCTTTTCCAATTTGACAGTCTCTGCTTCTACTTCCGCATCTGTCACGGTAATCGATTTTGTCACAGTCTGATATCCCGGTTTCATCAGAGTCATGTCATATGTTCCTGCCGGCAGTTCTACACTGTAACTTCCGTCTTTATCTGTGGCAACCTGCTGATCTGCGACTTTCACAGATACGCCTTCCAGTGCGTTCCCATCTGCATCTGTCACTTTTCCTGTCACTGCGTAAGTCTCAACTTCCATCTGTCCGCTGTAATGAATGTCTTTTAAAAGTACATCTGAACCTGTCTCTCCCCATGAACCGGCTTTCACAGCAATTTGGGTTCCCAAAGAATCGGTAATTCCGGAAAAGTCTTCATTTTCAAACACAACCTCATCGTTTAACGTAAACTTTATTTTATGGTCTGATGTCCAGTCGAGACGCACTCTCACCTCTGCATTGCCTTTTGGCGCCTCCTTTCTGCCGCCCTGAAACCAATCGCCGCTTCCATCTTTATATTTTTGCCAGAACCAGCCGCCATTGTCATACCCCACATACATACCGTTCGCATCTGTGTTGTACCCTAAATATACGCCAAATCTGTCACTGTCATTTGAATTCGTATTTGCATTATTCGATTTTAATGTGAAGGAAAAATATCCGTCCTTGCTAAAGTCAAATGTGTTTGGATTCACAAGCATCTGCGGACCCGTTCCTGGATTATTTCTGTTGCCGGGAGCAGATTTAATATGCAGCCACCCATTTTCCACTGCAAATGTATCACCTTCAGCTCCGTTTTCCTGAGTCCACGTATCATTGATTCCATCCGCCAAAGCCGCTGCTGCTTCTACATTTCCCTCTGTAACTACAGATTCTTCTGCTGATACAAAGCGAATATTAGAAGGACACATTGTGCCTGTCACTGATGCAGCCATCGCCAGACTCAGTAGTCTTAAGACCATTTTCTTTTTCATGATTTACCCTCCTTCTGTCTTTTGATTAGTTATTTTGACACTTTTTCCAAATCATTTCCAAATCAAATTATACTATTTTACTATTTTTATCAATACAGTTTTTGATTTTCCGGTTTTTTGTACAAAAAAAAACGCATATTGTGCAAATCTTCCCGCGCATTATACAATCATCTTGGCAGCTAGTGAGGCAATCATAAAACAAGATTAACGTTCCATCACTTAATATTTTCTTCCCAAATTTTCCTTTTCTTTTATGAATTGAACATATTTTTGACACATTTTCTGGGTATACTAATCTCAGATAGTTGATAAGACAACTATCTCCCCCCTCATAAAATTGACATCGGGCATAACCTCCCGGTGTACACTTTACTCTCATTCCTTTAGATAACTATAAAAACAACGAAACCCGCTAGCCATATGGTTAGCGGGTTTTCGCTGTTCTATGCTCCTTGCGAAATCCACTTCGGTCAAATCTCGGTCAAATGATTCTCTAAAGAAATGTTGCATCTTTTCTATTCTCTTTCTTATTCTTGTTCTGATTATATGATTTCCTTATATAAATTCTGTAATTTATCCATTTCCGATTTTGCTTTATCTTCTGTGACGTGCGTATACAAATCCAGTGTAATCGCTATGGGGTAATGTCCGAGAAATACTTGCACTACTTTTGCGTCAATCCCGGCTTCAAAACACCTTGTGGCAAATGTATGCCGTAAGGCATGAGGATAGAAATGTGGAATGGGTACAAATTCTATCTTATTTTTTCTGCCTGCTTTTTCCGTTCCTTATTGATAGCCACTTCCTCTGTTTTCTTTTTACTGTCTTTATCATAGCGGTAACAGTTATCCGCACCCATGAAACGAAGTTCTCCAAAGGCTTCTTTTACCTGTTCTTTTGTCAATGTAATCTGCATACACGTTCCTTTCTCCCCGTTTAACCGATAGGTCAGTTTTTATTTCCATGTTCTTTTATGGCGTCATGATGGTTCAGTTATTTCTGAACTTAGTTGTATCATAGCATAAGAAAATTCACTTTGCAATAGAAAAGTTTAGTTTTTTATAAACTTTTTGTTTTCTTTTTTCTGAACTTGTGGTATAGTGTTTTTAAGTGATAAGATATGAGAAGTTATAACAAGATACGGAAAGTGAGGGACTTTTAGATGAATACAATCGCAGAACGGATTAAATTTGCCATGAAAGCAAAAAATAAAAAACAGGTGGATATCGTAAATGATACGGGTATCAGCAAAGGAGCGTTCAGTTCCTACCTTTCAGGACAGTACAACCCGAAAGCCGACAAAATGGAACTGATTGCCGACTCCTTAGAAGTAGACTTGCAGTGGCTCTACGGAGAAAATGTACCTATGGAACACACAAAAAAAAATGATACTGCTGTGCAATATGTCTTTTATAACAACACCTGCTCTGAATATCTTCTTGATGATTTAGACGATATGTATATTGCTATGAAAACACAGTATTCTGCCCTCATTCCACGCTTTTATGTTCTCGTCAACCGAAGCGGAAATGAAATGCACCTACTGCCTTTATTTTTAAGAAATGATTGTTCTGACTTCTACGAATGTCCGTCTGATTTTTTCCATGCCGACAGACACAGCGTTTTCACAAGAGATTTTGACAGTATCAATGTAGAACTTTCAACTGCCACCATTTATTATTACGGAATTGATACAAAGACCTTTGAACCGAAAGTTACCATGCTTTCCTACTCACAAGCTGATGATTGCTTTTATATCGACAACGGAATACAGGACGATCACATAAAAGCATTTGAAAAAGAACTGGAGAAAGAAGCACTTTACTTAAAGCATAACGCTCAGTAACAGACAAGAGGACTTGCAAGGTTTCTGACCTTTCAAGTCCTTTGCTGTATCATGATGCTGTTGAAAGCCAAATTTTGCCCCTAAACTCCGGTCTTATATATAAGCGTTTCATTTCACAATTCTGATTATCAATCTTTCTAAGCCCTATACAGCCTGCCAATTTTTCATCACAATACATCAAATATAATCTTCCATACGGCACACCATATTTCATTTCTAAATGTTCAATTTCTTCATTATAATTTTGAATATCAAGACACTTTTTAAATGACCTGTCATTTTTAATCAGCATTTCTGTATATTCAGAAAACAATACACTTACTTCTTCCTTTTGTTCATAAGCCAGAGCTATTCTTATGTTCAATCTTACTTTCCTCCGTCAATTTAAATTTAATAGCGTAAAATAAAATAAATCACATATCCCCAACTAAGCAATCCGTGGAAAATCGCCCATCCAATTGAGTTCCATGTTGTATAACTTATTACCATAGCCAATGCACTACCAAAAGTAATCCCTGACTTAACTGTTTTTTTGACAACTGTCGTTTTATTTTCTACCATAATTCCACCTCTTCAAAACTGAATTTATTACTCTGGCAATTTCATTTCATTGTTCATTTTTAAGATTGTCTTTCTACTTCGCTCATATCAGTATCACTAGAAAGCTGATTAGCCTCTCTCAATACTTCTATTCGTGTTTTGGTCAATATATCTATATCTCTAAGTGTCGCCCTTTTGTATGTTAAATTCATATTGCGTTCTCTCCTATAAAATTTGATTTATTGTTGTATATATTATAGCACTCAGATAATTTGCAGTCACTTAAAACATAACTTTAGCAAGAATTTTTAGAGAAAACATCTTCAAGAAAATATATTGCCACAAGCCAATCACTTTGATAGAATAAGACAAGGCACTACATGAGAATGGTAGGCGGTTAGTCCTTCAACAGAGGGACTGAACCCTCTGATTACATAGATAATCCTGCCTTCAGGAAATCTAGGAACGGAGGGCTTGACTTATGAGTGATTTTGAAATGCTCTCTATCGTACTGATGATATTAAGTATCGTTGTGACGATTTTAATTGCATATATCAATCATACAAAAAAGTAACCGCCCCTCAGCCAAAGGATTGCGGTTACTTTTTTAAGTAATTAAATAATTTGGACTAACCAACTATCAGTAGTGCCTTATTTATATCTATAATATACCACCCATTAAGCACATTGTAAACATAGAACTTTGTAAACATATAAACATTTCAAACTGTTTTCGGTCAAATTCGGGTCAAATCCTCATAAAAATATATAACAAATTACAGTTTGATAGAATGTCAGAAGCCCGTATCTTAGGGCTTTCTAACACATTATATCACCATGTAAATTAGTTCAATAGTACCTCATTCCTTTAGTTAACTATAAAACAACGAAACCCGTTAGCCCTTGTGGTTAGCGGGTTTTCGCTGTTTATAGGGACTGCCGGTATATCCGTGGACAGTTGTGCAACACCTATGCATTCCCAATCTGCCCTTCATCCTGTCCCGGAAGCTCTATCCCCAATTCTCGTATCGCATCCATGATATGACTGGTACTATAATCTTCAAATTCCAGTTCTCCGGTCACGGAAAATAGCCATTCCACACTAAGTTCTAACCATTTCTCAACATGCGCATTCATTACCTGACTGGAACCATCCGCACACGCCGCATTTGCCAGACTGTAGCCGTGAGGTCCTTTCTGAAACAAATGATACTCACAAAGCAATCCCTGGTTCTCATATGCCATCACTAACTCCAGTGTCATCCTCCGAGTGAGTGCATCTTCCCCTGTTGTAAATACGAACATCGGAGGTGCTTCCGCCGTCACTTGTTCCGACAGATTCAGCCATCTCCGCTCTTCTTCTGACGGCACTTCTTTTCCTGTCAGTAATCTTGTTAGCAACGCATTTTCTATCGCGTCTAAATTGACAGCCGGATAGCCCAGTATCATTCCGTTTGGCTTATTCTCTGCAAGCAGTCCCCCTGCCAAGGCAAGATGTCCTCCTGCAGAGAATCCGCATGTAAAAACCTTCTGTGTATCCACATTCCATTCCTCGGCATGTTCTCGGATCAAGCCAATCGCCCAATCCAATTCCTGAAGCGGAGCAAATCCCGCCGCATCCCAGCCAAGCGAATACCTCAACACAAATGCCTGAATTCCTTTTGCCCCATACGCCATCGCTACCGGCTCACTTTCCCGCGGTGACAGATAGACATAACCGCCTCCCGGACAAATTACAACCGCCGGACGTTTTTTGTTCTGTCCGAGACGAAGCCCCGAATCCAGAATATAACACTCCAAACATACTTTTTCCTTTCCCGGATACATAACCCTTTTAAACTGCATACCAATGCCTCCTTTTCCCCAAGGTGTCTGCCCCTTTGCCCTTCGTTTTCAAGAATTCTGTTAATTTATACCATAACTACCGTACGAAACCCGTTAACCGAAAGGTTAATGGGCTAGTACCCTTAATGCCCTTTCATTATAAATCGATTCCGGCATACACCCATGTCTCCCCCATATCATCTGATTGGAATACAATACCCGAATCCCCATTGGCTTCCGTCTCTACCCGGACTATCAACGTATCTCCATTCTTTTCCGGCATTTCGTAATAATCATAATCCGCTATCGTAAATCCACATTCCTCTGCGATTTCCGGCAGTTCTGTAACCGTATCCATTGGTAGTTGTATCCGTGTAAATGTTTTCCCTCCGTCTCTTGTCACGTACAGTTCAGAACACGACTGCGATGCTCCCGTGATTCCGGCAAACCCAACATTTTCATCAAAAAATATCAATCCTTCCGAAGTGCCCATCTCTCCCTCAAATGGATCCGTGTTTCCTGTTTCCCATGTACCCCCCCCGTCCCGGGTTTTTTCCAACTTATAAGACCTGCTCCCGGCGGCTGCGCCTGTCACTACCAAACGCCAGCCTCTGCTATTGTCCAAAAAGAAATACATCGTTTCATCCGTCCGGTCAACCGTCCATGTTCCCGCATCCTTGCTTTCCTCTGCCATCTGCGCTGCCTGTTCTTCATCTAATGTTTTCTGACTGATATATTCCGGCTCCATAATATAACGGACTGGTGATTGTTCGTAGTCCGCGCCTTGCAGAATTCGAAACATTGGTTCTAAACGCATGTCATTATCATATGATGCATTTACTCCACCATCTGCCCAGACTGTCATCTTTTCATTCTGTTTTGCATCATAACTTATCAGATATGTCTGCTTCTCTCCATTTTCATCTTTTCCATAGATAAACGAATCCAATGTTTGAATCGTTCCTGTTCCATCAAATGTCATCTCAAAACTATTTGCGATATAAAGTTCCTTCGGAAGGTCAAACACTTCACCCAAATCTGTCAGTACCCCTTCCGGACCATCTTTAAAAAGATTATTGTGACTGAAACTTAATTTCTTTTGATTCATAAGTTCATCAAGTTTCCATGACAAAGCACCATTATATGGAATTGCTGAATAAACAATCCGTCCACTGAAATAAAGTGTACCAATTACAGCAACCATCATTTCTATCCAGAAGATTTTCTTCTTCATGCTGTCCCCGGAAACATCTTCCGTCTTTTTTCTCCTGAAAAGCAACCAGAATATAAAACTTGTCAAAAATCCAAGCAGATCAACCAATAGTAAGACCAAATGACTTCTTATTCCACCATACTGAGAGAGATAACATATTTGATATAAACATAGTAAATAAAAAAGCAGACTAATTTTTCCAAAAATTCTGTAATTTCTTTTCATACCGAACCTCTTTCTTTAATTTTTCTCATCCTCTGTACATTCTTCTATATCTTTTTATCAATCATTAATTTATACAAACCGTTATATAATAGCCTATACCGATTGTCACCCTTTCCTGTGATTCCTTACAGCCAAATTATAGCAATTTCTATGCCCGTTATCAATTAGGTGTTTTTCTTATTTCTTTCTCTTTCCTTAATATTTTCTTCCTAAAATTTCTTTTTCTTTTATGAATTAAACATATTTTTGACACATTTTCTGGGTATACTAATCTCAGATAGTTGATAAGACAACTATCTCCCCCCTCATAAAGTTGACATCGGGCATAACCTCCCGGTGTACACTTTACTCTCATTCCTTTAGATAACTATAAAACAACGAAACCCGTTAGCCCTTGTGGTTAGCGGGTTTTCGCTGTATCTGCGGTTATCCGAAATACGTTTCGTTGAAGTTCACCATTTCTTCTCCAAATTCAAATCTTCATAGTTCCCCACTCCCTTTTCCTTGAATGAATTTTATAGGAAAATAACAATCTATTGTCTGTCCCCTTGTTTATCCCGAAATGTAAATTATTGAATGGTAAAATTATATCACATTCAGTGAAAAAAGAAGTAAACTGTACCCTAATAGTTCAACACAGTTTCTTTCTATCCTCTTTTTCTGTGTCTTAATATTAGGGTACAGTTTACCCCATCTGCTTTATTCAATTTTATCTGTCTCGAAAAATTCTCTGCAAGTTCCGGATGGCTGGTAAATAGCAAAGACGTTGTACTGCCATTCACACTTGCAGCTTTCTTCGCATTTCTATGCGTCTTTGCTATTTACCAGCCATCTGTTTTTCAACCTACGCAGCAGAAATGCATTCGACGAGACTATTTACCAGCCATCTAACCTCACCACTACTGCGGCTAACGCTCAACATCTCGCTCTCAGGCAAACCTAAAAACTCAACACTTTTATTATCAGTTTCTGTTAGATTGATTGTCGTCTCATGAACAACTGAACCTTTTCCCCCTTAGGCACTGCGGTCGTTTACATAGACGCTCCCGGCGCTATCTCACTGATTGTATAAGTATCAAATGCCATTGCATAATAACAGTTCGGACCGGTTCCCCAACTATTCTCCAGATTCTCGTAAAGAATGGCAACACTGCCATTTGCCATCTCAGTGAGACAAGAGTACATAAATGGATTTTCGTTTTCTGTTACTGCCTTGCTATACTTCCATTCCATAGTTCCATCATTTTTAACAAGACCTACAAAAATCTTACCGTTCAAACGATATCCGGCTCCGCTTCGGTTGGAGCCCTCCCCTCTTGGTCCGGTTGGACAGGACACAAGGATTGCCTGTTGACCGTCTATAAGACTTGAATATTTAATTGCAGAAATCTCCGTGTTAGAATTTACCACTACATCCGTTTCAACATCGTTCCCCCATGAATATCCATTGGCAGATTTGGTCGCATCTACATAGCAAATCCTACAGCTATTGTTACGGAAGAAGAAACGGAGGGTATCATCACTCAACTCAACACACTGGCTCTCGGAACTCCAACCAACAGAGGCTGACAAGCTATCAGAACGCTGCCAGTCGGTTCCATTTGTAGAATAAATGAAACTCACGCTCTGACTCGCATCCCCGCCGCTATAGGAATAGCACGGGAAAATAATCTCGCCATCACTGGTAACTGTTCCCCGGCCAGGTGCAACCAGACATACCCGCTCACTGTCTGTTTTCAGATTCAGCAGTTTAGGCGCCGACCATGTTTCGCCTTTATCAGTAGATGTAGTCAGATATAGATACCCCGTGCGGACTACCTGATACGGGGAATCTGAAAAGAACAGATTACTCTCCGTATTCTCCCCCTCGATATTAAAATATTCATCAACAGTATATCCCTCAACTATCTGATTGCTGCTATCGTAAATTTTTCCATTCTTCAGATAGTAATTATATCCTGTCTCTTCAGGCTTTTTTAGTTTTAAATCCCCAGCCGCATTGAATCCTACGTTCATAGACGGAGCCGTCTGACCGCCATCACCATTCAGAGCAACCCCATATGGATACAAATCGCACAGCATATAAATGGTATCATTAGATGTCACTGCCAGTGCCGGGTCAATGAATGAAGTAGAGCCGGAACTGTTATACACGTTCCCGTTATCTCCCAGATAGTTAGCAAATGTATAACTCCAGTTTGTCCCATTATCCGTCGACCGACTGACAACCGTATCCAAACCACCGCCGTCATAGGTTGTATTCCAACGGGCATCCGCTGCCGCAACCAGAGTTCCGTCACTCAGAGTCACCAGCGCCGGGATACGGTAGCTATTACTGCCTCCCGTGCCCGTTACAAATGGATTCCCTGTAGTAGTACCGTTGTCTGGCTTCATACCCATTGTAATAGCAGAAAGCGGCATAATGCCCGCTTCCTCATCTGTAGTTTCATCTGCATTCGAACCCTGCGCGGTATCTGCTGCATAGACAATTCCTGTCAAACTAAATACCATACAGAACACGAGCGCTAACGACAGAATATGTTTTAATGTTTTCATCTGTTTTCCTCCTTTTCTTCATACTCGGAATCTTTACGTCTTGTTTTATCAGGGATTCAGATTCCTGTTCCAATCCCCCGCTTTTTTGTCAAATCACTCGACAAATTCATCGAAAATACGGTACTTCACGCCCCTGCTCAAATGTACATTCTTCGATTGGAGGCGATTTTCTTTTTGCCCGTTAATACTCTCTTTCCTCCTTCCTGCTACAATGTTTTTATAAAAGCTCATACACAAGACGGCCAATCAGTAACAAGCGAATGGCAGAAAATAAGCAGACTCTCTTTGTTTCATTATATGCTGCAACTACAGATTTATTACAATATTTTCCTATTTTAAGTCCACGGAATGTAAAAATAACAAGCCCTTTGCGTTCGGCTGTCACAATATCCTTTCTTTTCATCCTGTAACAGATGCACATGCAATCAGATAAACCGCCGCGTAATACAGCACCAGCAGCACATCCGCCGTCATACAGCAAATCAGCCCTGCTACTATTATCCATCGGAACACACTTCCACCCACTTCACCTCCACTTACCGCGCCATAAAAGCCAGTCATAACTGCCATAGCGGTCGAAAGTGCCTTAAATACGAGTGCCCTGCTGCCCAACCTGTTTCGGTATATACCATACAATAAGCCAAATAAAATAAGGGGTATGACCGACATAAAAATCAACTCATCACCCCTTTCCATATTTATTATTCTATCCTACTTTCCATCCATTCCAGCATATCCTCAAACACCTGCTGACGGTCAGTCTCATTCAGCAATTCATGCCGGTCGCCTGCATACAGACGCAGCGATACATCTTTGATTCCCGCCGCCTGATATTTTTCATAAATCTTGCGGACACCTTTTCCGAAACCGCCCACCGGATCATCCATCCCTGCTGCCAGGAGAATCGGTAAATGTTTCGGTATCATAAATGTGCTTTCTTTTTTCTCCATCTGCTGCATACCGTCAAACATATGATAATATGCATTTACAGTAAACATAAATGAACACAGTGGATCATTGATATACATCTCCAACCGCTCTTCATCGCTGGTAATCCAATCGGCTCTCGTATGTGCCGGCTTGAATTTTCTTTTAAATGAACCATTCACCATCCGGTCTACCAGTTTACTTCTGTGATGCCCGCCCTTGAATACCGCAATCCCCTTACAAAGAGTCCTGCCAAAATTCAGCACTATATGTGGCTGCTCTGCAACAACACCGATTAATATTGCTCCCGCAAGTCCGTTTCCGTACATCTGGATATACTGCCGGAGCATAACTGAGCCCATATTGTGACCAAGCATGAAATACGGCACATCCGGGTACTTATTCATGGTTCTTGTCCGCAATGTGTGCATATCCCCAAGCAGACAGGCATTTCCGTATTTTTTCTGAAAATATCCATACTCCGACTTGCTCTGTACAGACTTGCCGTGCCCCAGATGGTCATTGCCAACAACATAATACCCCTGACCGCACAGGAACCTCGCAAACTCGTCATAGCGGTCAATGTATTCAACCATGCCATGGCACATCTGAAGTACTGCTTTTACTTCGCCTTCCGGTTTCCATTCAATTGTATGGACTTCGGTATTACCATCTTTTGATGGAAAGTAAAATTCATCTTTCATGTCATCTTTACCTGTCATTTAATTTAATATACTCACGATAAGGCGCGAGCGGCTTGTAAGCAGGACGGATAATCTTGTCCACATTCTTCAGCTCTTCCAGACGGTGCGCACTCCATCCCACAATTCGCGCCGCCGCAAAAATCGGTGTATATAACGCAGGCGGAAGATCCAGCATACCGTAAACAAGCCCACTGTAGAAGTCCACATTCGCATTGACACCTTTGTACATCTTACGTTTCTCGGCAATCACTTCCGGAGCCATATGCTCCACCTTCTCATACAGGGCATATTCCTTCTCACAGCCTTTTTCGATTGCGAGCTGTTTTACAAATCTTTTAAATATTTCTGCTCTTGGATCGGAAATGGAATAAATCGCATGTCCCATTCCATAAATCAGCCCTTTTTTATCAAACGCATTCTTATCCAGAAGTGCCTCCAGATAATTCCGTACCTGTTCGTCATCCGTCCAGTCTGTCAGCGTATTCTTCATATCCTCAAACATCTGCGTCACTTTGATATTTGCACCACCGTGTTTCGGTCCTTTCAAAGATGCCATCGCCGCAGAGATTGTAGAATATGTATCTGTTCCGGAAGAAGTAACCACATGTGTTGTAAACGTCGAGTTGTTGCCACCGCCATGGTCCATATGAAGCACCAGTGCCATATCCAGAATTTCTGCCTCCAGCGCGGTATACTTTCTATCCTCACGGAGCATCATGAGAATATTCTCCGCTGTAGAAAGACTCGGGTCCGGCGCATAAATATACAAGTCCTGTCCCCTGCGGTAATTATATGCATGATATCCATAAACCATCAGCATCGGGAACTGACTAATCAGGTTCAGACACTGTCTCAATACATTCGGAATATCCGTATCATCCGCTTTTGCATCATATGAATACAACTGCAGGATACATCTGGAAATGTTATTCATCATATCCCTGCTTGGTGCTTTCATAATCACATCCCGCACAAAGTTAGGCGGCAGCATACGTCTCTGTGACAGCATCCGCTGAAAATCTTCCAGTTCCTTTGCATTTGGAAGTTCTCCAAAAAGGAGCAAATAAGCGGTCTCTTCAAACCCCGGATGTTTTGCATCCAAAAATCCTTTAACAATATCCTTAATATTATATCCCCGGTAATAAAGGTTTCCTGCACACGGTATCTCTTCACCATCTACTATCTTCTTCGCACAAACATCAGAAATGTTCGTCAATCCCGCCAGCACACCTTTACCGTTCAGATCACGCAGACCACGTTTCACTTCATACTTTGCATACAGTTCTCTGTCTATCGCATTATTTTCCTCGCACCTGCGCGCCAAATCCTGAATCTTCGGTGTATTCTCAAACAAAATGCTATCCACGTCTTTCACCATAAGCCACTGCTCCTCCTTTTTTGTTTCACTTCTTTTATTATACTAAAACTATCTTTGTTATACAATGAATTGTCTATTAAATATTTATAACCTTTTCGGACTCTACATTATTTATCTGCCAGCAGATTACTCAACGCAGCAAATTCCTCCAGCGCCAGAGCCTCTCCCCGCACGCTCGCCCCTTTGCCAAGCGCCCCGATTGCCTGTTCGATTTCTTCCTTTGAAAAATCAAGTTCGGCGGAATTCTTCAATCCATTTGCCAGCGTCTTCCTTCGCTGATTAAAGGATGCCCGGATAATGCGGAACATCAGTTTTTCATCTGTCACCTCTACCGGCGGGTTCTCGTACCGCTCCAGGCGAATAACCGCCGAGCCGACTTTGGGGCGCGGCATAAAACAATTCGGCGGCACATTTGCCACAATATATGGTTTTGCATAGTATTGTACCGCAAGAGACAGGGCGCCGTAATCTTTTGTCCCCGGTCCGACCTGCATCCGGTCCGCCACCTCTTTCTGAACCATGACCGTAATACTTTTTAGCGGCACATGATTCTCGAACAGTCCCATAATAATCGGAGTTGTGATATAATACGGCAGATTTGCAACCACCTTAATTGAACGTCCCCCGTTCTCTTCCTCTGCCAGTTTTGCAATATCTAATTTCAGAACATCGTCATTGATAATCCTGACATTTTCATATCCATCCAGTGTATCTTCCAATATCGGAATCAATGCCTTATCAATCTCCACCGCAACCACTTTTCCTGCTGCACACGCTAAATACTGCGTCATCGTTCCGATTCCCGGTCCGATTTCCAGTACCATGTCGTCTTTCGTAATTTCTGCAGAACGGATAATCTTGTCCAGCACATGCGTATCAATCAGAAAATTCTGTCCGAATTTCTTCTGAAACGAAAAATTATACTTCTGCAACACCGCAATCGTATTCTGCGGATTTCCAAGCGTAGGTTCTTTCATAATCGTAGGATTCTCCTCTATTCATTCTCTCATCAGGACATATTACGCGCCGCAGTCATCTGTCCGCCATCACTCAATCCTGTAAAATCTCTTTGCATTCTCTTCTGTTACCCGAATCACTTCTTCCGCAGTGATTCCCTTTAATTCCGCAATTGCCTGCGCTACATAGGGAAGATTCAGGGAAGAATTTCGCTTTCCGCGGTTCGGTTCCGGCGCAAGATAGGGGCAATCCGTCTCCAGCACAATGTGAGAAAGCGGAATCTCTTTCACGATTTCTTTCAGCCTTTTCGCGTTCTTAAATGTAACCACGCCGCCGACACCTATCAGATACCCCATTCTGACATACTCTTCCGCCATCTCTTTGGAATAAGAATAGCAATGAATAATCGCAGGTATCCCCCGCGCATGTTCTTTCATGATTTGCATCGTGTCCGCCGCTGCCTCCCGGCTGTGGATGTTTACCGGCAGATTCCATTTACGGGCAAGCTCCAACTGGCTCACAAACCATGCCTCCTGCAAATCGCGGCTTTCCTTGTCCCAATAATAGTCCAGGCCAATCTCACCGACTGCGACAATCTTTTCCTTCTGCAATAGCTGCTCCATCCGTGCAAAATTATCCTCGTTCAAGTCCCCGACTTCATCCGGATGCACGCCTATCATTCCATAAACAAACGGATATTTCTGCGTCAGCTCCAGCACCCTCTCCCATGAGTTTACCGTTGCACTGGCATCCACAATTGTACCAACTCCGCCCGCCTGCATTGTAAGAAGCACATCTTCTCTGTCTTCATCAAACTGTCCGTCATCATAATGTGCATGTGTATCAAATATCATCTGTCCTTCCAACTTTCCGTAAATTCAATCTTCTATAAATCCAGCTTCTGCAAATCCAATTTCTGCAAGCCTGATTTTCTGTAAATTACTCATCTTTGTACTTCTTGAATTTATCGTACATGTCCTCTCCCGCCAGCTTAATGATATCCAACACCTCATCCTCGGAAATCTTCATATGTTCAGCAAGTTCTCCTATCGTAATTCCACGTCCCTTTTCATCCGCCATCTTATGCAATGTCTCATCCAGATTGTTTACCCTGTCTTCCATCTTCCGGTCATGTGATTTCAGTTCTCTCTGCTCTTCTATCATCGTCTGAATTCCCTGTCGGATCTCCTGTACAATGACATTCTCCGCCCCGTCTGCATCAGCAATCATATCCAATGCCAGAATCAGGCTTACATTGCCCTCCTGCACCATATCCCCCAGGTAGATTCCGGGTTCATGCAGTTTCTTTGCGATTTCCACAACAACCGGAAGGTAAAGTTCTATCAACCGGCTCTTTGCCATCGCATCCTGCTGCACCGCCTTTCTGAGCAGTGTTTCCTTTTCCCCCGGCTGCTCCGGTTTCATCGCTTTCAAGTCCTCTGTATAGTCTGCCAGATACTTTTTTTCCTCCTCAGAAAATCCGCCGGAAACCGTATTCTTATAATACCCCGACACCACAATCTTTTGTGACATCAGGAAATCATACACGAGCAGTAACTGCTCTTCCGTCAGTCCGTCCTCCGCAAAGAAATGTTTTACTTCTTCATTCGACAAACGTTTATTCTGAGATTCTGCACGTTCCAGCAGTTCTTCTAATTTCTTTCGAAACTGTAATTCGTCACTCATAGCTACCTCCTGATTATCCGGGATTGATTTCCTTTTCATTTTTCTCATCATTACAATTATATAGAATCTTACGCCATTTGACAAATATAATTTTGTTTATCCCAACCCGCAATTCCTGCTTGGAGGTCAGCCCCCTGTACATACCCGACTTCCTGTTTTACTTTCCCCTAAAGTACAATATCATCCAGTTTTTCCCAGTTTCCAGGCGCATAAGACTCTACTGTATTTCCTGATACAAGATAGAAAGTGTCCCCTGCATAAAGCCCTCTTGCCTCTGAGTACCCGTTCAATTCCCGGTCAAAGATACATTGGAAACCGGCATCCCCATAAGTGAAAATATAGTAATGCTGTCCCTGCCCATACCCGGAGAATCCAATCAACTGTTTTTTTATATCGATAAAAGCCGCCTTGTAGTTATGTGAAATATCTGTAGAATAACAATCCTCCAGCAAGTACTTCTGTATCTCTTCCGCCCCCTCCGGATTTGATACGTCAAACATGGAAAGTTTAACACCGTTTGTAGCCGTCCCGGTTTCATCCACATCCATTCCGATTCCCAGCAGCAATCCGTCACCGAACGGATGGAGATATTCCGAGAATCCTGTAATTTTCAATGTCCCTGTCACCTCCGGCTTTTCCGGATTCGATAAATCCACGGAAAACAGTGGGTCTACCTGTTGGTAAGTCACAAAATATCCAACCTCCCCCATAAACCGTGCCGAATAAATCTGCTCATCCTTCGCAAGACCTTCTATCTGTCCAATCATTTTCAGATTTTTATCCAATACATACAACGCATTGCTGCCTTCCTGAATACCGTTCGCATCTCCAAACCGGATAATAGGCGTCACTCCGCTGTTTCCGGCCGTGCTGACCGTCGTGACTATGCGAAGATTTCCTTCATACTCATCAATACTAAACGAATCATTCAATGTTCCGTCTACTTTCGTCTGCCCGACAGCCTCCAGACTGCCATCCTCATATGTAATTTTTCGAATACAGGTCTGCGTGACGTCTGATTCTTTCGAATCAAAAACCGCCTCACATACATAGATACTGTCTTTACTCACATACACCATTCCCGAACACCCGAAAATGGCCTTGCTCTCTGCCTTTTTATCCGGATTTTTCAATGAGAACGAAGAAATCACTGTATATTGGCTTCCCCGTTTATACTGCGGCATATAAATACTGTCACTTGCCAATGCCTTTCCCTGCACCTGCGGAATATAGGCATCTGTATCATTCTTTCCCGCTGACATATCCGCATAAAAATTGCTAAGCAGATAGACATATTCCCCACGCACGCGCATGGTATAAAAATCACCACTCTGAGTCACCTTTCCGAGGGATTCCGGTTTCTTCGGATTGCTGACGTCGTACGTTTCTGCCACGGTATACTGCTTGTACATTCCGCCGTATCCATCCCCGCCATCGTTGTACTCTGTCTTTGTATAGACAATCAGAAGTTTTCCGTCCTGCACATAGATTTCTGAGATATACTGGTCATCATCCAGACGAACCGTCCCCAACTGCTCCATCTTTTCCTGTTCAATGCTGACAATCTGTACCTTCTGATTGTTCAAAATATAGAGATATTTCCCATCTGTTTTGACGACATCGCCCTCTGAAACACCGTCCTCCCGCACATTCGTATCCGAATACCCCGCTGCCGATGCGGATTCTGAACCCAGAACCGCTTTTTCGGCGGATGATGCCCCTGCCGCTGCCGCATTGTCAGAAGATGCGAGCCCCCGGTTTCCGGAATACTGTATGCTCTCTGTGACATTTCCTGCACTTCCGCCGATGTTGTTGCCCTCGTTTTCTTCCCTCAGATATTGATAAATCTCATCATAATCTTTCGCCGATGCAATTTTCGTCTCTGCATATTTTTCCGAAGAGTCTGCCGCTGCACTCCCGTTTTCGGAATTTTCTGTTTTCTGTTTTTCTGAATTCCCCGCCATATCCGCTGTCTGCACTGTCTTTTCTTCAGAATGTCCACTCCGGCTCCAGACCGCAACTCCCACAGCAAGCGCACAACAGACCGCCACTGCGACTGTATATCCATATTTCCGGCGAACTTGCTTTTTTCCGGTTTTTTCGGATTCCTGTTTCTTTTCCTGCAGCAGCTTTTCGATGCTCTCCGGACACAGAGATTCCGGCACCTCTATCTTCTCTGTCTGCTGCCGAATCCGTTTTTCTACCAATTCTTCATTTATTTCATTTTTATCTTTGTTTTGATTTCCCGCATGCATACTTTCCAACTCTTTATTATCCCAACTCATCTGTTTCCCCTTTCTGCTACAACATCCCCCGCATTTTCTCCAAAGCTCTGGACTTCCGCGAACGTACTGTAGCCGGTTTCAATTCCAGTATTTCCCCAATCTCATCACTGGAATATCCTTCAAAAACAGAACACGACACAATCATCCGGTCCACTTCCTCCAGCCGCATGAATGCTTCCCTCACGTCATAGTTCTCTTCCTGGCTCACCTCTTGTACTGCCATTTCTTCATTCAATTGTTCTGTTCTGCACACCTGTTGTAAGTGCTTCTTACAGCAATTCACCAGAATCTTAAATATCCAGCCCCGAAACGATGTCTCTTTCTTCAGCTTCCCGATATTCTCATATGCCGCGATAACAGTCTCGCTCACAGCATCTTCCGCATCCTGTGGGTGTTTCATCGTGTATAAGGCAAATCGGTATAACTCTTTATATATCCTTGCATATAGCTCCGAAAATGCCTTTACATCTCCACGTTTTGCTTTCCGAATCAACTGTTCCTCTGAATGGCTCCCATAATCGTACATGAATTGCCCCCTCTCTTTTGCCTGAATATCGGATGGGAATAGAATCTTCCATCTGATATATATAAGAGTAAAAAAATAAGCATTTTGTTGCATCTGATTTTACTTTATTATAAATTTTCTTTTCTGTACAGCACAAATCCAAAAACATTTCTGATGGATAGTATTACAACGCCGCATAGAAATACAACGAGTCAAAGACTCCGCTGCAAGCAACGGGCCATCAAATTTGCCATGTCCCAAGGGGCGTGGTATTTGGCCTGTGCTCCGCTTCGGTCGGTGCTAATCGGGTGCCACAGGCACTCAGCACCCCTCGCGGCAGTCGCCAAATATCCTTGCAAGCTTGGCTGCCTGGCTCGTTGCCCACGGAAATAAAAAAGGACGGAATGTGCAATAAAAACTGTACATTACCGTCCTTTTTCGGTTCTTATATGCTCTTTGATACCGTATTTACATTATCCCCGGTAATAATTAATCAGACACCCCTTCAGAATAATCTCACGCTCTGCGTCTGTCATATCACCAAGTTGCAGCCCGATTTCTTTCAGAGTATCGCCAACAACGTAAGCCTTTACAGAAGTCTGCTTTTCTTCAATTACCTTTCTCACGTCAGGTACAAAAATGTAATCTCCATTTACAAACGGAAGCGCCTCGTGGTCCGCATCTGTCAGGAACGGCAGCATTCCCCAGTTAATCAGGTTAGATCGGTAGCGTTTTGTTGCATATTCATTTGCAATATTCGCCCATCCGCCTAATACTTTCTGACAGGATGCAGCCTGCTCACGTGCAGAACCGTCCCCAGGCTTGACTGCAAAGATGGTACTTCCAACGCCGATATTTCCATTGCCAACCTCCGGATATGCTTTCTGGATTACAGCCATTACCGGTTTCAGTTCCTCCAGTGCATCCAACGGACACTCGTCGGCTTCAATGGCTTTTTGCGCAGCCTGTACCTCCTTTGCACGCCCTACATATGCAGGATCTTTTCTGGAAAGTGCAAACTCTGCCAGCCCAAGCGGATTGGAGCGGTAAGAAGATGTCTCACCGGACGGAATCAACTCGTCTGTCGTTGTAACCGGATCATGAATCTCAGAAACAACTTTCAGAATCAGATTCTCCGGCAAAGCGGACATTGCCGGCCAGTCTTTAATATTTGGTCCAAATTTAATCTCAACAGAAGGATCTGCAACGCCCTTGCTGTCAAATACACGGTTTGCATAAATACTTGCATCGAAATGATATTTCTGTCCCTTATACTCCACGTCCATTGCAGTTGCAGGTGTCAGGAATCCTTTATTTGCAGCAGTTGCAGCGATGGAACGCGCATCCATCAGGGCAACAGAGGAAATCTGTCCGTTCTGTAACTTGGAGCCTTCACGGTTCGGGAAGTTTCTTGTAGAGTGACGGATTGACAATGCATTGTTTGCCGGGGTGTCTCCTGCTCCGAAACACGGACCGCAGAATGCAGTTTTCACAATAGTCCCTGCCTCCATCAAGTCCGCAACCGCACCATTTTTCACAAGCTCCATATAAATCGGTGTACTTGCCGGATATACACTGAATGTAAATTCATCTGCACCGATATTCTTTCCCTTGATAATATCCGCAGCGGCACAGATATTTTCAAAGCCACCGCCTGCACATCCTGCGATGATTCCCTGCTCAACATATAATTTTCCATCAATCACCTTATCCTGCAGACTGTAATCAACTGCGCCGTCAAGGCTTATAAGTGCTTTCTGCTCCACATCGTGAAGGATATCCTTCAGATTTGCATTCAGCTCGTCAATTGTGTAAACATTGCTTGGATGGAACGGCATCGCAATCATTGGCTTAATTTCACTTAAATTTACATAAACCATGCCATCATAATATGTGCATGCCCCTGGATTCAGCTCTTTGTAATCACCGCTTCTTCCGTGAATATCAAAAAATTCCTGAATCTTCTCATCTGTTCTCCAGATTGAGGACAGACAGGTTGTCTCTGTCGTCATGACGTCAATTCCAATACGGAAATCTGCACTTAACTTGCTTACCCCCGGTCCAACGAACTCCATCACTTTATTGTTTACATAGCCATTTCCGAATGTCGCGCCGATAATTGCAAGTGCCACATCCTGAGGACCAACGCCTTTCATCGGCTCCCCGTCAAGGTAAATTCCGATAACGCCCGGCATCTTAATATCATATGTTTTATTCAGAAGTTGTTTTACAAGCTCCGGACCACCTTCACCCATCGCCATTGTTCCAAGCGCACCATAGCGGGTGTGGCTGTCGGAACCCAAAATCATCTTGCCGCCGCCTGCCAGCATCTCCCTTGCAAACTGATGAATAACTGCCTGATGAGGCGGTACGTAGACACCGCCGTATTTCTTTGCACAGGTCAGACCAAACATATGGTCATCCTCATTGATTGTACCGCCAACCGCACACAAAGAGTTGTGACAGTTTGTCAGCACATAAGGAATCGGGAACCTTTCCAATCCTGACGCTCTCGCAGTCTGGATAATCCCGACAAATGTAATATCATGGGATGTCAGCTTATCAAACTTAATCTGCAGATTCTCCATATTACCGGATGTATTATGTTCACTCAGGATTCTGTAAGCCATCGTATTCTCTGCTGCTTCTTCCCTTGACAGAGGGACCTGCACACTTCCATTGTCTTCCACAATCTCAGTACCATTTAACAGATACACACCATTGTCATATAATTTAATCATGTATAACCTCCTGATCTTTCTGAATTATTTTCTGAATCACTATGCGTTATATTTTAGCATGGTGAAGTACGCTTGTAAAGAACCTCAATTTGGTAAATTTTCATCAATTGGGGACGTAGTAATCGTGAGATTTACTACGTCCCCAATTGAACTTCAGGGTGTCCCTTTTTTGCATTTGGGGTGTCCCCGGTTAAATCTGCACTTTTTCTCGGCGCCCCAATGCTTTGCACTCCTCATGCCACGGCTGCAACAACATTGCTCCGCAGCGTACACACTGTGGCAGGAAACCAAACCAGAACAGCCATACGCGAAAAAAGGACAACGTTTTACAACGCCATCCTTTTATCTTACCGTGAAGAAGTCATCATGATTTTTTATAACACTGTCTGTCCTTAATCATGTTCACGCAATATTTTCTTTATTTCAATTTTCGTCTCGCCAATTCCTATTACATCGTCGCGCTGAATCACTACCGGACGATGAATCTGCTTTCCATTTAAATATGTTCCGTTGCGGGAGTCCATATCCTTCAGGTAAAGTTTATCTTCATTACGGATAATCGCGCAATGCAGTTTGGAAATCCTCGGGTCATCCTGAATGGAAATATATTTTTCAAACTCAGGCGTCCGCCTTCCTCTTCCAATTCCAATATTATCATAAAAGATAAATGTATACTTCTCCCATGTCTCCAGATTCTCCAGAATCAGTTTCCACTGTTTTTTCACCGGTGCTTTCCGCTGTGGTGTCTCCCGTGCCCTCACTGGCTCCTGTCTTTGTTCCTGTCGCGCCGGTCGTCTGCGCCGAGGCTGTTCGTACTCTTCTTCCTCATCATCCTCATCATAATCATCTTCTTCGTCCTCATCATATTCATCTTCGTAGTCATCCACTTTTCTTCCCTTGACCAATACGACAACGATAATAATTATCAGAATTAAAGCAACCGCTATCAGCGCTCCCATTATCATTAAGTACTGCATATTTTTTCACTCCTTTGGTATTTAATATTACTATATTTTGTCAATTCTTTCAAGACAAAAAGAGAACTGAAAAGTGAACAGCAACAAGCGTCAAAAAGTAAACCAAAAAAGAACGGCAACAAGCGTCAAGATAGAACCGAAAAGAGAACCGAACTCCTGCTTTTTACAGGAATATACGGTTCTCCTTCATATATCGTTATTTAAATAAATATCTTCTATAATCTCTTCAGCAACGCTTCTCTTTCTTCCTCATATCCAGGTTTTCCAAGCAGGGCAAACATATTCCTCTTGTAACTCTCAACACCTGGCTGGTTAAACGGATTTACGCCGAGCAAATATCCGCTCACGCCACATGCAAACTCAAAGAAATAGAACAACTGCCCAAGATAAAATGCATTCTGCTCCGGAATCCTCACCATCAGGTTCGGCACATTGCCATCTGTATGTGCCAGAATTGTTCCGTTCATCGCACTCTTATTTACAAAATCAACTGTCTTTCCTGCCAGATAATTCAATCCATCCAAGTCAACCGGTTCTTCATTTATTGTCAGTTCTGCTCTGGATTTCTCCACATTCAATACAGTCTCATACATAATTCTGCTGCCGTCCTGAATGAACTGTCCCATAGAATGAAGGTCTGTTGTCAAATCAACAGATGCCGGGAAAACACCCTTCTGGTCTTTTCCTTCACTCTCGCCGAAAAGCTGTTTCCACCATTCAGATACATAATGCAGGCTTGGCTCATAGTTTGCCAGGACTTCGACTGATTTTCCTTTGCGGTGAAGAATATTGCGGACTGCCGCATACTGCAGCGCATCATTCTCCGCGAAATCATTTTCCAAAGCAAGCTTTCTTCCGGATGCTGCGCCTTCCATCAACTCATCGATATTAACGCCGCTGACCGCGATTGGCAGAAGACCAACTGCTGTCAGAACAGAGAAACGTCCGCCCACGTCATCCGGTACAACAAATGTCTCATATCCTTCTTCTGTTGCCAGATTCTTCAATGCACCTTTTTCCTTGTCTGTGGTTGCATAAATTCTTCCGGCAGCCTCTTCTTTTCCATATTTTTTCTCAAGAATCTCTTTAAATACACGGAAGGCAATGGCAGGTTCTGTTGTTGTTCCAGATTTTGAAATCATATTAATAGAAAAGTCTCTGTCTCCGACCGTCTCAATTAAATCACAGAGATATGTACTGCTGATGCTGTTGCCAACATAATAAATCTCCGGAGCTTTTCTGATTTCTTTGGATACGCTGTTTGCAAATGAATGTCCAAGAAATTCAATCGCAGCTCTTGCTCCAAGGTAAGAACCTCCGATACCGATTACAAGAAGTACATCGGAATCCTGACGAATCTTCTCTGCCGCTTTCTGAATGCGTGCAAACTCGTCTTTATCATAATCTACCGGGAGATCAATCCATCCCAGAAAATCATTTCCAGCTCCTGTCTTTGCAAGCAGCTTGTCCCTTGCCTGCGCTACCAGCTCGCCCATGTACTGCATCTCATGTTCCTGAATAAAACCTGTCGCTTTTGAATAATCAAATGTTACTTTATTAGCCATTGTCAATCCTTCCTCTCTAACTATTGCTCATTTGTAACCTCTTGCTTTATCATATCAAATCTGTTCGTTTGAATCAAGACCAACTCCGGTGGTTCTTTGAAAAAAACCTTGGTTGCTCTTCGAAAAAAACGGTTGCTCTTCGAAAAAACTCCGACGGTTCTTTGAAAAAACTTCAACGGTTCTTCAAAAATTGTTATTGTATAACCGAACTTTCGCATTTGTTTTATGCAAGAAACTCTTCCAAAATCTGCCGGATTGCCTCCTCTCTCAAAACGGAATCCTCATCGGAACCTGTTTTTTCCTTCACCGCCTTACGAATAATCTGCCGCGCCGCCTCTCCCTTTTGCGGTTTTCGCGGCGTCCCCTCAATATTGATAGGTAATTCTCCTGTCCCGCCGACCGTTTCACCGGCTGCCATCGGGGAGTCTGCCATACTCCCATTGCCCGTTTCCCTGCCGGACGCGTTTCCGTCTGCCACATTCCCATTCCATGCCTCTCTTCCGGCTGCATTGCCATCTGCCGTACTTGCCCGCGCCGTTGAAGCTCCGTCCGGATGAATCACATCAATCTGCTCCCGCTCACCCTGACGCTGCCGCCGATACCGGAACGCACAAATATTTTCCAGATAATCCACCATATAATTTTTTACCGCATCAATCTTGTACTGCTCATCAGAAACCTGTCCAACGACAAAGAGCAAAATCATTTCTGCCGCTCCCATCATGACATACCGATACATTTCTTCGCATACTCCCTGATTCATATACCATGCCAATGCACCAACCGCTGCCAGGATACCCGCACCCCAGACAGACTGTCTCTCCAGTTGTTTCCATGTATGTATCCTGAAAATATTTCCCCGATACTCATAAATATATTTCTCCACAAATGCCTCTGTATTCACTACCCCATCATGCAACATGCATGCGTGTTCATATTTTGAGCGCACCAGTTTTATCAGCTTATGTGTACTTTTGGACATATTCGATGCCGCATTTATCATCCGTCGAAGAGTAATCTGGTTCATCACTTTCGCCAGAATCCCGATAACACCGACCGCAACCATCAAATCAAATATGATGTTCGTGTCTGTTACCAACTCATAAAACATAACCTATCCCTCCTGCTTATTTAGTTTGTCTTTTACACAATAATCCGGATTGTGTTGAGGCTATTATAGCCCATTTGCCTGCATTTTGCGCAATAAACCGTTCTACATAATTCTACATATCGCAGAACTTTACCGCTCCGTATCGGCTCCGTATGAACTTCCTGAAATTTACCTGAACCACTTCATAAACATCTGTCTTTCAGCTCAACCAAAACACTCTTACCTTGCGAAACTGTCCCATAGATTTTGATTTGCGCTCCGTCTTTGGAAATGTCGATTCCCGAAATATTTTCCGGAATTATGACATACGAATCTTTTCTGGATTTTTACTGTCTGGTTTGCTATAATCTAAATAATTGGAAAACGCAGCCCTTTTCCCGTTCTTTCAATTGATTACCAGTTTATTTACAAACTTCACACAATTTTCAGGAGGTATTTAATAATGCAGTATAGACCATCCGGCGTCTGTTCACAAATGATTGAATTTGATATTGAAGATAATAAGGTAAAAAATGTCTCCTTTACCGGAGGATGCAATGGAAATCTGAAAGGGATTTCAAACCTGATTGAGGGCATGGATGTAAATGAAGCTATTTCCCGACTGGAAGGAATCCGGTGCGGTTTCAAATCCACTTCCTGCCCGGACCAGCTTGCCAGAGCATTGAAACAGGCGACCGAGAACTAGTGTATTGACAAGTTGTTTCCCGACAGCTCGTACGCAACCTTTGAATACACATCATCCAATGACCACGCACTTTTTCTGAACGGGTTGGTAACACCTTTACGCATTTCTATGCGTTTTTGAGATTTGACAGCTATCTGTTTTAACCAAAATAGAGTGCTGTAAGATTTCCTTTCGGTCATCTTACAGCACTCTATAAACTATTCTTCAACTCAAGCAATGACGGCAATCTCCGTATGCAGCAGTTTGCATTGGTGGTGTTTTTCTTGGATACGGTTCCTATTAAATTTATTTTTTAGTTAATAGTAATTGATACCCAACTACATACGGAGATTGCCGTCATTGTTTGAGTTGACAGTTATTTGGTTAGTTATTCAACCATGATGCCATCGGTGAAAGAGCCTGTTGATTCATACTCATCACCTTTCTCTACCATATGAATTGCACGCACACGATAATAATATCCACCATCCACCTCTAACAATTTTCCCGATACCACATAATAGGTATTATATGCCTCTGTGGACCATGCATCAATTTGATCCCACTTTTCCGTTTCTTCATTGTACTGGTCTACATAGGTCACAACTCCTAACTTATCCACATCATGGCTCGCTGTCGTCTGCGTATACGCATATATCTTTCCGACTCCAGCCTTCGATATCATGCTGTCACCATCCATCAGGTGGACGCCACGTTGTAAACTCTCCCTCGTACTCCCCCTCGCCTCGTCCTGCTGTGTCAAGAAAGAACCATCTACCTGCCTCAGTCCGCTTTCCTCGGCATTTAATGTCCCACAGAATAAAAGACACAAAACCATAACAAGACTGACCGTTGATAATACTCGCCTTTTCATCTTTCCCTATCTCCTGCCTCTCATGTCCTTTTTCACTAAGTAAACAATTATTCGACAAAATCCTTACGCATTTCTAGAAAAAATTTAAATTTTTTATTATTTTTGTCAGTTCCTCCTCTTCCATCTCCCCCTTTAACTGATAGCGAACGCCCTGGTACTCAAAACTCGCCTCATATCTTCTCTCAGGTTTGTCATCCAGTTGATACTCTTCAATCTGCACTGGTACATCATTTACGTCAATGCTGTATTTCCGGATTTTTTTATCCTCCTCCGTTGCGCCCCAAGAGGAATCCGTATTATTCAGATATATTCTATATCGAATCAAGCTCTCGCCATATTGATAAAATAGTTGTCCCTGTTGTGTATCTTCATCAATTATACATTTTTCGAACACCATTTCTTTTGGTCTATACACCATCTTCACAATTTTTCGTTTTAACACAGTTTCACATTCCAGATAGGCCTCTACTTCCGAATTATCTACTGTCTCCCGACTATCCATATCCTTTACATTTGTCACTTGTACAGGTGATTTTCCCGTTATTTTCTCTATCAATACCTTCAAGTATGACTTACTTCCTACACTGGTCACACTCATTGCCACAACCAGCACGAATACCGCTGCAAGTGCAAACATAGCTTTCTTCTTGCGTTTTTTCCGATATATTTTCCTTGCCAGTCCAGGAATACTTGAACTTTCATCTGTCGTTTTCAGCACTGAGATATCCGGAAATAGTTCTTCTGAAATCTCCATGTCTCTGTTTTCTTCACGATGCTTTTCCGTATATTCCCGGCGTGCTGCATCTTCCTCTTCCTTCTCCTGCTCATAGGCACGGATTTTTGCCAGCAGGGCACGCTCCATCTCCTCCGTCACGTTTATCTCGTCCAGCTCAGGATGTTCAGAGAGCTTTTTTTCTATTTGCTTTGCTTCTTTATTAATCTCTTCTTTTAAAGAGAGCTTTCTAGGTTTTTCCATGCTCTTGCCCCTTGCTTTTACTTTTTGTTTGTCTTGACATTTCTTTAAATACGTTTATTATGAATCTATGATGATACTATACTATGGAGGTTTTTCATATGAAACGAATTGTACTCACCGGCGGCGGAACTGCCGGGCATGTAACTCCTAATATCGCACTTCTTCCGAAATTAAAGGAACTTGGCTACGATATCCAATACATAGGTTCCTATAACGGTATTGAAAAAGAACTGATTGAACCTTTTGGTATACCGTATCACGGAATCTCTTCCGGTAAACTGCGCCGCTACTTCAGTGTTCAGAACTTTACCGACCCATTCCGTGTACTGAAAGGTTTGGGTGAGGCTCGTAAACTTATCCGTGACTTGAAACCGGATGTCATCTTTTCCAAAGGCGGATTTGTCTCTGTCCCGGTTGTCATTGCCGGAAAACAAAACAAAGTCCCGGTTATCATTCACGAATCTGATATGACACCAGGTCTTGCCAACAAACTGGCAATTCCTTCCGCAACAAAGGTTTGCTGCAATTTTCCCGAGACACTGGAACATCTTCCAAAAGAGAAAGCTGTTCTGACCGGTTCTCCAATTCGTCAGGAATTACTTTCCGGAAATAAAATTGCAGCGATGGATTTATGCGGTTTCTCTGCCGACAAACCGGTGATTCTTGTAATTGGCGGAAGTCTTGGTTCCGTTGCGGTGAATAACGCAGTCCGCGGTGCTCTCCCGGAACTGTTAAGGACATTTCAGGTTGTTCATCTTTGCGGAAAAGGAAAACTCGATAAATCTCTTGTCGGAACAAAAGGTTACATCCAATTTGAATACATCAAAGAAGAACTGAGAGATATCTTCTCTCTTGCTGATGTCGTAATATCCAGAGCCGGTGCAAACGCTATCTGTGAATTGCTGGCACTTCGCAAACCGAATCTGCTCATTCCACTCTCAGCAAATGCAAGCCGTGGTGACCAGATTCTGAATGCACGTTCTTTTGAACGTCAGGGATTCAGCATTGTACTTGAAGAAGATGAGACAACAAAAGAATCGTTGCTCGCTGCAATTCAAAAACTCTATGCAAACCGCAGCTCTTACATGGATGCAATGCGTAATTCCGGTCAGCATGACTCAATCAATACCATCATCGGTCTGATTGAAGATGCCGCTATGCACAAATAAACTTTCAGTTTCATATTATTCAGTTGATACTTTTTGATATTTCATAGATATCCAATACATATGAGCATAAAAACAGGTGTCGAAATGACACCTGTTTTTATAACCGGTTCAATTCGTCGTACTCAACACCATATTTTTTCTTAATCCAGTTTCTTGCTCTGTGCAGCATTACATAAAATGCATCGACACTCATATCCATCATCTCTGCCGCTTCCACCTGTGGAATCTCCAGATAGCACGTCAGCATAATTGCTCTGTGCCATCTTGGATTCTTATTCATCAGTTCCGCAAAGATGCGCTCGTGAAGTTCCGCGCACTTTTCCTCTTTCAGTGAATTCAAATATTCCGTTTCCGTACTTTCTCCGATTTCACCCACAGGCCCATGCCCCGTATCCGTCTCTTCATTTGCATATAGTTCTCTGGAAAACTTTGCTTTATAATTTAATGCCAGGTGCTTTGCTGTCGTAAACAGCCATGCCTGAATATTGGTGTACTCACTGATATCAGACCTCTTATCCATATCTTTGTACAGCACAAGAAAAGTTTCCTGCATAATATCCTGTGCAAGTTCCCAGTCTCCTGAATATAAATATGCCGCTCTCAGAACCAGATTCTTATACTCATCATAAATCCGATTAAATTCATGATTCTTCGTCAACGTTCTTCTCCGGTATTATTTTAATTTATTCAGAATTTCTGCCTTATCTTCCTCCGTCAGTGTTCCAAGTTTCCAGCCGATTCCCACATTATCTCCTTCATAACGTGGAATCAGATGCATGTGGAAGTGAAAAACCGACTGCCCGGCAACCCCTTCATTGTTCTGGACAATGTTATATCCACTACATCCAAGAACATCCCTCAGACGATTCACCATCTTTTTGGCAACTACAAGCACTTTTGATGCCAGTTCATCATCCAAATCATATAGATTTCTATAATGCTCTTTCGGCAAAATCAGGGCATGGCCTTTTGATGCCGGATTCAAATCAAGAATTACCCTGAAATCTTCATCCTCGTAAAGAGTTGCTGACGGAATCTCACCTGCTGCTATTTTACAAAAAATACAATTCTCATCTTTCATGTATCTTCCCTCTTTCTTTTAGAATATTTGTACAAATAGTATATCCTATTTTATTATAAAAGAGAAGAAATTTACGTCGAAAATTGTCTGTGAATTGTTGCACGGAAATGATTGAACTCCTCTTGCTAACATGTTAGACTATATATCAATATTGGTGGTGTGTTGGATAACTTTTCCTGTCCCTGACGGGATATAATTATACATATATGAAAAGAGGTACACTTATGCTGCACAATATTAATATCAACAAAATGAACCAGTTAATGGAAGAAAATGAAGATGTAAAGCAGATTATTACACAACTACTTGAAAACCATCATACTGCCGTCTCGACAATTTCACATGAAATCCGCAATCCCCTTACATTAGTCTCATCCTCCCTTCAGCTCGTTCAGTCCCAGCATCCTGAGGTAAAAGAATTCTGTAACTGGAAACAGATAATGGAGGATATTGATTTTATGCGTCAGTTATTGGAAGAACTTTCCCTGTTCAATAATGGAAATCTCTTACACTACTCTGTATTTTCCATGGAAAAACTTTTGAAAAATATCGCGATCTCATACGCTATCTCACTGGACGAAGAAGATTCTGACATCGAGCTAATTTCTTCTATTCCTTCCGACCTTGGCGATTTTACCGGTGATAGGATTAAATTGGAAGAAGTATTTCTCAATTTACTTCGCAATGCCAAAGATGCCGTTTCAGCAAACGGTTTTATCCGACTCTCTGCTCTCCGCCGCGATGACCTGTTGATTATTAAAGTAGAAGATAACGGATGCGGAATTCCGAAAGAACATCTGCAATCTATTTTTGAACCATTCAAAACTTATAAACAGGGCGGAACCGGACTCGGACTATCTTTGTCTCTCCAGATTATCAAGGCTCATAAAGGTAGCATAGAAGTTCAGTCTCAATTAGATAAGGGCACTACTTTTACCATTGCCCTTCCAATTTAGACTTCATCTTCCCCTTCGGTAATTAAATCATTCCAACTGCCCCATCGGTTTGATTTCACACGTTTCGCAGCTTTCCTCCACGACCTCCACGCGCCACCTTCTTCTCGCACGGTGTCGGGTTTCGGAAATATCTGATAGTTTTCATATAACGTACTGTTTTTTGTTGTTTCATATTCTTCCTCCTCATCGGAAAGACTGAACACGTTACCATAATTTTCGTGTTCCTCTTTCCATTCCTCCATCATCTTGTTTCTTTCTTCCTCATGTAATTCATATTCTCCCATAATCTCTGCCAAATCATAGTGTTCCTGCAAGGTCGCCTTATGCAACTCATATGCCAGAAAAATTCCATCTGTATCCCCATAATCCAATGTTTTCACAAAATATTCTGTCAGTTCATGAAACGATTGATTCAGCTTTCCTTCCCAATCCGGCAGATAACAAAAATACCATGTCCCTTCTTTATGAAAGATATACTTAGGATTCAGTATCAGACAATCCGGCTGCAACAGGTATTTTTGCAGTTCTTCTACAATTTTCAGCAATGCTTCAACAATTTCCTGAATTCCCTTTCTCTGAAGCGCCTTTTTCTCATACATACTGTACATCGTAACCATGCCCTTTGTATCATATGTATAGCGGCTTCTTCCTTCCACCTCACACCCTTCTACCGACAATAATCCTGCAATTTTATTTTGCTGCAGCATCGGAATCTGATAATCTTCTTCATATTCCTGATTCAGATAGATGTGCAGGTTTATTTTATTTAATTTTGGTTCATATTCTGCCTGAAACATATCCGTTTCCTCCTGATTTTTTTCTCCGGTTCTACAATTGCTGCTTTCTGGACAATATGCAGTTTCCGTTTTCCCTTTGCCGCTGCTATCTCTATCCGTACCCAGTCTCCGGATACGGAATCCGATATCTCTGTATCTGAAAACAGAATCAGTTTCCCCTGAATCCTTTCCTGACAAAATGCAGACAAATCAATTTTTCCTTTTTTACCCGGCCACCGCTCTGCCTGCGCACCTACTACAGCAGTCTCTGCGGCTGCCCCAAGCAAAATATTCTTGTCGTGAAAGTAAAATGCCGTTTCAATAATCAGTATGAACACAAGCAATATCAGCGGAATCAGATATGACATTTCTACCGTGATAACACCCCGTACTGTTTTTCTTTGCATCGCTTTCCTCATTTCTATTCCAATTGCCGCCATTCTTAACCACCCATTAAAAACAGCAGATACCCCACTGCCAGAAACGGAACAAACGGCAACGCTGTTTTCCGCTGAAGCTTCCGAACGGTAAGCGCAGCTACGGAACACACTGCCGATAAGAAAAACGCACCTACAAGCACTTCCATCAGGCTCCAGAACCCAAGGTAAATTCCCAACATAAGAATCATCATTCCATCTCCATATCCAAATGCCTCCCTTGTCACCTTTCCAACACCGAGAAAGAAAACACCAACCGCTGCCCCAACAATACTCAGCACATTTTCAGTCTCTTCCCATCCAATCTGATAAATTGCTGCCGCCGCAATTCCTGCTGACAGTCCCCAAAGCGGAAGTCTCCGAAAACGGATATCCACCGCCGACATCAAAAGCAAATACATTATACATGCTGCCTGCATCAACTGCCGCATCTGCTGCACTCCCTCCTTCCTGCTACTTCTGATTTTCTGACTGCCCGAATCGAACGTTTTAATCCACTGCAATTCAGGGAATTGTGATATTTATTTCCATAATTGGTAACATATATCCCCGCCATTGTACTTCCATGGACACATTTTTCACATGCATGATACCGGCCTCCATCCTCGTTCCGCAAATGCGCCAAGTCAGAATACGGCACAAACTGAATGGATAATTGAAGTACCGGACACTGATAATTTATATGATAAACCACCCCGGTATCAGTAATGTACACTATCGTATCATCCTCGCTTTCAACACCCGGCTTCTGATAACCAGTCCATGCTTTTATATCAAATTCATGCGAGATTTTTGTTCCTGCCCCCGTATATCCGGGGAGTGGAAGCCGGACCCGGTAATTCACACGCATATGAATTATGCCATCCTGCGCATCATAGTAAGAGGTCCAACAATGGAGTCCTGAACTTCCACCTTCTACAATACTTCGCTCCAGCCTCTCGCTGCCGACTGCGTTGACAATGTCTGCCTTTAATTTCACCGGATTCAATATGGAAATAACCGGAATTTCTTCCGCCGCATTCTTTGCAGCACTGTATGCCGCCGCCGAAATGCTAAACTTCACCGTCTGGATTTCGAGTAAATACACCAGACACAGCACTGCAAACAAAAACAATGGAATTGCCAGTGCCGCCTCAATTGTCATACTTCCTCGTTTCCATAGCTTATTGATTTTTGAGCCGGATATAGATGCCCTTTTCTGATTTTCCTGGGATGGGTATTCTATTTTTATCTGTATCATGCGGTTTTCCTTTCTGAAGATTTTCACATTTTAAGAGAAACTATTCGGAACAGAATCTTATTTAACAGCAAGTAATCTGCGAAGCAGACATGCTGTGGTATGCTGTTCTGTATAGTTGCATTATTTGAGGGAAATCCAGGTGTTATCAAAAGAGAGCACCTATACCCGACTCAAAAACAAATTTCTTTGTATCTCTATGCATCTTTGCTATTTACCAGCCATCTGTTTTTATTTCTGTCATTATTTTTGTTATTATTTCTGTCATTAAAAGTATCCGAATTCCGCGGGAAATTCATATGTCACTCCATTCCACACTTCTGCCGCATTTTGTATTTTCAGCTTTGTCACACATGAGTCCGCCCGAAAACCGGATAGTCCCTGCTCTTGTATCAGATTTTGTTCTACCCTGTCCAGCGTCCGCATTGTCAACTGTCCGTCCGATGCAATGAACAATAGAATCTGAAGGTACTGAATATATGTCAGCCCGCCCTCTTCATCCCTGCTTTCCTGCACATCTCCTGCGGTTCCCAGACGGAACAAAGAGGATAACTGCAATTGCCAGTTTTCATCATTCTTCATCATTGCCGCTCGTTTTCCGTCCAAAAGTGACCGTATATCCAGCACGCTCTCTCCATAGCCCCAAAGTATCAGGAGCAATTGTTTCATCCCCTCCTCCAGTTCCGGCATCAGCAGCAATGTAGTAATGGTAAGTGCAAGTGCCGCTGCCTCTCCCTGTTTTTCTGAACTTGACATCAGATATGCATAATTCATTGCAAACCGAAAGGCAAGCAGGCGATCTGTAACCGCCTTCAGATTTTCCTCATCAGATGACTTTCCGCACAGAATATATTCCAGTTCATAATCCAGATTTCTGTTTTCGGATTTTTTCCCCGTCACAGAACTGAAATAATCGATAATATATTGCTCAAACAGCATTCTTTCCTCAATACCTTCCATTCCGGTCCTTGCCGGAAACGTTCCCCGTCCTGTATGCAGTGGCCGTTCCGACACCTGCTGGCTTTTCTGAATTGTTTTATTCGAAAGCTGAAACCCCTTCGGAAGAATAAGTGCCAGCCTCCCGGTTGCTTTTGCCTGTAGCAGACTCTCTGACTCCTCCGGAAGATATACTCCATTCTCTTCCAGTTTCGCGTCCAATCCCCCGGACACTTCTCCCCCTTCCATTTCCTGCTGTTCCCATGTTTCCGCCATTCCAGTCAGATTCTGTACCAACGAAATGCCACTTCGTTCCTCCATGAATGCCAGCACCTGCTCCCGGTATGCCTGTCCCTGATTATCTGTCAATAGCTGTATTCCTGAGATATCCTGCTCAATTCCCGCACTCCCATAACAGGCAAGACGGACCAAAAGCTGGTTCTCATCATATCTGCCAGACTGATATGAGGCATCAATTGCAAAAACTTCATAGGATTCCAATAACGTTTTCTCATATTCTCCAAACAGGGAAAACATTGCACGTTCCACATCCAAACGTTTCTGATTTTTTGTGGTTTGAATAGATGCACTTTCTGTCAGTGCAAGAATGAATGAAATCAGTAATACAAAAATCAAACTGAGAAATGCCGTGACCTCCCCGGACACTGTAACCCACCCAGAAGAAAAGTACTCTCCAACTCTTGTCTTTTCCTCTTTCATCAAATTCCTGCACTTTCACTTGTTATCTTGTCAAAAATATTGTTCACAAGGCTGATTAGCTGGTTCTTGAATATCAGGACAAGTGCAATAATAACGACCAGAATTAACAGCAGCTCGATCACTGACATCCCGGATTCTTCCTGTAAAATAAAAACTGCCTTCTGGATTCTCCATTTTACCCTGTTCTTCATTCTGATGATTCTCTCTTTTACTTTTTTCATATTCTCTTTCTCCTATCTCTTTTCTATGCGATACGTCTTTGCTATTTACCAGCCATCTGTTTTTCCTGTTGCACAATTGATTTCATTCCCGGTTCCGCCACGTATAATCTCCTATATCTGGATGGATAGGAATGCAGGAACGACAATAATAATCAGTACAACTGCCAACATCAAAAACATCGGAATTAAAATTTTAGTCCCTGCCTCTTCCCCGAATCGCTTTGCCATACTCTTCCGCTCCTCAAAAGCATTGTCAGCCTCCTGCCTTAGCAGAACTGTCAGCCCCTTTGTCCCTTTTTTCAGATTCTGAGATAGCATCACTCCAAATCTGCGGTACATCTGCAATCCGCACCGCTCTCCAAAACGTTCATAGCATTCCGACTCAGAAGTTCCGCCTTTCATTTCATGCATGGTATATGCCATCTCTTCATATACGGCTCTTTCCTTCTTCCGTTCTTCTTTTTCCCGCTCGTAATCCCCTACGATTTTCGCCCATGCATTTCCCGGTGTCATACCAGCTCCCAGAAACAAGGTAAACCTGCCGATGACCTGCGGATAGTCCATTGTAAGCTGCTGTTCCCGCTCCAGCTTATCCTTCTTTTCTTTTTGCCATTCTGACACATATACAAACACTGTAAGCACAACACCAAGCATCAGAATCCCAACAGCCCGGAAATTTTTTTCATAACTCCAGATGACATATTTTCCGGCTGCACCGGACGGCAGGATCATATTCTCACTGCTGCCAGACTCCTCATCCAACCGTGCAAGTTCTGCATCCAGACTTTTCAGCATCTGTTGTTTTTGACTCTGCTTTGGAGGAAATAATCTGGCATGAAATTGGTACTCCTCTTTCTGCCCTTCATAAGACAATACTGCTTTCAGCTCTATCAGCGTTCCCTCTTCCCCAATTTTGTCTGTCTTAAGTTTTCCCTGAGGATTTATCACCTCATAATTATCCAGCTCCCAAGTCACCTGGATTCCCGTATCCGGAATCGACCTGACCAGTTTCAGGTCACTCCTGACTTCGTCCAGACTTTGATTGTCTCCAAGCACAAGCAGCTCCAACTGCTTTTCCGCCTTTTTAAATACACCCTGCAATTCTTCTTCCGTATACTTCTGCTCCTGAATCTCAACCGTGTACGGCTCATCTATATCCCCAATCCATACATGCAGTTCTTCATTCCGTTTTCCTTCCCCGTGCCCGTTTCTTTTTACATAACTGGCACCTTCCTCTGTCTTTGGAAGATTCTTAGAATTGTCTGCCAAAAATACAAGGATGGATACTGCACTTGCTGATAAAAATACCATTCCCATTCTTCCATATACGGAGCTCCATTTTTCACTAAACTTCAATATGTATCATCTTCCTTCCCATCCAATATGCCACCGAGTACACGAACAGACATACGCTCATCATTATGGTTCCCGGCAGGCTTCCATACAGAACCGATAAGAACTCAGGAAATGCAAAGCGCATATAGAGCACCATTCCTAGTGGAATCACACACATCACCTGAAATTCCAGCCGTTTTGCAGCAAGCATAGTCTGTATTTCCCGTTCTGCGTCTATCTTTTCTCCAATCATCTGAATGGACGACTTTAAAATTGCAATGCTGTCTCCTCCCATTCGTTTCGCTGTTGTAAATACTGTTGCAAAGTCCTCTGTATCTTCCTGCTTCACCCGTCTTGCAAATTCCCATAAGACCTGTTCCGCCGTTCGGTTCATATCCAGCTTGTGTATCATCTGTTCAAACTCTGCCCGGATTCTGCTTTCCTCTTTAAACAGTGTCCGCAAGTCCTTTTCTGTTGAACGAATTGCATTTTCCACAGAATATCCTGCTTTCAATGACGATGCCATAATCTGCATTGCATCTCGGAACTGCACCCGGAATTCACCTTCTTTTTTGTCGCAGCACTCCTTCCTCCACTGCTGGAAGTACAGAACCCCAACCGGAATCAAAGCAATTGCAGCAACCCACGAATTATAAAACAAATATGCCAGCACTGCATCCAGCACCATTGCCCGCGCAATTGCAAACGCATATTCTTTAAACTGTATATCCCGCTGCCAGCAGCTTGTCCCTATGCACCAGTTCCGCAGCCTTCACAAGTGTTCCCTGAACTTTTTCATCTTTCATTCCCTCCTCCTGAAATTCGTATAATGTCTGTGTCTGAATCTGTCCGTTCTCATACCCAAGCACCTCCGTAATTTCCAGTACTTTTCTTGACTTATCCCGCAGTCTTCCAAGATGAATGATAATGTCCAGCGCCGAGGCAATCTGTCTCTGAATGGCGGCAAGTGGCAGGTCAATTCCCATCATCATCATTGTTTCAAGACGGTGAAGCATATCTGTCGGGTTATTAGAATGTCCCGTAGACATTGAACCACTGTGTCCATTCAACATTGCGGAAGAAATCATATCTACTGTCTCTTCTCCACGGACTTCTCCGACGATAATCCGATCGGGGCGCATTCGAAGCGCAGATTTTATCAACTCCCGAATAGTCACTGCACCTTCCCCTTCCAGATTGGCACCTCTTGCCTCAAGCCTTACAAGATTCGGCACATTTTTTATCTGTAGCTCCGCATTGTCTTCGATGGTAATAATCCGTTCATCTTTCGGTATATAATCGGATAATGCATTTAAAAATGTTGTTTTTCCAGCGCCGGTTCCACCGCTGACAAAGATGTTATATTTTGCTTTGACCAGCATTTCCAGAAAATTGACCGCATCCTCCGTCACACTGTCCCATGCAATCAACTGCTCCATCGTCACTTTTTCTTTCGGAAATTTTCGTATTGTCATAATCGGTCCGTTCAGTGCGACCGGTTTTAATACTACATTCACACGGGAACCATCCTCCAGCCTTGCATCTACAATCGGAGACAATTCATTGACATACCGGTTTGTACCAGACACAATCCTCTGAATCACATCTTCTAACTTTGCATCGGACATGAACTTTCGTTCCGAACGCGTTACTTTTCCGCGGCGTTCCACAAAGATGTCATCCTTCCCGTTAATCATAATTTCCGTAATGGATTCGTCCTCAACCAGTTCCTGCAACACATCCAGTTTCCGGAATGAATGAAACAACTGCTTACTCAGACGAATCTGTTCTTTCAACGGAAGGTACTCCTCCTCCGACGCTTCAAGCAGAACAGAATGGATCAGCTCTGTCAGTTCTTCATCTTCCATATCCCGAGTCAAATCCAGCCGCTCCATCACACGGTCATATAATTGTTCTTCCAATATCCCCAATCTGCTCTTTTACCTCATTTTTTTCTGAATTGTCTTCTCCAACACACTGTCCATCCCTGTCTTCCGCAGATTCTCCGTATATTCTGCCAGTTTCGCCATCGCTATCCTGTCCTCGATATACGGAGTATAAACCGTATTACATATCTCCAGAATTTGAAACAGACCATCCACACTGTCTCCCAGGTCAAGAATGACTGCCTCATAAATACACTCATTCAGAATCTGCCGAAACAGTTGTATCCATTCCTCACACTGCACGGTCTGCATATCCTGCATATATGGCATCGGACGGATATAATCCAACTTGTCATATTGCGCAGCCATCATACTGATACGCATTCCCAGATTCCCTTTTTCCTGCCGGACATAATAAATTAAATCCGCGAGATTCTGTCCCATCTTCTCCTTACTTCCCTCCCGAAAATAGTATGTGAATCCTGCATACTCCTCCAGATTCAAATACAACACCGGTTTTCTGGCTGCCAGTTTTTTTCCCATATTCAGTGCAAATCTTGTCTTCCCTATCCGGTGTATCGGAGAATACACGCCAATCAGTTCTCCGTCCGTCTTTACCATCGTTTTGGTTTGCGGGCCTTTCTTTTCTTTCATCGATTCGAGAATCTGTGTCCAGATGCCATCCGCACTTTGATAACGGTATATCCCGGTTTCCTCCTCTCCTAAAGACTCCTGTTCATCTTTTACAAGCACAAATCGTTCCCTTGCCGGAATCCGTTCCCTCTGCTTTTGGGGATACTCCTCCCCAATCAAAAGTAAATGGATTTTCTTCTGCTGTGCAAAATGTCTGATTTCCTCCAGTGTATGAAACAGATAAAGCTGTATCCCCGGTTCTTTGCGGCTGAACATTTGTAAAAGATTCCTTGCGTATTGCTGCTGCCGGTCACAAATCACTAAATTTTTTGCATACAATCTACCCCTCCTGTTCTTTTGATACTCCACAGATAACGTTCTCTGTAACTTAACTTGTCCTTCAAATCTGAAACACTGCTGCGATTATGCAGCTTGAAAAAATAATGAAAATTGAATTAAAAATACTCATCCAATCCCAAGATACATCCCGTATCCGACTGATTCGGGACGAAACAGCAGATGTGATAACTACTGTGTGAATCGTATTATAAACGCGTAATTTCAATTTGTCCATATGGATTTTTGATTTTTTGACTTTTTGTGAAATACTCACAAGTTTTTGAAGATTAAAATACCGTACAGCAGGCAAACCCCAGGAATACCGAGGGTTCCACTTGTCAAAAATGAGAAGGCATTCATACCGACATTTAATGAAGTATCGCTTGGGAGAACGTACTGGTTGATGAAAAAAATAAGCCCCATTCCCAGAATGGAACGAATCAGAAAACGAATTAAAAAAGATGCCAGCTTGTGTTCCATATCCATACCTCCGTCTTTTTCCCGCTGCCTTTGAGCAGTCTTCCACTGAGATATTTATATGTTGCTGACATCTTATTTATGCAAATTACAGTTGAATCTTAATCTCCCTGTCCGTCCGGTGATATTGATGGAAATGAACCCCTGCAGCCGTCATCATTCGCTTGGAAGCAATTACACTGGGCGTGTCCGCGTATTTATCGCAGTCATAAATCACTTCCCTGATACCCGACTGAATGATTGCCTTCGCACATTCGTTGCAGGGAAACAAAGATACATACATTCTCGCTCCCGCAAGGCTGGAACCGTCATAGTTCAGAATTGCATTCAACTCACTGTGCGTAGAATATACATACTTTGTCTCCAATGGATCATCTCCATCTCTCGTCCATGGAAAATCATCATCCGAGCAGCCTCTCGGCAGTCCGTTATATCCCATCGACAAAATTTTATTGTCCGGACTTACGATGCAGCATCCAACTTGTGTACTCGGATCCTTTGAGCGCATCCCTGACAGCATAGCTACTCCCATAAAATATTCATCCCATGACAGATAATCATTTCTTTTGTCCGACATATGTTTCTCTCCTTCTGCCTGTTTTGCATTCTGAAAACCTTATTTTGTTCCGAAAATACGGTCTCCCGCATCCCCCAATCCCGGAACAATATATGCATTTTCATTCAAATGCACATCCAGCGCACCGATATAAAGCGGTACATCCGGATGTGCCTGTGTCATTCGTTCCACACCTTCCGGTGCTGCAATAATGCAAAGAAAGCGGATATTCTTTACCCCTTTGTCTTTCAGCATTTGAATTGCCGCAACAGCAGACCCCCCGGTTGCAAGCATCGGGTCTACAACAAATACTTCCCGCTCCCCGCAGTCTTCCGGCAGTTTACAATAGTATTCTATCGGCTCGTGTGTCTCCGGATCACGGTACAATCCGATATGCCCGACCTTCGCAGCCGGAATCAGTGAAAGAATTCCATCCACCATTCCTAATCCTGCACGCAGAATAGGAATCAAAGCCAGTTTCTTTCCACTCAGCATCTTTCCTGTTGTCTCACAAATCGGAGTTTTGATTTTTACGTCCTCCAGTTTCAAATCGCGTGTTGCCTCATAACACATCAGACCGGCAATTTCACTGACAATCTTACGAAACTCGGTTGTCCCGACCCCCTCCTGTCTGATGTAAGTAATCTTATGCTGAATCAGCGGATGATCCATCACTCGTACCTCTGCCATTTTCTTTTTCCTCCTTTTGGGATTTTTGCCCCTTCGTCATTTTGTACCTATCGCTTTAAATCTCTGTTTTCCCTGAATCCACTTCCTCCGAATTCAAAATATCCGTCAACTTATCAATTGCTTCTGAAAGCTTTTCAAGACATTCACCGTAGATATTTAACGGCTGTCCATATGGATTTATTATCTCCTCTTCATCTCCGACAAATTCACTCAAGGTATAAATGTTCCATTCTTTTCCATACTCGTCCGTCAGCTTTTGTTTCTGACTTTCATTCATTGTCAAAACGAGAATATCTTCCGCAATATCATCCTCGGAAAACGCAGTCGCTACATGGTTTTCCATTGTCATGTGAGCACTCTTCATAATTGCTTCCGCCTTCTGGTTCGCCGGTTCCGGAAACAGTACAACCATTCCTCTGGAATCAATTACATATTCCTGCCGCAGCTCCTTCTGCCGCAGCATCTCTGCCGCCATCGGGCCTCTGCACGTATCGGTCTCCCCAATAAAAATAATTCTTCTGTACTTCTGCTGTTTCATAACCGCAGTTGCAGAAATCCATGTATGCCCCGCCGCTTTTTCCAGACGATTCATAATTGCTTTTCCGATTCCCTGCAATGCAAAAGACTCACTGTAAATCTCATCCACTTCATCAGCATCAAAGTCTCTAAGAATCCCGTACAGATTCCGGGCAATCGTCTCTTCGTTCTCACGGCTTCCAATATTCTTAATGATTCCATTCGTATAATACTGCAACGTTTCATTTGTTGCAATAATCCCGATTCGTTTTCCTTTTTTTACCGCATCATATGCCAACTGACGAATCGCAAGAACTTCCTCCCGGATATTGCCTTCCACAATCATCAGTTTCGCCTTTGGCGCATAATGACGGTATTTCATTCCCGGCGCTTTCGGAGCTTTATTACTCTCATTTCCCAAAATTGTCTCATCAACACCGACATGACCGATTACCTCCTCCAGCATATCCGTTGTAATTGCACCCGGGCGCAAAATCATCGGTGGCTGCACTGTCATGTCGAGAATGGTTGATTCCAAACCGATATCTACACTTCCTCCGTCCAGAATCATATCAATCTTCCCGTCCAAATCTTCCTTTACATGTTCCGCTGTTGTCGGGCTCGGCCTTCCGGATGTGTTCGCACTTGGAGCAGACACAAACCCCCCTGCTGCCAAAATCAACGCCCTTGCAATCAAATCACTCGGCATACGGACAGCAACCGTATCTAATCCTCCGGTTGTACCATATGGGACAATCTCCGTTTTCTCAAAAATCATAGTCAACGGTCCCGGCCAAAATTTATAGGCAAGCTTTTCAACTTCCCATGGAATATTCTTTGCAACCTTCCCCAAATCCTTCAGATCAGCAATGTGCACAATCAACGGATTGTCTGACGGTCTTCCCTTCGCTGCATAAGTCTTCTTCGCTGCCTCCTCGTCCAGCGCATTAGCCCCCAAACCGTAAACAGTCTCTGTCGGGAATGCCACAAGGCCACCCTGCTTCAGAATTTCTCCCGCCTCCTGTATCATTTGCATATCCATATTATTTTTATCAATTTTTCTAAATTTTGTTTCCATGTCACTCATTATACCATTGTTCGCATGAAAAAAAAACGGGATAATGTATTTTTCATTCACATTATCCCATCTCTCATTCCATGCCTGAATTCCATCTGCGATTACTTTTTCACATATTTTCCCTCTTTGGCGGGCAAATAACAACGATTCCTAGATAAAAGCTGATTGATTTCGAACAATCATTTAACGGTTTCACAATACTTCTCTACCCCATCACAGATTGCTTCCGCAAGTTTTTCCTGATACTCTTCTGTCACAAGCCGTTCTGCCTCTTCCCTGTTACTTAGGAATCCACACTCTACAATAATCACCGGGGCCTCCGTCCGTTTCAACATATAATATGTATCATTTGCTTTTGCCTGCCGCCTGTTCTCCGGATCCACCGCCAGAAGCGCTTCCTGCATCACTTCTGCCGCCTGTTTTCCCGCCTGCGAATGAGTAAAATAAAATACCTGTGCGCCATGAATACTTTCCTGTTCATAACTATTCTGATGAACGCTGACCGCCAGCACCGGTTTTTTTTCATTAATAATATCAACCCGTGTCTTCATATCCTCTATCTTGGAATCTGCCAGCCCCTGCTCATCCTGCCGTGTCATAACCACCTTAAACCCTTTTTCCTGTAACCCTTTTTCTACTTTCTTTGCAATCTCAAGATTTACATCCTTCTCCAGTGCACCATTAATTCCTACTTTTCCCGGATCCCCGCCGCCGTGGCCACTGTCCACAACGACCATAGCTGATGCCAAATTCCCGCTTGTTTCTGCATCCTCCGCTTTTTCCTGATTCTCGTTTGTTTCTTCTTTTTCGGTAATTACCTGTTTATACAGGTACACTCCCAGCTTCTGACTTCCCGCAGCGATTCCGGCTAAAAGGAGAATCATCAGAATTATCCTCAGTTTTTTCCACATCCATCTTACCTTGTCTGAAAACTTTTCCACAAAAAAACATCCCTTTCCACATATATATCAAATATATGCAGAAAAAGGATGTTTATTTCACTATACTGTTTAGGGCGGGCCGCTAATTCACATACTGAAGAATCAAATCCCACACACCGGAATTCTCCCAGCCGAGTTTCCACTCCGCAACACCTGCCAGATTATCACGCTTAACCAATTTGAGTTTTTCTTCCAGAGATGCATTGTCCTCCAGCCATATCTTATATGTGCCGCCGTCAGCTTCCCACTGCGCATAATTCTGTTTTGCAGTATCGTCCCATTCAGCCTGTACTCCGGCATCCTGTATTACCTGCTGTGCCTCATCCATTCCCAACGCCGTACTGCTTACTTTATTTGCATAATCAGCCGCCTCGGTTCCCTCTTCGGCAGCCAACTCTTCTTCTGTCTTCGGTGTCTCAAACCACAATCTTGTATAAAGAGGAATTCCTGCTACCAGTTTTTCCTTCGGAACGCTCTTTGCTGCCTCTGTCAGTCCATCGTTTACATATGTATACGATGCAACTGAACCTGCCTCGTAAGAACCTTCTGTATGCTCATCATAGCCCATGATAATGATGTAATCTGCTACAATTCCCTGTTCTTTTAAATCATAATGTTCGTTATATGGCTGCGGAACATAATTGTCTATGGAAAAGACAAGTCCGTTCTGTCTGCACTTTACAGACAGTTCCCTCACGAACTGGATATAGTGCTCACCGCATTCACCGGAAATCAGTTCAAAATCCAAATTAATTCCGTCAATCCCCGTCTGTAGCGCTGCCGCAATTACCTGATTAATCAGATTCTCCCGTTTTGATGTATAACTGAGCACCTGATATGTTTCATCGTAACTGCTTATTCCACCATGAAAATCTCTTAACGTTGCCCACACATCCAGATTCGACTGATGTGCATAATTCACATAATCCACACTTGCCATCGAGGTCAGATTACCGTCAGTATCCGCAATAGTAAACCATGTCGGCGCAATGGTCGTCAGCCCTTTTGTGCTCGCAATTGTCTCCAGGACATAACTGTTGGCGTCCGCGTTTTCTACATTATGCCATGCCATATTTATGGTATGGTTTACAGAAATATTGCTGTACTGCGGTTCTTCGAACGCTCTATCCGTAGTCTCTTTCCGAACTTTCTTCAATGCGTTACTCTTCACATATCCGATAAATCCATCCTTCGTCGCAACCTTTCTCCAGTTACCTTCTTCTTCCAGTACAGTAACCTTATCCGACTTGCTGACTTCCGTCAAAATCGGGCTTTTCACACCGCCCTGATAGCGGATCTGTGTGTCCCGCTTCAGCACCGCTGTATGAATCGTTCCCCATCTGCACGTAATTGCAGCTCGGTTTGGATTCTCATACACATTATAGTCCATGTTCGTATACTGCTGGATAAATGGAAGTGCAATGTATGCCGTCCGTCCCTCTGTTTTCAGGATTGTATAACTTTCACTTTTCTTCTCTGTTATCTCTGTATAATCTTTGCTTCCTACCGCAACAGAAACATTGCCGTTCGGTAATGTATACAGCATGATACTTTCATTTGGGTCCCAGTAGAACCGTTCATTGATGTACTTTCTGACGACAGAGTATTCTACATATGCCTCACCGTCAATCATCTTGCCAACGGAATTATCATCCTCGCCTTTTATTACTTCGTTATTTACAATTACTGCCAGGTCGTCTTCACTTGTAATTCCATAATATTGTTCTAAATCGGCCTTCTCTTTTGATGAACCGTACTTGTTCCAAATAAAGAAAAATCCGCATCCAGCAATCAGTAACACCGCGAGTAATATCACTCTGATTATAAGATTCTGTTTTCTCCGTCTCGCACGACTGCTTCTTTTTCGAGTCCGCACACCTGCATTTACGTTCCCCGGTCCTGCGCCCTGAGATCTTGTTCCCTGAGATCTTGCTCTCTGAGAACCTGCTCCCTGAGGTCTTGTCTCACGGATTCCCGTTCCACGGCGCCCTGATTTTGCTGCCCCCTGAGACCTCTGCTGCTGTGCATACCGCCTTCCTGCTTCTTCACGCGGCACTCTTCGCTCCGTCGCTCCTGTACGATTGCTCTTTTCTCTTTCGTCCATAGCGTACCTCCTATTAGAGCAATTATATCATACTATATAGTCTGAAATAAAGGGGTTTACCACGGTTTATGTTCTTTTTTCCTGCTGATATTCACAAAAGAAAGTGATTCTATATGTCCTTCCGTATCCATCTCATAGTCCCGCATATAACTCCCGGCTTCCCTTGTCATTAGTTCTCTCACTACCTGCATCGGGCTTGCATGGTTTCCGTCAATCAGAATACAGACGCCGCTCCTCTCATAGTTTTCCAGTTCTGTATAAATATCTTCGTAACTTGCCTTTGTCCGTCTCATTTGTTCCGCTCCTCTCTCTGCTGATTCTGATAGATAGGCATTCTGCATGAAATCTGCTTTACGGAGGTTTGTGACATGCCGACAGACTGTGCAGACAGAAGACAGTACGAATCATGCAGTGAATTTTCCATTATTTTCTGCTGTACTTGTCCCGAATCCTGGACCTGAATCGCTGAATCGTTTTGAAATCTTATATTTAATTAAGAATAAGACTCGTCTTCAGAATCATTTCGAAATCCTACGATTAAGATTGTATCTCAATGAATGAAATTTATTCTCCTTTCGTATATATATTTATCTATCAAGAAATACTATCTTCTGTACTTGCCATTATAGGAATCTCTTCTGCCGATTTCAATGTGTTTATTGTTTGCAACTACTGTGGATTTGTTGATAAGTATGTTTTTTCTTTACATATTCAGTATTTTTGTTTATACTGATAGTGAGAAGTTATATCAAAATGTGAGGATGTGATCATATGAAAATTGAAAAACTAAACGACAATCAAATTCGTTGTACATTGACACATGCCGATTTGGCAGCACGCCATTTGAAATTAAGTGAACTCGCATATGGTACGGACAAAGCCAAGTCACTCTTTCGAGATATGATGCAGCAGGCATCTTTTGACTTTGGTTTTGAAGCCGACGATATTCCACTGATGATAGAGGCAATTCCGGCATCTTCTGATTCTATTGTACTGATTATTACAAAAGTAGAGGATCCCGAAGAACTGGATACCAGATTTTCAAAATTTACTTCTGTAGGAGACGGCGACGCCGGTGCGGCAGAATCTTTTAGTAAACTGGAGGGTGCCGATGAGCTCCTCGATTTACTCAACAAGGTAAAGGATGCCGCGGTAAGTGTTGCCCCGGCTACACCTGATGCTGCTGTGGCTCCATTAAATGTGAAGTTGTTTTCCTTTGAAAATATTGACCTTGTCATTCGGATGTCCGGGCTAATCGGACCGCTCTATCAGGGCGCGAATACCCTGTACCGCGATAATGAAAATGGCATTTATGTTCTGGCGCTTACACAGTCCGAACACACAAGCAACGAATTTAATAAAATCTGCAACATGCTCTCCGAATATGGAACGCCGGAAAAGGTATCCCCTGCGATACTTGCTTTTCTGGAGGAACATTGCGGGATTATTGTATCAGCCGATGCTGTACAAAAGCTCTCGGAGATAGCATCTGCAAAGCTATAGGCGGGCAGCGGAGCACATTGGGGATATCCGCCCGACTTATATAATAGAAAAACGTCCGGGGTTTGAGAGAACTTCGGACGTTTTTTCTATATTATAAGATTTATAGTTTATTTTCCTGCTGCTGTCATTGCTGCATTAATTTTCTCAACAAGCAAATCCGCATCTATACCATGAACCATAGCAGCTTCTTCCAGAGATTCCATCTGTGCGGATGGGCATCCAAGACAGTGCATTCCAATCTCCATCAGGATTGGTGCAGATTCTGGAAATACATTCAGTAATTCACCAATTGTTGTTGTTTTTGCAATCTGTGCCATTTTTATTTCCTCCTTTTGTTCCGTGTTTTCTTATTATAATCCTATATCCAGAATTTATCAACTCCATATAAGCAAAATATGTGTGACTTTTCTGAATTGTCCATTCAATTTATTCCACTTTTAGACTACTCAAAAGTCAACATTTTTTCTCCTTTTTTTCGACAAATATAGGTTTTCATAATAACTAACCAAAACGTTCGTTCTTTTTTCACCCTAAGTAATTCACATAAATGTGGGTTTTTTGTGTGGATAATGTGGATAACTTTGAAAAAATCTACAGTTTTCCACGTTTTTTGAAGTTTCGAGTGTGGATAAGTTGAAAACTTCTTCTTTAATGATTTCGACATCTTTTTACAAATTTGTGCATTTTGCTATTTCAATATTTCTCCTTGACGTAACATTAACAGGTTATTGTATACACACTGTTTTTAAAATATCTGTTAATTATTCTGTTATCTGTAAATAAATAGACACCCGCATAATCTGATGCAGATGCCTGTGATTTCATTCGTCTCTATTCATATTTTTATCATGTGCTTGCGGCTTTTACCGGAAAATTGTGGATAATTGGGCTGTCCTCTGTGGATAAGCAGTTGTTCCACTGTGAATAATCCGCATATATACCGTGAATAAACATCACAAATCCTGTTGATAACGTGAAAACAGAATGTGGATAAGTTGTGGATAACTCTGTTTCAACATCCCGTAAACGGCGTATTTAAGGCATTTTTTGATTGTGAATAACTTTTACTTATGTTACAGTACTCTTCGAACTGTAATAATTGGTGCATAAGTTGCGCTGCATATCCCAATTCCATCATTTTCATTCATGGCATTGACGATATTTCCATCTCCCATATATAGCCCCACATGCCCGTCATAGAGCACAAGGTCTCCTGGCTGCGCCTGTTCATAACTCACTTCCTGACCAACATTTTCCATATCCCAAGTGGTACGTGGAAGGCTGATTCCAAAATTGGCGTATACAGATTGCACAAAACCAGAGCAATCTGCTCCATTTGTCAGGCTTGTGCCGCCCCATACATAAGGATTTCCTATAAATTGACATGCGAAATCAATGATTGTCTGACCGTCAATTGAGGATGCAGGCGATGCCGCCGTCTCCTGTGCATCGTCTGATGGCACTCCTGAGTTTTGTGCATCCGTTTGCTGTGCTACTGTGTCCTGTACCGCTGCGCTTTCTGACTCTCCATCTGAACTCACATGTTCCACAAGTACCCAGTCGCCGGATACCCATCCAGCCATACCATTCGCCTCAATCGGATACCAGCCTGCTACCGGCTCTCCACTCACTTCAAATGACTGGTTTTGGACGACCTGTGTTAAAATCGGAAAATTCGTGCTCTGCCCACTCCTGACATTCAGCACATCTGCCACAACCGTTACGTTTGTTTTTTCATATTTCGGGGCGTCTTCAAAGAAAGTTGCATCACTTACACTGGAAACCGCCCCGTCTAAATACTCACCCTTGTTTGTTGGTACTATATTCAGCTCAATATTATTCTTTACATTTGTCTCATAACATTCTGTCAGTACCGATTCGATTCCTGCAATCGGCAGCGGCGACACTGTTTGTTCACTTGCCTCAGCCGCATGAACCGGCATTGCGCTCCCCGGAATCATGATTGCTCCTGCCAGGGCAGATACAATCAGTTTTTGCTTTATGTGTACGTTTTTCATATAAAACCTCCTTGTTGTTTCTGTCTTTATCTTTTGTAGGAAGTTCTAATTGTTACACATTTGTTAACTTTGTTACAATATGATTATATCAGTGTATATAACCAATGTCAATGATTTTATCCATATTTTCATTTTCAAAGCATGACACATAGCGCCAAAATATTATTTTTATTTTGTTTTTGTTAAATATTTTGTAATATCTTAGCGACCTTTATTCCACTTTGTCTTCTATTTTATAAATATTTTATTTAGTCTGAACCTACATTTCAAAAATTTTTCACAAACAAGTTCTATTATATATAAGAAGAAATGGCAAGCTAGGAACGTTTTAAAAAGATTAACAAGAAATGATAAGCTGAGAATGTTTTAAAAAGATTTGGAAAAAATATAAAAAAACTATTGACATTTCCAATCAAATCGATTATATTTTAATTACAGTAATTGTTACTATTATTGTTATGTTTTGAAAGGAGAAGCCGCTTTGGCAACATTAAAATACAGCCGGCAGCGTGAATCCATTAAACATTTTCTGGCGACAACGAAAGAACATCCAACTGCCGACATGGTTTATACACATGTCAAGGAGGAATTTCCGAATATCAGTCTTGGCACAGTATATAGAAATCTGAACCTGCTGACGGATATCGGTGAGGCAATGAAGATTACTACTCCAGACGGAGCCGACAGATTTGATGGGTGCGTTCAGCCACACAATCATTTTTTCTGCACAGAATGCAGACGGGTTCTTGACCTTGAACTCGACATGAAAAATATCGAGAAGATTAACAAGGCCGCCGCTGAGAATTTTGACGGCATCATAGAATCCAGTAATACTATTTTTTATGGTAAATGCGGTGACTGCATCAAAAAGTCATAAAATAAATTTTAATTTAAAGAAAAGGAGAACAAAAATTATGAAAAAATTTGTATGTACAGTATGCGGATATGTTTACGAAGGAGAAGCTGCACCAGAAAAATGTCCAGTTTGCGGTGTTGGCGCTGATAAGTTTAAAGAGCAGACAGGAGAAAAAGAATGGGCTGCAGAGCACGTTGTAGGTGTAGCTAAAGGTGTTAGCGAAGATATTGTTGCTGACCTGAGAGCAAACTTCGAAGGAGAATGTTCAGAAGTTGGTATGTATCTTGCAATGGCAAGAGTTGCTCACAGAGAAGGTTATCCGGAAATCGGTCTGTACTGGGAAAAAGCTGCTTACGAAGAGGCTGAGCACGCAGCAAAATTTGCTGAACTGCTTGGTGAAGTCGTAACAGACAGCACAAAGAAAAACCTTGAGATGAGAATTGACGCTGAAAACGGTGCTACAGCCGGTAAATTCGACCTTGCAAAACGTGCAAAAGCTGCTAATCTGGACGCAATCCATGATACAGTTCACGAGATGGCAAGAGACGAGGCTCGCCACGGAAAAGCATTCGAAGGGCTCCTGAAGAGATACTTTGGCTAAGATACTTTAGTCAAAATAGAATAGTTTGATTAAAAATAATTCTTAAAACTTTTTCTTCAATATATAAAAAAGGTGTATCAGTTATGTCTGTTGCACCTTTTTTGGAAAAATAACATTTACTAATTACAAGGAGGATGTAAATATGTCAAAATATGATGGAACCAAAACAGCGAAAAACCTGATGGAAGCATTTTCCGGAGAATCTCAGGCACGTAATAAATATACATATTACGCATCTGCCGCAAGAAAAGCCGGATATGTACAAATGGCAAATATTTTTGAAGAAACGGCGGGCCAGGAAAAAGAGCATGCAAAAATGTGGTTTAAAGAACTCCACGGAATCGGAACGGTAGAAGAAAACCTCGCGGATGCCGCCGCCGGTGAGAATTATGAATGGACCGATATGTATTCCCGTATGGCTGATGACGCAGAAGCAGAAGGATTCTCCGAACTTGCAGAAAAATTCAGAGGTGTTGCAAAAGTTGAGGCTGCTCATGAGGCACGATACAACAAACTCTTAGAGCACTTCAGGGCAGGAGAAACATTCAAAGGTGACGCACCGCTCGGATGGAAATGTGGAAACTGCGGATATATTTACGAAGGAGAGGAAGCTCCGGAAGTATGTCCGGTATGTGCGCACCCCAAAGCTTATTTTGAACGAAAAGCCGAGAATTACTAAACAATACACTTACGTTTGGGGACGTAGTAAAGTCACACTTTACTACGTCCCCAAACGCGTGCAAGGGTGTCCCCATTTAATTCCAAGGGTGTCCCTTTTTAAAATACATATTTTTCCAATCTATCAAATGCCTCTTGCACTCTGGACAACGGCAACGCAAGATTTATTCGTATATGGCAAGGCCCGTGGAATGCACGCCCGTCCTGCCATGCCACACCAACATCCCATCCGGATTTCAACAGTTCGTCAATTAATTTCCCATATTTTTCACACCATGCAGTACAATCTAAGAACAGCATATATGTTCCCTGTGGACAACTCACCTCAACCCCATCAAAATGTGTGTCGATGAAATCACATGCATACTTCACATTTTCTGTCAACACCTGACATAACTCATCTACCCACTCATAGCCTTCCGGCTTATAGGCTCCAATGAGTGCATACATAGATAATACATTCATCGAATTGTAATGAGACAGAGAAGATTCCTTCTCCACCCTTTCACGTATCCATGAATTATAGATAATGTGGTAGCTTCCAACCAACCCCGCCAAATTAAACGTCTTAGATGGAGCATACAACGCAACTGTTCGATTGCGGGCATCCTCAGAAACAGACTGCGTCGGTATATGTTTATGTCCTGACAGCAAAATATCGGACCAAATTTCGTCAGAAATGACAAATACATCATGTTTTTTGTATAGTTCCATTGCCTGTTCCAATTCCCACTGCTCCCAGACACGTCCACATGGATTATGCGGGGAACAGAATACTGCAGCATGGATATTATTTTCCACGATTTTCTTCTCCATATCCGCAAAATCCATACGCCATGCATTCTTATTATCCTTCACAAGCGGACTATGAATAATATGATACCCGTTATTCTCCAGACTGTTGGTAAACCCAATATATGTCGGGGAATGCAGCAATACATTATCCCCTTTCGAACAAAATACATTTAATGCGCTGATTACACCTCCAAGCACACCATTTTCATATCCGATATGTTCTGTAGAGAGACCTGTCACCCCATTTCGCCTTTCCTGCCACCGGATAATTGCATCATAATATTCTTTTCTCGCCTGAAAATATCCATATGCCGGATGCTTTGCGCGTTCAATCATCATCTCCGGAATTGTTGGTACAGTCGGAAAATTCATATCCGCTACCCACATCGGAATCAAATCGAAACCTGCCTTTGGCGCCTGAATCCCAAATCCACCCGACGTTCCCGGTGCATCTACTGCAATTGCATCCTTGTCATGCCTGTCCATAACAGAAGTAAAATCATATTTCATATGTAAAATTCCTTTCTTTTGGGACGTAGTAAAGTCGAAGTTCACTACGTCCCCATTTGAAGTTCAGGGTGTCCCTTTTTGAAGTCAGAGGTGTCCCCTTTTTCACTTATCGTATCTTTTTTCTCTATTATTGTCAAATCCTGTTGTATTTTCATTTTGTACCTATGGAAAAACATTCCTGAAATTCCTTGAAATCTGCTTTACATCTAGTATAATAAACGTTGTTTTTTGTCGTTAATAATTTAACATAATCTACGAAAGAATGAGGGAATTTGAATGGATAATCACTTTAATACTCCATCTGAGGTTGTCGACCTGAGTATTCAGGCGTGCGAGGGCAAGACGAAACTTCCGCTTGGAAAAATGATTTTGATGGGAATTATGGCGGGTGCCTTTATTGCCTTTGGGGGTGCTACCAGCAGCACCGCGGCCCATGCAATTGAGAATGTAGGCGTATCAAGAATCGTTGCCGGAAGCATTTTCCCGGTTGGTCTGATGCTAATTGTATTTCTGGGTGGAGAACTGTTCACGGGAAACTGCCTGATTATTATGGATGTTCTGGACAGACGTGTGACTTGGACAGAACTGGTTCGTGACTTGGTAATTGTATATTTCAGTAATCTAATCGGTGCGCTGCTGGTCGATGTACTGATTATATTCAGTGGGAATCTAAACTATTCCGGCAGTCTGCTAGGTGCTTACACAATAAAAGTCGCTATTGGCAAAATTGCAGTAACGCCAATTCAGGGTATCACCTCCGGTATTCTCTGTAATGTGCTTGTATGCCTTGCCGTTCTGACGGCTACCTCCGCAACCGATATTGCGGGGAAAGTATGGGCGATTTTTTTCCCGATTTGTGCATTTGTTGTCGGTGGTTTTGAACACTGCGTTGCCAATATGTTCTATATTCCGGCAGGAATTATGGCAGCATCTAATCCGCTCTACGCAGAAAAAGCAAAAGAGGCTTACGGCATTACCGCAGATCAGCTTGCAAGCCTGAATGTTGTTGACAGCCTGAATAACTTCATCCCGGTTACCATCGGAAATATCATTGGTGGGATGATTTTTGTCGGCATACCATTGTATCTGATTCACAAAAAGAAATGGAATTAAACGAGAAAAATATGAAAATGGGGACGTAGTAAAGTGCGAGTTTACTACGTCCCCATTTCCTCATTTATCCTTCCATAAAATCCAGTGGATTGACCGGCTCCCCGTCTTTGAGTATTTCAAAGTAGAGGTTTGCGCCTTCTACAGAATAGTATTTTGTCGGTTCGCTCATGTAGCCAACCAGTTCTCCGGTTCCTACATAATCACCAATCTGAAGCGGTACTTCTTTTAACTGTCCATATACGGCTGTATATCCATTTCCCATATCCAATGTGACAGTTGTCCCTGTCTGTGCAGTCTGTTCAATATTTGTCACGATTCCCGGTGCGGATGCTCCGATTTCCTCTCCGACCTGTCCACCGATAATCATTGCCGGATTATACTTATATTGTTCCAGTGTAGAAAAATATACGGTCTGATCCATACTGTATCCGATTATCGTTGCACCGCTCGCCGGCCATTCCAAAATACTGCTCTCGTCAAACCATACTCCGGTTGTATCACCTGTAGTCTCTGCCTGCTCTGTGCCTTCCAATTCAGTCTCTTCTGTACTTTCCGGTGCTGTACCCTCTTCTTCGGTATCGGATGTATTGCTTTCTGTTTCAGGCAGCATGATGTCATCAGTTGTTGTTGCCTGACTGTTCTCCTCTGTCTGTTCTGTCTCTTCCTGTGCCTCTGCCAACTGCTGATTCATTTTATCCTGATAATTGCTGAATGTATATGAACCAACACCTGCAATTACCGCGATAAAGCAGATGACAACTGCCACTGCTGCGCCTTTTCCTTTTAAAAAGGACGTTTTTTCATTCTTATTCATATTCATCACCTCTGGCTATATTTTTGCCAGATTTGTGACGTCTTATTCTTTTCTACTGAAACTTTTGCTGAATATCTCCGCCATCCGTTAATTCTGTCCCTTCAAAGAAATATTCCAGAATTTCCTCGTAAGTCTTTCCCTCCTTCGCCATCTCGTTTGCAGTCCACTGGCTCATTCCCAAACCATGTCCGTTTCCCATCGTTCGAATCTGTAATTCACCATCCACATCTTTGATAGAAAAGGAACTGGATGGCAGTGACAATGCTTCCCGAAATTGCTCTCCGGTACAGGTTGTCTCCCCAATCTGCATCTGGGATACATAGTTTGCTGAATCATAGGAAATAATCTGGAAATCAGAAAATTTATATGTTTTTTTTGCGTCTTTTTCATTTACCGCTACAAGAAATGGCTGACATTTCTTCTGCACTTCTTCATAGGATAATGTATGAATCTGCAGTTCATCTTCCGCCTCCTTATCCTGCGGACACTCCCGGACAGTAAGATATGGATAGTTATCCTGTCCGGTAACTTCCTGATAGCTTCTTGTCATACCGTTACTGGACTGATGAAATGGCACATATGCATAGGTTCCCTGATAAAACAGTACCTGGTTCGCCGTCTCATCCACTGCTTTTTTCAGCGCATCATAATATGTTTCATAATCAAACTGAATCTGCCGTTTTTCCATATCTTCCTCTTTAAGATACTGCTCTGCAAAAACAGTCTCGTTTCCCTCTGCCAAATCTTCATCAAGTATCTGATATAATTTTGTCCGAATCAGCACTGCCTGTGCTTTTAAAAATTCCGGTTCTGATTCCGCGGATGTTTCCTTCGCTAATATTCCAATGAAATACTCATCCCACGGCATTTCCGTAACCTGCTCCTCTCCACTGACAGGCACATCCTTCACATTGACATATATCTGAGCATCATTTCCGTTTGCCCGTATCTCCTTCCCATGCATAAATACCGTTACTACATAAGGAAACAGAAACAGAATCACAAGGAATGCTCCCAGTGACTTCAGTTTCTGCCTTATCTTTTCATTTTTCATAAAAACAGCCCTCCATATCATATGATATGAAAGGCTGTCTCTATATATTCCTTTTACATAAAAATTTTCATCTTTTATTTGTAACTGTTCAGAGCCATGCGCATCTGCAACGGTTTTATGTGTTGGATGCTTGCTTACATAAGCATAAATCGGTGCAGATGCATATGTCGGGTACGCCACATCTCAAAATACGCAGGATTTTGAGATGTCTCTGAACAGTTACTTTTATTTTACATCTGCTGACGAATCCTCATGCCCGGTCACACTCTCGGCTCTGCATCTGTACCCCCGTGCCCGCTCATTTCCTCCGTCTCTGCATCAGTATCTCCGTGCCCGGTCACTTTCTCCGGCTCCATTACGGAATCCCCATGCCCGGTCATTTTCAGCTCTGCCATTTCCGGCTCCGCAGTTGCCACTCCATCCGCCGGTCTTTCCAATGACCGGTTCCTCATCACAAAGAAAGAAACTGATTCATACATTGGGACAAGTACGCTTAATACTGCATGGACAACTGACATCGTACCGGAAGTCATCTGCCCGTAAATCTGACGGTTTACAAGAACACGAAATACTTTATACAGAACGACATACGCTGCTGATATCAGTACGATAATCAATACAAGCACTATCAGAATCAGGATTCTCCCTACCCCGACATGTATATTTCCATAATAATCAATCATAGAAATAAATGTGCCAAGCCCTAATAAACACATGATTACATAATAGATACTAAACACAGTACCATACATGAATGGAAGTGCCAGAAGCCAGATTCCCGTGTCACGCATCGTCCTGTTCTTAAATGTAATATCCCCGCTCAATTCACCCTGCAGATACGTTCTGGCGAATGGAATAAACGCAAGCCACGGATTATTCATGCCTTTGCGCTGCGCCATTGTGTACATTCCGAATCCCTTCAAAATATAGCTTACAAGCCCAAGAACAACTGCAAGCAACAAGATGATAATCCACACACCTATCAGCCCGGTTAGGACCCCTGAAAATGGATTCTGATCCGGTATCCGATAATTAAAATCATATCCATATCCGTTATACATATATGAGCGCCTCCTACTCCGGCTGTCCTGACGGAACGGCAACCTTCTCCAATTTCCAGATATCCTTTACATATTCTTCGATTGTACGGTCGGATGTGAACTTGCCGCTGCATGCTATGTTGAGCAATGCCATCTTAGACCATCTTGTCTGGTCACGGTAAGCTTCTTCCACCCTCTTCTGTGCATCGGCATAGGAGCGGAAATCTTTCAGAATGAAATAAGTATCTGCTCTGTCCGTACACTGCGTATTCAACAGTGAATTATAAAGGTTCTTATACATCTCGTGGTCACCATTTGCATAAGTGCCATCCATCAACTGGTCAACAACACGTTTCACATCCCAGTCATTGAAGTAAACGTCTGTCGGATTGTATCCGCCATTATTCTCGTAATTGATGACTTCTTCTGAGCTCAGTCCAAAGATAAATGCATTTTCGATTCCGACTTCTTCCACAATTTCCACATTCGCGCCATCCATTGTTCCCAATGTCGGAGCCCCGTTCAGCATGAACTTCATATTACCTGTACCGGATGCCTCTTTGGATGCCGTTGAAATCTGTTCACTGACATCTGCTGCCGCAAAAATCAGTTCCGCATTGGATACGCGGTAATCTTCGATAAATACAACTTTAATCTTTCCATTGATACTTCTGTCATTATTAATGACATCTGCAACAGAGTTAATCAGCTTGATTGTCTCTTTTGCCCTCTGATACCCGGCAGCGGCCTTTGCACCAAAGATAAACGTTCTTGGGTAAAAGGACATTTCCGGATGCTCTTTAATCTGATTATACAGATACATTACATGCAGGATATTCAGAAGCTGACGCTTGTATTCGTGGAGACGTTTTACCTGCACGTCAAAAATAGAGCGCGGGTCTACATCAATGCCATTATGCTCCTTGATATATTTTGCGAGACGTACCTTATTCTGGTACTTAATCTGCATAAATTCTTTTCTTGCCTGCACGTCATCTGCCAGCGGTTTCAGTTTTGAAATCTGAGACAGATCTGTAATCCAGCCGTCTCCAATCTTCTCCGTTACCCATGCTGACAGCAGCGGGTTTCCATGTGCGAGGAAACGGCGCTGTGTGATACCATTTGTCTTATTATTGAATTTCTCCGGCATCATTTCATAAAAATCTTTGAGCTGCTCGTTCTTCAGAATCTCCGTATGCAGCTTAGCAACACCATTTACAGAAAATCCCGCAATAATCGCCATATTTGCCATGCGGACCTGTCCATCCCAGAGGATTGCCATCTTTTTCACTTTCTCCTCGTTGCCAGGATATTTTGCATGTACCTCTTCTATAAACCGGCGGTCAATTTCCTGTACAATCTGATAAATACGTGGAAGCAGTCTGGAGAACAGGTCAATTGGCCATTTCTCCAGTGCCTCTGCCATGATTGTATGGTTCGTGTATGCACATGTCTTTGTTGTGACATCCCACGCCTCTTCCCATGTCAGCCCTTCTTCATCAATGAGTAAATGCATCAGCTCTGGTACTGCAACCGTCGGATGCGTATCATTCATCTGAATGACTACCTTCTCATACAGCTTGCGCACATCGCTGTTTGATTTTTTATATTTTGCAATCAATGCCTGCAGGCTTGCAGATATGAAGAAATACTGCTGTTTCAGGCGAAGCTCCTTTCCTGCATAGTGGTTATCGTTTGGATACAGGACTTCTACAATTGTCTTCGCCAGATTCTCCTGCTCTACCGCCTTGTGGTAATCTCCGCGGTCGAAGGACTGGAGCTGGAAGTCTACAATTGCTTTTGCATCCCAGATACGCAGTGTATTTACAACGTGATTGCCATATCCTACAATCGGCATATCATACGGAATTGCAAGAACTGACTCATAATTCTCCTGAACAAACTTGTCACGCCCTGTCTTCGGGTCTTTTTCAAAACGAATATTTCCTCCGAAACGAACCTCTTTGGCATATTCCTCCCGGCGAAGCTCGAATGGATTTCCTTCTTTTAACCAGTTATCCGGCGTCTCTACCTGATATCCGTTTTCAATTTTCTGTTTGAACATACCGTAACGGTAGCGGATACCGCATCCGTATGCAGGGTAATTCAATGTTGCCAGAGAATCCAGGAAACAGGCAGCCAGTCTTCCCAGACCGCCATTTCCAAGAGCTGCATCCGGCTCTTCGTCCTCAATCACATTCAGGTCAATGCCCATCTCATCCAGTGCTTCCTTTACTTCCTGATATGCCGTCATATTAATCAGGTTATTGCCCAGTGCGCGCCCCATCAAAAACTCCATGGACATATAATATACCGTCTTTACATTCTGTTTCTCGTACAGGTTCTGAGTTTCAAACCAGTCGTCAATAATAATATCTTTTACCGCGTAAGACACAGCCTGAAAAACCTGCTGTTTTGTTGCCTCTTCAATTGTTTTACGGTAAAGAGTCTTGACATTTTCTCTTACTGCTTCCTTAAACGCCTCTTTTTCAAATCTTTTGCTATACATTTGTTTACATTCCTTCTTTCCAAACACCCATCGTAACTTTCTCGCCATTAATCTTCCATTCCTTTACATATCCTGACGGCTCCGCTTTCGTAACTCCTTCTGCAAGAACTTCCCTGCCGATTACGTCTGCATATTTTGCAAATACCGACTCTGCCTTCCCGCTGCCTTCATATGTCACTTTAATCTTGTCCATGACTTCAAATCCGGCCTCTTTACGCATTGTCTGAATCTTGCTGATAATCTCTCTTACAAAACCTTCTTCCAGAAGTTCGTCTGTCAGATTGGTATCAAGGACAACGGTAATTCCATTATCATTTTCTGATACATAACCTTCAATCTGAGCAGTGTCAATCAGTAAATCTTCTTTAAACAGTGTAATCTCCTGTCCATTCACGTTCAGTTTCAATGCACCGGTCTCATTCAGCTCGTCCATCGCCGCATTTCCATCCAGTGTATTCAGGGCTGATTTAATTCCACCTAACATTTTACCATATTTAGGTCCAACTGTCTTTAATTGTGGTTTAAAACTATATGAAGTAAAATCACGGACATCTTCTGTAAATTTAACATGTTTTACATTCAGCTCATCTGCTACGATTTCCTGATAGAATTCCGGCAGCACAAATCCGGCTTTTACAAACATCTTGCCGATTGGCTGGCGGTTCTTAATGTTGGAAGTATTCCGGCATGCACGTCCCATCACAACCAATTTGAGTACGTGTTCCATATTTGCTTCCAGTTCAGTATCAATATACGCATCATTTGCAGCCGGGAAGTCACACAGATGAATACTCTCCGGGGCAGACGCATCAATGCTGCATACCAGATTCTGGTAAATCTGTTCTGTCATAAACGGAATCATCGGAGCAGCCACTTTACATGTGGTGACGAGTGCTGTATACAGTGTCATGTATGCATTAATTTTATCCTGCTCCATGCCCTTCGCCCAGAATCGCTCACGGCTTCTTCTGACATACCAATTACTCATATCATCGACAAAATCCTGCAGCGCTCTTGCACTTTCCGGAATCCGGTAATTTGCCAGATTGTCATCAACCGTCTGAATCAGTGTATTCAGTTTGGACAGCAGCCACTTATCCATAACAGAAAGCTTTTCGTAATCCAATGTATATTTTGTTGCATCAAATTCATCAATATTCGCATATAAAACAAAGAATGCATAAGTGTTCCACAATGTTCCCATGAACTTGCGCTGTCCTTCCATCACAGCCTTTCCGTGGAAACGGTTTGGAAGCCACGGCGCGCTGTTAACGTAGAAGTACCAGCGGATTGCATCTGCGCCATACTCATTCAATGCGTCAAACGGATCAACCGCATTTCCCTTTGACTTACTCATCTTCTGACCGTTCTCATCCTGAACATGCCCAAGCACAATAACGTTCTGATAAGGGGCTTTATTGAACAGCAGTGTTGAAATCGCAAGCAGAGAATAAAACCATCCGCGGGTCTGGTCTACGGCTTCTGAAATGAACTGTGCCGGGAACTGCTGCTCGAAGGTTTCCTTATTCTCAAATGGATAATGATGCTGTGCAAACGGCATGGAGCCACTGTCAAACCAGCAGTCGATTACCTCCGGTACACGGTGCATTTCCTTGCCACACTCCGGACACTTGATTGTCACCGCATCAATATATGGGCGGTGAAGCTCGATGTCATCCGGACAGTTATCCGACATAGATTTCAGCTCCTCAATACTGCCGATGGAGTGCATATGTCCACATTCACACTGCCAGATATTGAGCGGTGTTCCCCAGTAACGGTTGCGGCTGATGCCCCAGTCCTGTACATTTTCCAGCCAGTCGCCGAAACGTCCCTTTCCGATGCTCTCCGGAATCCAGTTGATTTTGTTATTATTTGCAATCAGGTCATCCTTAACGTCTGTCATCTTGATAAACCATGACTCACGCGCATAATAAATAAGCGGAGTATCACATCTCCAGCAGTGAGGATAGCTATGCTCAAATTTCGGAGCGTCAAACAGAAGCCCTCTTGCATCTAAGTCCTTCAGCACCTCCGGGTCTGCTTTTTTTACAAATAATCCGGCAAATGGCGTAGCCTCTGCCATATTTCCCTTTTCATCTACGAGCTGTACAAACGGAAGTCCATATTTTCTTCCGACATTTGCATCGTCCTCACCAAATGCAGGAGCAATGTGTACAACACCCGTACCATCCGTCAATGTAACGTACTCGTCACATACAACGTAAAATGCTTTCTTATTCTGTTTTGCCGCCACATCTGCCGCGCACTGGTACAGAGGCTCGTATTCCTTGCCTTCCAGCTCTGTTCCAACATAAGTCTCAAGCACTTCATATGCCGGTCTGCCGTCTTCCGCAAGTTTTCCGAGAACGGTATCCAAAAGGGCGCTTGCCATATAATAAGTATAGCCGTCAGCAGCCTTAATTTTAGAGTATTCTTCCTTCGGGTTCACACAAAGCGCCAGGTTGGATGGCAGCGTCCACGGAGTCGTTGTCCATGCAAGAATATACGCATCCTCATCCTTCACTTTAAAACATACGATGGCAGAACGCTCTTTGACATCCTTATATCCCTGTGCCACTTCCTGTGCAGAAAGCGGAGTCCCACACCGCGGGCAGTAAGGTACAATCTTAAATCCCTTATAAAGAAGACCTTTGTCCCAAATCTTCTTCAGCGCCCACCATTCGGACTCAATAAAGTTATTGTCATATGTGACATACGGATTATCCATATCAGCCCAAAAACCGACTGTACTGGAGAAATCCTCCCACATTCCTTTGTATTTCCACACACTCTCTTTACATTTATTGATGAAAGGCTCCAGACCATAATCCTCAATCTGGTCTTTCCCGTCCAGACCGAGCAACTTCTCAACCTCCAGCTCAACCGGAAGTCCGTGGGTGTCCCATCCGGCTTTACGCGGAACCTCATACCCTTTCATTGTACGGTAACGCGGAACCATATCTTTGATAACACGTGTCAGCACATGCCCGATATGCGGCTTACCATTTGCAGTCGGAGGACCATCGTAAAAGGTGTACATCGGACTTCCTTCCCGCTCCTTCATACTCTTTTGGAAAATGTGATTGTCTTCCCAGAACTTCTCGACTTCCTTCTCACGCTCAACAAAATTCATGTCGGTTGATACTTTCTTATACATAAAAACATCCTTTCCGGGACGTAGTAAACTCGCAATGTGCTACGTCCCAATTTGATTGAAGGGGTGTCCCTTTTTGACTCAAGGGGTGTCCCTTTTTGATTCTCAATTCAGCCATACACAAAAGAAAAACCCTCCGTCCTGTAATAGGACGAAGGGCTGAATCTTCGCTTATAACCACCTGTTACAACATACTCCGGAAAATGTTTATCCTTTTATATGCGCTCCTATAACGGAGGAATCCCGTCAGCCACTACTACAATTCGTTTCGCCGGCTGCAACTCAGAAGTGATATTCAGGAATATCCTATTCGCACCGGGCTTGCACCATCTCCGGCTCGCTGTATCTTTCAGGTATCCCCTACTGTCTTCGTCATCGTTTTTTTACATTTACATCGCTATTATAAGTAGAAACTCGTCATTAGTCAAGTATTTACACGTGTATTTAGAGATGTTTTTTACAGATTTTTATTGATTTTTTACGAATGTCTTCCTCTTTTTTGCCTTACCTCCCTGCGTCTTCTTGCCTTCCTCCTTTTCATTTCAAAAATCCATCGAACGAGGAAAATAAGAAGAATAACAAAAACAGTTGCTCCAATTACGACTGGCGCCAGCTTTTTAAGGGATGTATTTTCGTTATTGCTGCCGTCACTTTCTTTCCCTGATGAATCAGTGCAAGAACCGTTCTCTTTTTCCTGCGCTTTCCGGTAGGAGTCACTTAACTTCACCTCTGCACTTCCGACCACTTGCCCACGATATGTATACACTGCTTTCGCATACCGCAATTCTGTGTCCGCATTATCTGTATTTTCCACGATTTTACGGTCAATATCAGAAAAATCAATCCCACCCGGCATCAGAATATATGCATCTTTATCCACAAAACTCTCAATATCCACTGATGTTTCCACATCCTTAAGAAATATTTTTTGAAAATTAGAAAATGTATAATCCAACATACTCTGTGTGTCTGTGTAAGCATCCACACCATAATCGCCAAGTACGACCGCCGCCAGACGCAGCGTCCCATTATCTGCCATCGTGACAAGTGTGGTCTTTGCCTGATCCGTATATCCGGTCTTTCCGGCTTTCGCATAAGGATAGTAATAATAGTTTTCCGGCCAGAGCATCTTATGATTCTGCTGGAACACCCGCTCCTCGTCAGTAATATTAGTTTTTCCAATCGTATAGTCGAGAGACTGCTCTATTTTGCAAAATTCGTCCTGCTGATAAACCGCCGATGCTATCACAGCCATATCATGAGCTGTCGTGTAATGCTGCCCGTCATGCAGCCCATTTGCATTCACCCAATGAGAATCCGTACAGCCAAGCTGCTGCGCCCGTTCATTCATCTCCTCAATGAATCCGTCATATCCGACACCCATACTCTCGCCGACATTCTTCGCTACCGCATAAGACACTTCATTTGCCGAAGCGAGAAGAACCCCGTATAATGCATCCTCCAGTGTAATCTCTTCCCCTGCTTTCATCCCAATGTTCGCATCATCCCAGTTCAGGAAATTGACGCAGTCTTCGGTAAATGTAACCTTGTCTGTCAACTTCGCATTTTCCAGTGCAACCAACACAGTCAGCAATTTTGTGATGCTCGCCGGATAATGTTCCTCATCCGCCCTCTTACTGTAAAGGATGGCGCCGCTGTCCATATCCATCACAATCGCCGATGCTGCAAATACATTGGGCCCTGTCGGCCAGTTTTCCAAACTGTTTGAGTCCGCAGGCGTATCATAGGATGCCTGTTTGGCTGCCGCTTCCTCCGCAGCAATCTCCTCCTCAGTCTTCTCTGAATTCTCTGCTGCCATATCACCCTGCGTTATCTGCGCGGCATCTTCCTCTCCTTCCGCAAAAACTGTCACCCCAAAACTGGATGTGAGCATGACCGCTGTGAGTGATGCTGCCAAAATCCTTTTTCCCCGCCCCATAATCTGTCTCCATATTTCCTCGTATTTTTACAAACGTTTATGCGTCCAATACTTTTATTTCACCTGCACCAGACCATTTTCGTTTACAATATTATATGATACTGAGGACAAAAAGTATTTTGTTTTCATGCAGGCAAGAAACACATGACCTTTTGACTTTGGCATCATTATATTATTGTGCAATACTTTTTTATCTATTGTAAAACATTTCCGGATACATTACAAGCAACACCACATTACAGGGACATTCCCACCCCATTTCAAAATGGATAGCGGCTCCATCACAAGGGGACATTCCCGCCCCATTCCAGAATGGATAGCGGCTCCATCACAAAGGGACATTCCCGCCCCATTTCAGAATGGATGCATATCCCATTACACGGCGGACTCCTAAAACACGTTGGTAGGACACCTTTATCTGGGTTTTCAATTTTCGCTTATCTTTAATATCTTTTTATTTTTTTTGATGGTGTTTTTTCAAATTCGGTTTCCCGGACTTTCAGTGCATGGATTTTCTTATATAGAGGCATTCCCCGATTGAACATATCTATTATTTCCTGTAGTTTTTCACCTACATTTTCAATATGTTTTTTCTCTGCATATTCTAAATCCGGAAATATCTCTGCTTCAATCACGGACGCATTTTCGCGTATGATAATCTCTTTTACGAGAGGATTTCTCCCAAGTTCGTTCTCCAGCTCTTCCGGCGAAACGTTTTCACCATTTTTCAGAATAATCAGATTCTTCTTCCGTCCGGTCAGGAATACAAACCCTTCTTCATCCACATACCCCAGGTCTCCTGTCCTCAGCCATCCATCCACAAGTGCTTCCCTTGTTTCTTCCGGCATCTTATAGTATCCGAGCATCACACTGGAACCTCTTACCCAAAGTTCGCCCTCCACTGTTTTAGCCTCACAGTTCGGAAGTAATTTTCCCACCGATCCCGGTTTCATCTGCCGGAATGTGTTTGTGCTGATGACAGGAGAACATTCTGTCATCCCATAACCCTGCAAAACAGTTATTCCATATTCCGCAAAACCTTTTACCAATTCCGGCGGAAGATATGCACCCCCGCTGACAATTGTTTTCAGATTTCCGCCAAGTCCCGCCTTCGCCGCCAGTTTCTTCGGAAGAATGCCGCCGGAATCTTTTAGTTTTTTATAAACAGACTCAATCACCATCGGTACGAGAAGTACCATATCCGGCTTAAATAATTTCAGATTGCGGGACACATGCAGCATCGAATCATTGATACAGATAACCGCTCCTATATATAATGCCTTTAAAATATCCATCGTAAAACAGTATGCGTGATGTATCGGAAGCAGTGTCATAGTCACAGTACCGATTGGAATTCCCATATCCAGACAGGTTGCATTGTCTGTAAGATTGCGGTGACTGAGCATAACACCCTTGCTTTTCCCTGTTGTACCTGACGTAAATAGAATTGCCGCTGTCTCATCCGGTTTTAATTCACAGGAGTATTCCGCAGTATGCTGTTTTAGCAATTTCCACAGGGAATATTGTGCCGGCACTATTTCCCCTCTGTCCATCTCACTTTTTTCACCACTTTCTAAAGACACTTCCTGCATACAAATATAGACCTTTACATCAGGGCACCTGTTTCGTGCCAGTTCCGCTACATCCTTTCGAAGAGAATCATAAACCAACACGCTGATGTCCGCACGGATGAGTAACCCGCATATTTCTTCTGCCGGTAACTGCGCATCCAGCGGCACAGCCACACTCCCGCTGTTTACCGTTCCGAAATAACTGATAATCCATTCATAACTGGTTGGTCCGACCAGCGCAATATGCTTCCCCCTGAAACCGGTTTCTTCCAGCATTCCGCTGAAATTTTGGCTATCCTTCTGTATGTCATAATATCGTTTTGTGACAATTTCTTTTTTCTCTTTATACCGGATTGCGTCCTGCATCTGATATGTTTCTGCCGCATAATCGATGATGTCACGCATAGTATTTATCTGACCGCTCATGTGCATCCCTCCCCTTCACTGCCGCCTACTGAATACTTTCAATATACTTCAAGGCCTGTCCGACGGTAATGATATCTGTCACATCCCTCTCATCAACCTCAATGTCGAATTCCTCTTCCAATTCTCCTACCATACTCATAAAATCATAGGAAGTAAACCCCAGGTCCTCGATGAACCGTGTATCTTCTGTAATCTTACTGCCGTCAACTTCTACATACTGAGTTATAATATTTTTTAATTTGTCAAACATATCCTTTCCCTCCTGAATCTCTTCCGTGCGTGTACAAGGAACCCCACGCCCCTATTCGACCGTGACAGTTGCAGACTGTCATATTCTCGGACCATGATAGTTGCAGACTGTCATATTTGCAGACCGTAATATTACAGACTGTGATAGTCATCTGCCGCTGTCTCTTTTTAAGCTGTTACACTGTCCGGATAATTTCTCCGACCGTCATCCCCCGATTTGCAATTCCTTTGAACAGAATCCGGCAGACATAATAATACAGTTTCTCTAGTTTTTCATAATTAAACACTGCCACCTGATGTTCAAAACTAAAATCCAGACCGTTATCTTCCGCCCGGTGCATGACCGTCAGATACAATGCATGTGCCGCCGCACCATTGCTGTACCATGCCGACTTGTACTGTATATCCCCCAAACGGTCCAGCCCTTTATCCTTTGTTGTCAGCGGCTGGTATGTCAGACCAAACGGCTCATATGTCTGCCCCGGTTTCAAGCCATAACAGTCACTCCGATATGCATAATATGCTGTTGTATCATAATCCGCGTGACGGAAAATCTGATTCTGCCCGTCACGGATTATCTTTAACCCTTCCAGAAATGTCTCGTCCTCCGAAACAATAGTCCGGAACGGGAAACAGTGGATTCTTGTACCGCCGCTTTTCTTCTCTGCAAGTGTGGCGCGCCTTGCCACGGTTGTCGTAATTGAAACATCATCATTTCCATTTTCTTTCTGTAGAAAAGTACGCAGCCCCATCATCAATAGGCACACCATCGAAATGTGATTCTCCTCACAAAATTTCATCAGGCATCTTGACGGTTCTTCTTCCAGATGAAATACCGCAATATCCGAATCGACACTTGCCGAAGTATTTGTCACCGCACGTAGTTCCGGATTTTTCTCCTGGAGGCGCTCCGCCTCCAGTTTAACCGGTCCGAAAAAGCTGTTGAAAATCGGCTCCGATGAGGAAATAAGCCGTTCAAAAAAGGCTGCGTCCTTTTTCTGCGCCTTGCTGCCCGCCTCATATGCCAAATCTTTCTCTAATTGCCTGATATAAGAGGACATTTCCCTCGGATAATCAATTCCCTGATATTTTTTATTACAATATATTTCAATAACATCCTTTAAAAATAAGATTAATGACTGTGCATCCATTGTCATATGGTCTACCAGAAGATACACTCCCTGAAACCCATCCGGGGTAATAATCATCACAATCCTGTTCAGCGGGGAATCATACCGTTCAAACGGAATCGAAGTCCATTCCCGCATCTTCATATCGGCAGCCCAACCTTCCCATCCGGTAAAATCGAAAAACTCAATGTCGCGTTCTTCCCGCTCCGCAATATACTGCACAACATCTCCCCCGTCATCTTCCGTAAACCGCAGACGCATCGATTCGCACCGGTCATACGCCTGATAAATCGCATCCTTCAGTGCGTCAAAATCCAGACTCTGCTGAATCGTAAGGCTTGTTCCTATATTCAATACCTGCTTCTTTGGACAATATTTCTGATAATAAAAGTGCAATCTCTGTGCCGCCGTTAATGGATAAACTCTTTTTCCCTTCCATTCTTTCATTCTCACAAATTCCTCTTTTCCAAGAATTCCGTCAACTTTGTTTCAAACTGCTCTGTCCCTTTATAGTGAGATTCACAGTGCCCCGCCCCGTGTACAATTAATTTTTCCTTGTCCGAGGCACAGGCACGATAGATTTTCTCACACATCCAACACGGAACAAATGTATCCTCATCCCCATGTATCAGTAGAATCGGTATCTTCGCCTTTTTCACTTCTTCTGCTGAATTACATTCTTTCAAACCATACCCCGCCCTCCTCCTGACCTGCCAGTCGGCAATTTTCAGAATCGGCTGCGCCGGTAAATGATACTGACTGTGCAGTACATGGGCAAACACCTCCCATGCAGAGGTAAAGGCACAGTCCGAAATAATTGCTTTTACGGCAGCCGGGAGTCTGAGACCACTTGTCATCAGCACCGTAGCTCCTCCCATCGAAGTTCCATGAAGCAGGATTTCTCCATCGCCGCCAACCTTTTCTTCCGCAAATGAAATCCATCTCAATGCATCTTTCCTGTCCAGACAGCCAAACCCGATATAGGTTCCTTCGCTTCCTCCATGTGCCCTCTGATCCACCATCAGCATCTGATACCCTCTCGGAAGATAGTAATTCGACAAGCCGATATAGCCGCTGATACCATTACTCGTATACCCATGAAAACAAATCACGATTTTCTTTCCGCCATCGCCGGGAAAATAATTTCCGTGAAGTTTCAGTCCATCTTCTGATTGTATGTACACATCCTCATGTGGCTGCGCCAACATCCATTCTTTCCACTTGCGGATTTTGGGCATATAACGTTCCCAGTCCGTTCCCGACATCTCCTTCGTCCTCTCCGTCTTCGCATTCTGCCGAATCATTGTCCGGCGGAAAAAATAAAATGCAGCCACACATTCTGCCGCTGCCGCAGACACGCCCGCACCCAACAGTATCTTCCATAGTTTCATCTCACTCCCTCCTCATCCTCTTTTTACATTTTTCGACCAGTGGTCGAATTTGGATTTTCTTTAACGTATCACTTTTTCGACTGATAGTCAAGTTCCTTTTTTGATATCTTTTTTCCGGATAATCTGATATAATGCAAATTATTATATCAACACTATAGGAGATGAACGATTGATGTATTCAAACCCAAAAAGAGAGATTATTTTAGATGCGATGCAGGAATTGATGGAAGAAAAAGACGCACAGATTATCTCTGTCAGCGATATTGCCCAAAAAGCAGGCATTGGAAAAGGAAGTATCTATTATTATTTTAAGTCAAAAGAGGATATCTTCGAAGCGGTAATTGAACGTTCCTATTCCGATGCAATTGAAAAAGCAAAAGAACTTGTCAAAGCCCCCGAACTTGATGCACTCACAAAAATGGAAATCATTTTCCGCACCTGCCGCGAATCTTCGATTGCACTCTCACGGCAAGAGGCCGGAAATTTTCTGGAACTCCAGCAAAGCGCCCTGCTCCATCAGAAGTATATCAGCATTATGATTCGAAACCTCGCTCCAATCCTTTCTGATATCATAGAACAAGGCAACAAGGAGGGGATTATACTGTGCAAATCCACCCACGAGGTTGCACAGATTGTCATGATTGTATTAACTATTATATTAGATGAATATTTATCCGGAAATGACCGGCCACAAAAAAGGAAAACACTGGATGTGTTTTCCTATATGTTAGAAACCAGTTTTCATATTGAAAAAGGACGGTTAGATTACATTTTCAGCTAATGACCGACTGGAAATACAGTTTCCCTCCTGATAGAGCCGCGCCCCATGTGAACCACACAAAATGGCCGTTTATCTCTATTAACATAATTCTATTGAGCCGGCTATGCCAAATGAATATAATATAAGTATTAAATAGATATTCTGAATTTACGGATTGGTAAAAATGTTTAAATTATCAAGCAGATAAAACTCAGCGATAATATAATACTTTTTGAAAGGAGGAGCCACTTTAAAAAATCTTTTGAATGGAAGAGTGCAAATTGTAAAGTGGCTATTGTTATATGAAAAAAGAAACGATGAACAAAGGGTTGAAAAATATCGTTTTCCTCGGATTGGTCAGTTGTTTTGCTGACATTTCCAGCGAAATGGTTTACCCTATTATACCACTTTATCTAACCGTAGTATTGGGTGCCACTCCTGCATTGGTAGGTGTTATTGAAGGCATTGCAGAGAGTATCGCAAGTCTTTTAAAAGTGTTTAGCGGTTATGTAAGTGATAGATTTCAAAAAAAGAAAGCAATCGCTTTTTCAGGATATGCAACCGGTGTCTTATATAAACTTGCACTTATTTTTGCAGGTTCGTGGGTAGGAATACTTACAGCACGTGTCATTGACCGTTTTGGTAAAGGGATCAGAACTGCCCCTAGAGATGTTATGGTTGCAGAAAGCGCAGATAAAGCTTCAATGGGTAAATCATTTGGAGTTCATAAAATGCTCGATATGGCAGGGTCTGCATTTGGAATTCTATTGTCGTTTATACTATTAACAACAATGGGAGAGGGTAGTTACAAGACAATTTTTATAATTTCGGTTATCCCTATCTTAATAGCACTTTTTATGTTTGTCTTTATCAAAGAACCAAAAGGAAAAAGGACGATAGTTGAACGGGAACATTTCTGGAAGAATATAAAGAATTTGGATGGCCAGCTTAAACTATATCTCGCTGTAACGTTCTTATTCACACTTGGAAATTCATCTAATTCATTTTTGCTTCTAAGAGCATATGATGTGGGTTTCTCTAGCAGTACCGCAATTTTATTATACTTTATCTATAATATCACAGCATCGTCATTAGCAATTCCTTGTGGAAAGCTATCTGATAGAATAGGAAGAAAAATAGTATTAGTTGCTGGCTATATAATATTCTCACTTGTTTACTTTGGCTTTGCAGTATGTTCAAATAAAATATTTATGATTCTGATATTTATTATATACGGCATTTATACAGCAATGACAGCAGGTGTAGAAAGAGCCTTTATTTCTGAGATTGCACCAAAAGAATTAAAGGGAACAATGTTAGGTCTTCATTCTACATTGGCTGGACTTGCTTTGTTACCGGCAAGTGTAATTGCAGGATTATTATGGGATGGTATCGGAGCATTCGCACCGTTTGTGTATGGTGGAGTAATGTCGTTATTGGCAGCTATTATCTTATTCAAAGGATTACAAAAAAAATCCGCTTGATGTGCGCACTTGTAATTTCACTGCAACAAAATTAGCAAGACCTCTTCCACCTTCATTTTGAACTGTCGCAAATTTTGGATTATCTGATGTATGAGAAGTTTGTTCTTTCTAAGGAAACGCTGATTAATTCATGCAAGCATGTCACGGCAATATATGGTAAAATATAGGCATCAACTGAAAGGCGGG
>DCKD01000024.1 GCA_002320245.1 Lachnospiraceae bacterium UBA1683
AGGAGTAAGTGTCGAAGACCCGATAAAATTTGCGGATAAAATTTGATGGCGAAAATTACTTTACATTTCAGACAGAATATGGTAATATAATATGTGCATTTTACTGAAGTGAATCTAACATAAGAAGAAAGAGAAGCAGCACTTGATAAGATTCCGCCTTTAAATGCAAAATCATAGTATGCGTCTGTAGCTCAGGGGATAGAGCACTGCCCTCCGGAGGCAGGAGCGGCGGTTCGAATCCGCCCAGACGCGTAGATGAATAACCCGTTTTTATGCCGCAGGAGAGTTTCTTCTGCGGCATAAAAAATGTAAAGGGAGATTTGTTAACAGCGGTTAAATCTGATGAAGGGGGATTGGTATGTCTGGTTATAAAAAGGCATTTCGAAAAGCGTTTCCATATACAATTCCGGTATTGACAGGGTACTTGTTTATCGGAATCGCATTCGGAGTGATGTATGCGGAAAAGGGATACTCTGCATGGTGGGCAATCTTGATGAGTGTTCTGGTATATGCGGGTTCGGGACAGTATCTGGCTGTCAATTTCTTTGTGCCGGGTATTTCTTTCCTGCAAGTGGTTTTTATGACATTGATGGTAAATATCCGACACATTTTTTACGGATTATCACTGTTAGACAAGTTTCACCGGATGGGAAAGAAACGATGGTATATGATATTTGCATTGACAGATGAAACATATTCGTTGCTGTGCACGACAAAGATACCGGAAGATGTGGAAGGAGATAAGTTCCTGTTTGCTATTGCAGTGCTTGACCAGAGCTATTGGGTAATTGGTTCCTTTATCGGCGGGGTTATGAAAAGCGTACTGCCAATCCATACAGAAGGAATTGAATTTGCGATGACTGCGCTGTTTGTTGTGATTTTCATAGAGCAATGGATGGAGAAAAAGAACCGGATACCGGCACTGATTGGTATTGTGGGAGCGGTAATCTGCCTGCAGATTTTCGGGAGCGCCAATTTTGTGCTGCCATCCATGCTCTGTATAACTTTCGTCTTGTTTATATCAGGAAAGTGTTTTGAGGAGGTGGGAATATGCCGATAGATGCAATGACCTCCTTTCTTATTATACTGCTCGTTGCGGCAACAACCTTCGGAACAAGATTAGTCCCGTTCCTGTTCTTTCCGAAAGGAAAAGAGATTCCAGCCGTGGTGGAGTATCTGGGTAAAGTGCTGACGCCTGCAGTCATTGGAATGCTGGTTGTATATTGCCTGAAAGATACCCCGGTGATGGCTGCACCGCATGGAATTCCTGAATTGATAGCTGTGCTGGCGATAGTAATACTTCATGTCTGGAAACGGAATAACCTGCTTAGCATAGGCGCAGGAACGGTGTTGTATATGTTTCTCATACAGGTGATTTTCTGAAAAGGGACAGGTCGAACTCCATTTGGGGACGTAGTAAAGTTCAACTTTACTACGTCCCCAAATGGAGTTCGACCTGTCCCTAAACGTTATTTCCCCTCATTTTTTAGGATTTTCTCTTGCAAATCTGCATCGAATTCCCCATTTTTCAGCATTTCTATTTCGTATTTATATGGTGCGTAGGATTTCTTTTTATTCTCTGGGTTTTGTATGTACGGTGTCTCCAGAATTTTGGGGATTTGTTCAAAATCTTTGTGATGCACGATATAATTCAGTGCGTTAAAACCGATTTCACCAAACCCGATATTGGCGTGACGGTCTTTGGCGGCGCCGGGGATGTTTTTACTGTCATTGATATGGAAGACGGCAATCTGGTCCTTTCCGAGTATCCGGTCAAACTCATCAATGACATCGTCGAAATGATGGATGATGTCATATCCTGCGTCGCTTGTATGGCAGGTGTCGAAGCAGACACGCAGTTTCTCGTTGTACTTCACACCGTCATAAATGCGTGCAAGTTCCTCGAAAGAGCGTCCGACCTCGGAGCCTTTTCCGGCCATTGTTTCAAGTGCGATGAAACAGTCAGTATCTTTTGTCAGTACTTCGTTGAGCCCTTTGATAATCTGTGTCGTTCCGATGTCCGTACCTTCTCCGACATGGGAGCCGGGATGAAGAATCATGACATGGCTTCTGCAGGCGATGGTCCGGGCAATTTCTTTTTCCAGAAATTCAGTCGCCAGCTCGAATGTTTCCTGCTTTACCGCATTTCCCAGGTTGATGATATATGGCGCGTGGACAATGATCTCGTCAATGCCGTGCGCTTTCATATAGTCCCAGGCAGGCCCGATATTCAGTTCGCTGATTTCTTTCCTGCGCGTGTTCTGCGGGGCACCTGTATAAAACATAAATGTGTTGGCACCGTAGGATACAGCTTCCTTCGCAGAGCCGAGCAGCATATCCTTGCCTTTCATACCAACGTGTGAACCTATTTTCATGATGTCATATCCTCCTGTTATAAAAGGAATCGGACAGAATCCTGAAATCCGCCTGATTCCCCTGTATTTTCACTTGCTAGAAGTAATTATAAATGATAAAATACCTAAATGGAAGTATTAAGTAAATGGAAATACGAAGTAAATCAAAATATAAAGTGATAGAACGGAGTGAAAAAACGTGAAGACCTTAGCGGATTTAATTACAAAGGAAATGGAACAGGCGTTTCAGGCGGCAGAATATGATGCGAAGTTTGCCAAAGTCACAGTGTCCAACAGGCCGGATTTGTGCGAATACCAGTGTAACGGGGCGATGGCGGCAGCAAAGACTTACCGGAAAGCGCCGTTTATGATAGCGAATGAAGTTGTTGAAAAATTGCAGGACAGCGATTGTTTTGATATGGCGGAGGCTGTGAATCCGGGATTTATCAATTTGAAAATCAAACCATCTTTCGTAGCAGGGTTTTTGAATGATATGGCAGAGGATGCAGCACTTGGCGTGGAAAAGGAAAGCGAGCCGAAGACAATCCTGATTGATTATGGCGGACCGAATGTGGCAAAGCCGCTGCATGTCGGGCATCTGCGCTCGGCGATTATCGGAGAGAGCGTAAAGAGAATTATGCGGTTTAAGGGAAATAACGTCACAGGGGATATCCATCTCGGCGACTGGGGGTATCAGATGGGGCTGATTATTACAGAGCTGGAGAAACGTCAGCCGGATCTGCCGTATTTTGATGAGAGCTTTGAGGGAGAATATCCGGAGGCGGCTCCGTTTACCATCGGAGAGCTGGAAGAGATTTATCCGACGGCAAGTGCCTATGCAAAAGAGAATGAAGAATACCGTGAAAAAGCATTGCATGCAACATTCCTTCTGCAAAACGGACACAAAGGATACCGTGCAATCTGGAGGCATATTATGGATGTGTCTGTCACAGATTTGAAGAAAAATTATAAGAACCTGAATGTAGAGTTCGACCTCTGGAAGGGCGAGGCAGATGCGCAGAAATATATACCGGGCATGGTTGAGGCACTGAAGGAAAAAGGTTACGCACACTATGATGAGGGAGCGCTCGTCGTGGATGTAGCAGAGGAGAGTGATAAAAAAGAAGTACCGCCATGCATGATTCTGAAATCAGACGGGGCGGCACTTTATGATACGACAGATTTGGCGACTTTGGTAGAGCGTGAAGAACTGTATCAGCCGGACGAAGTGATTTACGTGGTAGATAAACGTCAGGAGCTGCATTTCGTACAGGTATTCCGCTGTGCAAAGAAATGTGGCATTGTACGTCCGGAGACTGATTTGGAATTCCTTGGATTTGGTACGATGAACGGAAAAGACGGTAAGCCGTTCAAGACAAGAGAAGGCGGCGTCATGCGTCTGGAGAACCTGATTAGGGAAATCGACGACGAAATGTATAAGAAGATTATGGACAACCGTACAGTAGAGGAAGAAGAGGCAAGGGATACGGCGAAAACAGTCGGGCTTGCCGCCATCAAATACGGCGACCTTTCCAATCAGGCATCCAAGGATTATGTGTTTGACGTAGAACGTTTCACATCCTTCGAGGGAAATACCGGACCTTACATTCTGTATACAATCGTCAGGATTAAGTCTATCCTCAATAAATATCAGCAGGAAGGTGGTTCTGTTGAAGGCCTGCGGCTTTGTGAGGCGACAAATGAATTTGAAAAAGCTCTGATGTTGGAAACCGCAAAGTTTAACGAGATGATTGACATAGTTTATACAGAAATTGCGCCGCATAAAATTTGTGCATACATTTACGACGTGGCAAATATATTTAATAAATTTTATCACGGGACAAAGATTCTGACAGAGGAAGATGAGGCAAAGAAAGGCGGATATATTGCGCTTTTGAAACTGACAAAAGAAGTGTTGGAGATATGTATTGACCTGCTTGGATTTGAAGCTCCGGAGAGAATGTAGTGTTACAATGGAGTTGAATGGAGATTGTGATGACGGAAAAGTTATTTTACGAAGACAGTCATATGAAGGTCTTTACGGCAAATGTATTGGAATGTAAGGAAGAGAAGGACGGTTACAGGGTAAGGCTTGACCGCAGTGCGTTCTTTCCCGAAGGCGGCGGGCAATATGCCGATACGGGAATGCTTGCAGGACGGTATGTGCTGGATGTGCAGGAAAAAGATGGCGTTATCTGGCACTATACGGATGGTCCGGTGGAGACTGGTACAGAAGTGACCGGAGAAATTAACTGGCAGGAGCGTTTCATGAAAATGCAGCAGCACACCGGAGAGCATATTGTGTCAGGACTTGTACATGCACGTTTTGGTTATAAGAATGTGGGGTTCCATCTCGGAAGTGAAGACTGTACAATGGATTTTGACGGCAGGATAACGCGTGATGAGCTGCGCCAGATTGAGTGGAAGGCGAATGAGGCGGTTGTGGAGAATCTGGACGTACAGGTTGCATATCCATCGAAAGCAGAATTGGAAAGGCTGGATTACCGCAGCAAGATTGAGATTGAAGGTCAGGTGCGCATTGTCACGATTCCGGGATATGACGTCTGTGCATGTTGTGCTCCGCATGTGGAAAAGACCGGCGAAATCGGGCTCATCAAACTGACGAACATACAGAGCTATAAAGGTGGAGTCCGCGTGACGATGCTGTGTGGATTCCGTGCACTGAAGGATTACGGGCGTAAACTTTCCGCAGTAAAACGGATTTCTGCGTCATTATGTGCGAGGGAAAACGAAACCGCAGAGGCTGTCGAACATTTGAAAGAAGAGTGTGCGGGTCTGAAACTGGAACTGGCAGGACAGAAAAGGGCATTGCTTGAATATAAAATAAAAGAGGTTAATCCGGAGGAAAGTATTGTCTGTTTGTTTGAGGATAATATGGACGCTGACGGACCACGTTTCCTGATGAACCGGCTGCTGGATGCAGGGCATACGATGTGCGCGGTTTTCAGCCGGCAGACAGAAAGCAATGCAAATGGGCGTTCAGAGAAACGTCTGACAGAAAAAACAGTGCCGGCATATCGGTATGTGATAGGCAGCAGGACGTTGGATATGCGGGAACTGGTAGAAGAGCTGAACCGTGAATTCAGCGGAAGAGGAGGCGGGAAACCAGAGATGGTGCAAGGCTCCTTACAAGGGGATGAAGAAAATTTGAGGGAGTGGATACAGAAGAAAGGAAGGGCTTTGGAGAATGAATAATAAGCCGGTAAAAAATCCGTTCTGGTATGTGTTCGGACCTCTGGTTATCTATTGGGGAATCAGCCTTGTGGTCAGTCTGATTGTGAGCTGTGTTCTTGTAATATTAAATGTAAATGATTTTGCCGCGGTAATGAATGGGGTGAACCCAAACGATGAAGAAGCATTTGCCCGGGCGGTGCAGCAGTGCACATTGATTGCTATGAAACTGGAGCTGAAATATGCGGTTCAGATACAGGCTGCAAAAGCGTTGTGTATCATTCCGGTATTTGCTGTCCTTTTCCATAAAGACAGAAAGAGGGAGAGAGAACAGAATCTTCCGGTGAACCGGAAAGCTCCGATGTGGAAATATATTTGGATTCTGGTATTTGCGGTTGTTTACAATATTGGAGTAAGCTGTCTCATTTATATGGCGGCACTTGCATGGAAGGTCTCTGACAGCCAGAGCGCAACAGCACTGTTTTACAGTGCGCCAGTGGCAGTACAGATTGTAGGAGTCGGAATTGTTATCCCGTTGATGGAGGAATTATTATTCCGGGGAATGTTATATAAGCGGCTCAGGGAGCAGAGTACGTTCTGGCGGGCGGCGTTAAGCTCGTCAATCCTGTTCTGCCTTGTTCACGGTGATACCTCACAGATTGTAAACGCGCTGGCATTTGGTATGCTGCTGGCATATGTATATGAGAAGTATGGCTCATTTAAAGCGCCTGCGGCTCTTCATATGGCGGCAAATCTGACAGCGGTAATCGGTACGGAAATCGGCTTGTTTGACTGGCTTGGGACATCCCCGAAACGATTATCCGTCGCAGTGATTGTATGCACATTCTTTGGCACAGTCATGTTTGTGCTCATGCAGCGGATAGAGGAGAAACCGGAGCAGCCGGGGGGTTCAGGACAAGAGAAGCAGAATCCGACAATGGATATGTTTCGTTAACCTTCAATTGGCAGAAAGTACAAGTCCAGGTAACGTTAGATGAGATATAGATAAAGATGGGTGCAGTCAGGGCGCGGTTTGCCGGGCTGTTATATGGTCGGAAACGCCAAAAAGGATTCTGTTTCCGTCTATATAACGGTCCGGCAAATTGCTTTATCAAAACGATGACCGAATGAAGTGTTTTCAAATTGTCCGGAAAAAGAAACGGATAAAAGAAAAAAAGATTAGATGTCAGATAATGTGGATGAGAATGATTAATTAACAGATTGTCTGACAATTCGAAAAAATTTCCTGTTTACAAATGGGAAAAAGTATTGTATAGTAGGAAAAAATAAAAAAGATTGCGCATAAAACGCATTTGCAAAAAATACATATGAAAGGACAGCGATTATGAGTAAGGAAATATGCACTCAGCAAAAGGGACTGTACCGTTCCGAGTTTGAGCATGATAACTGTGGTATAGGTGCAGTGGTAAACATCAAAGGCGTGAAGAGCCATGAGACAGTGGTGAACGCATTGAAAATTGTAGAAAATCTTGAACATAGAGCCGGCAAGGACGCCGAGGGGAAGACAGGAGATGGAGTTGGAATCTTATTACAGATTTCGCATAAATTCTTCATCAAGGTCTGTGAACCCCTCGGCTTTTCTATTCCCGCAGAACGGGAATATGGCGTTGGCATGTTTTTCTTCCCGCAGGATGAACTGAAAAGAAATCAGGCGAAGAACATTTTCGAGGTCATCGTGGAAAAAGAAGGGCTTAAGTTCCTTGGGTGGAGGGAAGTGCCGGTACATCCGGACGTTCTCGGCAAGAAAGCAGTAGACTGCATGCCATGCATTATGCAGGCATTTATCGCAAAGCCGAAGAGTCTGGAAAAGGGACTTCCGTTTGACCGCCGTTTATATGTGGTGCGCCGCATTTTCGAGCAGAGCAGCGACGATACATATGTAGCATCCCTTTCCGGCAGAACCATTGTTTATAAAGGGATGTTTCTGGTAGGACAGCTTCGCCTGTTCTTTGAAGATTTGCAGGACAGTGATTATGAGTCTGCTATCGCAATGGTGCATTCCCGGTTCAGTACAAACACGAACCCAAGTTGGGAGAGGGCACATCCGAACCGTTTTATGGTACACAACGGGGAGATTAATACCATCCGTGGCAATGCCGACAAGATGAGGGCAAGAGAGGAGACAATGGAATCCGGGTACTTAAAAGGTGAGCTCCATAAAGTTCTGCCGGCTATCAATACGGCCGGTTCTGATTCTGCAATGTTGGATAATGCACTGGAATTCATGGTAATGAGTGGAATGGAACTGCCGCTTGCTGTTATGATTGCAATTCCGGAGCCATGGGAGAACAACCGTAGCATGTCACAGAATAAGAAGGATTTTTATCATTATTATGCAACGATGATGGAGCCGTGGGACGGTCCCGCATCTATATTGTTCTCGGACGGGGATTGTATGGGAGCTGTTCTGGACAGAAACGGCCTGCGGCCGTCCAGATATTATATTACGGACGATAATCAGTTGATTCTGTCTTCCGAGGTTGGCGTGCTGGATATCGACCCGACAAAAATTGTCGTAAAAGAACGGCTTCATCCCGGTAAGATGCTGTTGGTAGACACCGTTCAGGGAAAAGTCATCGATGACGAAGAGCTGAAAGAGCGTTATGCAAATGAAGAACCTTACGGTGAGTGGCTGGACAGCAATCTGATTCATCTGCGGGATTTGAAGATTCCGAATCAGGATGTCCCGGCATACACAAAAGAAGAATGTACAAGATTACAGAAAGCATTTGGCTATTCATATGAAGAGGTGAAAACTTCTGTTTTAAATATGGCGAAAAATGAAGCGGAGGGAACTGCAGCAATGGGGATTGATGCACCGCTCGCAGTCCTTTCCAGAAAGAACCAGCCACTGTTTGGATATTTCAAACAGTTATTTGCGCAGGTTACAAACCCTCCAATCGACGCAATCCGCGAGGAGGTTGTTACATCTACAACCATTTATGTCGGAAAAGACGGAAACCTGTTAGAGAAAAAAGAAGAAAATTGTAAAATGCTTCAGGTGAATAATCCGATTCTCACTAATACAGACCTTTTGAAAATCAAGAGCATGAAGGTGGAAGGATTTAAAATTGCAGAGATTCCGATTACTTACTATAAGAACACAAGTCTGGAAAAGGCGATGGACTACCTATTTATTGAAGCAGACCGCTCTATCCGCGAGGGTGCGAATATCCTTATCCTTTCCGACCGTGAGATGGACGAATATCATGTGGCAATCCCGTCTCTGCTTGCCGTATCCGGCCTGCAGCAGCATTTAGTGCGGACAAAGAAAAGAACTTCAGTTGCCATGATTCTGGAATCCGGAGAGCCGAGGGAAGTACACCATTTTGCAACCCTGCTTGGTTACGGAGCATGTGCAATCAACCCATACCTTGCTCATGAATCCATCCGTCAGTTGATTCAGGACAACTTGTTGCACAAGGATTATTACGCGGCGGTAGACGACTACAATTCAGCGGTCATCCACGGTATTATCAAGATTGCATCTAAGATGGGGATTTCTACGATTCAGTCTTACCAGGGGGCAAAGATTTTCGAGGCAATCGGACTGAAGAAAGAATTTATTGATAAATACTTTACGGATACGGTCAGCCGTGTCGGCGGCATCGGTATTGAAGAGATTGCAAATGATTATGTTGCATTCCATTCCGAGGCGTTTGATCCGCTGGGGCTGAGCGTTGACATGACACTGAACAGTGTCGGCAGTCATGAAGAAAAGAGCGGTGGGGAGGAGCATTTATACAATCCGCAGACAATCCATGCACTACAGCAGTCCACAAGAAGAGGTGATTATAACCTGTTCAGGGAGTATACAAGGCTAGTGGACGAAGAGGGAGAGAAGATTAACCTTCGCGGGCAGTTGGAGTTTAACTACCCGAAAAAGGGTGTGCCGATTGAGGAAGTAGAAAGTGTAGATTCTATCGTTACAAGATTTAAGACGGGTGCGATGTCCTACGGTTCTATTTCACAGGAAGCGCATGAGACAATGGCGGTTGCCATGAACCGGCTCCATGGGAAATCAAACAGCGGTGAAGGCGGTGAGGATATCGGGCGTCTGGACACGGAAAAATGTTCTGCAATCAAACAGGTTGCCTCCGGACGGTTCGGCGTAACTTCCAGATATCTGGTCAGCGCGCAGGAGATTCAGATTAAGATGGCGCAGGGGGCAAAACCGGGTGAAGGCGGGCATCTGCCCGGTGGAAAGGTATATCCGTGGATAGCAAAAACACGCCATTCTACGCCGGGGGTGAGTCTGATTTCCCCGCCGCCCCATCACGATATTTATTCTATCGAAGATTTGGCACAGTTGATTTATGACTGTAAAAATGCAAACAAAAATGCAAGGATTTCCGTAAAACTGGTGTCCGAGGCGGGGGTAGGAACCGTTGCTGCCGGTGTTGCAAAAGCCGGTGCGGGGGTTATCCTGATTTCCGGATACGACGGAGGTACAGGGGCTGCGCCGAGAAGTTCGATTCAGAACGCAGGGCTTCCATGGGAGCTTGGGCTTGCAGAGACACATCAGACACTGATTCAGAATGGACTGCGTGAGCGTGTCCGCATCGAAACAGACGGTAAGCTCATGAGCGGCCGTGATGTTGCAATCGCGGCAATGCTTGGTGCAGAGGAATTTGGGTTTGCTACCGCTCCGCTTGTAACGATGGGATGTGTGATGATGCGTGTCTGCAATCTGGACACCTGTCCGGTCGGTGTGGCTACACAGAATCCGGAACTGAGGAAACGTTTCTCGGGAAAACCGGAATATGTGATGAACTTCATGAAGTTTATCGCAGAAGAATTAAGAGAATATATGGCAAAACTTGGCGTCCGTACTGTCGATGAACTGGTCGGAAGAACAGACTTGCTGAAAGTAAAAGACGTGCCGACATCTGAGCGTGCCGCCACATTGGATTTGAGCAATGTACTGTATAATCCATATGCAAGTGAGAAAAAGGGCATGATTTTCAATCCAAAGAAAGTTTTTGATTTTGAACTTCGCAAGACATTGGATGAAAAAGTGCTGGTAAAACAGTTGCTTCCGGCATTGGACAAAAAGCAGCCGAAGAGCATGGAAATTGATGTTACAAATACAGACCGTACATTCGGTACAATTTTCGGCTCCGAGATTACAAGGAGATATCCGGAAGGATTGCCTGAGGATACCTATGTAATTAAATGTAAGGGAGCCGGCGGACAGAGTTTTGGTGCATTTATCCCGAAGGGGCTGACACTGGAACTTGTCGGGGACAGCAACGATTATTTCGGAAAGGGACTTTCCGGCGGCAAACTGGTCGTATGCCCTCCACAGGGGGTTCCGTTTAAGGCGGATGAAAACATCATCATCGGTAACGTTGCCCTGTACGGGGCTACAAGCGGAAAGGCATTTATCAACGGTGTTGCCGGAGAACGTTTCTGTGTCCGCAATTCCGGTGCAAGAGCGGTTGTTGAAGGCGTGGGAGACCATGGATGTGAATACATGACAGGCGGACGCGTTGCAGTCATCGGTCAGGTTGGAAAAAATTTCGCTGCCGGAATGAGCGGCGGTATCGCATATGTACTAGACATGGATAATGATTTATATAAGAAAGTAAACAAATCCATGGTAAATATCGAACGTGTAAAAGATAAATTTGATGTTCAGGAATTAAAAGATATGATTCAGGAACACGTTGCGTATACGAATTCTCAGACCGGAAAAGAAATTCTTGATAACTTTAAAGAGTATCTGCCGAAATTCAAGAAGATTATTCCGGAAGATTATGAGAAGATGATGACGACGATTCTTCAGATGGAAGAAAAGGGATTTAGCGCAGAGCAGGCAAAAATCGAAGCATTCAATCAAATCAAAAACAGAAGATAGGAGGCGGGAGAAGTGGGAAAACCGACAGGATTTATGGATTACAGCAGAAAAGACAAAGCGGCGGAGCCGCCAAAGAGCAGAATAAAGCATTTTAACGAATTCTACACGCCTCTTCCCAAAGAAGAGCAGGAAATTCAGGGAGCAAGATGTATGGCATGCGGAGTACCGTTCTGTCAGTCAGGAAAGATGCTGAATGGCATGGCAAGCGGGTGTCCGCTGCATAATCTGGTACCGGAGTGGAATGATTTGATTTATAACGGAAACTGGGAGGAGGCGTACAGCCGCCTTGTGAAGACAAACAATTTCCCGGAATTCACATCCCGCGTATGCCCGGCGCTCTGTGAGAATGTATGTACGTGCGGGCTTTACGGAGAGCCGGTATCAACCAAAGCAAATGAATACGGTATTATTGAAAATGCATATGACTGCGGATACGCGAAGGCACGTCCGCCGAAAGTAAGGACAGGTAAGAAAGTAGCAGTCATCGGTTCCGGTCCGTCCGGACTGGCTGCCGCTGACCAGCTCAACCGCAGGGGGCACTTTGTGACCGTATACGAGCGGGAGGATAAAGTCGGAGGCCTGCTCCGTTATGGCATACCGAACATGAAACTGGAAAAACAGATTATTGACCGCAAGATTGCCATTATGGAAGAAGAAGGTGTTGTCTTCGAGACAAACTGTAATGTAGGAAAGGATGTAAAAGCCGCAGACCTTATGAAAAAGTATGACCGAATCATTCTCACATGCGGAGCCTCCAATCCACGTGATATCAAAGTCCCAGGAAGAGATGCGGAAGGAATTTATTTTGCAGTAGATTTCCTTAAATCTACGACAAAGGCACTCTGGGCAAATCATATGGAACTGAAAGATGGCGCATACATTTCTGCAAAGGGAAAAAATGTTATGGTTATCGGCGGCGGAGATACCGGAAATGACTGTGTCGGAACCTGCATCCGCCACGGTGCAAAATCTGTGCTTCAACTTGAAATGATGCCGAAAGCGCCGGATGAGAGGGCGGAGAACAACCCGTGGCCGGAATGGCCGAGAATCTGTAAGACCGATTACGGCCAGCAGGAAGCCATTGATGTGTTCGGACATGACCCGCGCGTCTATCAGACAACGGTCAAAGAATTTGTCAAAGACAAGAAGGGAGCCGTATGCAAGGCAATTCTTGTAAAACTGAAGCCGAAGAAAGATGAGAAGACCGGAAGAATGACGATGAGCGAAGTGGCGGGAAGCGAGTATACTGTAGATGTGGAGCTCGTGTTGATTGCCGCGGGGTTCCTCGGAAGCGAAAGCTACGTGACGAAAGCATTCGGTGTAGAAACCAATGAGCGCACCAATGTTAAGACTGCTCCGGGTGAGTACGAGACAAACGTAAAAAATGTCTTCGCGGCAGGAGACATGCACAGAGGACAGTCCCTTGTCGTGTGGGCAATCCGCGAAGGGCGCGAAGCTGCACAGAAAGTAGACCTGAGCCTGATGGGGTATACGAATCTATCAGTGCAGTGATAAAACGGGACGTACCCCTTTAACTAATTATGTAAAAATGTTACAAATTTATTAAATTATATTGCAAAATTAGCTCCGATGTATTATAATGTCTAAAGCGTAATGTAAAATCGAAATAAAAAACTCCACATTTTGTAATGATTTCTTTAATACTTTATTGAAAATAAGCAGAAAGTATTGTATGATAGTCATATGTATGTGGGGACATATAAATAATACATAGGGATAGGTGGTAAGATGAAATTAAAAAAAGTACATAGTATGTTACTTGCTGTTGTGTTGACTTGCTCCATGGTAGTTACACCAGTTATGGCTGCGCCGGAAAGCGCAGATCAGGCTGCGTTGGAATCACAGAAGGCTACAGCGCAGAGTGAAGTCAGTTCTCTACAGTCACAGCTCAATTCGCTGATGACAAAGATGAACGATTTGGAGACACAGTTGATTGAAAAAGGTCAGCAGATTTCACAGGCTCAGGTAGACCTTGAAGCGGCACAGGCAAAAGAGCAGCAGCAGTACGAAGATTTAAAACTTCGTATCAAATACATGTATGAAGAAGGCGACGGTTCCGCGATGGAGCGTATCCTTACATCAGGAAGTATTGCAGAAGTACTGACTCAGGCTGAATATGTACAGAAAGTACATTCTTATGACAGAGAGCAGTTGCAGGAATATCAGAATACCGTTCAGGAAGTAAGCGATTTGAAGTCATCACTAGAAAGTGATCAGACAAAGTTACAGAACCTGGAAGGTGAGTATCGGGCACAGTCTGATGAACTGAATAATACAATTGAAAGTAAGAGTGCGGAGATTGAGAATCTGGATGGTATGATTCAGGCGGCAGCTAAGGCAGCTCTGGAAAAGGCAGCGGCGGAGAAAGCGGCGGCTGAGCAGGCTGCACAGTCAAATGCAGGAAATGGTGAAAACTCAGGCGGAAGTACGAATGTTACACCAAGTACACCGGTTACACCGTCCCAGCCACCTGTAGCAGACACTCTAAACACACCGAGTGTACCGGCTGCTCCGTCAGCACCATCTTATGATGCATCTACAGGTAATGCAATTGTAAGCCGTGCATACAGCCAGCTTGGAAAACCGTATGTTTGGGGAGCAACCGGACCGGATTCTTTTGATTGCTCCGGATTGGTTGGTTACTGTCTGACAGGCAGCACCGCACGTCTTGGCACAACATATACGTTCATGGGTTGGACAAGGGTAAGCAATCCACAGCCGGGAGATGTCTGTGTGAACTGGGAGCACTGTGGTATCTACATTGGCGGAGGACAGATGATTCACGCACCAGAGCCGGGAGATGTCGTAAAGGTTGGTCCGGTACAGAGCGGCATGATTTATGTTCGTTACTAAAGAAAAATCAGATAGAATACAAAAGATAGGATATCAAAGAAAACCTCACGATTCGAGCCGTGAGGTTTTTTGTGTGCCAGGCATGATACTAATCTTGCTAGTGAAAGTCAAGTCAAGGGTATTTACCGCCAGATGTACGCAAAGGGGACAGTCCCTTCTGACAGGGGACGATCCCCTATCAGAAGGGACTGTCCCCTTTGCTATGCAGGCAGAATCTCCAGCCAATATCCGTCAGGATCTTCAATGAAGTAGATTCCCATTTCAGGGTTTTCAAAACAAACACATCCCATCTCTTTATGTTTCCCGAGAGCAGCGTTAAAATCATCTACCACAAATGCTAAATGAATTTCATTATCACCGAGTTCATATGGGCGGTTCATATCGCGCAGCCACGTAAGCTCGAGCTGATGCGGCGTTGTCCCGTCGCCGAGATATACCAGTTTAAAGCTTCCGTCTTCCGCATCCTTTGTGCTGGTAACTTCTAATCCAAGTGCTTCTCTGTAAAAGTCCAGTGACTTTTCCAAGTTATAAACATTGAGATTATTATGGGCAAATGTAAATTTCATCAGTTTTTTACCTCCGTATCATGATATCCTTATCGAAATAGGATACAATTTTTATTAACCTGTAAATCAATAAATACAAGCTGTTACAGCAAAAGAATACCATATATTGATTCCCTGAGAAAAGCCTTGCATTTGGGAAAAATTTATGATAGACTATTAGCGTTGCGAAAAAACACGTATGCGGATTGCCCCATCGGTGCCCAATTCCATAAGAATGGAACGGTTTTGGGGATGAACTTAAACATACGGAAGATTAAAACCAATGGAGGAAAGAAAAATGAGCGTTATTTCAATGAAACAGCTTTTAGAAGCAGGTGTTCATTTTGGACATCAGACAAGAAGATGGAACCCTAAAATGGCTCCTTACATTTACACAGAGAGAAATGGTATCTACATCATCGACCTGCAGAAATCTGTAGGGATGGTTGACGATGCTTATCAGGCAGTGGCTGATATCGCGGCTAACGGTGGTACAATCCTGTTCGTAGGAACAAAGAAACAGGCTCAGGATGCTATTGCAACAGAGGCAGAGCGTTGCGGAATGTACTATGTAAATGAGAGATGGCTTGGAGGAATGCTGACAAACTTCAAGACAATCCAGAGCCGTATTAAGAGACTCAAAGACATCGAGACAATGGCAGAAGACGGAACATTTGACGTACTGCCTAAAAAAGAAGTTATTGAGCTGAAAAAAGAGTGGGCTAAACTTGAGAAGAACTTAGGCGGAATCAAAGACATGAAGAGAATCCCAGATGCTATCTTCATCGTAGATCCTAAGAAAGAAAGAATCTGCGTACAGGAAGCACATACACTTGGAATTCCATTGATTGGTATCTGTGATACAAACTGCGATCCAGAAGAACTGGATTATGTAATCCCGGGAAATGATGATGCAATCAGAGCTGTAAAACTGATTGTTTCTAAGATGGCTGATGCAGTCATCGAGGCAAACCAGGGAGCAGCAGAAGAAGCATACTACGAGGATGCTGAGGAAGCAGTAGCTGAAGAGGCTGTAGAAGAGTAATTGACACTTGAATGCTTCAGCCTGATAATCAGGTTGAAGCATTTTTTCGTTGACAATGAGCCGGTGATATTCGTGCTTGTACGAGACTGGGTTCGGTAAATCTTCCCATTCGCATTTCTATGCGTATTAGCTATTTACCAGCCATCTGTGGACAGCATTGCTGTAAGATGGAAGTCAACGGAACCAGATTTAAAAATTGTCCGATCGGTCGGATGCAAAGGGATATACCCTTTTAATGTAAAATATAAATGTGGAGGATAAGATCATGGCAATCACAGCAAGCATGGTAAAAGAATTGAGAGAGATGACAGGTGCAGGAATGATGGACTGTAAGAAGGCTCTCGGTGAGACAAATGGCGATATGGATGCAGCGGTAGAGTTCCTGAGAAAGAACGGACAGGCAAAAGCTGAGAAAAAAGCAGGAAGAATCGCAGCAGAAGGTATCGTTAAGACTGTAGTAAAAGACGACAAGGTAGCTTCTATCGTAGAAGTAAACTCTGAGACAGACTTTGTTGCTAAAAATGCAGACTTCCAGGCATTTGTAGAGGCTGTTGCAAATCAGGCAGCAGATTCTGAGGCAGCAGATATGGACGCATTTATGGCTGAGGCTTGGGAAGCTGACACAACAAAGACTGTAAAAGATGCTCTTGTTGAGAAAATCGCAGTAATTGGGGAAAACCTGAATATCAGAAGATTTGAGAGAGTTGTAACAGACGGATGTGTAGTTTCTTACATCCATGGCGGCGGACGTATCGGTGTCCTGATTGAGGCTGATACAGATGTTGTAAATGATGAAATCAAAACTTGCCTGAAGAACGTAGCTATGCAGGTAGCAGCTATGTCTCCGAAGTATGTATCCCGTGCAGAAGTTGCTGAAGACTTCCTGAACCACGAGAAAGAAATCCTTCTTGCTCAGGCTAAGAAAGAAAACCCGGAGAAACCGGATAATATTATTGAAAAAATGATTATCGGACGTTTGAACAAAGAGATGAAAGAGATCTGCCTGCTTGATCAGGTATACGTTCAGGACAGTGATTTGACAGTTTCTAAATACGTTGATAAAGTTGCAAAAGAGAACAATGCTAACGTAACAGTTAAGAAGTTCGTTCGTTTCGAGACAGGTGAAGGTCTGGAGAAGAAACAGGAAGACTTCGCTGCAGAAGTAGCTGCTCAGATGGGAAACTAATCTGAAATTAAATAAAGTCTGGAAATGTGCTTAAAGTCAAGCAATTATGCGTGATTGAAGCAGTTTTGAACCTTTCGTAAATTATTAAAATCTATCATAAAATATCGGGTAGATTTTCGCCAAAGTTTCGTCAGTGAATTCGTCAAGAGATTTGACGAAACAGAGAGACCAAAGTTTGCGTAGTTTTTAATTTATCGGAAAGGAACAGATGATATTGAGTGTGAGGGTATATTGCGAAAGCAATATACCCTTTAATCATTTTTAGAAGCAAATGATGTTTTGTGATGTGAAATGTGGTATAGTTAAAGAAATAGAAAAATTTGAATTTTCCCCCTTGCTGTATGTGCGTGGCTATAAAGCTACAAGGGTGGACAGATGGCGTAACCTGCAACCATGCGTGGGCGATTGTAAAGCGGGGCTCATTCCCCGCCGCCATACTAAAATAATGGAGGCTTAAGACCGTTAGATTTGAATTTATAGAGAAAAGTACCTGTCAAAGAATCTTTGCGTAACTATACATGCAATGTAAGATGTTGATTGCTTTACTTTGGACATTATTTCTTGGATAATAATATTCAAAGGAGGACGAAAATATGAATAAGATAACAACACAGGAAAGGGCGAGATATTATGAATATAGGAAATCAAATATTGAATATTCGTAAAGAAAAGCAATTAACACAAGAGGAGTTTGGCAGATTATTTCATGTTACTCGACAAACTGTTTCAAATTGGGAAAACGGGAAAAAGTTATCCTGATCTGCAAATTCTTGTAAGCATGAGCAATCAATTTGATATTTCTCTTGATACATTATTAAAGGAGGATTCAAAGATGGTACAATCTATAGATAAAGAAAGAGCAATGGGCATAATAAAACATGAAAAATCAATTGTAGATTTTTTTACAGGTGCTGGAACAGGACTTGTTGTATCTTGCTTATTTTCCCCAGATTCATCGGTAAGAACTACAGTCATCATTGTTGGGATTATAATGATAGGTATTGGCTGGTATAAAAAATCAAAGAGTGATAAAAAGGTATTTCAATATATTAAAGAACATGATTAAATGAATTTTGGCAATAACAAATTCTTTAGGTTAGAATCGATGATGGGGTAAACGAAAAAGCAGTTTCGACATTCCAGTGAACTGCCCCTTCGTTTACACCATTTTCGATTTGACCTAATTGAACAAAGTGAGCGTCCGAGTAGCCATTACCTATGGACTTTCAATCTTTTGTTCTTACCCATGATTATACAGGATTTCCTGTGCGGAAACTACAGAAATCAAGTGTTTTCAGATAAATAGGTACGACAACAAAACCTCAAACTTTGAGGCTTCAGAAAACGTATGAAAGAATAAGATTTTAACATCTTTATGGTATTCGAAACTGTGGTTTTCCAAGATGCCCACCACAGGATTTACACACACAAATGTTTATCTCATAAAGCTGTTTTAATATTTCCGGCATCTCCTTACCTCGAAGCTTCGAGAGATACTTTTGGCATCCAAGGAGATTCCGGCATAAAGTAAGCTTCTTGTGTTTGCTACGGGAACAAAGAAGTCCGTAATGCCGAATCCTGACAAAACGTTTTGGCGGTACATGCATCAGAAACCGTCGTATAAATTCAACACCGGAAAGGGTCAGTTCTTTCCATTGTCCTTTGTTCCGGTAATCTTTTACAGAAAAAGTAACGTTTTCATCGTCCATGCAGATGATGCGGTGATTGCTGATGGCAATCCTATGGGTATATTTTCCAAGGTAGTCAATCACAGACTGTAACGGTATTTTTCGGCAGTTCCATG
>DCKD01000034.1 GCA_002320245.1 Lachnospiraceae bacterium UBA1683
GTCACTTCATATTGTCCTAATTAATTGAACATATTATCACTATAACTCAAACTCTGTTTCTATTGGCTGATTAGAAGTCTAACGCAAGACGAATCAATGCGATATCACTTTTCTCAAATGTCTGCTCCGTGTCATCCTCATATGCAATTGTCACCGTATCCCTGTCATATGCTTTCAGAATCCCGGCGAACTCCTTCTGACGTTCAATCGCACGGTAAGTACGGATCTCCACTTCTTCTCCCATGCTCCTGATGAAATCCTTCTCCTTCTTCAGCGGACGTCCCAGCCCCGGTGAACTCACTTCAAAGATATAAGTATCTTCAATGTAATCTTTCTCATCCAGAATATCGGAGAATTTCCGGCTGACAGCCTCACAGTCATCCACGGTAATCCCACCCGGCTTATCAATATAGGCACGCAGATACCATGTTCCTGCCTCCTTCACATATTCCACATCCACCAGTTCGAATCCGAACCCGGTCACAATCGGCTCTAAGAGCTCTTCTGTCTGCTGTTCGTATTGTTCTCTTCTCGACACGTTATACTTCCTTTCTGATTCTCAATCTGCTGCAGTCCCCCATATAGCATATCCATTTACAGGTACTCCCATGTAAGACCTTGCTTCTCAAAGGAATCCACATCAACAAAGAAGAGTGAACTTTCGTCCACTCTTCTGCCAGATTCCTTATGCAACTGTAAACTACTATAACACCTTTTTGCATGGATTGCAAGGGGTTTCAGAAAATTATCGGTAACAGTTCTGCCGGAATGCTGAATTGTTATAAATTATCCCCGATACTTCGTCCCTACTCCGTCCCTCTTTGCCGCTTTCAGCCGATTCAATGTCACTTCTTTCTCTTTATACGTAATCTTCGTCTCTGTGCCTTCTTCGAACAGATACACATTCTCCAGCTCATCGTTCTGCTGGAGTTTGATTCCGCGGACGCCAACCGCCCCCTTTTTCTTCTCCGGAATATCAGCCGCCCTGAACCGCAGGAAATACCCGTTCTTCGTCTGCAGCACAGTCTGTTGGTTCTCTGTCACAACCTGTACGCTGAGCAGTCCGTCTTCCTCCTGCAGCTTGGTTGCCGCAATTGTTCTCTTTGCCACCTGGAACTCGGTTCCTTCCACTCGTTTTATCATGCCCTGCTTTGTTGCGAACAGTAGTTTTGCGAACCGCATCTGTTCAGAATCACAGACCATGATAATCTGCTCTTCTGCGCTGGAATAGTTGCTCAGGTTGTCAATCGGAGTTCCCTTATCACGGAATTTACCATATGGCAAATCCGGCACCTTCACCTGATGCATCCGCCCGGTATCCGTGAAAATACAAATCTTTCCGGTGTTCATACAATGTACAATATATTTGTTTTCTTTGTCCGCCGCATCTTTATTTCGCTCATAGACACTGGTGTCCACAGTCTTCGCGTATCCGAACCGGTCCATCAGGAATACCACTTCCTGTTCTTCAATCTTGTTTTCCTCAAATACTGCCTCTTCTGCATTCTCCACAACAGTACGGCGCTCTCTTCCATACTCCTTTTTAAATGCATCCAGCTCTTCTATAATTACATTTGACATGGACTCGTAATTGTTCAAAATATCTTCGTATTTTGCAATATTGGCAAGTGTAATCTCATGTTCCTTTTGCAGCGCTTCAATTTCCAGACCAATCAGCTTATACAGGCGCATCTCCAGAATCGCAGTCGCCTGCCGCTCGGTAAACCGCAGCATTGCCGCCATCTTTTTCGAAATATTGGACTTGAACTTAATGTTATCTGTCACTCCGTTCACAAGACATGCCCTCGCATCTTTTACCGACTTGCTTCCCCGCAGGATTTCAATAATCAAATCAATGACATCACAGGCTTTGATTAATCCTTCCTGCACTTCTTTCTTCTCCAGTTCTTTGGATAACAACGTCTTATATTTTCTCGTTGCAAGTTCAAACTGAAAATCCACATGATGCTCAATAATGGCCTTGAGTCCCAACGTCTCCGGGCGCCCGTCTGCAACCGCCAGCATATTAACGCCAAAAGTATCCTCGAGACGGGTTTTTTTGTAAAGCATGTTTTTTAAGTTCTCTGCATCCGCACCTTTTTTCAATTCCAGTACAATCCGGATGCCTTCTTTGGAAGACTGATTCGAAATATCAACAATATCAGTTGTCTTCTTTGCCTCCACAAGATTCGCCACATCATTTAAAAACTTCCCGATACCCGTGCCAATCATTGTATATGGAATCTCCGTAATGACAAGCTGTTTCCTGCCGCCTTTTAACTCCTCCGTTCCGACTTTTCCGCGAATCTTGATTTTCCCCTGCCCGGTCTCATAGATATTCAGCAAATCGTCTTTATTGACGACAATCCCCCCGGTCGGGAAATCCGGCCCTTTCACATACTTCATCAACTGTCTGGTGCTGATGGCATCGTTCTTCATATACGCTTTGACCGCGTCAATCACTTCGCCCAGATTATGCGTCGGAATACTGGTTGCCATACCGACTGCGATTCCTTCCGCTCCATTCACAAGCAGGTTCGGGACACGCACCGGAAGTACAAGGGGTTCTTTTTCTGTCTCATCAAAGTTCGGAACGAAATCTGTCACATCCTTGTCCAAGTCTGCAAGATACGCCTCCTGCGTAAATTTTGTCAGCCTTGCCTCTGTGTAACGCATGGCTGCGGCTCCATCCCCCTCAATTGAACCGAAATTTCCATGCCCGTCTACCAGCACCATTCCTTTCTTGAAATCCTGTGCCATAACGACAAGCGCATCATAGATGGAGCTGTCTCCATGCGGGTGATATTTACCCATCGTATCTCCCACAATACGGGCACATTTCCGGTATGGCCTGTCATAGCGGATTCCGAGCTCATACATATCGTAAAGCGTTCTTCTCTGCACCGGTTTCAGTCCGTCCCGCACATCCGGCAGGGCGCGGGCTATAATTACGCTCATCGCATAATCAATATATGATTTCTTCATCAGATCCGAATATTCGGTCCGGATGATTTGTGGTTCATTACTGCTCATTTATCTTCTCCTTTAAATATCCAGCTCTGCTTCTGTCGCATTTTCATAGATAAATGCACGTCTCGGCGGAACTTCGGTTCCCATCAGCATCTCCGTCACTGTGGATGCCATGCGGGCATCTTCAATCTCCACCAGTTTCAGCAGCCTTGTCTCCGGATCCAGAGTTGTCTCCCACAACTGCTGCGCGTCCATCTCCCCCAGGCCTTTGTACCGCTGCAATGTAAAGCCGCCGTCATGTGTCCTCCGGTAACGTTCCAGCGCTGCATCATCGTACAGATACTCTTCTTCCCCCTTCTTCGGCATCGCCTTATAAAGCGGCGGCATCGCAATGTATACATGTCCTTCATAAATCAATTCCGGCATAAATCGGTAGAACAGCGTCAACAGCAGTGTCGAAATATGCGCGCCGTCCACATCGGCATCAGCCATAATGATAATTTTATCATAGCGTAGTTTCGTAATATCAAAATCATTGCCATAACCTTCTGAAAATCCACAGCCAAATGCATTAATCATCGTTTTTATCTCTGCATTTGCCAGCACTTTATCAATGCTCGCCTTTTCCACATTTAAAATCTTCCCCCGGATTGGAAGGATCGCCTGATAATTTCGGTTTCTCGCTGTCTTTGCCGAACCTCCTGCAGAATCTCCCTCGACAATAAAAATCTCGCATTTCTTCGGGTCCCTGCTCTCACAGTTTGCGAGTTTTCCGTTGCTGTCAAAGGAATATTTTTGCTTTGACAGCAGGTTTGTCTTCGCCTTTTCCTCGGTCTTACGAATCTTCGCAGCTTTTTCCGCACTGGAAAGTACCGTCTTTAACACTTCCAGATTCCGGTCAAAGTACAGGACAATCTCATCACCGGTCACTTTTCCCGTCGCTTTCGCCGCATCCGGGTTGTCCAGTTTTGTCTTCGTCTGTCCCTCAAACCGCGGATCCGGATGTTTGATGGAGACAATTGCCGTCATTCCGTTTCGGATATCTGCACCGGTAAAGTTCGCATCTTTATCCTTCAATATGCCCAGCTCTCGCGCATACTGATTCATCACGGTCGTAAACGTTGTCTTGAACCCCGTCAAATGTGTGCCGCCTTCTGAATTGTAAATATTGTTACAGAATCCAAGTACATTTTCATGGAATTCGTTGACATACTGCAATGCAACTTCCACTTCAATACCGTCAGACTCGCCCTGAAAATAAATCGGTTCATGAAGCACCTCTTTCTTCTGATTCAAATCACGGATGAATCCAGTAATTCCCTCCGGCTCGTGGTACTCAATATGTTCCGGTACATCCAGACGCTTATCATCAAAGATAATTGTCAGATTGGGATTCAGATATGCAGTCTCATGCATCCTGCTTCTGACCTCTTCGGCGCGGAATCTGGTCTTCTCAAAAATCGTACCATCCGGCAGGAAATTCACCTTCGTTCCCGTTTTTCTCGTTTTGCCCACAACCGGCAGCAAGCCATCTTCCAGATCTATTACCGGTATTCCACGTTCGTAAGCATCGTGATGGATTGCTCCTTCTCTGCTTATCCACACATCCATATGGGCAGACAATGCATTGACAACCGAAGAGCCTACTCCATGAAGGCCTCCGCTTGTCTTATAGGCAGAATCATCAAACTTTCCACCCGCATGCAATGTTGTATATACAAGACGGGCCGCCGAAACACCTTTCTGGTGCATTCCGACCGGAACTCCACGTCCGTTATCTTCTACCGTGGCAGAGCCGTCTTTTTCCAATGTCACATGAATTTCCGAACAGTATCCGGCAAGGTGTTCATCCACCGCATTATCTACCATTTCATAAATCAAATGGTTCAGTCCCTTTGTGGACACACTTCCGATATACATACCCGGTCTTTTCCGAACTGCCTCCAGCCCTTCCAATACCGCAATACTGTCCGCATCATATGTAGTTTTCTTTGCCATATTCTCTCTCCTTCTTTCGGTTCCGTATCTGTCCGTAATCTGTATTTTCCCTTATATAATCTGCAAATTACGCCGTATATTCTAACACGCTCCGGCACTGACAGATGCAGACTGCCTCATGGCATACATATCTATATTAGCACGAAATGTATCACGTTTTCAATCATTTTTAGCCGGCTGTCATATCCTTGTATTTGTCAGGTATTAGTGTGAAACATTTATCCGGCTGTCTTATTCCGCCTTACTCCGGCTGTCTTATCCCCTTATTCTGTCAGCACATGGTGCAATATCTCTGCCAATACCTCCATCGCATTTCTCATCTCTTCCACCGTGTTTGTCTGCGCTCCCGCCTCAACCAACAATGACTTCGGCAGCAAATGTAAATTATAGCGGTATCCCCGCAGATAAATGTGCCGCGCAAACCCCGGATACATCGACTCCGACGCAAGCTGCATCTGTAGGGAAAATGCAAGATTATCCTGAATGTATGGATTATAAAGATAATCGATATCTCCGTTTGTCCTTGTCCTGCTTAACCCATTAAAGAACATAATTTTCGCCGTAGGTTTTCCCCCCACATCCGTTACAAGGTGTGTTCCCTCTGCCACTCCGTCCCGGTGTAAATCGATTGCCACTTCCACGGTCGGATTTGCCGCCAGAATGGCACGTTCCGAGACCTCTGCATTTTCATAGGCATTGCTCCGGTCAAGTTCACCGTTAATGATATCATACACTCCGGTATCATGAATCGTCTCAATCCCTTTCGCATTTAAAAGCTGTGTCAGATATTCGCCGATTCCGACAATACTTGTATTTACATCCCCCGGTACAGAGTCTGCAAATTCTTCCTGTGAATGCGTATGAAAAATCAATACCTTTGGCCCGCCGGTACTCAAATCAATTTTCATACTGCGGCCCAGCAAGTCATCCGCATTTAACTGTTCCGGTCCAATCATCGTAGAGCTGTCTACCGTATAAAAATTACTCAGTAAATAGTCAAAGTCCCTCAATTTTTCAATCGACATATCCAGCACCGGCTGGCCCTGTGCTGGTACAATGTCCTCCACAGGCTCTGCCTCCCCTACAAGGTTTCCATTTTCATCGATACTGTTTTCATCATTTGCCTGATTTTCCAATATTTTTGCAATTGTATCCTCGTCCTCCACAGCGGACTCATACTGCTCCTGTGCATTGACATAACCAACCAGCGGCAGCCATGCCATCGCTTTCTCAGTCAGCCACTGTCCGAGACTTTTCGGTGCCCCCCGATTGGCTAATGTCAATGACGGAAGATACATCTGCTCCGCACTCTGAAACAGCATACGCTGGAACCGGTACTGCCACGCTGTGTTTTTTCCGGTGCCCGCGCTGCACACAATATATATGAAAAAGATGCCAGCCACAGCACACAGCAATCTTCGAACCTGCTTTTTATCTTCCATTCCTATCCTCACCTTTTTTGCACAGATATGCTTTATTCCCGCGAGCAACGAGCCAGGCAGCCAGACTTACATAGATATTTGGCGGCCGCCGCGAGGGGGTGCTGAGTTCATGTGGCACTCAATTCGCACCGACCGAAGCGGAGCGCAGACCAAATCCCCGCCCCTTAGGGCGCGTCAAATTTGATGCCTCATTGCTTGCAGCGGGGTCTTTGACTCTGTAAAGTCCGTCTATCATATATAAAAACGCTTTGTCTTATATATAATAAAAAACACCCTATCTTAATATATATGAGTTAAACGACAAATGAGACATAGTTTTGTCTCTGTACTATATTGAACCTTGAAAATTTAATACATTATCTTGA
>DCKD01000084.1 GCA_002320245.1 Lachnospiraceae bacterium UBA1683
TGCCCTTTGGGGAGGGCATACAAGGAATCAAGCATGCAAGGAAGGTATCGAAGGGCCATTGATACCATTAAACCGAAAAAAATGCAGATAATAGCAATTAAGCGTGCTACGCTGATTTTTAATCAGTGTTTCCTTAAAACCAATGGAATTATCAAAAAGAAAATTATCTTTAAAGAAGAAAAGATTTGTAATCGGGATGCAACCAGTAAAACTATTAGAAGAAATTCTTGATTTTTAAAAATATAAGAATTGTAGATAAGGGACAAGAAGCATTCATGCGTTTGTCGTGCCCTTTGCTCTTTATTGCTATACTTTTCACAAATGATATGCTATACTGAAGGTCACAAAGTAAAAATGTCAGGAGGTATTTCGAATGGATAAAGCGGCAATGTATAAGCTCTCTTATGGACTGTTTGCGCTGACGGCAAAAGAGAATGAAAAGGAAAACGGATGTATTATCAACACTGCGATGCAGGTGACAACAACCCCAAATCGGATGATTATTGTGGTAAATAAGCAGAATTACACGCATGACATGATTATGAGGACGAAAGCGTTCAATGTTTCCTGCCTGTCGGAGAATGCAAAGTTTGATGTGTTTCAGCATTTTGGCTTCCAGAGCGGGAGAGATGTAGATAAGATGGCAGGAAAGTCCTATCCGCTTGCGGAAAATGGCATTGCGTATGTGGACGATGTGGCAAATGCGTATATCTCCGGCAAGGTGATTTCAGAGACGGATTTGGGAACCCATACATTGTTTCTTGCGGATGTGACAGACGCAAAGGTGTTAAATGACGTGGAATCGGTAACGTACACGTTTTATCAGAAGAATATCAAGCCTGCACCGCAGCCGGCAAAGAAGACAGGCTGGGTATGCAAAATCTGCGGATATGTCTATGAGGGCGAGGAACTCCCGGCAGATTTTATTTGCCCGATTTGCAAACACCCGGCATCAGACTTCGAGAAAATATGAGGTAAATGAGAGGAACAAGTGCGATGAATTTTTTAGAAGAGCGAATTACGAAAGACGGAATTGTGAAAGAGGGAAATGTCCTGAAAGTGGACAGCTTTTTGAACCACCAGATGGATATTGACCTGTTTGACCAGATGGGAGAAGAATTTCAGAGACGGTTTGACGGAAAACCGATTAATAAGATTCTGACAATCGAGGCATCCGGAATTGGAATTGCCTGTGTAGCTGCACAGCACTTTCATGTGCCGGTTGTATTTGCGAAGAAGTCAAAAAGCATCAATCTGGAAGGCGAGATGTATGTTGCAGAGGTGGAATCATTCACACATAAATGTAAAAATAATGTCATTGTTGCAAAGAAGTTTCTCGGACCGGAAGACCATATATTGATTATTGATGACTTTCTGGCAAATGGATGCGCTCTTCAGGGATTAATTCAGATTGTGCAGTCAGCGGGGGCAACTGTAGAAGGAATTGGAATTGCAGTAGAGAAGGGATTCCAGTCCGGCGGGCGGATAATCCGCAATCTTGGATTCCAGTTGGAATCACTGGCGATTGTAGAAAGCATGGACGCGAAGACAGGAGTGATTGCGTTCCGCGGGCAGTAAACACAAACCTGTCCGGCACAGGCAGGGGGGAAAGGGTATGAAGTTTTGAAACAGAAGATAAGTCCGCCGATAAAAGGGATTATTTTTGATATGGATGGTCTGTTGTTTGATTCCGAGAGAGTTGTACAGCGTGCATGGAATTATGCGGGGGAACTCATGGGGTATCCGGAATTTGGGAATCATATTTATCATACAATCGGGTTTAACCGTAAGCGGCGGGGCGAATATTTCCGGGAGCATGTTAATCCTGAATTCCCGATGGACTGGTTCACGGAGCTGACAAGAAAGAAGTATTACCAGATATTGGAGCAGGAGGGAATCCCGAAAAAGCCGGGAGTAGAAGAGCTTCTTCAATATGCAAAAGAATCCGGGATAAAGTGTGCGCTTGCGACGTCCTCCAGCCGGGACCACGCGGAAGCGATGCTCGGCAGGTATGATTTGCTGGGGTACTTTGACGGTGCGGTTTGCGGCGATATGGTAACGAGAGGAAAGCCTGCCCCGGAGATTTATATAAAAGCGGCGCAGGTAATCGGGCTTCCATGCGAATATGCGTTGGCGTTGGAGGATGCCCCGAACGGCGTGCGTGCAGCAGCGGCGGCAAATATGCGGGTTATCATGGTGCCTGATTTGGTAGAGCCGGATGAGGAAATACAAAGAATCGCATGGAAACGGTGTGACAGCCTGTTTGATGTGCTGGAGTTATTAAAACGCGGAGCGTGAATTGGAATAAAACAAATACAAAAAATCTTTAAACTTCTTAAGAAAATCTTTTGAATCTTCTACCAGCCTCCTTTAGATATGTTTCATATAATGGGAACATCGAAAGGGGGGCTGGTTTTTCTATGAGTATTCAAATGTTAACAGAGTATTTTTTAAAATATGGAGCCGTTTTTATTTTTCTTATCGTGCTTCTGGAATACATGAATCTTCCTGGTTTCCCGGCGGGCGTGATTATGCCGCTTTCCGGTCTCTGGGCGGCGCATGGGAAAATCAGTTTTCCGATGGTCATGATGCTCTCAGTAGCGGCGGGGCTGACCGGGAGTTGGGTATTATATTTTCTCGGGCGTCTGGGAGGACCGAAGCTCATGGCATTTTATTTCCGGAAATTCCCAAAACAGCAGCCGGTGATTGAGGATAAGATGGCGATGCTGCGTGAAAAAGGATGTATCGGCGTGTTTGTCAGTAAATTGCTTCCGATGGTGCGGACAATCATTTCAATTCCCGCAGGAATGGTACAGATGGATTTTGTGAAATACACGGTCAGCTCGCTGATGGGAATATTTATCTGGAATCTGGTATTTGTCGGCGCAGGGTATTTCTTTGGCGAGGCGGCGATTCGGATCCTGGGAAGCGTTTAAATTTTTTCAAGGGAATACATAAGCCGGGCGGGAAAATTTTCAGGAGAATACATAAGGCAGATGAAAAACAGCGGTACAGATTGAGACAGGGGGATGGAAGAATATGAAGATAGCGATGTTGACAAACAATTATAAACCATTTGTAGGCGGAGTGCCGATTTCCGTGGAGCGGCAGGCGCAGGAGCTGGTGAAGCTCGGACATGAAGTGACCGTGTTCGCACCGGAATATGGTGAAACTGCGGGAAATGCAAAAGAAAACGGCATCGTGGCCGAAACGGGCGAGAGAATCATCCGGTTCCGGACCGGGCACAGATGCATGGAAAACGGAATGGTGTATCCTAAAATGTTTCCGAAAGAAATCCTGCACACGTTTGAGTGTGAATCCTTTGATTTGATTCATACACATCACCCGATGTTTGTAGGTCCGGTTGCCTTGTATCTCGGAAGAAAATATCATCTTCCGATAGTTTATACATATCACACGAGATATGAAGATTACCTTCATTACCTGAATTTTCTAAAAGAGGACGGAAGAGTTCCCACGATAAAAAAAGGGATTCTGACGCTTGGGAAAAAAGTGGCTGTACCGAATTATATGCGTTGGTTTACCAATCAGTGTGACTTGGTTCTGGCGCCGACTGCGGGGATGCAAAAACGAATCCGGGAAAATGGGACACGTGTGCCGATGGCGGTATTTCCAACCGGGCTAAAGGATGAATTTTTTCAGAAATGTCCGCAGAAAGCGACGCAGATTCGACAAAAATATTCTCCGGTTCAGGAGTATAATGAGAAACGGTCAGAAGAAAACAGCTATTTGTTCTGTACGACAGGGCGATTGGAAGAAGAGAAAAACCCGCGTTTTTTATTAAAGGGTATCCGGAAACTGAAACAGAGTTTGGATAAACCATTCCGGGTATTGCTGATTGGGGATGGGAGCATGCGTCAGGAACTGGAACAGGAAACAATACATTTGGGCATTGAGCAGGAGGTTTGTTTTGCAGGAAATGTTCCGAATGATGAAATCAATTCATATTTGCAGGCGTGCGATCTCTTTTTGTTTTCCTCAAAATCTGAAACTCAGGGAATTGTGTTAGCTGAGGCATTGGCGGCAGGACTTCCGGTGGTAGCGGTAGATTCCTCCGGAGTAGAGGATATTGTAGTAAATGGCGTGAATGGATATCGGACCGCGGATGATGTGGAGGATTGGGTTCAAAAGGTGGGAATGGCACTGAAAAACAGACAGAAAATGAGTGGACAGGCGGAGCTTACGGCGGCCGGATATCGTGCATCCAGATTGGCGGAATATGAACAACTGCTTTACGGGCAGTGCGTGGAAGAAACATGCAGGAATTGCGAGGAGGTCATGGAGTATGAAAATGAGACAGGCGGAGGGGAGAATCCTTCAGAAACTATTTTACGGTTATTTAAAACTTCTTGAGAAGACAGTTACCATTCAGTGGCAGGATGAAAATCTGTATGGCAGCAGCCAGATATTCGGTTTCTGGCATGAAGACAGTTTCCTTATGAATCTGGTGCTGAAAGAATTGGCAGGGAAAACCGCCCCGGTGGATGTCATCGTGACGGCGGATACGAGAGGAGATTACATTGAGTATATGCTCGAACGCTGCGGCGGACATGCCCTCCGGGTTCCGGATGGCGCTGCCAGCTTTGGCGCGCTGAAAAAATTAATCCAGAGTTCTTATGAGCAGACGCGGTCACTGGCAATTGCGCTGGACGGTCCGCTCGGACCACGGCATCAGCCGAAAAAACTGGCATTTTATCTGTCGGAACAAAGCGGCGAAGATTTTGTCGGAATTGCTGTGTCGTATTCCTCCTGTCTGAGGATGCTCTGGAGGTGGGACCGGTATGCAATCCCGCTTCCGTTCTCCACCATAACTGTGGCGGTGCGGGATTACGGGGAGGTCAGTAAGCGGGAAATACCGGAACTTCCGGTGAAGGCAGAGCCTGTAAAAAACAGTTTAATTAAAATTGAGGAAAGTTGAGAAAATTGTTTTATTATTAAATTTTAGGGGTATGCCATATCGTGACATGCTCCTTATTTTTATGGTATAGAAAGGTTCTGCGAACGATGTTCACGCTTCCGATGGAGAGTGTCGGAATGGCAATGACTACATATACCGGGCAGAATTACGGCGCCGGAAAAATGGACCGGATTAAAAGCGGAATCAGGAGCGGACTGACGATTCAGGCAATTCTTTCCGGCGTAGGAGAACTGGCAGGACGGAGCCTGAGATATATGGTTAAGAAAATGATTGAGCAACAGGAAAAACAGATGGCTGGTAAATAGCAAAGACGCATAGAAATGCGAATGGCGGCTGGCTGGCAGTACATTTCATAAGTTACACAGCAATCTGCTATGCAAACCCGATTGCATGGGGATTCGCGCTGGGTTACTGTATTGTGATGGTGCGGAAACATTTGACAGAACATACAATCAAAATGAATCTTTAGAAAATCTTTGGATTTCCCGCCCGGCGATGTTAAGATATCTCGTATATGATGAAATCATGGAACGGGAACAGACTATCTGTGTTATACTAATTCAAGTAGCAGAAGACATCTGAGGGAGGATTTTACAGAATGGAAATAAATCATGTGCTGGTTGTGGAGGATGACAAAGAAATCAGGGAAGGGGTTCGGATTTATCTGCAAAGTCAGGGATATAAAGTGTTTCTGGCGGCAGACGGGGTCGAAGGTCTAGAAGTGATTGAAAGGGAAGAAATCCATCTTGCAATTGTGGATATTATGATGCCCCGGATGGATGGTATTCATATGACGATAAAATTGCGGGAGAAATATGATTTTCCGGTGATTATGCTCTCTGCGAAGTCAGAGGAAGTCGACAAAGTGATGGGACTGAATATCGGGGCGGATGATTATGTAACGAAACCATTTACACCGATGGAGCTGATGGCGAGGGTAAATTCCCAGCTTCGCAGATACCGCCGTTTTCTGGAAAAGATGGAGCCGAGGGAAAATGTGCATATCATCGGCGGGCTGGAAATCAATGAAGATACCGTGGAAGTGTCGATGGATGGAAAACCTGTGAAAATGACACCGATTGAATATAAGATTTTGCTGTTGCTTGCAAAGAATCCGGGGCATGTATTTTCCGCGGAGGAAATTTATGAACGGGTGTGGCAGGAACGGGCAATCAACACCGACACAATCATGGTGCATGTACGCAACATTCGGGAGAAGATAGAACTGGATCCGAGAAATCCAAAATATTTAAAGGTGGTGTGGGGCGTTGGTTACAAGATTGAAAAACAGCCGTAAATTTGCAGTAGTATTGATGATTGCCGTCATTCTTTGCGCGGCATGTGGGATGGTGGCGTCCTATCCGGCATTTTCGGAGGAAATGAAGCCAGAGCTGAACGGCGAGACTGTAAACAAAGGAACGTTGGAAAATATTGCCCGAAGTCTGATTGGGGGAAATTATTTTTTATATAATGAAGTCTACGAAGAGTCAGACGTGGATGGCGGGGCAGAGATATATTCAGACGATGATTTTTTCCTGTTCCGCAAATACATGGACTGCGAAGTATTTGATGAAAAGAGCAAGGCACTGACTGGGGAAAATGATGGGAATGTATTGCGCAAGCTTGCAAAGAACAATACATCCTATGCCTTTCGTGTCGCTTTCCTGTTTGATGAGGACGGCGGATTAAAAGAGGTCGAGGTTGGTGGGACCGGGCTCAATGAGGCGGAACAGTTCCGCATTGAAAATCTGCTGTATACAAAACAGAGAAGTAATAGCTACGAGTATCTCGAATCGCCGTCCGGTGTGAAGATTATCTATGGTTTCACAAAGGAAAACCTGACGAAGTACGAGCGGGAGTATGATTACTTGGGAATGCTGTACGCAATGGATTTATCCACGAACAGAACATATCGCATGTTTGAGTGGGGGCTTATCTTTTTCGTGGCAGGAGCCGCACTCCTGATTCCATGCAATAAAGCGTGGAGGATAGAAGAGATGAAGATTTTTCGTGCTCCGGCGGAACTTGTGTTGCTGCTCTGGTTGTTTGCCGTTGGAGGAAATCTGTTTTATGCGGAGGTGGTATGGAACACACTGGGACATTCGATGGCAAGAGTAGCGGAGCGGATTGGATTTACTGGAACACTGGATTACGGGATAGAAACGGTTGTTAATGTGTTCATGTGGTTCTGCGTATTCGCCGTTGTTTACTGGGGGGTGACTTGCCTGAGGGGTGTATTTACAATGAAGAAGGCATTTTGGAAAGAACGGACGCTGTGTGCAAAGGCAATCGCATGGTGCAGAAAAGGAAATGACCGATATGGAGATAAAGTGAAACAGGGCGCGGCAGATACAGTTGGGTTTGCCCGGAGAATCTGGAAGAAAATCAAAAAAGGTCTGCACGATATCTATGACGGATTGCTGCATGTGGATTTTCAGGACAGGACGAACCGGACGATTATCCGAATCGTAGTGATTAATTTTATTGTACTGCTCATCATTACCTGTTTCTGGTTCTATGGAATCGTAGCATTGCTCATATATTCCATTCTGCTGTTTTTGTTCCTGCAGAAATATTTTGGAGATGTCCGGAAAAAATATGCGCTGCTCTTGCAGTCAACTAATCTGCTGGCTGAGGGGAATCTGGATGTAGCGATAGAAGAAGATATGGGAATTTTCAACCCAATTAAGCAGGAACTTCAGAAAGTCCGCGAAGGGTTTAAAAAAGCGGTTCAGGAAGAAGTCAAAAGCGAGCGGATGAAGACAGAACTGATTACAAATGTTTCCCATGATTTAAAAACACCACTGACTGCGATTATTACCTATGTAGATTTATTAAAACAAGAGAAGGACGAGGAAAAACGAAAGGAATATCTCGGCATATTAGAACGAAAATCATTGCGCCTGAAAGTTCTGATTGAGGACTTGTTCGAAATCAGTAAGGCGACAAGCCGGAACGTCACCATGAACTTCATGCAGGTGGATATTGTCGGATTGCTGAAACAGGTTGGATTCGAGTGCGACAACAAGATACAAGAGGCACATCTTGATTTCCGCTGGAATCTGCCGGATGAAAAAGTAGTGCTTATGCTGGACAGCCAGAAAACATACCGCATCTTCGAAAATCTCATTGTAAACATCACAAAATATGCGATGCCCCACACAAGGGTGTACATTGATTTGAGAAAGACGGAAGATATGGTGGCAATCACAATGAAAAACGTATCGGCGGCAGAACTCAATTTTAACACCAACGAGATAACCGACCGGTTTGTCCGCGGCGATGCGGCAAGAAATACAGAAGGCTCCGGCCTGGGGCTGGCAATTGCAAAGAGCTTCACCGAGCTACAGCATGGAACGTTAAAAATATCCACAGATGCAGATTTGTTTAAAGCAGAGATTCGGCTGCCGTACAAAGGGGACACATACAAAGGGGACAGTCCCTTCTGACAGGGGACAGTCCCCTATCAGAAGGGACTGCCCTCTTTGCACACCGTTTTCAGACTATTCTGAAAAATAATAACTTAATTGCCAATAACTGTGTTATAATCGGATTATCAAATATAATATGAATCAATCATAGAGAGTGAGGCCTGATATGAGATACGAAATCAAGGGTGAGACTCTTCCAGTTGTTATCTGTTATCTGGAAGATGGGGAGACGATGATTACTGAGAGCGGTGCTATGTGCTGGATGTCACCGGGTATCTCGCGGCGATGGATGCGACATGTAGTATGGAGATTAAATCCGTCCCCTGGTGTAAAAAATATGGTATTTGGCGGTGAGGGGATTTTTAATACGGTAGTCACAGGACCGGGACATATCTGGCTGCAGACGATGCCAATTTCAGCAGTGGCAGGTCAGATTGCAAGGTTTATTCCGACATCAAAATAGAAGAAACAGACGATGGTAAAAATGCCGTCCGATTCACCAAAGGTGATTTGCCCCCAAAAGTTACACCTGAAGGTCTAACGATTGGAGAGCGGTTCAAAGTGGGGTATCGGACGGTATTTTTTTATTACTTTTGGAAAATGAGGCAGTTCTAAAAATTATCCGGCTGTTGCGACATGTCCGACCGGAAGTTCATCGGAAAACAGTGCAGTGCTGCGTCCAAGAATTCCGTTCATATGTGCAATTACAGTACCGTAATTTGTCATAGGAATGTGTTGGTCTCCGGCACATTTCAGCCGGTATTTCATTTCACGTTCGTTTAATGTGCACCCACCGCAGTGGATAATCAGGCTGTATTTACTCAGTTCTATTGGAAATTCTGTTCCGCTTGTAAATTCAAAGTGGAACTCCTTTCTGGTATATTCCCGAATCCACCCTGGCAGTTTTACGGTTCCGATGTCCTCGCACTGGCGGTGGTGTGTACAGCCTTCCGAAATGAGGATAGCAGCGCCGTCATCCAGCGTATCGAGAGCCTGTGCTCCGTTTACCACGGATTTCAGATCGCCTTTATATCTTGCAAATAAAATCGAGAAGGAAGTCAGTGGAATTTCTGGAGGGACAATGGTGGAAACCTGTTTGAAAACCTGACTGTCTGTGATGACAAGAGCTGGATTTCGCCCAAGCTTTTTCAAAGTGTCTGCAAGCTCGGTTTCTTTTACTACAATAGAAATCGCGTCCGCTTCCAGAAGCTCCCGGATTGTCTGCTGCTGCGGCAGAATCAGACGGCCTTTTGGAGCGGCGGAGTCAATTGGGATGACAAGAACAACAAAATCCAATGGCTTTACCAAATCGCCGATAATCCGGCGGTTTCCTGTGTCTGTAGGGACCTGCCGCGCAATCATTTCCTTTAATTCCCATATATGTTCTTTCGTAGCGGCGCTGACGGCGATACAGTTTTCCTGAGAAACGCTATCCGGGAGTGTGCGATACAGTTCTGCAAAATCAAGTGCAGAACCATTGTGGGAGTCCAGACATAAATCTGTCTTGTTGAATACAACAACATAAGGAATGTTTTTCCGCCGGATGCGCTCCAAAATCGAATTGTCTTCTTCCGTGACGCCGGTGGAACTATCCACTATCAGTACAGCAATATCTGTCTTGTTTAATATCTGATATGCTTTCTGGATACGCAAGTTGCCCAGTTCACCGGAATCATCAAGCCCCGGCGTGTCGATTATAACGACAGGACCAAGCGGCAAAAGCTCCATTGATTTAAGTACCGGATCCGTGGTAGTACCTTTCACATCAGAGACAATTGCCAGATTCTGTCCGGTAACCGCATTAATAATACTTGATTTTCCGGCATTTCTTCTTCCAAAGATTCCGATGTGGATACGGTCTGAAGATGGGGTGGAATTTAAACTCATATAAAACCTCCGTTATGAAGTGACTTTTGTAAAGAGGGAAATTAAAAAAATAACAAACTTTTTTCTTCTTGACAAAACCCACAT
>DCKD01000022.1 GCA_002320245.1 Lachnospiraceae bacterium UBA1683
ACACCCTTTTTCTTTTAGTTTACCAGAAAAAGTGTGTGTTCACAATATATTTACTCATGCGTTTGTCGTGGATATATGGAATGATTCAGGGATAGATTGAATATATGTTTACATAGTAGCAAAGAAAGAATATTAGAATTAATATCCTCCCGTGACAAAAGCCCATTTTTCCGCATGGCTGACGGATTTTCTCTTTTCCCTGCCTGCACGGAATTGGACTTTCCCTATTGGTTTATCTCATGGATATTGGACTTCCTTTTTCCGTCCGGAAATAAACTGCATGGTTTTTAGACTCATGTTCATTTTTATACATCTTTTTTAGACCGGAAATAACTGCAAAAAAATAAGGCTCTGCACCGGAACAGTGATTACCCGTTCCAAATGGCAGTTCCTCTGATATCCGCCCCTCTATATCCTTAATTATCCTACATCTTCCGGCAAAATTACTATGGCTTTTCCACCTGCACATATTTTTCCGTATCAAAATAAGCTGTGAAATTCCAATTCCACAGTGACTTATTCATCCATGCCAAGAACATCCCTGAGCATTTTATGGAAATATTTGATGTCAAACAGTACGCACTCCTCTGCATGACAGCGCAGCACAGTATGGAACACGGACAGGACATCCCTTCCCATGTCCCTAATTCTGGATTGATACTGGTTCACAAGTTTTCCCAGTTCCAATGCATCTTCTTCCCGTTTCTTCGCAAGCCGCTGGCGGCGCAGCAGAACTTTTCCCATATATTCCCGCTGCTGGTTGACAGCGGAATCCTTGCACGTATATGTACCTTTTTTCCCATGCAGCGTCCGTTTCGGCTGCTCAAACAATTTCCCTCCCAAGAAACGTATGTAGTACTTGCCCTCCCGGATCGTAACACTGAAATATTTGCGCATCGTATGCAGATACTGCCGGATAATCCGGACGGACACCCCAAATACTTCTTTATATGTGTCATAGAATTCCGATACACGTTTCACACGGATGCCTCCATTGACTGCAGTGGAGCGCATCAAATCGATAAGCAGATATTTCTCATGTGCTTTCATATCAAGAAATTCCTTTGATTGGAAGATTTGCCTGTTCAGATTGATGTAATCCGGTTTCTTCTGGGATGCATACCCCTTATTCCCTGTCACCGTTACATCAAAATCACCTTTTACATTCTGCTTATATGTAATCAATTTTTTTTCACGCAAAGAATGCAGAACATTGTAAAACGTCTGCTTGCTCCTGAATCCCAGTTCTTTCATGAACTGCTTATAATATGCGCCTAAAACGAATCCCTGCTCATCCTGATACCGAACGAATTGGAGGAATACGTTCATCTCAGTTCTGCTTAATGTATTCAGTTTCAACAATGTGCTGTAGCATAGCTGGCTCATGAGTATCCTCCTCCCTTCATCCGTATTTTGCGTACCGGATTTCGGTACAAACAACCATGGGCAGTCTGATGTCAGCCCATGAGGCCATTAACACTATGTATTCTAATTGAACGGAAACTCCATATCATAACTTGCCGGATTATCCAGACATCCATCTTCTGGTGCTGGAGACTCATCTTCGTTTGCTGTGTTTTCAGTCCGATTATGACGTCCATCTGCATCCAGCCGTTCCAGGCTCTGGACTTCTTCTATGAACACTTCTGTCGTATAGACCTTGTATCCATCGTTGTTTATATAATTTCCGCTCTGGATTTTCCCCACCACACTGACACGCAGTCCTTTGTAAAAGTATTTTTCAATAAGTTCTGCCGTTTTTCCTACTGCCACGCATGAAATAAAATCCGCTTCCTGCATGTTTTCCTTCTTATAAAGTCTGTTTACCGCAAGAATAAATCTGGCTACCGCAATATTGTGCTGGCCATACCGAACAACGGGATCTTTTGTTAACCTTCCAATCAATTCCGCCTTATTCATCTGTACCTCCTTTTCCGTACCGAATTTCGGTACATTCTTGATTTTAACAAGTTACATATCCTGTTCACTTTCACAGCTCCTAGAAAATCCAGTTCTGCCATAAACGTTCCGGAGGCAGGAGAACCTCCGGAACATAAAACATACGATGCATACACACCCAACCCAATGCAATCGGTCGTGTATGCAGTCCGTCCCGTGCTTTCGCAGCCACAGCAGATACCACGCACCTCTGCAAGACGGCATATTATATAGGTGGAAGCCGGATACATTTTACCCGCTATCGTACCTTGGGACTGCCTGTTTTCTTATCCACATATTCCCGCATCTGAACCAACGCCGTATTTCGTTTTACGATGTATTCGGCAATTGCATCCTTGAATATCCGCTTCTCCTCCTCTGTCAGATATTTAAACAGCCCCGGTAACTGTAGTCTCTTTAAAGTGATTCCATCCACTTCCTGATACATATTCGTGTAGGCGGCACTTTTGTCATAATTACTGTAGGAATATGGATACATCACACCCCGGTCCGTCAGGATGCGGATTCCTTCCAGTTTGACTTCCGGATTTGCAAAATATTGGATGAACTGCATCTGTTCCTTTTCCGGCAGCGCACCTGCAATCTTCCTTAGTGTTGTTGCACCCGGATATTTCTTATGGTTTAACATGTTTGAGATATACACATGGCTTAACCCAGCTTCCCTTGCAAAGGAAACCGAGCTTTCACTCCGGCTGCAGATGATATCCCTTAGTACATCGCCAAACAGCCTGCCCTTGTACTCCACCATCATTCGTCCCTCCCGTCTATCCAGACATTCATTCCTGTAAGCCCTTACCACGCTTTGTTCCGCAACATCTTTTTTGACAATTACATCTGTCCTCTGTTTTCACTTCTACAACGCATCTGAACGGGAATCGCCTTGTTGGATGGTAGGTCTGTTACCCCGATTAACTGTGGTATCCGTTCTTCCTGATGCTGCTCACTTGCTACCAGAAAAACAAAATATTAGTCGTTCACTTCTATAGAAAAATACGCTGTGCTTTGTGCGTGGTAATTATCTGTATTATCAAACCCCTCATAATTATTTGTGATAAAATTTATAAAGGTAGTTTTATCCACGGTAATTGGATAACTATAGACCTCATTTTCATTCTCAAAAACATCAATTAGAAATTCAATAGGTTTATATAAAAAAGAATAACCACCTTTGCGTAACCGTTTTGCCATCTCAGTTTCTCTAACACAAAACCCTTGTTCTTTATCTACACTGCAATCAATCAAATCAATCAACCAGATTTTTTTCTTAATTGTTCCGTTCCACCGAATTTTTAGAGCAGAAATATCAAGTGGTTCTTCTTTTCCAAAGTAAAGTTCTGATTCACCTTTAAAAACACTAAATTGGAAAAACACATCTGTTCCAGCCACTTTTTTTTCATGAAAAAACAGCGATTCTCCCCAGTAGTTGAATAATGCATCATATGCCATTCTATATTGTTTCTTTTTGTCCTTTGTTTCATCTTTACTCAATATATTCACCTTCTTTCACAACCCCCTAATAGCCGATGGTGTCATGAATCTCATCTTCATTCTTTAATCTTAGTTTTCTTAGAGCATACGCCTTTATACGCCTTTAAATAATCATTTACCATAATTTCTAATAACCATACAGCTCCCGCAGGAAGTATATGCTCCGGATATGATTTTTTCCCAGACACAAAATCCCATAATTCGTGATATGCGTCATGAAAATGTTCATGATAAAGATGAGAATAAAACCTTGTTACTGTATTCATCCGAGTATATTGTTCACTTGAATATTCTCCATTTTTTTGAATTAAGAAAGTCTTCAAATCAGCAATACTATTTTTTGCCATTTCTTCATCGAATTTTCCCTCTGCTCCATCCCCCCAGCTTTTTCCTCCCGGAGCATCCAGTAAATCCAATATTTCCTTTGTACAAATTTCCCGTGTAATTTTTTCGTTTTTTGCATCAATAATATGCATTTCTGACTTATCTTTTCTCATTTTTTTAATCATGCTCTTATAAAAAGACATTTTGTTGCGTTTTTTTTCCATGTTCTTCTTTCCTCTTAGTCTAAATAATTCTTTGTTTTTTGATGTTCTACTGTCGGGCACTGCTTTCACCTGTAGCATAATCTATCTCAATCCCCGGCTGCACATTATAGCAGTACACATTAAACTGTACCCCAGCTCCGTTATCCTCCACAGACTTTGCCTCCATCTGCACTCCGGATGCCACCAGATTCCTCCCTTCAAATATCGGTGTCACACGGTACAGCACGTGATTCCCGGTTTCACGTACATACTCCGCCACCTTATTTTCAAGCGGCAGCATACCGTCTACATTCAGATACCTTGTCCCGGTAATCAGGTTTTTCTCATTAGCATTCTCTCCCGCCAATTGATACCCGATTAAATGACAGCGGTTATACAAATATCCTCCGTCGATTCCTTCATATTCTTTATTCACCCATCCAGACGGCGTCACATCACTGATACTCTCACGTTCTCCCAACGGCATCAGTTCCCGCCCGATATTTGCATATGCCACACCGCATCGCCCATAATAATCCAGCGAGCTGTACCGTTCAAAAGATTTCTCAGACATATCTGCTTCATCAAATTCCGGAAGATTGTTGTTAACTTCAACAAATGGAGAACCTGCATACGCCGGAATATCTTCCAGCTGGATATTCCTTTCCTCCCCCGGAACAATTACATTCAAAATCTTCTGAAGGAAATCATTTACCCTTGCAGCCGAACCTGCGAATCCGGTTCTTTCCCCGGCTTCCTGCGTACGATCCAGAAGTTCCATGTGGAACTTCTGCACGTTCTCCCGCGCATCAGAACCGCCAAAATGGGAATACGCCGCCCCTGACAATATACAGAACAGGCAGACCGCAAGAATTATATCTCTTATATAATATTTTCGATTCCGTGTCTTTCTCCTCCGCCTTTTTACCACTTCTTATCCTCCTAAACCTTGCCTTAATCTATAAATGTTTTTTAAAATTTAATTCTTCCATTCTTTTATAAATCAAGCCAAATATATCTATATCATACCAAGAATTTAATTTAACAGATTCAGATAATTTATCAAAAACAATCATGTTTTCATATTCTATGTAATCTTGCTCAACATCAATAAACGCAGGAAATATATCCATATTCCCATTGTGAACTGGTGCATATTTCAAACAATCTTCGCTTGATTCAATCAGATATAGCCCCGCATATTTATATAACTGTTTTTCAGTATCTGTTGCATTAGTATTTTTAATTAACATATATTTGTACCACCTTCCCGTACCGAAATTTGGTACGTTTTGTTTTCCTCAATTCAGATTACAAGGCATAATGCCTGTATTTTGCATAGATACATAAACTCCATCTGATACCACATACTCCAAAATACAATGCAATAAGCAGTCTTAGGTTCACTCCATTTATAAGATTCAACAGTACAGCGCAGCCAAAAGCTTTACATATTACTATGCCAAGCGACACTGCCCCCCTTCCCCACTGTTTTTTAGACATATCACGAAAACTTTCAATCATAGCACGAAAACTTTCAAATAATATATACACCACCAAAATAGGCTGAAAAAATTGACAAGTTGTCATGATATCTACCTCTGGCATTCGATATCGTTTATACGATATCAATATCAACGTCATAAATCCTGTACAACACAAATACAGATTTGCAAGGAAAAGCCAAAATCCACAGACTCTGTACATTATCTTTGTTATCCATTCCGCTTTTGTAACACTTTTCTCCATTTTCTCTACCTCATTGTAATTGATTATTTTTGTTTACCGTATTTCCTGACATCCTTTCATAAGAATTCAGATTACAAGGCATAATGCCTGTATTTTGCAAAGAAACATAAACTCCATCTGATACCACATATTCCAAGATACAACGCAATAAGCAGTCTTAGGTTTACTCCATTTATAAGATTCACCACAATGTAGCTATAACCTGTACATATTACTATGCCAGTCGACACTACCCACCCTTCCCACTGTTTTTTAGATTTATCACGAAAAATTTTAATCATAGCACGAAAACCCTCAAAGAATATATACACCACCAAAATAGGCTCAAAAAATTGACAGGTTGTCATGATATCTACCTCTGGCATTAGATATCGTTTATACGATATCAATATCAATGTCATGAATCCTGTACAACACAAATACAGATTTGCAAGGCGAAGCAAAAATCCACAGGCTCTGTACATTATCTTTGTTATCCATTCCGCTTTTGTAACACTTTTCTCCATCTTTTCTACCTCATTGTGACTGTCTTATCTTTTATCTGTTCCACAGGCAGCATACATTTCCTTACCTGTACGGTACATGCATATGCAATCAGGACATTCACGGCATACAGCATCAGGCTATGACCGTTGATTGCCAGCCAGATTGGCAGCACCGAGACTGCGATACCGGACAGTTGCCGTCCCGGGTGCATCAGATTTTCCCACTGCACCGCAATCCGGAGGGTGCTTACGAATATGACCAGCGTCTGGATGGACACAAGGATGGCGCTATAGGAATTCTGGAATTCTCCCATTTCCAGAAGCGTTTCCAGAAGTGGGAGGATGTCCTTCCTGAAGCACTCCACCTGTAAGGATATCACCAACAGACCAAGGACACATGCCATGCCTCCGATGACTCTCAGCTGCCAATACAGCAGCCGCTCGGCGGTTTCCAGAACTCTCCTAACGTCCTCCCTCTTAACGTTCCTGCCTTTCTTCCGCTTCCGTCTCATGTTGTCTCACTCCCCTTTGTTTGTTCTGTATATGGTTCTGGAAGTGGCATCCATGCGGTAATCTTTACTGAATCCACATCATTTCCAAGAATCCATCTACCGCAATAATACTGTACAAAACAACATCTTTTTCTATATTCGTCCCAGCCGATTACGCTATTAAGCGATTCTTCCGGCAGTCTGTCCTCTACCGGAATCCATCCGGTCAGCATCTTACCATCCATAATCTCTTCTGGTGTCAGTCCAGTCTCCTCATATCGTGCCAGCGCCTCCATTGCATCTTTCTGCCGGCTCTTATCTTTTATCACAGCGACTCCGGCGTGCCGTTCTGTTAATCGTTCCATGTTCTACCCCCACTTTCAGTTTAGTTACTTATCTGGAAGTTCTCTAACACTAAATAAAAATCACTGAGCTTAATCTCCTCGAACCCATCATACATCGGTGTTATTCCATCATGAAGTGCTGACATTTTCAAATAATACTTTCCTTCAGACTCAAAACCTTCAACAGAATATCCTCCATATGTAAGCTCCTTGAAGTAATCACCTTCTCTGTGCTTTCGATTATTGATAATAATTTTACAATCAATACACAGCTCTTGAAATTCTTTCAAAATAGCACTATTTTTGCGGAAACATCGCATACTACTTCCATCATCAAACCGTCTTGGTTTCAATAACTGTTTTCCGAATTTTCGTTCATTTTCCTCACAGTCATTGATATATAACCGAATATCTCCCTTTTCATAATCTTTGAACGGAGCATTTATACGACCATTTCCGCATATGTAGTATCCCGTTTCTGCAATACCCTTTTCCGTGAAAAATTTTTTGATAAATTCATTCCTTTTTTTCTCACCTTCCCAAAAGTCCTCTATCTCTTTCAAAAACTTTTTATTTGTTACAATAAATGATTTTTCCATGTCCTGCCTCCACTAAATCCTAATCATCTTTTCCGAATGCGTAATACAATTTACAGTTCTTACAAGTTTCACAAGGTTCTCCATCACCTTTTAAAGTACGAAGTCCCGCACATCTATTCTCTTCATATCCGGGATGTTCGTGCTTATGAACCATATAGCAGTTATCTATACCTTGCTTTACTGTCCTATTCATACCTACACCTCCACTAAATCTCTTCAAACAGTTCTTGTAATGATTCATTCGATATTTCTAACCATGAACCATCAGAAACCAGATTCAAAGATTGCAGAGGAAAAGATACAAAGCGGGCGAACACCGCCGAAGTCATTGCAGATACCGTTGCCGACGTTGCCGAACGGGGAAACAACGGCGAGCCATCTGCTATCATCATTACAAGATGTGCTATCCGGTGTAAGTGTCCAAAACCATTTATCGCTATTTTGAATCAGCTTTCTGTATTTCCGGTACTCATCAACACTTATGATAGATACCTTGTCCTTACATTTTCCATATTCTGTCTGACCATCAAGAGATAATAAATCTCTCTCAAACTCAATAATGTTATCAGCACCAATTTCAGCAGCAACCATATTGTAAAATTCTGTATTCAACATATTTCTAAGAGTGCTGCTCTTCCAATTATTGCAACAAGAATCAAACTGTACCGATTCTTTCCAACACTCCGTTGTCTGGCAGACATATCCATTATTTGTAATATCAAGGATTCTCCACTCAATTCCTCCAAGCTCGAATGCATCTCCAAGTTTCAATCCTTTTAGAAGTGATTTAATTTTCTCGCTTTTCAAAACTGCCACCTCTTTTTCAAGTTCAGCAACCCTCTGTTCTAAATTTTTACTCATAGTAACTATTCTCCCTTCGATACAAAGATATTAGATTTTAAGATACAAAATGGGCGAACACCACTGACATCGCCGTACCAACCGTGATCCACGCAACCATCGGAGCCGACATCCCCCACGCCGTCAGAGCCGTAGCCTGAAGGAGTTGAATACGGAGCAGATAACCATTCCCAAATGTCTGCGTTTGGAATATTTTTTCTACATTCTCTATTTAAATCAAATGTTCGCAGAGCAAGAACGTCTCCTTCAACAGTTCATAATCATCGAACCCATCATACATAGGCGTTATTCCATCATGAAGTGCTGACATTTTCAAATAATACTTTCCTTCAAACTCAAAACCTTTAACAGAATATGTGCCTGATGTTGGATTCCGCTTTGGCATTTGATTAAGACTCTTCACATCTTTTTGCGTGCTTACAAAAACAGATGGCTGGTAACATCCATCATGAAACTATCACCATATCCTTCTCACGAAGATCTTTCAAAAAGTCGAGTACATCTTCTACTGCCTGTTTATGCGGGATATGGAATTCGTTTTCTAATGCCTCTTCCAGCTCATTCGTTGTACGCGGTTCCTTCATTTCATTGCATAAAAAATCTATCTCCCGCTGAAGGTAACTGCTTTTTATCTGAAACTTCTTTTTAAAAGAATATCCCCTGTTCTCCAGTTCGATTTTCAGCTCTGCATCAGATAGTTGCCTCATATCTCCAAGTCCACTTAAATCTATCGGCACTTCCGTGAACATTGGTTTCATCCAATCATGTTTCATCATATGTCCCCCTCTATGCTTTTTTGCATATACTTTTTCTGAGTATGACTTCAAAATTCCAGCTACGTCATATTTATTCATGTGCTGCACCTCCACTAGAGACACACTTAAATAGTGCTTTTGGCATAACATCAACATCTTCTCCGGGATATGGTTCTTCATGAAGCCACCTAATCTCCATTTTTTCTTGATTCCCATTGCTTTCGCTGTGAATTACTTTTGCTCTAGTGCCTTTTTTATAAAACATTGTATCTTCTATAAGTTCCACAATTTCCCCATTTTTATATGTACCCATATTTTCTCTCTTTCACTAAATCTTAATTTTGTTAATATTCATCATTGGGAACCTGTATCTTACAATCCTCCCATTCAGCTCCGCATCTTCCACACACAAGGAAATCCGGTTCGTCAGGGTACGGAACACCCCTTGTATAATCACAATATTTACATTCCCAATGATATCCGGGTTTTAATTTTTCATTCTCCGTAATTTTTCCTTCCATGTATTACATGTCCTCCTTAAAATAAAATATGATTGAAATTTTGTGTAATTTTTCGCCATTTCTGACGGCTATAAAAAGTTACTCCAGTACCGAATTTCGGTACGTTTCCGTCCTTATTCATCCTCATCGTTCTTGTTTGTTCCTTGTATTCCTTTTAACAGCTTTGCGGAAAATACCAATGCAGTCCCCGCAAGTATGATTTCCGCAATATTGCTCCAAACGGAATCCGGCAAATATTTATTTGCCAGATTCAGCAGGATGATACTGATAATGAACGCAATAAATTGTATAAACATCGTTTTATGTTTCTTCATCATAGCTCCAGTCCTGTAAACAATTCTGATAAACTCAACAAACTATATCCGTCTTTCAAGCCGGGTTCATTCTCTGAGCTTAGTATGTCCGTTACCATCACTCTCAGTTCGGAACCTTTTTCCACCCCATTTTCCATTGTCCATAATTCCAGCATTTGGCCTCTCTGATATCCTTCACCTGTTTTCACAATCAGGAACCTCTGCTCCTGTGACAGGATTGCATGATATACTTTCTCCGGTATCTGCACCCTTCGGGTTCCAAAACACGGCTCTCTCGCTGGATTGTTTCGGATTGCCTGTTCTTCCAGACGGTATGGTGGGATGATGTCATCCAGAAGACGTCCATACCGTTTCCATGTGATTTCTCTTCCATCAAGGCTAATTGTTAACGGTGTACATACAATGTCAATTTCTGAATTATGGATGCCTGCGTGTCCCTTTCCATAGGCATCCGCTAATTTCTGTATTGTCACCTTGCGATTAGGGCAGTCGTATTTTTCTACCTGTAGGAAGGTGTATGATTTCAGGATCTGATTGGCACTCGGCTCAAGGTTCTCTTTCTTATATTTCTTTAATTCCTTATCTGTAGTGATTCCCTTGTCCAACGCCACCTCCTGTTCTTCCTCCGTCATACCTGCAAGCGTCACCGCCGCACTTTTCTCCACTTTGCCGTTTTTAAATGCCTCCATTGCCTTATCCCCTAAATTTTTGGAAATTTTCTGGTACTCGCCCACTGTTGTTTTGCTTAACTGGAACTGCTTTGCCAGACGCTCCACCATCCGCCCTTTCTGGATATCCGGGAACTCCTCCGGATAATGATTGAGAAGATACTGCATCCGTTCCAATTTATGCATAGTTTCATATGCCGTTTCCACATGATGTCCATTGCTGCTATACACCTGGAATTCAGCTTTCACGTCACTGATATTTTTCTCAATACACGGAAGAAACTCAAACTGTTTCATTCCCCGTTCTTCGGTTAGTAGCTTGCAGGCCGCTCTCCGTTTATGTCCGGCAATGATCACATATTCATCGGCATCTATCTTCCGGATGAGTAAGTCCTGCAGCACCTCCCCATCTGCCTGAATCAGATCGGCAAGGCATTCTATCTCTTCCTTATCCCTTGGTTCGCAGTACTGATACTTATTGGACTTCAGCTTCGTATAATGAATCCACTTTGTGATGCGTTTCGGGTGTGTTTCTTTCTTAACTTCGCCTTTCTGGAACACGTTCGTTATCTTTGCCATCTGCCACACCCCCTTATCCTATCAGTTCCTTTGCCAATTCCAGATAATCCAACGCCACCGTGCTGTTTTTCCGGTGTTTCAATACTGGTTTATACAGCCCGAGCGCATTGTCGACTACGGCAGAACGGCTAATACAAGTGTCCAGGATCGGATAATTGTGCTTATCCAATATATCCGCCATGGTTTTTCTCTGTGCTTTCGCATTTGCAACCATATTTGCAAATATCATCCACTCCAGGCCATCATTCTCCTCCAGCACATATTCATCATAGAAATGCTCCACAAGTGCCAGATTATCACGGCAGTAGTTGTCAAACTTGATCGGCGTCAGAAGAATGTCGGCTGCATGGAATGCGTTCCTTGTAAGCGTGTCAAACACAGGCCGGGTGTCTATCACGCAGAAATCATAGTCCTTGTTCCGGTGTTCCAGTGCCCGCTTTAACAGATGTGGATCTTCACACTCTGCATCCGATGCCCCTCTGATAATATCGATTCCATTGTATTTGGTCCGGTAAATCATGCGGTTGATTTTTTCCGGATTCCGCAGCAGTCCATCAATGGTGTTCCCCTGGTTGCTTACTCTTGCAAAAAACCTTGTACAATTGCACTGTGGATCTAAATCAATCACCAATACTTTCTTCCCGAGATATTCCAGACTATATGCCAGATTTACAGTTGTCGTCGTTTTTCCAACCCCGCCCTTTAAGTTTGCAATTGCTATTGTTTTCATCACTCTTTTCTCCTTTTCCGTGTACCGAAATCCGGTACGTTCGTATGTTTTATGTCTTGCTATTTCAAAATATCTAAAATTGACATCTGCTCATACTGCCCGGTTGTATCCCTTTTTTTCTGCTCCTTTCCCAATCCCGAGCACTTCACAATCTGAGCATTCGTCAGATCACTGTTATATAACTTTTGGATTTCTCCTATTGCTTGTTTTCTGCGTTGCTCAAAAGTCCTATGGTTCAATCCCGATTCTGATTCCACCGCTTTATATGGCATCTTTTTCACATACAGTTCATTTAAAATCTTATATGCATCCCCTGCAAGCGCCTGGAAACAGATGTACATCCGCTGGATCCCTTCAGCCACTGTGATTAACTGCAGCATTTCATCAGTCAGTTCCCTTTCAGTATCCTCAACCAGGTGCTGATATCTTAAATAAGCATCCGATAAATCTTTGTAGGTACCACCCTTTTCTCCCCCCTGGTCCAGGTCAATCTTCGGATACGATGCAACCTCAATTAACTGTTCATTCGTCTCATCAATCTTTTTTCTGATGTCGATAATGCGCATATGGATCTGTTCCGTCAGTTCTTTGTGATGTTTTAAAATATCTTTGACGCTATTGTCATTCAGTTTCATCACGCGGCCTTCCATCTACCCATGCTGCTCCTTTCTAACCTGTACCGAATTTCGGTACGTTTCAAATACGGAAACTGTCACACCATTTTTATAAATTTTCCGGATATCTGTGATTTCTTCATCTTTTAAGAGTTCCAGCCATTCCAGAAGGTCTTTCCGGCTGTTGGCAAAATTACAGCACCGCCCATCTGCATATTCAATCCGGTATCTCATAAGTGTTATCAGGCACACTATAACAGACTGATTGTTCACTTTTCATGCAAAATAAAAGAGGTCTTGGCATAAAGTA
>DCKD01000053.1 GCA_002320245.1 Lachnospiraceae bacterium UBA1683
AAAAGATTCATGCGTTTGTCGTGCCATATATCGAGAAATTCTTGACAACTGAGCCGCTATAGTGCTATAATAATTCAATAAATAGTAGTGCCGTAAAATGTGGTAGACAGTTCCCTTAGCGCTTATTATAAGACCGAAAAAATGGAGCATTACCAACATACTCTATAATACGGCATATTTGCCCGGAACATATGATTGTACTAAGGAGCGTGATACCAATGGAGAGTTTTAAGAATTAAATTTTTAATTTGTTCTATGAAATCTAATATATAGAGAGGAGGAATCTTAATGAAAAAGTGTTTCCGTAAACTTATAGCAGTTGTTCTTACCTTAGCAATGACATTATCTACAGGAATCATGACCTATGCCGCCCCCATTGATGAAGCAGAAGATACATCAATAAGCGAATTGGAACAGTTTCTAAAAAAAGATGATAATGGATTAATAGTATTTGATACAGAAGCTGCTTTATCCGATGGATTTTCTAACGACATTATTACAGCTGTAGAAGCACAAATTTCAAGCATGAATAGTTTGGTGATTCAAGGAACTGCTTATATAGATGAAAATTATTCGGCAATAATTCTTCTACCAAGCACTCGCGCACGCGGAGAAAGCAAAGTTGTTACACACTGGTACGGTCTTACAGAAGTATATATGAATTCTGATGAAGCTCAAGATTTAATTGACGGACTATCAGCCGCCGGTGATGGTGCAACAATAGGTGGACTTTTAGGATTTCTTCCTGGAAACTTAGGAAGTGTACTTGGTGGAATAGCTGGTATCCTTGGTGTAGGCACATTAATTTATAGATGGCAAGTTGAACAGGCGGCTGCTCCTGGTAGAGGAATCATTATGTATATTCAAACTGACTTTGGAACGACCACTCAATCAATTTGGTTTACATCTCAATAAGTTAAGTGGGAGTATACAGCATATATGAAAAAATCATTGCGCATTTTGTTCATGCTACTAATTATTCTACTACTGATTTCTAGTTTTCCAATTAAGCATATATTGGGATATCCAAAAATATCAGATTTGATACGATTAATTGGATTTATTATGCTAATATTCTATATAATCTTTATCAAAAAAAAATAAAGACTTAAAGTATTAAACAGTAAAAAGGCAGGAAGTACCTGCCTTTTTACTGTTTTTGCAGAAGAAAAATATAATAGTCCTCCTGCATGATTAGCGGATACAGCTTGTTTCCACGCCTTTTTCTATGATATAATAATCAACGTTGTAGCATACAGGCGGAAGGAAGCTTTGCAAACATCAAAGAGGATATGGAATTCAGGCGATATTTATATCGAGGGAAAGCAAATGTAATCGCCCAGAGTATCCTGCTGGCGATTGGGTATAACATGAATAAACTTCATCATAAAATTCAGGCGGGAAGGACAGGTCGGCATTTATTCCCACTCAAACAAACTGCCTGATTTTGACAGGTAAAAGAGAATCCTGAAAGCGAACCTTTTTCCGTAAAAGTTTTTTTGCGGAAACGGAATAAATGAAGAGAACATTTTGGCTCAAAAATGGCAAAAAGATGCTGCCGCATCTATGATTTCCTAATTAACACCAAGGAAATGAATCCCTGCAGATGTGTTTTTGCTGGGATGAAGCAGAAGTGCTGCGCAGAAGAACCAGGAAGGCGGGCGCAAAGAGGAGGCGGACGAAACGGGCGGGAATCACGGCAAGGGAAGTACGGCGGTGGATGGACGCAACTTCCGGAGAGGAAGTCGCTGATGCAATGGGAATCAGCAGGAGCACGCTGTACCGCAGGCTGCGTGAAGCGGAGAAGGAAGGAGAGGAACGGATATGGTAGATTCCTTTTTTGATGCAAGTGAGAGAGGTGAATACAATGAGAAAGTGCGAAAATGTAATGATTGAGGTTGGACTCCGAGAAAAAGAAGTCTATTGTAAAATAGCATACGCCACATTTGTCAAAATCAGAAAAAAACTGTACCTAAAGTAACCTAGACATACCATTTCCGGGGTGGTATGATAGAATTGTAAAAAGAATAAGGAAACGGGAAGGAATCTGACGGAAGTGAGGATTCCTTTTTTCGTGGAGAGACAAGGGTAAATCTTTGCAAAAATACAGTTGACAATGTGCGCAGAGCGTGATATTATAAATATAAAGAAAAAACACAATGCGAATTATCAAAGGGAGGTGGATGCTATGGATAAGAGAGAGCAACTGATTAAGTTACGGGAGGACACGGGATTGAACCGACGGCAATTTTCAGAATACTTCCGTATCCCGCTCCGGACACTTCAGGATTGGGAGTCGGGAAACAGACAGATGCCGGACTATCTGTTGAGATTGATGGTATACAATATTGCAAATGAGTTAAAAGAGGATCCGGGGATATTCAGGAAATGGAAGGAGGAAGATAAACGCAGGAGGAAAGAAATACGTCTTTTGGAAAAGGGAATACCGATAGAGGAAAAAACCCAGATACCAGATCCCGCCAGCCAAGCTGAGAGGCTCAGCAGATATGCAGAGCTGTTGGATCAATTAGGCTCAGACAGGATCAAAAACAAGAAACCGAAAAGAGAGGATTGAACGTACCGGAATTCGGTACAGGAAGGAAAAGTATAATGGATCAGATGGGAGCGATGGAAGGAGACGGCATGATGGGACAGGAAAGAAATATGGAGGAAGAGCAGGACATCGTGGGGCAAGGCATTGCACAGTTGGATTACATTGAATGCGGGGAATTTTTGATTCCCAATCTCACGATGAAAAAGGTAGATGGATACATTGGCAAATATGGGATGATGCGGAAACGGTTCCTACAGGAACACCGTTCCTCCCAGTTTCAGGGAATGGTGCTGATGGATGAAATGAACGAACATCTGGTGGAGATAGAGAGACAGGCAGAGGAACGGATGGATATGCTCGAGAAACAGATGAAGGAAGCGGAGGGCGTAACGGAGGAACTGAAAAGCAGAGAACAGATGGAATGGGTCAGAAAAATGAACAGCATCCATAACCGGGCGGAAGAGATCGTATTGAATGAAATCATTTATGTGTAGGGCGAAAAATGAACGTGACATAAACGTACCGAATTCCGGTACACCCGAGTAGAAACAAAGAATGGAGTACAAATAAAACCGATGCAGACAAGACGGATGTATCAGGGACAACATCTGTAATTAAAGATACCGTTGAGATTACGGTGGTTGATAAAGATAAGGCAGAGGAGCTGGTAGAGGACGGTTCTGCGGTAATCGGTGATGACAACAAAGTTACCGTAAAGGACGATAAGGAAACTGCGGAAAACGATAAAAAGTCTGACACAGACAAGAAAGCGGATTCAGATAAGAAAACGGAAGATAAAAAAGAAACAGCATCATCCGATTCAAAGAAAGCGGATAATAAAACAACTGCAAGCACCAGTGACAAAGGCAGCTCATCAAAATCAGATAGCGGTGCAGACCAAAATAAGAATCCGGGGAACTCAAAGCCATCTTCCGGAAGTAACAGTGCAACACAGAAACCATCCAGTGGGGATAACAACAGTGGAAACACCAACAATGGCGGGAATACATCCAAACCGTCAGTACCGTCACATACACATAACTGGGTAGAACGGACACACACCGTCCATCACGAGGCAACAGGACATAATGAGCAGTATGTGGTGAGCGAGGCTTGGGATGAGCCAGTGAGTGAACCAGTTTATGAAATGGAATTGCATTGGTATTGTAATCAATGTGGCGAGGATATAACAGAAAACCCTGTTGCCCATAATGAAAAACACTTATTAAATTATGAACCGGGAGGATACCACTCCTCTTATATCCAGGTGCAAACAGGAACAAATACATATACAGTGCATCACGATGCAGTATATGGCACACGCTGGGTACAGGACAGTGCAGCATGGGACGAGACGGTAAGCGATGGATACACGTGCAGTGGATGTGGTGCAATAAAATAAGGGAACGTACCGAATTTCGGTACATCAAAGAGGAATCATCAGAGGATGGTTCCTCTTTTGATACAGGTGAGAGAGGAGAAAAAACAATGAGAAAGTGTGAAAGATGTGGAAACGTGATGGTTGAGGACAAAAATATAGAAATAACAGGTGGTGCAGATAAATTTACGATTGGATACATGGGACAGTCAAAGATAGGACGGTTTTTGAATATCCCGGAGTACGAGAAGACACCTAAAGTAGCGATATGTAAATTTTGTGGTAAGGTAGAATTGTTTTTTGACGAAAAAACAATTCAAGAGATAAAAGGCATTATGTTGAAAGAAAAACATGTGGGAGATTAGTTGCACCTTATAAAAAGGTGTGATATAATTCTGACCCGTAAAAACAAAGAGCAGAGTAGAGATATGTGCGTTAAGTGCTGGATGGACGGGGAGTTGCCAGACGGACGAAGAGTGAAAGCTTGCGGTACACATCTCGCATCCCGCTGCTGCACATAGGCAGATATGTTAAGAAATGACAAGTAAATATAACGTACCGGATTTCGGCACATCAATGAGGAATCATCAGAGGATGGTTCCTTTTTTGATACTTAAAAACAGGAGAAAAAAGGAAAGGAGCGTGCAATTATGAAAGGTAGTTCTCGAAGTCCTCCGGAAAAAGCAGAGGAATAAAAAGTTAGGACACACCAGAAAAATGGTGGGTTCAAGAAAGGAGAAAAAATGCAGAAAAAGAAAGTGATGCAACAGATAGTTGCCATTGCGCTTGCTCTTATACTGGGGGCACTGAGCCTGCCTCCGGAATCCTCCGTTGTCCATGCAGAAGGAAATGAAACAGCTACGATTCAGGAAAAGGCAACAGAAGCTGACCCCGATGCATCCGAGGTGTATGACTTGGATTCGGATGACCCGTTGGGATTGGGAGCGGAGATCATGCGATTTGTAGGAAATAAGAGAAATGATATTCTTGATTATAAACCGCAGATTAATGCAGGAAAGACAATGTTCAGAACAGCACAGGGACAGGTAGTAAGAGTCACTCCGGGGGAATCAATTCATTACGGAAACTGGAATACAAACAAATTCAGTATTGATGGGAAATACCTCGGATATTGTGCACAGCCAAATTCCCCGACCCCTAGTGGGAATTTTGCGGCATATGAGCTGAACAATGACATGGTAAAAGTGTGCCTGATGTGTGCGCCGGGCGGACCGCTGGACGGAAAGATAGGAGGTTTCCCGGCAGGGAGCATTTTTTATGACCCGAACGTTCCGGGTGGCAACATGTATGCGAATGCACATGCAGCGATTGGCTATGTATACAGCGGAAGTCTTGCAGGACTCAGTTCCAGTTATGCGGCAGGAATTAAAAGTTTTGTTCAGCGTGCAGCTAGCGTAAAAAATAACGGGACGGGAGCTTATGATTCCGCAGCAGAATGGGATGCATGGAAGGTGATGATTGCACCCAATAACAATCAGGATATTGTGTGGCTGGAAAGTGTTCCACGTAAGGGCACGGTTCGTCTGACAAAAACATCTGCAAACGCAGAAATTACCAACGGAAGTGACTGCTACAGTCTGGAGGGTGCATTTTACGGCATCTGGAAGAATAAGGAATGTACATCCGGGACTGGATTAAGTTTCACGACCGATAAGAATGGCGTAGCAAACCTAAACGGTACGCTGGATGCAGGAACTTACTTTGTAAAAGAAATTACCGCTCCAAAGGGGTATGCGTTGGACAAGACGGTGTATACGGTACAGGTAAAGCCCAATGAGACAGCACAGTTGAATGTAAAGGATATCCCACAGAGTGACCCTATTGGAGTTATTCTTGGCAAAATTGATAGAGAAACAAACCAAAATAAACCACAAGGTTCTGCATCTCTAGAAGGGGCAGAATTTACAGTGAAATATTACCAAGGTCTTTACGATGCAGATCCTGCAAAATCTGGTAAAACAGCTGTTCGTACATGGGTGTTTAGAACTAATAAGAATGGTATTGTTTCATTGAGTAAAGATTATTTAGTTTCAGGTGACGAATTATATATGATGGGAGGCGTGCCTACACTGCCACTTGGAACTGTAACCATTCAAGAAACAAAAGCTCCGAATGGATATTTGATTAATGATGAAATATTTGTGTGCAAAATTACTGAATCAGGAGATGCAGAAAATGTATATACCTACAACCAGCCAATTATCCCAGAGCAGTCCCTGAACCTGAACATCGTCAAGAAACTCAAAGGTACGGACATTGTGATCCCGGGTGCAAAGTTCAGACATACCTTGCCGGATGGCACAACGGAGGTTGTCACCACCGATGAAAAGGGACAGGCATCTGTGAAAGTGTTATTCGGCAAATTAAACGC
>DCKD01000059.1 GCA_002320245.1 Lachnospiraceae bacterium UBA1683
TAATTATGATTGTTCGACCGAAGAGGTGATTGGTGAATTACTATCATTTATTGAGGCGTCTAATCTTGGCAATAAAGATGTGATTGTAAACTATGTTAAAAATCAATACAGCGTAAAGTGATTAAGCACCCGCGATGGGGTGCTTTTTATTTGCCAGAAAAAAGGTACATAAGATTAACTTCCGTGTTGCATACCATCAGAAAAAGCCCCCGGAACAGCGTAGTTCCGGGGAATATTGTATCATCTTCATGGTTAAAAACAGTAGTAAATGCTTTTGGATTGGTAATAAGAAAAACGTCCGGTTAGTAACACGTTAGTAACAAAAAAGTGATTATACGCCTAGTATTCTCGTATTAAATCTTAAGTATTTCTTAAGTATTTCCTAATATAAATATTTCATATTTTCTTATATAATATTCCCATATTAGTGTACAGGAAGGAGGGGCATTGTGGAAAAGGTGATTGAAGTAAAAAACCTGTACAAACTTTACCGTGTCGGGGATTCGGTTGTGCGGGCGCTCGATGGGGTAAACTTTGAGCTATATAAGGGAGAATTCTGTGCGATTGTCGGGACTTCCGGTTCTGGAAAATCCACGCTTTTGAATATGCTGGCCGGTCTGGAGAAACCGACTAAAGGAGAAGTCATTATCAGCGGAGTACACATAGAGGGATTGAATGAGGATGGGCTTGTAAAGTTTCGGCGTGATAACGTCGGATTCATCTTTCAGTCGTTTCATCTGATTGGAACGATGAATGCGCTGGAAAATGTAGCGCTTCCATTAAGTTTCCGCGGTGAGTCTAAAAGTACCCGGCTTAAGAAAGCGGATAAAATGCTGGATTTGGTAAACCTGAAAAAGCATAAAAAACATATGCCAAACCAGATGTCGGGAGGACAGCAGCAAAGAGTCGGCGTTGCAAGGGCACTGGTGGTTGACCCGAAGATTATATTTGCGGATGAGCCGACGGGAAATCTGGATTCCCATACTTCAGAAGAGGTTATGGCATTGATGCAGCGAATTGTACGGGAACAGAAAAAAACACTGGTCATGGTCACGCATGACAACCATCTGGCGGAGTATGCCGACCGGGTATTTCACATTATTGATGGAAAAATCGTACAGATTGAGGACAACCGTCTAAAACAGGCGGATAACTTACCGGAAGAGGACAAAACAGGTGAAAAAAGGAAACACAATGAAATTGATAAACCGGACGGAAAAAGGAAAAGCGAGGAAAGAGAGGGAGAATCAAAATGAGATATTCGAAACAGATAACAGGGGTGATGATCAGTTTTGCAATGGTGGCAGCGATGATTCCGGCAGACTCTGTGCGGGCACAGGAAAATGAAAGTCCACAGGAAGTCAATGTACAGCAGGAGCAGAAGGCAGCGGAAACAGCGATTCCGAAGATTCGCCTGTCAGTCGGAACCGGGCAGAAAACACCGAAATATAATGCAGGGGATAAAGCAAGTCTTGTTGTGAAGGTGGAGAATGCGGGAAACACAGATGCGCAGAATGTCCGGATTACTCCGGTTATTAACAATGCATCCGACTGGCCGTTTGAGATTGAAGACATGAATTATGAGCAGAATCTGGGAACGGTTAAGGCGGGAGAGGCCGCGGAGGCAAAATGGGAGCTTACGGTGCGTTCCGACGTAGAGACAAAGTCCTACAAGACTCCGTTCACCATTTCCTACGATGATGGACAGAATGAATATCCGGCAGTTGAAAGGACAATTTATGTCCGGACAACTGCAAAGCCGAAGCCGGAGGATCAGAACAAGGATCAAAACAAGGACCAGCAGGGCAGTCAGAATCAGGAGGAAAACAATGGCGCAGACGCAGGATGGGACGGCAGCGGTATCTCTGCGCAGCAGATTGCGGACGCAGGCGGTGTCTATAATGGAGATATCACAGCGTCCGGCGGAAACGAATCGGACAACAAATCGGTTCCGCGTGTGATTGTAACCGGATTTTCCACGAACCCGGGAACGGTCAATGCGGGTAACAACTTCAAGTTGACAGTGCACGTGAAAAATACATCCACAACAACGGATGTCTGCAACATGTTATTTGACATGCAGGCGCCGTCTGCGGGGACTGACGCAGCGGCTGAAGCTCCGGCATTCCTTCCGGCATCCGGCTCCAGTTCTATTTATCTGGACCGTATTCCGGCAGGCGGGACGAAAGACATTTCCATTGATTTAAATGCGAGGGCGGACCTTGTTCAGAAACCTTACAGCATTGCAATGTCCATGAAATATGAAGATGGAAATGCGGCGCAGTATGAAGGTCAATCCAGTCTGGCGATTCCGGTGCAGCAGGCGGCAAGATTTGAATTTAGTGATATCGAGCTTTCCCCGGAGAGCATTCAGGTGGGGGAAGAGGCAAATCTGGCTTGCAGCATTTACAATACCGGACGTGTGAAACTATATAATGTCAAAGTAAAATTTTCCGGTGATGGAATCAGTGGAAAAGACGTATTTGTAGGAAATGTTGAATCCGGTGCAACCGGAACCGTGGATGGGATGCTGACCGGAGAATCGGAGGTACCTGCGGGGACAAAGTGTAAAATGACAGTCAGCTATGAAGATGAATCGGGAAAAGTATCGACAGCGGAAAAAGAATTTGAGATGGAGGTAACCCCTGCGGCAGATCAAGGCGCGAAGATGACCGGGATGGAAGCACAGGGACAGCAGAAAAGTTTCCCTGTAATCCCTGTGGTAATTGCGGTTGTTGTATTGGCGGCAGTCGTTGTGGCAGTTATGCTGGTTCGGAGAAAGAAGAGGAAACAGGCATTGCTTATTGAGGAGGATTTGGCAGATGAGGTGGATCGATTTACTGAGGATGAGTAGCGGCAACCTCAGGCGTAGAAAATTGCGAAGTATCCTGACTATCTTGGGAGTTGTCATCGGAACGGCGTCCATCGTCGTCATGATTTCCCTCGGACTGGGCATGCAGCAGTCACTTTACCGTGAGATTGAACAGTCCGGCGGCATGACTGCGATTACAGTAACCGGTATGGACGCGGGAAATCAGATGTACTCTTTCGGTGACAGCGGAAGTGACCAGGAGGCGACGAAATATGTGACGGATGATACCGTTCAGGAGCTTGGGAAAATGGAACATGTAAAAAGCGCATCGCCGGTGCTTTCGATGAGTTCAATCTTGCTGGCAGGCAAATATTACGGATATATTCAGCTTACAGGTATGACAACGGAGGCTCTGGAGCAGATGAACATGAACCTTGTGGAAGGCAGTACGCTGCCAAAGGCAGACAGTGCGACTCTGGATCTCGTATTCGGAAATTTTGTAATTGAAAATTTTTATGAAAAAGGAACAAATAAGGGATATTGGGAAACCGGAAAGCTTCCGGATATTGATTTGATGAAAGACCAGATGTTTCTTGTGCTTGATCAGCAGGCTTATTTCGATTCACAGCAAAATAGCAGTGCTCAGGGAACGTCGGATACTTCCGAAGCCTCTTCCAACGGAACCGGTGCGGGCAGCGTGAAGGCACCGAAAAAATATGTGGTTCATGGGAGCGGGCTTGTTGAGGGGGATTTGAACTCTTATAACGCAAATTCCTACTATGTATATTGCGACATCACAACATTGAAAAACATGCTGAAGAAGGAGTACAGCGGCCGTGCAATTCCGGGGCAGCCTACGACAAAGACCGGAAAACCGTACAAATTTTTTGCATATACGAGTGCGAAGGTTGTGGCAGATGATATTGAAAATGTAGACGCACTTGCGGCAGAGATTCAGGCAAAAGGGTATAAAGTCAGCACGAATGCGGAATACTTGCAGAGTATGCAGAAACAGTTTGCCATGGTACAGGCGGTATTGGGCGGTATCGGTGCAGTATCACTTTTTGTTGCGGCAATCGGCATTATGAATACAATGATGATGTCCATATACGAGCGTACAAAAGAAATCGGAGTCATCAAGGTATTGGGATGCAGTCTGAAAAATATAAAACAGATGTTTTTGTTAGAGGCGGCATTTATTGGATTTATCGGAGGGCTTGTCGGAAATCTTCTCAGCTTTCTGATGTCCTTTGCCATCAATCTGCTCACCGGGCATGGAAGCGCGATGGGATTGGACGGGAATATTTCCTATATTCCGCCGTGGCTCGTGCTGGCATCTATGGCATTTGCAGTATTTGTCGGAATGGCGGCGGGGTATTTCCCGGCATTAAGAGCCATGAAGCTGAGTCCGCTGGCAGCAATACGGAATGAGTGATTATGTGCCATGCTCTGGACGAAAGCTGAAACGTAACGCCTGCCGTAACAGTTCAGCCGGAAGGCTGGACTGTTACCGTTTACCTGACCGCGCCCGGAAGAATCAAATTGACAATTGCCCGGTTCGCAGTATAATATGAAGTATGTTCGCCGTTTCCCCTCAGTGGGCAAAGGGAAACCCTTGTTCACTGAGGGGAGTGAATAAATATGACAGTACAAAAGGAGAGGGTACTTGGCGTGAATATATTTGAGATTCTTGGACCAATCATGGTTGGACCGTCCAGCTCACACACAGCAGGTGCCGTGCGGATTGGCTATATTACAAGAACCTTGCTCGGCAGTATGCCGGTGCAGGCGAAAATCGGGCTCCACGGTTCGTTTGCGGCAACCGGGCGGGGGCATGGTACGGATAAGGCGATTGTGGCAGGGCTTTTGGGAATGAAAGCAGATGATATGCGGATTCCCGACAGTTTTCAGATTGCAGAAGAAAGAGGTATGCAGTTTCAGATAGAGAATGTTCAGATTTCCGGAGCACACCCGAATACCGCGCTGATCCAGGCGGTTGGTGCGGATGGAAAATCACTGCAAGTTCAGGCATCTTCCATCGGCGGAGGAAGGATTATGCTCAATAAAGTGGATGGCGTGACGGTAAATTGTACCGCGGACTGCCCAACCTTGATTGTGCATAATTATGACCAGCCGGGACAGGTCGCAGAGGTGACTTCCCTGTTATCAGATTTGCCGATTAATATTGCAACATTACAGTTGCACCGCATCAAGCGAGGCGGTGAGGCGGTTATGGTTGCGGAAGTGGACCAGCCGCTGCCGGATAATATTGTGGAAACCATTGAGCAAATGGACGGTATTATCAAGGTAACATATATCAACGGGGAGGGCGCATAAATGGCATATGAATCACTACAGGAAATGGAAGAATACTGCAAAGAGCACTCGGTCCCATTCTGGCAGGCGGTACTTGCAGATGATATGAATGAAAGAACCGTAACAATGGAAGAGTCCTTTGCTATGATGAAAAAGATGTGGGATGCAATGCTCTCCGCAAGCGGCAGTTACGATTCGAATCTGATGTCTAACAGCGGACTGGTCGGCGGCATGGGCGGCAAGATGGAGGAATACCGCAGACAGGGGGATACACTCTGCGGGGATTTTGTTTCCCGTGTGATTGCGCAGGCACTGAAGATGGGAGAATCGAACGCCTGTATGAAACGGATTGTTGCGGCGCCGACAGCGGGCGCATGTGGAGTGCTTCCGGCAGTACTTGTCCCGTTTTATCAGGATGGTATGGCAGCGGAGACGGAGATTATCAAAGCTTTGTATACGTCGGCAGGCATTGGACAGGTCATTGCGTCCCGCGCATTTATCGCAGGAGCGGCGGGGGGATGTCAGGCGGAAATCGGTGCGGCATCGGCAATGGCTGCAGGCGCGCTTGCCTATCTGAAAGGCGGGGATACACAGCAGATTACACATGCGGCTGCAATGGCGCTGAAGAACCTGTTAGGGCTTGTGTGTGATCCGGTAGCCGGTCTTGTTGAAGTGCCGTGTGTCAAGCGAAACGTAATCGGAGCCGTAAATGCGCTTTCCTGTGCAGACATGGCGATGGCGGGAATCACAAGCAGGATTCCGCCGGATCAGGTGATTGATGCGATGAAAGAAATCGGAGAAAGCATGCATGTGTCTTTGAAGGAAACGGCAGAAGGCGGCGTGGCGAACACGCCGGCGGCAAAACAGATTGCAGAGATGCTAGCACCCCGAATATAGCAGGAACTTAGTAACAGTTCAGCCGGAAGGCTGAACTGTTACGGGACTTATTATTCGGTGTACTAGAAAACAAAGGGTAGTGGGAAAGAAATTATTTTTCGTTCCTCAGATTTTCGATATGGAGGAGAGTCCGCGGGCGCACTTTAAAAGCAGCGGCATCATGGCTGCGGACAATGTAATATAGCTCAGCGTGCCCAACTTTTCCATAGAAATGCCAAATCAAACCAAAACAATTATTCTTCAATAATCTGGATTTCCAGATAGTCAAAGTCAATGGAATCTACGAAATTATCCTGATAAAACCGTGCTTTGTCATGGTTTTTGAAATCGGCAATCGTGGTGTCAAGCCAGATTGGCTTACTCAAATCAAACTCATAGCAGATGGCATCCAGCGCATTGAAAATTTTATGCGTGCGTGTATCGTCTGTATTGTCACAGATAACAGTATCGCGCACCAGATGGTTCTCTTTAAATTCTTTTCCCCATAATCGGAACATAATATACCTCCCATGTATTGTTTACTGTAAAACAGAGTATAGCATTGAATAAAATAAAAGTCGAGGGAAACCTAGTACCCCGAATATAAATTAACTGCTATATGCACTTGCCTGATGTCTCGATTGCTTCGTTGCCTTCAATCGTCGTAGTCACCGCTACGCCTCATTCAGGCGCCTTGTACTCGAAGACATCATCCTTCGTGTATATAGCAGAAACTTATTATCCGGTGTACTTGCCCGTGATTTACATTTTCCCAGGAGAGTGTTAAAATAAAGCAATCGAACGCGGTAAATCAATCTGCGCTCATAAGCAGGCAGTGAAGCGGGGCGCTTTACACAACAGGAAATGTACAAGGAGAAAGTGGAATGAAAAAATTATTGGACAGGATTTTTATAGACGGTTTGGGCGGAATGGCACACGGTCTGTTCGCAACGCTGATTATCGGAACCATTATCCAGCAGATTGGGACATTTGCCGGGGGGAATACCGGAGCATTGATTGTGTTGACAGGTAAGGCTGCGGCGGCGATGACCGGGGCCGGAATCGGTGTCGGTGTAGCAAAAAAATTCGATGCCAGTCAGTTGGTTACCGTATCGGCGGCAAGCGCGGGTATGATTGGAGCATTTGCAAATATAATATTGTCAGGGGAAATCTTACAAAATGGGGCGGTCGTGCTCTCCGGACCCGGGGAGCCGCTGGGCGCGTTTGTTGCGGCGTATCTCGCAATCGAGGTTGGGATTCTGATAGCAGGAAAGACAAAACTGGATATCCTGCTTACCCCGCTGATTACAATCGGAGTGGGAGCCGGAGTCGGGCTGTCTGTCGGACCGCCGATTTCCAGGTTCATGGCATGGCTCGGAGAGCTGATTAACTGGGGAACAGAGCAGCAGCCATTTCTGATGGGAATTATTGTCTCTGTGCTGATGGGGATGATTCTGACTTTGCCAATCAGTTCGGCGGCAATCGGCGTTGTGCTTAATCTGTCCGGGTTGGCAGCAGGTGCGGCAACGATTGGATGTTGCTGCAACATGGTTGGATTTGCGGTTGCCAGTTTTCGGGAAAATGGATTCGGCGGTCTGCTGGCACAGGGAATCGGGACATCGATGCTTCAGGTGCCGAACATTGTAAGGCGTCCCGTTATCTGGTTTCCGGCAATTTTGTCCAGCGCAGTTCTCGGACCGGTAGGAACGATGGCTCTGCATATGACAAATAATGCAACCGGCTCCGGGATGGGGACTGCGGGACTGGTGGGACAGTTGATGACATGGCAGGTAATGACACAGACAGAAGAACCAATCATTGTTTTTGTAAAAATCATTACAGTCCAGGTGCTGCTTCCGGCATTGCTGACGCTCGGGTTCTCCGAATTTATGAGAAAGAGAAAATGGATTCGTTACGGAGATATGAAACTGGATTTATAGTTTTCTTAAAAAATTATGAACAGTATGACAGTAAGGGGTATATATGGTATGATATACATGGACGTAACGATATTTAAAAAATACCTTTGGGGAGGAGATTGTAACATATGCAGGATGCAATCAGGAACTATGAGGATGTGGACAGTTGGAAAACTGTCATCTTCCTGTATAATGCAGCATTGAAAGAGGTAGGAACGAAGCTGGAGATTCTCAACGATGAATTTCAGCATGTACATAAGTACAATCCGATTGAACACATTAAGACGAGGATAAAGACGCCGGAGAGCATCGTAAAAAAGTTAAAACGCTACGGATACGAGACATCTATAGAAAACATGGTTAAATACGTGAACGATATTGCGGGTGTACGGTTAATCTGCTCGTTTACATCAGATATATACCGGCTGGCGGAGATGATTGGAAATCAGAGTGATTTGAAAGTCATGACAATCAAGGATTATATCAAGAACCCGAAAGAAAGCGGCTACAAGAGTTATCATATGCTTGTTTCCGTGCCGATATTTCTCTCAGACAGTGTGGTGGATACGAAAGTGGAGATTCAGATACGTACGATTGCGATGGATTTCTGGGCGAGTCTGGAGCACAAAATCTATTATAAGTTTGAGGGAAATGCTCCGGAATATATCAGCCGTGAGCTACGGGAATGCGCGCAGATGGTTTCAGAGCTGGATGATAAGATGCTGTCGCTGAACGAGGCAATCCAGAATTGTCTGGAACAACAGGAAGGCGAGGCGCAGCATAGTGCCGATGATGTGGCAGAGTATTTACTCGGAAGCATGAGGCCGCATATTAACGGATAAAGAATCTGTAACTGTTCAGGAATCTATTAATAAATATATGGAAAATTGTGGATGCAGCACGGAGAAGAGGGGGCGGCAATGGCGAAAGATGTAAAAATCAAGCTGATTGAACTGGCAGCGGGGGCAGGACTCTATCTGGGTGCGATAATCGCTGCCGGTTATTGGAGTGTGGCAGGGTCATGGAAACTGGTGTTGTTTTTGCCAGCCTATATAGTTCTGTCGGAGGGAATTGTCTGGACAATATATAAAAATTTTCGGAAACGGCATTTTTTTGATGAAAATCTCCTTATGATTTTGGCGACAGCAGGAGCAATGTTCGTAGGCAGACATAAGGAGGCGGTCGCCGCACTTTTATTTTATCAGGTAGGAAACTTAGTGGAGGCAGTCTCGCTGAATCATACAAAAAAATCAATCGCAGAGTTTATGGATATCAGGCCGGATTATGCTAACTTGAAAACCGGGAGCGGAGAAAAAACAATCAGTCCCGGAGAGCTGAGGCGCGGACAGATAATTGTAATCAAACCCGGGGAAAAGGTCCCGGTAGATGCAGTTGTGACAAAAGGGGCAAGCATGATTGATGCAAAAGCCCTGACCGGAGAATCGCAGCCAAATGAAGTTAAGATTGGCTCAAAACTGTTTAGCGGCAGCATGAATCTGAGCGGAATGCTGGAGGCAAGGGTATATAAAGCATATGAAGAGTCTACGGCAGCCCGTATTATGAAACTTGTAGAAGAGGCAAATGATAAAAAAGCGGAATCCGAGAACTTCGCAGGCCGCTTTACAAAATATTATACACCGGCAGTCACGTTACTTGGAATCCTCGTTATGATACTTCCACCGATGATGTTTCCGGGATATGATGCGGGGACATGGATGTACCGCGGGCTGATTTTCCTTGTTGCAGCATGTCCGTGTGGATTGCTTGTATCGGTTCCGCTGGCATTTTTAGGTGGTATCGGCGCGGCGTCAAGGCAGGGCGTGCTGATTAAGGGAAGTAATTTTCTGGAAGCACTGTCCGATACGGAAACATTTGTCTTTGACAAGACGGGGACATTGACGGAGGGGGTATTTACCGTGCGTGAAATCAGCCCGAAGGGAATGTCGGAGGAAGAGCTGCTGGAGCTGACAGCTTACGGCGAAGCATACTCTACACACCCGATTGCAGTTTCTTTGCGTGAGGCTTATGGGAAATCTGTGGACACAGAGCGTGTGTCATATACAAAGGAACATTCCGGATTTGGTGTGGAGGCTGAGATTGACGGAAAACGTGTTTTGATTGGAAATTCAAAATATATGAGCAGTCAGGGCATGTTTTATCAGCCTGTCTCGAAAATCGGCACAGCCGTACATGTTGCCGTGGATGGGGAGTATGCAGGTTATATTCTGATTTCTGACATGATTCGCAAAGGGATGAGAAAAACGCTGCGCTGGATGGAAAAGCATCAAATCGAGACAGTCATGCTGACCGGGGACAATGACCGCGTGGCGGAGGATGTTGCAAAAAAACTGGGGATTGATTCTGTGTTTGCCAATCTGATGCCTGAAGACAAGGTTGAACAACTGGAAGATTTTATGGAGAGCCAGTTGGAGTCGGAAAAGCTGGCGTTTGTTGGAGACGGAATCAATGATGCTCCGGTTCTTGCGAGGGCGGATATCGGAATTGCAATGGGAGGTCTCGGAGCAGATGCGGCATTGCAAGCGGCAGATATTATTCTGATGGAGGATGAACCGGAACGGATTATTAACGCAATCCGTATATCCAAAGGGACAGTCAATGCGGTAAAGCAAAACATGATATTTGCGATTGGCATGAAAGTGATACTGCTCATGCTGGCACTGTTCGGTTATGTGTCAATGCAGGATGCAATTATTGCGGATATGGCGGTGATGCTGATTAATATATTGAATTCATTCTGGGTACTGAAGTTCCCGGAATAGAGATGTGGAATGGAGATTGAATATGAAGAAAAGAGCTTGCACAATCAGAAAATACGGAATTATTTTCGCAGCGGCAGTATGTTTTTTGACAGGCTGTGCAAACTACGGGGCAGACGGAACGAAAGCAATGGAAGAAGGCGATTACAAGCAGGCGGCTGTAAGTTTCGAGCAGGCTGCAAAGCAGGCAGAGGCAAAAGGCAAAGACGCAACAGAGGCTTACCGCGGACTTGGAATGGCTTATTATGAGCAGAAGGATTATGGGAAAGCACAGGAAAGTTTTCAGAAGGTGATTGATTTGGGCGGGGAGAAGACTCCCACTCTCTACAATCTGATGGGAATATGCGCAATGCAGTTGGAGGATTATGCCGGTGCACTCAGCGCATTGGAACAAGGACTTTCCACAGCAGAATCAGCAGAGACACTTGCCGCTTCCAAGTCGGAGGAGGCAGTGGATTATTCCAAAGTGATACAGGAAATGAAATTCAACCGGATTGTCTGCTATGAAAAACAGCAGGATTGGGAGAATGCGAAAAGTGCAGTCAGCGAGTATGTAAACCAGTATCCGGACGATAAAGATGCAGAGAAAGAAATGGAATTTTTGGAGACAAGATAGAATATATGGCAATTTATGATTTAAAAGAGGTAGAAGAACGGGTGATTCTGGTCGGGGTGCAGGTGGATGACAGCGAACCGGCGGAGGAATCACTGGATGAACTCGGTGAGCTTGCAAAAACAGCCGGGGCAGTTGTTGCCGGGCGTCTGATTCAGAGCCGGGAGTCCATTCATCCGGCAACTTATATTGGAAAAGGAAAGTTACTGGAATTAAAAGAACTGCTATGGGAGCAGGAGGCGACCGGTATTATCTGTGATGATGAGTTGTCTTCCGTACAATTGAATCATCTGGAAGAAGAGCTGGAATGTAAGGTGATTGACAGGACACTCCTGATATTGGATATCTTTGCGGCAAGAGCAGTTTCCAGTGAGGGAAAGATACAAGTGGAACTGGCGCAGTTGCGTTATCGCGCATCCAGACTGATTGGTCTGAGAAGTTCCCTGTCAAGGCTCGGAGGAGGAATCGGTACGAGAGGCCCGGGCGAGAAGAAACTGGAGATGGACCGACGGCTAATCCGCGAGAGAATCAGCCGGCTGAAAAAGGAACTGAAAGAGGTAGAGCAGCATCGGGAACTGATCCGCTCGCAGCGGAAAGACGCCAATCTGAAAGTGGCAGCTTTGGTTGGCTACACTTCCGCAGGAAAAAGCAGCATCGAAAATGCATTGACTGATGCGGGGATTCTGGAAGATGCGATGCTGTTCTCTACCCTGGATACGACAACCCGCGCACTGGAGCTGGAGGGAAAACAGCAGATTCTGCTGACTGATACTGTTGGATTTATCCGGAAACTTCCGCATCATTTGATTGAGGCATTCAAAAGCACACTGGAAGAGGCAAAGTATGCAGATATCATTATCCATGTAGTAGATGCATCCAATCCGCAGATGGATACACAGATGTATGTTGTATACGATACACTCCGCCAGCTTGGAGTAGAAGGAAAGCCGGTCATTACCTTGTTTAATAAACAGGACAGGCTGATTTCTTCTGCAAATTTCCGGGATTTGCAGGCAGATTATACCATTACAACATCCGCGGAAACCGGGCAGGGACTGGAAAAACTAAAGGATGTACTGCTGGAAATCCTGAGAAAAGAACAGATTTATATTGAACGGCTGTATACTTTCGCAGATGCAGGAAAGATTCAGATGATCCGGAAAAATGGACAGTTGCTGGAAGAAAAATATGTGCCGGAGGGAATCCGGGTGAAAGCATATGTGTCCAGAGAAATATATGGGAAAGTTTGAGGCGGCAGCTCCGTAGATGAGTAATCATAATCTTGTTTCCCGCGTCCATGAGTTATTTCATAAGTATGGTTCACTTGGCGTCCGCGGATAGCTTCCCAATGATACCAACAGTTGCAGTCCGGTGTCTCTTGCGGTGAGTACGGCATTCTTTACTGCGCTTGCATCTCCGGTTACGGCAACGATGACTTCGTTTGAGTGGCTGGTGCCACAGTCAGGCGTCATATATTTTATGATTTCCACAGAGGAAGATTTCACTGCTAAATCTGCCATTACCATTCCAATTGCAGCAGGTGAGCCGCAGAAGAACCCGAACGGTTTTCCGATTGGTGCATCAAATGCCATATGGAGTGCCTGACTGGCATTAGCGGAGTAAGTGAATTCGAGATGCCCGGCATCGCTGATATAGAGTTCACCGGCATACTTTTTAGTGTATTCAAGTGCAATTTCAACCGCCCGGCGGACATCTGATACGTTGTCACCGCCAATGATGATATAGTTGCCGTGGCCGCCCCATCCTTTTGTATCGCGGGGCAGTTCAATGGATACTACTTCTGTATTCGTGGATTTGACTGCTTCGTCTACGGCGTTAATTTGTCCGGCAGCTCCGGTCCGGGAGCTGAACAGCCCCAGACTACGGTAGGATTTCTTGAGATTCATCTGCTTTAAAAGTGCAGGCTCCACGCCTGGTATGACCAGTCCGATTGTGTCAAGGACGGTTGTTCCTACAAATTCAGTCATAGAGCAATTCATAGATATTTTTTCGATTTCATGTACATCAATCATGATATAATTCTCCATCTGGTACTTTGACTCCTTTGATACACGGATTGCTCCGCATTTCATGCTCCCGCAATCCTAAAAACATTCGAAATTCGCCCTGATCGGGCTGCTTTCTCATGTTTTGCGGATCTCAAAGTCATGTTTCTTCATGCAAGCATGAAACACATGACCTTTTGACCTTGGTATCATTTCCATTCTTGATTGATATTATAGCGTATCGTTGGATGATTTGAAATACCTAAATTTTGTCTTGCCGCAGGGATGAGTGTTTTTTAAATAAATCCACCGTCAAATCCAATCACCTGTCCGGTAAGGTAGCTGTGATTCTCTGCCAGATCCAGTACAAATGCGGCAACTTCTTCTGGCGTACCGAACCGTCCGGCTGGTATCTCATCGGCAAGTGCCTGCCGTTCTTCTTCGCTGAACTGTGCGTTCATTGTGGTGTCGATGACTCCGCAGGCGACAGCATTGACTTGGATGTTGCTTGGGGCAAGTTCTTTGGCAAGTGCCATCGTCAGTCCATTGATTCCGGCTTTGGTGGCGGAATAAGCGGCTTCACAGGACGCGCCGACACGTCCCCACATGGAAGAAATATTGATTATCTTCCCGCATTTTTGGGAAACCATATACGGGACTGCTGCGCGGGAACAATAAAATGTGGAAGAGAGATTCGAATTTAGAATCCGTTCCCAGTCGGCATTGCTCATATCGGTTAATAATCCCACATAGGAAACCCCGGCATTGTTGATAAGTACGTCCAGACCGCCGCGGGATGTGGAAATCTTCTGAAAAATCTCTTCAACAATATCCGGATTCCCGACATCGCCTGCCACCAGCTCACAGGAACCACCCTGCATGCGAATCTGTTGGGATACCTGTCTGAGAGTTTCGAGGGATTTATTGCAATTTAAAAATACATGATAACCGCATCCGGCGAATGTGAGCGCGCAGGCAGCCCCGATTCCGCGGGAGGCACCAGTTATCAGAACTGTTTTCTGATGCATAATTTTGTCTCCTTTTTCTGCTAATGATTATAACGGATTCTAATAAAATTGTATACTATTTTTATTGAGAATCATAGTCAATTATGTTATCATTTTCGTAAGGTATACGATTACCTTTGACGAGAATATGGTGGGTGGAAATCCAGGGAGGATACGGAGAAATGATTGACGAGGCGATAGAGTTCGCGACGAGGGCACATGAGGGACAGTTTCGGAAGGGGACGAAAAGACCATATATCGTGCATCCAATCGAAGTGGCGGATATCGTATCCTCGATGACGGAAGATGAAGAAATTGTCTGTGCGGCAATTTTACATGATACGATTGAGGATTGTATCTGGGTGACGGAAGAGATACTGCGGGAAAGGTTCGGAGAGCGGGTGGCACGCCTCGTGGCGGGAGAAAGCGAAGATAAATCCCGGACGTGGGAAGAACGGAAAGGGACGACCATCGAGCGGCTGCGGACGGCATCGGAGGAGATGCAGATGATTGGGCTGGCGGACAAGCTGTCGAATATGCGGGATATCAACCGGGATTACCCCATGTGTGGGGAACGGCTTTGGATGCGGTTCCGGATGCAGAGTAAGTCGGCAATCGGGTGGTATTACAAGGGAGTCCGCGATGCGTTGAAGGAGACGTTTGCAGGTGTGGAGGCATATGAGGAGTATTGCAGGCTGGTGGCCAAGCATTTTGGGGATGGTCCTGCAACAGTGGACTGGAAAGCAGACAGCGGGGCTTGACAGGACAGACAGCGGAAGTGACAGAACCGGCAGCCGGATGTCTGGTGAACATAGTGAAAGAAGGAAAAACGACATGGGAAAGACAAAAGTAATTTGTTTTGCAAATAATAAAGGTGGCAGCGGAAAATCCACAACCTGTTCCAATGTAGGGTATGGGCTGACGCTTTTGGGGAAAAAGGTACTTCTGGTTGACGGGGATATGCAGTTGAACCTTTCGCTTTCACTCTTCGATGAAGACAAAGTGCTTGCCTTTGCGCAGAGTGAAAGAAATCTGTATGAGGGAATCAAAAGGCAGGACGATTTGACGGATTATATCATACATTCTGCATTTGAGAATCTGGATTTAATTCCCTCATCTACACTCATGAGCTCCATTGAGTACGAGCTGTTTACAAAGTGGCAGCGGGAGTACATTCTGAAAAAGGGGCTTGCAAAGATTCTTGAGTCTGGGGTGTATGATTACATTCTCATTGATGCACCGCCAACACTGGGTGGATGGGTAATGAACATTCTCTGTGCTTCCGATGAAGTCATTATTCCGGTAGAGTCCACGCCGTGGGGCTTGTTTGGGCTTGGAAATATGTTTGAATTTCTGGAAGAAGTGAAACAGATTGCCCCGGATTTGAAAATCGGCGGTGTCGTGATTACAAAAGTGGATACACGGAAAAGCTACTTTAAACAGACGCTGGAAGTATTGAAAGAGCTAGAAAATGTCAAAGTGTTTGACACGGTTATCCGTGTGGACAGCGGAATCGAGTGGTCACAGGACAATCACATTCCGATTATGGCTTATAAGAAGAGCAGCCGCAGTGCAAAGGAATATATGGAGCTGACGAAAGAACTTGCTGCGGGATTATAAGGCAGGTGAAGAGAATGCGTCAGGAATTACTAAAAGAATTGTCTGTGATTACAGATGAGGAGCAGCGGATTCTCGATGGACAAAATAATATTGAGCAGAAGCTGTATACAGAAAAAAAGGAGCTGATTGTAGACTGTGACAAATTGCTGCAGAAGGGCAAACTGATTCAGGTTCGTCCGCATACCCGGTTCATACATTTCCCGAAACACCGGCATAATTATGTGGAAGTAATCCATATGTGTCAGGGGCGGACGACACATTATATTGATGGGAATAAAGTTGTGCTGGAGCAGGGCGATTTACTGTTTTTGAATCAGTATGCATGGCAGGAGATACTTCCGGCGGAGGAACAGGATATTGCGGTAAATTTTATTGTGCTGCCGGAATTTTTTAACATGGCGTTTTCCATGATGGGGGCGGAGGAGAATCTGCTGAAGGAATTCCTTGTCGGAACGTTGTGCGGTAAGGAAGGCGATGAGAGGGCTTCATATTTATATTTTCACGTGGCGGATATCCCAACGATACAGAATCTTGTTGAAAATATGGTCTGGACGGTTTTTTATGACATGGGAAATGAACGGAGCTGTAATCAGATTACAATGGGGCTGCTCCTGCTGCAGCTTTTGAACTATATGGATAAGATGGAGACCGGCGGCAGACGTTATGATAACGAGCTTACGGGAAATGTGCTGAATTATATTGAGGAACATTATAAAAACGGCAGTCTTTCCGAACTGGCGGAAATGATGAAATATGATGTCTACTGGCTGAGCCGCGAGATAAAAAAAAGAACAGGGAAGACTTATAAGGAGCTGCTGCAGGAAAAACGGATGAATCAGGCGGTGTATCTGTTGTCCAACAGTAAACTTTCGGTTTCGGATATCATCGAATCGGTCGGGTATGATAACAGCAGTTATTTTTACCGCATTTTCAAAGAAAAATATGGAATGAGTCCGAAGGAATACCGCGGCAGGAAAGTAAAATAGAATAAGGTTGTATTTCCAAGGAAGAAATGCAAATAAGGACGTATTTTTAAATAAATAGCGTCCTTTTTTTGTATTCTTTTACCAATTATAATAGAGCCAGATGAAAAAAAGTATAAAGGAGGCACAAAATGAGCAGGTATTATTTGGCTGTTGATATCGGGGCATCCAGCGGACGGCATATGCTTGCGTCTGTGGCAGACGGTAAGATACAGCTTGAGGAAGTATATCGTTTCCCGAACGGAATGAAAGACAAGAACGGTACGTTATGCTGGGATGTGGAAGAGCTGTTCACAGAGATTAAAAATGGCTTGAAAAAATGTAAAGAACTCGGAAAAATTCCGGCTACGATGGGAATCGACACGTGGGCGGTAGATTATGTTCTGCTTGACGGTGAAGATAAAATTCTGGGAGATACGGTCGGATATCGTGACAGACGCACAAATGGGATGGATAATCTGGTATATGAGAAAATACCATTGGACAGGCTATATGCAAGAACGGGAATCCAGAAACTAATGATTAATACAATCTACCAGTTGATGGCAGTGAAAGAGAAGTATCCCGAACAGCTTGAGAAAGCGGAGTCCCTGCTGATGATTCCGGATTATTTCCATTATCTGCTGACCGGAGTAAAGAAAATGGAATATACAAATGCGACGACAACACAGCTTGTATCGCCGGAGACAAATGACTGGGATTATGAGCTGATTGATTTACTTGGGTATCATAAGGAATTGTTCCTGCCGGTATCTATGCCGGGGACAGTTGTCGGCAATTTCACGAAAGAGATTCAGGAAGAGGTTGGATTTGACTGTACAGTTGTTCTTCCGGCAACACACGACACCGGTTCCGCAGTACTGGCAGTTCCGACAAACGATGACAATGTAATCTATATCAGTTCCGGTACTTGGTCGCTGATGGGAATTGAGCGGAAAGAGGCAGACTGTTCCATGGAGAGTATGAAGGCAAACTTTACAAATGAAGGCGGCTATGACCATCGGTTCCGGTTCCTGAAAAATATCATGGGACTGTGGATGATTCAGTCCGTAAAGAAAGAGTTCACGGAAGATTTGTCTTTTGCGGAAATCTGTGCG
>DCKD01000009.1:0-846 GCA_002320245.1 Lachnospiraceae bacterium UBA1683
TGTAATGGGGTTCGACCATGACGGTCCTCTGACAGGCGGTATCCAGACAACCGGAAACTATCCGGGAAAAGCGAGGACTCCGGAAGAACTGCTTGCAGATATGGACAAGGCAATGAGCCTGATGCCGGGAAAGAAAAAAATCAATGTACATGCGTGTTATGCAATTTTTGAAGAGGGAGAGTTTGTTGACCGTGATAAACTGGAGCCAAAGCATTTCCAGAAATGGGTGGACTTTGCGAAGGAAAGAGGAATGGGACTGGACTTCAACCCGACATTCTTTTCACATGAAAAAGTAAAGGACGGTCTGACACTGTCAAGCACGGATGAAGAGACAAGAAAATTCTGGATTGAACATGGAAAAGCATGTATCCGTATTTCCAGCTACTTTGCAGAGCAGACAGGAATCCCGTGTGTTATGAATATCTGGACGGGAGACGGATATAAGGATGTTCCAGCTGACAGAATGGGCCCAAGAGTACGCTATAAAGAGTCTATCGACGCAATCCTTTCCGAGCCATACGATCCGAAGATGGTAAAACCTTGTGTTGAGTCTAAAGTATTTGGTATCGGTGTTGAGGCTTATACGGTAGGCTCCGCCGAATTTACACTGAGCTACGCTGCAATGAACAAAGATAAATGTCTGCCGCTGATGGATAATGGTCATTATCATCCGACAGAGGTTGTCTCCGATAAGATTCCGGCACTGCTGACGTTCTTCCCGGAGATTGCACTGCACGTAACACGCCCGATTCGTTGGGATTCAGACCATGTAGTGCTGTTCGATGATGAGACAAAAGAGATTGCACAGGAAATCGTTCGCTGCGAGAATGGAATTGACCGTACATA
>DCKD01000009.1:1025-34443 GCA_002320245.1 Lachnospiraceae bacterium UBA1683
CAAGAGAGCATAAGTAAAATAATAACCCGCCCCTTGGGGCGGGGCAAATGTTACCCTTTGCGGACAAAGGACGTGTTGTCCTTTACCTGCCGGGGGAGCGTTTATCCAGAAAGCTTAGGAACTCTTTTCTGGAATAATTCATCACCAGTTCCTCAGGAATCTGCGCCGTTTTCACCAGTTCCAGTGCATACTCAAAATCCCCCACATGTTCCGTTCCGTGGCTGTCGCATGCAAGAACGACCGGGTAGTGGAAATGATTACAAAGATCCAGTATCATTAAATCATTGAAGCGCGCATCCCCGCGGTATCCGTCCGGACTCCATATCTGTGATGGTGGCGGTGGAAGCATGACCGCTTGCTATTGTATGTGTATGTATGTCAAATTCGATAGAAGACATTTATAAAACCAGCCTTTCTGTGTAAATTATAGCCAAAATTTAATCGGATACCACAATTTTTATATTTGTCTGATGTGGAATCGGATTGGTCACCTATAGTATGAATGTTTTTTTGACTGATGTCAATATAAAATCTTATGAAAATAATGAATTCAGAATAGAAACCAATATAAAAATGTGGAATTATGTTGTTTTCAGAATTGTTCGTCTCTGAAAAAGTGTTGGATTATGTTGCGTTTGTATTGACTTATGTAGTTGGGTAAAGTATAATATCTTTAATTGTTATAGAAAGGAGAGGAACAAGATGGGATTATATACTTATGACAGCACGGATATACCCAAGACGGACAGAATCCCCAAACTGGTTGAGAATCTTTACGCCAAGATGCCTGAGATTGAATCGGCAAGGGCAAAATTGATTACAGAGTCCTATAAGCAGACGGAGAATGAGCCGATGATTATCCGTCGGGCAAAGGCATTTCAGCATATTCTGGAGAATATTCCGATTGTCATCCGTGACGGGGAATTGATTGTCGGCAGTACGACAATTGCGCCGCGCGGATGCCAGACATATCCGGAATTCTCTTATGAATGGCTGGAGGCAGAATTTGATACGGTAGAGACGAGAACCGCAGACCCGTTCTACATATCAGAACAGACAAAGCGGGATCTGAAGGAAGCAGACGCTTATTGGAAGGGAAAGACAACCAGCGAACTGGCGACGGCGTATATGGAGCCGGAGACGCTGACTGCGATGGAGCATAATATGTTCACGCCGGGAAATTATTTCTACAATGGAGTTGGACATGTGACTGTCAAGTATTGGGAAGTGCTTGATATCGGGTTCGCCGGAATCAAGGCAAAAGCGGAGGAAAGGCTTGCAAAGATTGGGCTGGCTGACGGAGAATATCAGAAAAAATCCAGGTTTTTGCAGGCAGTTATCATCAGTTGTGATGCGGTGGTTACTTATGCAAGAAGATATGCAGCGCTGGCATTGGAAGAATCAGAAAAATGCGCTGATTCCAGAAGAAAAATGGAGCTGCTGCAGATTGCGCAGAACTGCGTGAATGTCCCGGAAAAAGGTGCAGCCAGTTTCTACGAGGCATGTCAGTCATTCTGGTTTGTACAGCAGTTATTACAGATTGAATCCAGCGGACATTCCATTTCACCGGGACGTTTTGACCAGTATATGTATCCTTATTATAAGAAGGATTTGGATAACGGCAAGCTGACGCGGGAATTTGCACAGGAACTGATGGATTGTATCTGGGTAAAACTGAATGATTTGAATAAATGCCGTGATGCGGCATCGGCAGAAGGCTTTGCAGGCTACAGCCTGTTCCAGAACCTGATTGTGGGCGGACAGAATTCTGAGGGGATTGATGTGACAAATGACCTTTCATTTATGTGCATTCAGTCTTCCATGCATGTGTTTCTTCCACAGCCGTCTTTGTCAATCCGTGTGTGGAATGGCTCTCCGCATGAATTGTTAATAAAAGCGGCGGAACTGACAAGAACCGGTATCGGGCTTCCCGCTTATTATAATGACGAAGTCATTATTCCATCCCTGTTAAGCCGCGGGCTGACGATTGAGGATGCAAGAGATTATAACATCATCGGATGCGTGGAGCCGCAGAAGGCAGGGAAGACCGAGGGATGGCATGACGCGGCATTCTTTAATATGTGCCGGCCGTTGGAACTGGTATTTCATAATGGCAGGGATAAAGGCGTACAGGTCGGACCGCAGACAGGTGAGGTTGAGGACATGAAGACCTTTGAAGAGTTTTACCGCGCATATAAGATTCAGATGGATTATGCGATTAAGCTGCTTGTCAATGCGGACAATGCAATTGATATGGCGCACGCAGAGAGGTGTCCGCTGCCATTTTTATCTTCGATGGTGGATGACTGTATGAAGTCCGGAAAGACGGTACAGGAAGGCGGAGCGGTTTACAACTTTACCGGACCGCAGGGATTCGGTGTCGCCAATATGGCGGATTCGTTATATGCGGTGAAGACGCTTGTCTATGATGAGAAAAAGCTGACGATGAAAGAACTGAAGCAGGCGCTTGTTACCAATTACGGCAAAGGTCTGAATGAGGAAGATATCGCGGCGATGACAGCGGAAGTTGCTAATGATATGAAGGCAGAGGGAAAACAAGTCGGGGCAAACGAGATTACGGCAATCCTGAAGAGTGTTGTAGCGGCAGTGGAATCTCCGGAAGTGAAAGCAGAGGGAGACAGGGTTCTCGCAATGATTGAAAATGTACCGAAGTTTGGAAATGATATTCCCGAAGTAGATGCGTTTGCAAGGGATGTGGCTTATACATACACGAAACCATTGCTGCAGTATCACAATCCAAGAGGAGGGCAGTTCCAGGCAGGATTATATCCTGTTTCTGCGAATGTTCCGCTTGGGGCACAGACCGGAGCGACGCCGGACGGGCGGCTGGCATATCAGCCGGTTGCAGATGGGGTATCACCTTCAGCAGGCAAGGATGTCCACGGACCGACAGCGGCGGCAAATTCAGTATCAAAGCTGGATCATGGCATTGCATCCAACGGAACCTTATTTAACCAGAAGTTCCATCCGTCCGCGCTGAGCGGCAGACGGGGACTTGAGAATTTTGTCGGGCTGATTCAATCCTATTTTGACCAGAAGGGAAGCCATATGCAGTTTAACGTAGTCAGCAGGGAAACACTGCTGGATGCACAGGAACATCCGGAACAGTACAAGCACCTTGTTGTGCGTGTGGCAGGTTACAGTGCATTGTTCACAAGTCTTTCAAAGTCCTTGCAGGATGACATTATCCGCAGGACAGAACAGGGATTCTGATTATAAGGAAGGAACAGGCACGATGGAAGAGTATTTAAAGACGAAAGGGCGCATTTTTGATATCCAACGGTATTCCATCCATGATGGAAACGGAATCCGAACCATTGTGTTCCTCAAAGGGTGTGTCCTCCGGTGTCGCTGGTGCTGCAATCCGGAATCTCAGGAGTATCGGATTCAGACGATGATGGTGCAGGGAAAGACAAAGACAATCGGTGAGGATGTAACGGTGGAAGAGGTAATGGCTACGGTGCAAAAGGATCGTCCTTACTATCGGCGTACCGGGGGCGGACTGACATTGTCAGGCGGAGAAAGCCTTTGCCAGCCGGAGTTTGCAACTGCGCTTTTAAGAGCGGCGCAGGAGCGCGGTATCAGTACGGCGATGGAAAGCATGGGGTGTGCAAAGTGGGAAGTGATTGAAGGATTGCTGCCTTATCTGGACCAGTACCTGTTGGATATTAAGCATATGAATCCGGCAAAGCACAAAGAGTATACCGGAAAATCCAACGAACTGATGCTGGAAAATGCAAAGAAAATTGCTGCATCCGGTATGACAGAGCTGAGTATCCGGGTTCCGGTGATTCCGGGATTTAATGATACTCCGGAGGAAATCCGCGCAATTGCGGAGTACACCGGCCGGTTAGAGCATATAAAACGGATGCACCTTCTTCCGTACCACAGGCTTGGACAGGATAAGTATGCCGGGCTTGGCAGGGAATATCTGATGGGAGACGTGGAACCGCCGACAAATGAAAAGATGGAGCAATTATTACAGATAGCAGAACAGACATCCGGGGTGGAATGTCAGATAGGAGGGTGATTATAGTGGAAAATGAACAGATGCCAAGCAGAATCGTGCAGGAGCTCGTTCCGGGAAAAGAAATTACAATCGCTCATCTGATTGCAAGCCCGGATATTACATTATATAAAAAGCTTGGACTGGACCCGCGGGTTGAATACAGCAAATCTGCCATCGGGGTACTGACAATCAGCCCGGCAGAGACAGCGATTATCGCTGCTGATATTGCAATCAAAGCGGCGGGGATTGAGTTAGGATTCGTGGACCGTTTCAGCGGCACACTGATTGTGACAGGTACGATTTCCGAGACGGAGGCTGCCATACGGGCAGTGCTTGACTATGTGAAAGATAAGATGGGATTTTCCGTCTGCGAGATTACAAGGACCTGATGATATGAGAAAAATTGTATTGATGGGACGGAGTGAAGCTGGCAAGACCACATTAACCCAGGCATTGAAGGGTGAAAAAATCCAGTATCACAAAACCCAGTATGTGAATAACTTTGATGTTATTATCGATACTCCAGGTGAATACGCACAGACTAAGAATCTGGGATACGCGCTTGCGCTGTATTCTTACGAGGCTGATGTAGTGGGGCTTTTGCTGGCGTCCACGGAACCTTATTCCCTGTATCCGCCGTGCTGTACGGCAATGTGCAACCGTGAGGTAATCGGAATTGTGACGAAGATACATGATGAGAGAGGCAATGTGGAGCGTGCAGAACGCTGGCTCAGGCTTGCGGGATGCAAAAAAATTTTCTATGTAGACTCCAAAAGGAATGAAGGGATTCCGGAAATCCTGGAATATCTGAAGGAAGATGGAGATGTTCTCCCGTGGGAAGAGGAAAGCATGGAAAAAACAACAAAAAACAATAAAAGCAACATTTAAACAAGTTGACTAATGTGGATTTATGTGGTACTATCGAGTTAGAAATAACAAAAAACAACTTTTTTGTAAAATCCAAGGAGGAAAAAAGGATGCAAAACGAGTACGAAATCAAAAAAGAGATGTGTGAGATTGGTAAAAGAGTTTACAATCGTGGAATGGTTGCTGCAAATGACGGTAACTTTTCTGTAAAACTGAACGACCATGAGTTCCTGTGCACACCAACAGGCGTAAGCAAAGGCTTTATGACACCGGAGTACATCTGTAAAGTAGATGAGAACGGAAATACACTTCAGGCAAACAAGGGATTCAGACCTTCATCTGAGATTAAGATGCATATGCGTGTGTACAGAGAAAGACCAGACGTACAGTCCGTAGTACACGCTCATCCGCTGTATGCTACAACATTTGCTATTGCAGGTATTCCGCTGACACAGCCAATCATGCCTGAGGCAGTTATCGCTCTTGGATGTGTTCCGGTTGCAAAATACGGTACACCGTCTACAATGGAGATTCCGGACGCAGTAGAGCCTTACTTACAGCACTTCGATGCAGTTCTGCTTGAGAACCACGGAGCGCTTACATACTCGGATTCTCTGCTGAATGCATACCACAAGATGGAGTCTGTAGAGTTCTACGCTCGTCTGTTATGGCAGTCTATGCAGATAGGCGGACCTCAGGAACTGAACAAAGAGCAGGTTGAGAAGCTGTACGAAATCAGAAGACAGATGGGACTGAGCGGAAAACATCCTGCAGACCTTTGCCCGAACGCAAAAGCTGGTAAGCCAAGCTGCCATAGCTGCGGCGGAAACTGCGGGGCAGCTACTGCAGCACCGACAGCAGATGCCGACCTGATTGCTTCTATTACAAAGAAAGTAATGGAGCAGCTCGGAAAATAATAAGAGTTTGAAGAAATGAGGACTGATATGAATGAACAGGATATTTCCAATGCTGTGAAAGCGGTACTGGAAGAGATGAAGGACAACGGTTCTCACCATGCAGCGGGACATGTCTGCAAATGTAAAAAGTATAAGATGACACTGGAGCTTGCCAACTGCCTGATAGAAAAGGTGAAGGCAGAGGCGGCACGGATGGGAGTCAATGCTGTGATTGCAGTGGCAGATGCAGCAGGGCATCCCGTTGCAGTTCAGTGCATGGATGATGCTTACATAGCTAGTTTTGACATCGCATTAAATAAATCATTTACTTCGGCGAGCCTGAAGATGCCAACCGAGACGCTTAGTCACTTAAGCCGGCCGGGAGACGATTTGTACGGTATTCAGTTTACCAACGGAGGAAAAATCGTAATCTTCGGAGGTGGTGAGCCGCTGGAAGCGGATGGTAAAATAATCGGAGCCCTTGGAGTAAGCGGCGGGAGTGCAACACAGGATACAGAGATTGCCGCATACGGAAAAGAGGCTTTTAAGGAGGTAATAGCGTGTCTGTAAATGAACAGATGGTTCAGGACATTGTACAGGAAGTCGTAGCAAAGATGCAGATTGCAGCCGATGTTACAGGCAGCCATGGCGTATTTGGTGACATGAACGAGGCCATTGCGGCTGCGAAGAAGACGCAGAGAATTATTGCAAGAATGTCTATGGACCAGAGAGAAAAGATTATTTCCAACATTCGTAAAAAGATTAAAGAGAATGCTGAGACCTTTGCCCGTATGGGGGTACAGGAGACCGGCATGGGAAATGTTGGACATAAGATTCTGAAACATCAGCTTGTTGCGGAGAAAACGCCGGGAACGGAAGATATCACAACAACTGCATGGTCAGGGGACAGAGGACTGACTCTGATAGAGATGGGACCATTTGGTGTGATTGGAGCGATTACCCCATGTACCAATCCAAGTGAGACTATCCTTTGTAATACAATCGGGATGCTGGCAGGCGGAAATACAGTAGTATTTAATCCGCATCCGGCAGCAATTAAAACTTCAATTTTTGCAATCAATATGTTGAATGAAGCATCTATTGAAGCCGGCGGGCCGGATAACATTGCGGTTACCGTTGAGAAACCGACGCTTGATACAAGCAATATTATGATGAAACATAAAGATATCCCGCTGATTGCAGCGACAGGCGGTCCTGGAGTTGTAACCGCAGTCCTTTCTTCCGGCAAAAGAGGAATCGGGGCCGGAGCCGGTAACCCGCCGGCACTGGTGGATGAGACGGCGGATATCCGCAAGGCAGCGGAAGACATCGTAAACGGATGTACATTTGACAATAATCTTCCATGCATAGCAGAAAAGGAAATTGTCGCAGTTGATTCTGTTGCAGATGAACTGATGCACTATATGGTGAACGAACAGGGGTGTTACCTGGCATCCAAAGAAGAGCAGGATGCACTGACTGCCGTTGTGTTAAAAGGCGGACGTCTGAACAGAAAATGTGTCGGACGGGATGCAAAGGCACTGCTCGGCATGATTGGCGTGACAGTACCGGATAATATCAGATGTATTACATTTGAAGGTTCAAAGGAACATCCGCTGATTGCGACAGAGCTGATGATGCCGATTCTTGGCGTAGTCAGGGCAAAAGACTTTGACGATGCAGTGGAGCAGGCAGTATGGCTGGAGCATGGCAACAGACATTCCGCCCATATCCATTCCAAGAATATCGATAACATTACAAAATATGCAAAAGCAATTGACACAGCAATTCTTGTAAAGAACGGACCTTCCTATGCAGCACTTGGATTCGGCGGTGAAGGATATTGTACATTCACCATCGCAAGCCGGACAGGAGAAGGACTTACAAGCGCAAGCACATTTACAAAGAGAAGAAGATGTGTAATGAGCGACAGCTTATGTATCAGATAGAAATATGGAGGGTGACACAATGGAAATGAATTCTGCTAATGTAGAAGAAATTGTAAAACAGGTACTGGAAAGTATGACAAAGACACCTGTTGAAGTACCGGCTGCAAAGGCGGCAGCGACAGAGAGCCAGGCGATTCCTAAAACAGCTCACGTTGCAATGCTGACGGCGTTGGAGCATTATGATATCAAAGAATTCCCGATTCCGGAAGTCGGAGACGGTGATATTCTTGTAAAGGTTGAAGGATGTGGTGTCTGCGGAACAGACGCACATGAATTCAAGAGAGATCCGTTTGGATTGATTCCGGTAGCTCTGGGACATGAAGGAACCGGAGAAATCGTAAAAATGGGTAAAAATGTAAAAGCCGACAGCGCAGGAAAACCGTTAAAGGTTGGCGACAAGGTTGTTACATGTATGATTTTCAAAGATGATCCGGATATTGAAATGTTTGATTTGAACAAAAAGAATATCGGCGGAGCCGATGTATACGGACTTCTTCCGGACGATGACATTCATCTGAACGGATGGTTCTCAGATTACATTCTTGTCCGTGAAGGCTCTTCTATTTTCAATGTAAGTGATTTGGACCTGAAGTCCAGAATCCTGATTGAGCCATGTGCGGTATTGGTACATGCGGTAGAGAGAGCAAAGACAACAGGAATCCTGAGATTCAACAGCAGGGTTGTTGTTCAGGGATGTGGACCGATAGGCTTGATTTGTATTGCAGTTTTGCGTACAATGGGTATAGAGAACATCGTAGCAGTTGATGGAAATCAGAAGAGACTTGATTTTGCAAAAGAGATGGGCGCAGAGAAGTCTGTGAACTTTATGGAGCACAAGGGAATTGATGCACTCACGGAGGCTGTAAAAGATGCATTCGGCGGATATGCAGCAGACTTCACATTCCAGTGTACAGGTTCACCGGTAGCACATTCCAACATCTATAAGTTCATCCGCAATGGCGGCGGACTTTGTGAGCTTGGATTCTTCATCAACGGTGGAGATGCAACAATCAACCCACACTTTGATCTCTGCTCCAAAGAAATCACATTGGTTGGCTCATGGGTATATACACTGAGAGATTATGCAACTACATTTGATTTCCTGAAGAGAGCAAAAGCAATCGGACTTCCGATGGATAAGCTCATCACACATGAGTTCCCGTTGGAGCAGATTAATGAGGCTCACGTTACAAACCTTGAGCAAAAAGGTCTGAAAATCGCGATTGTGAATAAGTAAAAACTGCCCATTAAAGGAGAAACGATATGGGAGAAGCAGTAGGAATGTTGGAAGTATTCGGGCTGGCTACCGCATTTGCGGCTGCGGATGCAGGCTGCAAGGCAGGCAATGTACGGCTTGAGACTTTCGATAAGAATAAACCGGCGAATGCAGACGAATTACCTGTACCACTGATTGTGATGATTAAATTTCGCGGAAGCGTATCCGATGTTCAGGCAGCATTAGACGCAGCGAAAATAAGAGCAAATGAACTTGCAGGAGTTGTAGCTGAATATGAGATTGCAAGACCGACAGAGGATACAGAGAAGATGCTGAAGTTAAGCGGTTTAGACAAAGGAAAACCAAACAAAATATTTATTGAAGAAGTTTAGGAGGAAATAATAATGGCAATGGCACAGCAGGCATTAGGAATGGTAGAAACAAGAGGACTTACAGCAGCAATCGAGGCTGCAGATGCAATGACAAAAGCAGCAGAGGTCACTCTGGTAGGAACAGAGAAAATCGGTTCCGGACTGGTAACAGTTATGGTACGCGGAGATGTAGGAGCAGTCAAGGCAGCAGTCGAGACTGGTGCAGACGCAGCAGGAAGACTTGGAGAATTAGTAGCTACACACGTAATTCCAAGACCACACAACGACGTAGAAAAAATCCTTCCTACAGTATAAGGAAAAGTAAAGGAGCAGTCTCATGGGACAGGCGTATGGATTTTTTGAAATCCCGAGTGTGACGGCAGCGGTGGTTGCAATTGATATTATGTGCAAGACAGCCGAAGTTGAGCTGGTTACATGGGAAAAAAAATTAGGTGGAAGACTTGTTACGATTATCATCCGCGGGGATGTATCCGCGGTGACGCAGGCCATTGAAACTGCCGCGGCAAACGGAATTAAAAAGCCGGTTGCTCATGTGGTGATTGCAAGTCCCCATGAAGAGATTCTCAAGTTGGTTAACAACAGTGCGAATCGAGTTGGTTAAGGAGGGCAGTTACTATGGCAGAAGAGAAAAAGCCGGCAACAACTGCGAAAGCACCGGCGAAAACTGTACAACGGGTAAGAAAAACGGCGCAGAAAGCAGTAAAAGAAGAAAAAACAACGATTCAGAAGGAGGAAAAAAGAATGTCACAGGAAGCATTAGGAATGGTTGAAACAAGAGGTTTGGTAGCATCAATCGAGGCAGCAGATACAATGCTCAAAGCTGCAAACGTAGTATTAGTAGGAACAGAGAAGATTGGTTCCGGACTGGTAACAGTTATGGTTCGCGGAGACGTAGGGGCTGTTAAATCAGCAGTTGAGTCTGGTGCAGAGGCAGCAGGAAGACTTGGAGAGTTAGTAGCTACTCATGTAATCCCAAGACCACATACAGATGTAGAAAAAATTCTTCCGGCAATCAAATAATAAAATTGCGGCAGAGGGTGGCACAGCCTTACGGTTTCCGAAACTGTAAGGCTGCGGTATCATTTCCGTTTCCGGAATATTTCGGGAAAGAGGGAAATCTGCATTATAACGAGGAGAATTGTTATGGACAATAATAATGTGGCATTAATTACAAGAATGGTACTGGAAGCAATCGAACAGCAGAAGGGTTCCGAAGAGGACGGATATCTGGTTCCGGTCGGCGTGTCTGCAAGACATATTCATCTGACACAGGAACATGTAGAAACTTTGTTCGGAGAAGGCTACCAGCTTACAAAAAGAAAAGAGCTGATGGGAGGACAGTTTGCCTCAAACGAGACAGTTACGATTGTCGGACTCAAGCTCAGGGCAATTGAAAACGTCAGAATCCTGGGACCAGTCAGAAGTAAATCTCAGGTGGAGATTTCTGCGACGGATGCGATTCGGCTTGGAGTGAAAGCTCCAATCAGAGAGTCCGGTAATGTTGCAGGATCTGCTGCAGTTGCTGTAGTCGGACCGAAAGGTGTGATTTACTTAAACGAAGGATGTATCATCGCGAAGAGACACATTCACATGTCACCGAAAGATGCCATGGCAGCAGGAGTACATGACGGAGATGTCGTATCAGTCAAAGCAGACAATGAAAGGGGTACGGTATTCAATCATGTACAGATTCGTGTAGATGACAGCTTTACACTTGAGATGCATATCGATACAGACGAGGCGAATGCAGCGAAAATTGCGACAGGAGATACGGTAAGAATCATGAAGTAGTACCGTCGCAAGAGGAGGAAATTATGCTGATAGGAAAAGTTGTAGGCAGTGTTGTTTCAACACGGAAAAGTGAAAATTTAGTCGGAAATAAATTTATGATTGTAGATGTGTTGGAGCATATGCAGACCGGAGCGAGACAATTAATTGCAATCGACAAGATTGGCGCAGGTATCGGGGAATATGTGCTGGTAGCACAGGGAAGCGCGGCCAGAGTCGGAACCGGAATGAAAGACGCACCTATCGATGCTGCAATCGTTGGAATTATTGACGATGGAACAGGACTGGAGTAGTGAAATTATGGATATGAAAGAATTAAGCAACATATTGCAACAAAATGGTATTGTTGGTGCAGGTGGTGCGGGATTCCCTACATATGCAAAGTTGAATGAAAATGCTGAGACGCTTATTCTGAACTGTGCAGAATGCGAGCCGCTACTGAGATTACATAGACAGTTACTTGAAAAATACGCACAGGAGATTGTAGAGACATTCCATTTGATTGGACAGGCAGTCGGTGCAAAAGAACTGGTAATTGGAATCAAAAAAGCATACACAAAGACAATCGATGCACTGAACGGTGTCATCGGTGCTTACCCGGAAGTAAGACTGGGGCTGCTGGATGAAGTATATCCTGCAGGTGATGAGGTTGTTTTGATTTATGAAGTAACAAAGAAAGTGGTTAGGCCGGGTGGACTTCCGATTGAACAGGGAGTTGCCGTATTCAATGTAGAGACCGTATATAACGCATACAGAGCAATCAATCAGAGTACTCCGGTTGTAGATAAGCTGGTATCGGTTGTTGCCGAGGTGGATCACCCGGTAACGGTCCGTGTACCGATTGGAACTACAATCGAAGATACAGTCAGGCTTGCAGGAAATATCACGACGAAGAATCCGGTATATTTCATTGGAGGACCAATGATGGGATTCATCGGAAGCGGTCCACAGCCTGTGACAAAGACAACAAACGCTGTACTTGTTCTTCCGGAAGAGCATTTAATTATTCAGAAGAAGAGAAAGAAGACATCTATTGACCTGAAACGCGCGGCTGCATGCTGCTGTCAGTGTTCAATGTGTACGGATTTATGTCCGAGAAACAGACTCGGCCATCCAATTCAGCCGCATTTGTTTATGCGTGCTGCAACATGTAAGGACATTCAGGAGCCGAACATTTTTGTAAATACAATGTTCTGTTCATCCTGTGGCCTGTGTGAGATGTACTCCTGTATGCAGGGATTATCTCCGAGGACACTGATGGCAGAGTATAAGGCAGGTTTGAGGGCAAATGGACTGAGACCTCCGAAGGTAGAAGCCGCACCGGTTGGACCGGAGCGTGAATACCGTAAGGTTCCGATGGAACGTCTGATGGCAAGACTGGATTTGACAAAGTATAACAAAGAGGCTCCGCTGGATGAATCTGTTGTCCCGGTAGGAAAAGTAAAAATTATGCTCAGTCAGCACATTGGAGCACCTGCTCAGGCGGTTGTGAAACAGGGCGAAAAAGTGACAAAGGGACAGATGATTGCAGAGCCGGCAAAGGGATTGAGCGTTGGAATCCATGCATCAATCGACGGAACAGTAAGCGAAGTTACTGACAAATATGTAATCATAGAAACTCAGGAAGGACGTGCAGGTAAATGAGTAAGGCAATTGGAATGGTAGAATATAAGACTGTTTCAGCAGGTGTTGTAGCGGCAGATGCTATGGTAAAAACCTCTGAAATCAGTATCATTGAAGCACAGACCGTATGTCCGGGAAAATATATCGTAATCATTTCAGGGGATTTGAGTGCTGTGAATGCAGCGGTAGAGAATGCGAAGACACTGCATGGAACACACTTAATCAACAGTTTTGTACTCGGTAACCCACACGAATCCATTTTCCCAGCTATCTATGGCGCTACAGCGATTGAAGATGTATCAGCGCTCGGTATCATGGAGACATATGACGCTACTTCTATCATCGTAGCAGCAGATGAGGCTGCTAAAACTGCCATTGTAGATTTGGTAGAACTTAGAATCGCAAGAGGTATGTGCGGAAAATCATACCTGATGCTGACGGGTGAAGTAGCAGCGGTAGAAGCAGCAATTGAACGTGCAAAGAGTGTCGTAGCAGAGGACGGTATGTATCTTGATTCTTCTGTTATTGCACATCCGGATGCACAGATTCGTGACGCAATCCTTTAAGGAGGACTTTCGCACGCAGAACATGACTGGGAGGCAATAAAATGCTTGCAATAGAAAGACGAAATGCAATTTTAGAAAAACTGCAGGCCGAGCGGCGGGTAGTTGTGAGCGAGTTGAGTCAGTCTTATGGCGTGTCAGAAGAGACAATCCGACGGGATCTCGAAAAACTGGAAAATGACGGATTGGCAATTAAAAGTTATGGCGGTGCGGTAATTAACGAGAATGCAAATGTAGATTTGCCGTTTAATGTAAGAAAAAACAGGAATGTGGTTGGAAAACAGAAAATCGCAGAACTGGTTTGTTCCGTGGTAAAGGACGGCTCCACAATTATGTTGGATGCAAGCTCCACGGCCGTATATATCGCAAAGGCTTTAAAAGAAAAGAAAAATCTTACACTGATTACCAACTCGATTGAGATCCTGCTGGAAATGTTCGATGCTCCGAATATTTCGGTTCTGTCTACAGGTGGTGCAATGAGGGAAGGCTCCTTCGCACTGGTCGGGCCACAGACGGATAAGATGCTGAATTCTTATCATGTAGATAAGACAATTATCTCAGTGAAAGGTTTCGACCTGGAGGCAGGGCTGACAGATTCGGATGAACTGCATGCCAACAATAAAAAGACGATGCTGAAGGCGGCGAGAGAAAAGATTCTTGCAGTTGACAGCTCAAAATTTGGAAAAACAGCATTCACAGCCGTTGGGATGTTGGAGGATATTACCACCGTTATTACCGATGAAAAACCGGATGAGGTATGGCTGCAGGCATTTAAAGAGTCCGGGATTGAATGTATTTATCCCGAATAGAGGAAGGATACTATGAAAAGCTTTGATATTAAGACAAAAATATATTTTGGGGATCAGGCACTGGACCGTCTGGCAGAGATTCCGTATGATAAAGTACTGGTAATCACAGACCCGTTCATGGCAAAAAGCAGCATGATTCATCTCGTAACAGACCCGCTGGAACGCGGACACAAAAAGTTTGAGATTTTTAAGGATGTCGTGCCGGATCCACCGATTGAGAAGATATCTGAAGGCGTCAAAAAGATGCTGGAGTATAGACCAGATGTAATTGTTGCGGTCGGAGGCGGTTCCGCGATTGATTCCTCAAAGTCAATCCGCGAATTTGCACTTCGGGTAGACCATTATTCTGATGTCGGATTGATTGCAATTCCGACAACGAGCGGAACCGGTTCCGAGGTGACTTCGTTTGCCGTGGTATCTGATCCAAAAGAAAAAATGAAATATCCGCTTGTGTCCAGAGATTTAACGCCGGACGAGGCAATTCTGGATGCGGAACTCGTAAAGAGCGTGCCTCCGGCTATTACAGCCGATACAGGTATGGACGTATTTACCCATGCGCTTGAGGCGTGTGTAAGTACAAATAAAAGTGACTTTTCCAACGCGCTGGCAGAGAAGGCGATTGAAATATGCGGCGTGTTCCTGCTCAGAGCGTATCTGGACGGGAACGACACTCACGCAAGGCAGAAGATGCATTCCGCATCCTGTCTGGCAGGACTGGCATTCAACTCTGCATCGCTTGGATTGAATCACGGTATGGCTCACCAGCTTGGAGCGACATTCCATATCCCTCATGGACGTGCGAATGCAATGCTGCTCCCGCATATCATTGAGTTTAACAGTGATATCAATAAGCACAGCAAGAGCCAGAAAGAATATCTGCCGGCCGTAAAGCGTTATGCAACAGTCGCACAGATACTTGGGCTGAGCAGTTATAACAAGATTATGACCGTCCGCTCCCTTGTGAACTGGGTACAGTTCATGCTCAAAGAAATGGATATTCCGCTGTCAATTTCACAGATGGGAATCATTTCCAAAGAAGAATATTTTGATGCAGTCGACCGTATGGCGGACGCTGCGTTGGCAGATGCATGTACAGCTACGAATCCCCGTGTGCCGAACAAGGAAGATGTAGTAAAAATGTATGAGAAGTTATGGTAATGAAAGATTGAAATGTAAAGAGTCGGGACAAAACAGCAGGTATGTGTTTTGTCCCGATTTTCGGTTGCCATGTATGCCAATGCATCAATAATAATCTCTGTATTCACTTGGTGTCATATGTACTGAACGCTCAAATGCCCGGAGAAATGTCAAAGTATTTTTGAAACCTACCTGATTGGCGATAGAGTTGATAGATAGTTTTGAATAAGAAAGCAGCTCTTTGGATTTGTTGATTCGGTACTCGTTTACATACTGATGAACGGTGATACCCATCTGTTGTTTAAATATTTTGCAGAAATAATATTTGGAAAAGCCGATATTATTACAAATTGCGTCTATATTCAATTCCTTTTTATAATTTTCAGAAATATACTTTAACGCTGTGTTGACCACCGTTTCCTGTGCAGGCGTAAGCTCTTTTATTTTACTGACATCGTAGGAGATGTCATAGAGGGAAGTGAAAATACTGTGCAGCAGAAGGGACGTGTGGAGACACTTCCATGACTCGTTCTTATCTCTGGTATATTCCGGGACACAAAGAATCTGGTATAAATCCATAAATGAATCAAGAACCGGAACAAACGGGTTGCTTAGAATCACATTGTTCTGTGTCCGAATCAGATTATAAAACATTTTTGCGTGGCTTCCGCTGATGATAAAATAATAAAACCGCCATTCCTTTGTAACTCTGGTGAAGGAAAGCGTTGTGTTACATGCTGTGGTAATAACAGAATTTGGCTGAATGTATTGTGTGCTTTTATCTTTTGTGTACCGGACGGTCCCGTCAATTGAGTACAGCAATAAATAATCGCGGTAACTGTTTTTCTGACCAAAAATTAACTTCCGTTCCTGACAATATCCACATTCCTTAACAATAAAAGGAAAGGATTCTGCGAGTGCAGTGGAAGGAAAACTTTGTGTGCCATAAGAATCTGGAAACTGTCGCTTTGGTGCGTGCATAAAATGATGTCCTCCGGAATGTCTGAAAATAATATATAAAATCAGTTGATTGTCAAATAAATAGTTATATAAACTGCACATATGCTTTCAAACAATGTGTAGGTAAATGTTATGAAATATTGTAACATATTCCGTAAAAAATGACAAATATTGATAAAAAGACAATTTGTGATAGATAAAAAACAATTTATGATATTGAATATTGGTATCAAACGCCCCATATTAGGTTCATAGACAAGCGGTCGCGGTGAAAATTAAATAGAGAAAAAGAGAAAGGGGAAAAAGAATGAGCGAATATATCTTGGAATTGAAAGATGTTGTGAAAACATTCGGCGGTGTAACTGCATTGGATGGCGTGCACTTTCAGTTAAAGCAAGGCGAAATACATGCTCTTATGGGAGAAAACGGAGCCGGTAAATCTACGTTCATAAAAGTAATTACCGGGGTACATCAGCCTGACAGCGGACTGATGCTGCTTGAAAGGGAAAAGGTAACACTCCGCTCTACGGAGGATTCTGCAAAGTTAGGTATTGCTGCCATTTATCAGCATGTGACGGCGTTTCCCGATTTGTCTGTTACAGAAAATATTTTTATGGGACAGGAAATTAAAACAAAACTTGGGCTGTACAATTGGAAATTAATGACCAAACGAGCGAAAGAACTGATTGAACCATTGAGTAAGAACATTGATGTGTCAAAACCGATGAGCGCGCTTTCTGTTGCGCAGCAGCAGTTGGTTGAGATTGCGAAGGCGCTGTCAAGGGATGCGAGGATTCTGATTATGGATGAACCTACGGCATCACTTTCCAGAAAAGAATGTGAGGAGCTGTATCAGATTACAGAACGATTGAGGGATGAGGGCGTCTCCATCATCTTCATTACACATAAGTTTGAGGATATGTACCGCCTGGCAACAAGAGTTACCGTATTCCGTGATTCGAAATACATAGGAAGCTGGGATGTGGATAAGATTTCCAACCAAAAACTGATTGCAGCGATGGTAGGGCGTGAACTGACGCAGATGTATCCGCCAAAGAATGCAAAAATCGGTGAAACAGTATTAAAAGTTAACAATATTTCCAAAGAAGGTTATTTTAAGAATGTATCGTTCGATGTCAGAAAGGGTGAGATTCTTGCACTGACAGGTCTGGTAGGAGCCGGACGGACAGAAGTCTGCCAGAATATTTTCGGCATAATGACGCCGGACAGCGGTTCTTTCGAAGTGGAAGGAAAGAAAGTAAAGATTAACAGTCCGATTGATGCTTTGAAACTGGGCATCGGATTACTTCCTGAGGACAGACAGGCACAGGGATTGGTTAATGAGCTTCCGATTTATCAAAACGTATCTTCTGCAGACATGGATAAGTTCATAAAAGCAGGAAAGATTGACGTGGAAGCAGAAGAGAACAAGGCAATTGAATTGTGCCAGAAGATTCAGTTGAAAGCGAAGGACATCAGCGCCCCGCCATCTTCCCTGTCAGGTGGTAACCAGCAGAAGGTCGTATTTGCAAAGCTGCTCAACTGTGATTTGAAGGTATTGATTCTGGATGAGCCTACAAAGGGGATTGATGTAGGTGCAAAATATTCGATTTATGAGATTATGAATGAACTTACTGCAAATGGTTATGCGATTATCATGGTTTCCTCTGAAATGCCGGAGGTTCTTGGAATGGCGGACCGGATTGTTGTTATGAGAAACGGCCGTGTCGCCGGTCAGTTTGAGACACAGGGAACAACGCAGGAAATGATTTTGGAAGCATCTTTAAAAAATGAGGAAGGGAAGGAGAGCTGAAAATGGGAGTTAAGAATAAGATAACAGTTTCGAAAATAACCGAAAGCCGGAATTTTGGTCTGCTCCTTGGACTTGCGGTGCTGTTAATTTTGGCGGCGGTTATCACTCCGTCCATGTATTCATTGAATTCGATCCTGAATATGCTGCAGAATAATGCAGTATATGGACTGTTGGCAATTGGAGAAATGATGATTATTCTGACAGGAGGAATTGACATTTCCATCGGGGCGACACTTTCGCTGAGCGGAGTTGTCTGCTGCAGGCTGATGGCTGAGAACCCGGGGGTGCCGGGAGCCGTATGGGTTCTGCTGGCATTGGTGATTGGCGGAATCTGCGGAGCGTTTAATGGATTACTTGTTGGATATTTCAAGATGGTTCCGATGATTGCAACATTGGGTACAATGTATGCATTCCGTGGATTTTCATTTTTGTTCAGTGGCGGACAGTGGTGGTTCCCGCATCAGTTTATAGATAGTTATCTGGCATTTGCTACAAAGAGAATTCTTGGGATTCCCGCAATCTTATGGATTTTGATTGCTGTGTTTATTCTGGCGTTCCTGTTTCTTGGATATACGACAAGAGGACGCAGGATCTATGCAATTGGTACGAACCGTGAATCTTCACAGGTTGCAGGTATAAAAGAAGAAAAAGTTACATTTCTTGCCATGGTGATTTGCGGGATGCTTGCCGGACTGTCAGGTATGCTTTATACAGCAAACTATGCTACTTGCAGTTACAGCATCGGCGACGCATATGAAATGACGGCGATTGCCATTTGTATTCTCGGCGGTGTAAGCATCACAGGAGGAAAAGGAAAAGTCGATGGAGTTGTAATCGGTTTTCTGATGATGGCAGTTATTACATACTTTATCAGTCTTCTTCCGGGATTGAGTGTATGGTCCGATGCAATTCAGGGAGCCATTATCATTGCGGCTGTTGCATTGAACATATTTACAGAACGCTCTGCTGAGAAGAGGGCGCTGAAAGAAAGGGGTGCTTTAATCTAATGAGTGGAGAAAAAAATTCAAATACAGCACCTGTGAGGGATTTGACGGTAAAACAGGGATTTAAGCTGTCAAAATTTTTGGTGAGCTGGGAAATGGTTTTGGTTTATATTCTGATTCTTATCAATATTGTGTTGATAGCAAGCAGGCCAAACCTGTATTTTTCATCCGGAACAATTCAATCCATTATCCAGTCCGGTATGGATGTATGCCCGTTAGTATTGGGAATGATTCTGATATTGATGCTTGGGGACATTGACGTATCGGTTGCGGCAAATATGATTTTTGCATCCATGGCAACTGGTTTATGCTGTCAGGCAGGACTTCCCGCATTGGCAGCAGTGATTATCGGTATTCTTGCCGGAGCGGCGTGCGGTATGTTTAACGGAGTCTGTGTGGCGTATATTGGGATGCCGGCAGTTATCGTTACCATTGCAACCTCCATGCTGTTTAGGGGGATTGTAAAAATTGTATTGGACGTCAATGTTTTGAAACAGTTTCCGGGTTTCTATACGGCGATTGCATGGACAAACATTGCGGAAATTCCACTTTCCCTGATTTTATTTCTGATTATGGGAGCGGGATTTGTATTCCTTCTCCAGAAGTCAAAGTTCGGAAGAAAACTGTATATCATCGGTAACAATCCGACATGTGCAGAGTATTCAGGCATTGATGTGAAGAAGACCAAATTACTTGTGTTTGTTATCATGGGCGCTATGTGTGGGGTTGCTTCCATTTTCTTTGTTGGAAGAATGGGCGGCAGCGTATCTTCCACAATGGGTACGGGGTATGAAATGACAGCGATTGCAATTTGCGTATTAGGCGGAGTATCCACAAATGGTGGGAAAGGCAAGGTATATGGACCGATTATTGCAACACTGATTATGGCATTCCTTACCTATACACTTGGACTGTTGGAGGTAGATGCCAACACCAGAAAGATTGTAACGGGATTTATCCTGATTATTGCGGTACTGATTCCAAATGTAAATAAGCAGTTGCTGGCAAACCTGAAACTGAAATTTATTTACAAAGGAAATAAGAACGCAGAGGCATTGAATAACAGGACTCTTGAGGAAGTTAAGGCTCTGAAAAATACAATTGCAGAGACGAGAAAAGATACATCCCTGAGCGAGCCTGATAAGGGTGTGAAGATTAAAAAGTGTGAAGATAAAATTGCATCTCTTCAGAAAAAATGTAAGGAGCAGACAGCAGCGCTTCTTAAGGAGCAGAGAGAAGACGAAAGAAAAGCAAAGGAGCGCTTTGCTGTAAAATAATTCCATAACTGCGATATAGACAGTGCAGGGAACTGTTTATAATAGAAAAAGGAGGAACAAAGCTATGAAAAATTGGAAACGACTGGTTGCATTGGGAATGAGCACAATGATGCTTGCATCATTGGCAGGATGCAGCACCACAAAGACAGAAGGAACGGCAGACGGTGGAACGGCGAAGACAGAAGGAACCTCTGGCGGGGAATCTCTGGAAGGAACACATGTATTTATGTTCAAATCCACAGGAAACTCTTTCGGAGACCTGATGTATGAAGGTTTCGCAGAGTATCTTGAAGGAAAAGGCGAGAAGACAGCTTACAAGAGCCCTGCTGAGACGACGGTAGCAGCACAGGTTCAGATGCTGGATGAGCTGATTACACAGAAAGTTGCTTCTATTACTATTTCTACGAATGGTGATGCGGGTTATGACGAAGTATTCAAAAAAGCGCAGGAAGCCGGAATACCAATCGTATCTGTCGACTCGGAGGCAAACCCGGACTACCGTGTCTGCCACGTAAATCAGGCAGAGACTGCGGATATTGGCTCCTATCTGGTAGAGGCAGCGGTTTTGATTACACTTGGCGTTGACTATCCGGGTGACGGAAAAATGGAAGACACGGTTAAGACAGAGCTTGGAAAATATTCAGGCGATGAAATCAAATTAGGCGTCCTTTCAGCATCTATTGATACACCGGTACAGAATTCCTGGATTGCAGCTATGGAAGATGAGCTTTCCAAAGATTTCTATGCAGGAAAAGTAAGTGCAGAACTTGATAAGAAATATGGAAACGATGATCTTACAGAGTCTACAACACAGGCACAGGCATTCATTGCAGAGAACTCAGTAGATTGTATCATTTCTCCTACAACAGTAGGTATCGCGGCAGCCGGACAGGCGCTGAAATCTGCGAACAGTGAAATCAAACTGACAGGTCTTGGGCTTCCTTCAGAGATGCAGTCCTTCATGCCTGCAACAGCAGATGATGACGCATTCGAATCTGTATGCCCGTACATGATGCTGTGGGATGTTATCCATCTTGGGGCAGTTGCCGGTGGGGCTACATATGCAGCAGTCAACGATGGATTTGACGGGAAAGTCGGCTCTGCATTTGAAATGGATGCATTCCGTGATTACGATGCTGAGACATTCGAAGCATACCAGAGCGGCGATGGCACAGCAGTACTTGCCGGAGCCCCATACATCTTCTATAAAGATAATATGGAAGAGTGGGTTGATGTACTGTAAGATTCGAATCGGGATAAACAGCGATACCATAAAAAATAATTTGTATTGACATTTGCCAGACGGCAGGGTACACTATCACTAATACTCTTTGCACTGCATATAATCTACAGTACAAACTGAGCAGGCGATGGATGACCATGGGGCCGGGCCGCACACTGCGGCAGCAGATGAAGTGGAAGACAAGAACATCTGTGGGACAGTAGTTTACTTATTGTTCCGCAGGTGTTTTTTATTTACAGAGCAAGGGGGGACAGTCCCCAGAGCAAAGGGGACTGTCCCTTTTGAAGTTCCTCTTGAAGTTCCCTTTGAAGTCCTCTTTGAAAAACATTCGGAAATGCAGGCACTACGAGAAATTCTTATATTAATTGGAGGGAATGTTATGAAACAAGACAATCAATCTAAAGAACGGGCCGGCGCTGAAAATCAGGAAAAGAAGATTGCAATGGAGGTGTCGGTGGTTACGGTGGTAATCAATCTCTTATTGTCTGTACTGAAACTGGCAGCAGGGATTCTTGCACATTCAGGGGCGATGATTTCGGATGCGGTGCACTCGGCATCCGATGTCTTCAGTACGTTTGTCGTAATGATTGGCGTGGCATTGTCAGGGAGAAAGTCGGATAGGGACCACCCATACGGGCATGAACGTTTTGAATGTGTGGTTTCAATTATCCTGGCGATGCTGCTGGCTGCGACGGGACTTGGAATAGGATACAGCGGGATAGAGACCATTATGGGAGATTCAGGACCGATTCAGGTTCCGGGAAAGCTTGCCCTTGCGGCGGCAGTAGTTTCAATTGTGATAAAAGAGTGGATGTACTGGTATACCCGTGCGGCGGCGAAAAAAATCAAATCCGGGGCGCTGATGGCGGACGCGTGGCATCACCGTTCGGACGCGCTGTCCTCTGTCGGAGCATTTATGGGAATTTTCGGAGCGATGATGGGATTTCCGGTGTTGGATCCGGCTGCCAGTGTAATCATCTGTGTATTTATTGAAAAAGTGGCATTTGATATTTTTAAAGATGCGGTCGATAAGATGATTGACAAATCCGGTCCGGAGGAACTGACAGCACAGCTTCGGGAAGTTATCAGCAGACAGCAGGGCGTGGAGGGGATTGACGATATCAAAACAAGAATGTTTGCGGCAAAGCTCTTTGTCGATGTGGAGATTGCTGCCGATGGGAATCTTACACTGACAGAAGCCCATCGGATTGCAGAACATGTACACAGCGTCGTGGAGCAGGATTTCCCGGAGGTAAAACATTGTATGGTACATGTCAATCCGGCAAAGGAAGAGGAGGTTCAGAGAATTCCATAATAGAAGGACTGCGCAGGTTTCCTTTTCAGGCGGTCACGCAGGAAAAACGGATGGCTGGTAAATACCAAGGAAACATAAAAATGTGAATGGATTTGAGGCTTCCCTGGTGAAAGAATGGAAACGATGTTGTAAAAAGCAACAAAAAAGAGTCGTAAATCTGCAAATAATTGGTTAATCTGTTTCTGCTATGAGTGCTATAATACACATGTAACAGGAAAACATACTTAACACACCTCTTTGGAAAGCAAAGTTGAAGGATGCTAAGCGATTCAGATTTTTGGAGGAAAAGATAAATGAATACTTTAAAAGCTGAAAAGAGAAGCATGGACATCAAAGCAAAAAAATTAAGGAGAGAAGGATTTGTTACCGGAAATGTATTTGGTAGAGAGATGAAAGAATCCATTCCGGTTAAAATGGACAAATCCGAGGTAGACCGTCTGCTGAAGACCAGCAGCAAGGGCAGTAAGATTCTGCTGAATCTGGATGGTAAAGATATCAGCGTTTTGATTAAGGACGTAGCGTATAATCCATTGGCAGGCAGAGTCGATGAGATAGATTTTCAGGCGCTGGTAAGTAATGAGAAGGTTCACTCTGTTGCAGAGATACAATTGGTAAACCATGAGAAAGTTGCAAGCGGAATTGTAGAGCAGTTGTTGGAGGAAATTTCTTATAGAGCACTTCCGGCAGCATTGGTTGAAAAGGTTCTGGTTGATATCGGGGATATGAAACCGGGCGATACAATTAGGGTCAGGGATTTGGATATTGCAAAAGACACAGATGTAGATTTGCAGACGGATTTGGAGGCAACGGTTGTTACGGTTACGGAAGTACACGGTGTTGTGGAAACCGATACGGAAGCTGGGGAAACAACTGCGGAGTAATGACTGTACGCAGAGCTGGAGAAGAAAACTTAAGTGCTCAAAAATGGAAAGACAGACAATCCGGGTGTGGTTGTCTGTCTTTCTTAGGTAAAAAGAAGGTAAATCATTACAACCAAAAAGAAATGTAAAAGTTTATAAATTCATTATTTTACATCATCTTATTTGCTACAATTACGCTTTCTCTTTCAATAAATTCCGTGCTGATTTCTAGATTGCAAGGAAAATGAGAAAAGTCGCCGTGCAGACGTTGTAATAATAGTTCACCGGCATGAATACTGATATCGCGCTTGTTTTGTTCCACAACTGTGATTGGTGGATTATATGCACGGAAAATCTCAGCATCATCAAAACTAATTAATGAGAAATCGTAAGGTATTTTCAAATGTAGAGAATCTAAATGTTGAATCATCAATAATGTTAGATCAAACGTCAGCGCAAACACAGCAGTTGGATGCTCAGCGGCAGAAAATATCTTTTTTATTGTATCTCGCATATTGTTCGTGGTTAAATCGCAATTGTAAATGTGGAAGTCGTGGCTGCTTATGTTGAGCTTTTTGCAGGCGTCCTGAATTCCATGAACACGTTCTTCGATGCTGGTATTACCAGTATCTCTTGATAGCACTGCAATTCTTTTGTGGCAATGTCTTACAAAATACTGTATCACATCGAAAGAGGACTGATAGTTGTTTGATGTCACTGAATCAATGTCGATATCCGGTAATCGTTGGTCTATGGAAACGGTTGGGATATTGTGTTGTTTAAGTACCTTGGCAATAGGCTGAGTTCCTTTGTTTTGAGGGAGAATGATAACTCCGGCTATATGTGTACTGATAATCTGCTGGCATATTTTCTCTGGATTATCAATCTCGTCATTGTAGGAAATGATCAAAGTGCTGTATCCATTGTTTCGCATATACGTTTCGACATAATTACATACTTCGCCCCAGAAGTAATCGCTGATTTCTGGAAGAAGTATCGCAATGGTGTTGGTTGATTTCGAGCGAAGGGTCTGTGCTTGGATGTTAGGGACATATCCCAGTTTCTCAATGCTTTTTCTTATTTTTTCACGATTCTCATCGGATATTTTCTTATTGTTCAGATATTTGGAAATTGTCGCCAAAGATAAATTTGTATCTTTGGCAATATCTTTAATTGTGCAGCCCAATAAAATTCCTCCCTCGCGTGATTAATATATCAACGCAATTAAATACTATATAACACACATGATGAAAATGATAAATAGTCTTTTTATATAATAACATATTCATATATAAAACACAAATAAATAAAACGTTATATCTTTAAACACAACGATAAATATGGTAAATATGCATAAAAATATACAAAATATTTATGCAAAATACAAAAATATTATAAAATAGGTTGAAAAATAAATATAAATGCTATATGCTTGGATTATCAAAAAGCGAAACGTTTTACCTATGGCGCCGAGTGACACGAATAGCTGGATTGGAAAAAGAAAAGAATGGAGGAAGCAAATATTATGAAAAAAAGAATGTTAGCTGCAATAATGGCTATGACAATGGTAGTTGGTATGTTAGCAACAGGATGTGGAGGCTCCAACAAAGAAACTTCTGATGGTGGGGATATTGAAATTACAGTAGCAACGAGATACTCCAATGATAATCCAGATGAGAACTACTACAGAGAAAAGGTAGAAGAGTTCAATGCGCTGGACAATGGAATTACTGTAAAAATGGATAACATCGCAACTGAATCTGATTACCTGGATAAGGTAAGAACATCTTTTGCAAATGGCGATACACCAAATGTATTTCTTGAGTATGGCGGTAGCCGTTGTCTTGATTATCTTGAATCAGATGCACTGGTAGACCTGAAACCGTATCTGGAAGAAAATGACAATGAATGGTATGACACATTCTATGACAATCTTTGGAATCAGTGTGAATATGAAGGATATGATGGGGTATACGCTGTTCCTTTCAAAACATACATGATTGTAATGTATTACAACAAAGATCTGTTTACAGAAGCTGGACTTGAGCCACCAACAACAATTGATGAAATGTTGAGCGCTTGCGAAGTTTTCAAATCCAAAGGAATTCTTCCTTTCCAGACAGGAGAGAAAGATACATACAGATTTGGTCACTTTAACAACAACCTGATCATCAAAACTCTTGGTGTTGATGCAGTGGATGATCTTGCTTCAAGGAATCTTGCATATGACAGTGATGAAATGATTGGTACGTATCAGGTAATGGCTGACATGGTTGAAAAAGGATACTTTGGAGATAACATTCTGGATACAGATTCCGCGACGGAAAATGAAATGTTCAAGAGTGGCAAAGCTGCTATGAAATGGGATGGTTCTTGGTTTATCGCAAATGATCTGTATGGAACAGATTTTTATGATCATGTTGGTGTAGTTGCATTCCCTTATGGAGATGAAAGCTGCAAAACATACGCACAGGGTGGTTCATCTGATATGTTCTTTGTTTCAAAACTCGATAAATCAGAAGAAGAAATTGAAGCTTCAGTTGAATTCCTGAAATTCATTACATCTCCGGATTATTATCAGGGACTGGATGAAGTGGCGCAGACAATCGTACCTGTAAAATTTGAGAAATCTGACAAATCTCCAGAAAACCCACTTCTGGATGAGGTAATCGCTATTCAGAGTGAGGTAACAGATATGCGTACAGATGTACAGAACTATGATTCAGAGTCACATATGCTGGATACAGTAAGATCTTCTTTACAGGGCTTAGCAATGGGAGATTCCGCTGAAACTTGTGGAAAGAATATCGTTGATCGAATGGAAGAATATAGCGCACAGTAACAATCAGAACGAAAATAGGAGGCGTTTAAAGTGAACCGTAAACTAACATCAAAATTCGTCATACCGTTGTTTTTGACGCCTGCTATCATCCTTTTTGTAGCATTTATCGCATACCCGGTATGTAATACAATATATTTGTCGTTTCATTCGTGGAAAGGCATTTATGGTTCTCCGGTTAATTTTGTTGGAATGAAAAACTATTTACAGGTACTTCAAGACGATGCGTTTTGGAGATCACTGGTGAATTCATTCTATTTCATGGTTGGAGGTTTCGTAGTCCTGATGCCGTTATCATTCGGCTTAGCACTTTTGATTACTTCAAAATTGCGTGGAACAAAATTAATGAAAACAGCGTATTTCATGCCGGTAATGTTATCAACTACTGCAGTAGCATTGATGTGGGTATATATTTTGAACCCATCCTTTGGAGTAGTAAATCAGTTGTTGGGATTTCTTGGTTTGGAATCCCTGCAACAAGACTGGCTGTCAACGCCGGGGTTGAACATATGGTGTGTAGTACTTGTAAATGAATGGATGTACGCAGGATACAATATGCTGATCTTTGCAGCAGGTCTGGTTTCCATACCGAGTGATGTATACGAGGCAGCAGAATTGGATGGATGTACTGGATGGAAGAAACTGAGATACATTTCAGTTCCATTATCTAAGGAATCATTCAAGATATTCTCTGTTTTGTGTGTAACTGGATGTCTGAAAGCGTTTGACTTAGTTTGGGCGATGACAAAAGGTGGACCGAATCATTCTTCTGAAGTTCCGGCATCATTGTTGTACAATGAAGCGTTTACTTTCAAGTTCTTCGGAAAATCAAGTGCAATTGGCGTTCTGCTTCTGATACTAGGGATTGTGTTGAGTGTCCTCGTTAACAACTTGCTTAAACGAGAGGAGGATTAAGATGAAGAGAAAAACAGGAAGAGTATTTGCATACATTTTTGCAGCGTTCTGGATGATAATGACAATCTTCCCGCTGTTTATCACAATCCTTTGTTCACTCAAGGACAATGCAGGAATCACGTTGGGAATGTTATCACTGCCAAAGAAACTGATGTGGTCAAACTATACGCAAGCATTTGAATCCGCTCATATTATCCAGGCAGTTGGAAATTCACTGTTCTTTGCAATGGCATCGACGGTGCTTACAATCATTATTGGTATGTTAGCGGCCTATGTTTTATCAAGAAAGAAGTTTAAGTTACGTGGATTTATCTACACTGTATTTTTGGTAGGTGTAATGGTTCCAATCCATTGTACAATCATTCCGATTTCAACACTGGCAACATCTGTAAACGGAAAAAATACATCATGGTTCTTGATACTTGTATATACGGCATTTGCTTTACCTCAAGCAATCTTCCTTTTTACAGGCTACCTAAATGGAGTGAGTAAAGAGCTGGATGATGCGGCAAGAATTGATGGATGTGGAGAGTTATCCTTGCTTTTCAGAGTATTGATACCGGTATGTGTACCAATTATTTCAACAGAAGCAATCTTAGCATTCATCGCTGGATACGGAGAATTGATTTTTGGTATGATTATCATGTCTGATCAGGATAAATATACAGTTGCCCGTGCAATGCTGACATTTACCGGGGGATACAAAGTATCTTTGGGACCAATCTTTGCATGTATTATTGTGGCGGTTATTCCAATGATTGTTATTTACCTCATATTCCACGAGAAAGTTCAGGATGGAATGCTTACAGGAGCTATTAAGGGATAAAAATTTAAATCATAAAGGAGATTAAGAAAATGGTTAAATATGATAGAGTTCCGGATACAAAACAAAAATGGTTTAAAGAGGCAAAATATGGTTTATTTATTCACTGGGGCTTGTATGCATTGCTTGCAGGTGAATATAAAGGTGTGAAAACAGACCATATTTCTGAGTGGATCATGAATAGTTTGGGAATTCCTGTTGGGGAATATGAAAAACTGGCGGATGAATTTAACCCTGTAGATTTCGATGCAGATGCACTTGTCAAGATGGCAAAAGAAAAATGGGGAATGAAATATATTGTATTCACCTCCAAACATCATGAAGGATTTGCGATGTATAAATCAGAGGTGAGCAAATACAATGTTGTAGATGCAACTCCTTGCCATCGTGATATCTTGAAAGAACTGGCTGATGCATGTAAAAAATATGATATGAGACTTGGTTTGTATTATTCACAGGCTCAGGACTGGCATGATCCAAACGGATATGTATCCCATGCAAATGGAGATGAAGCGCAGCGGAAAGATAATAATTTTAAGAAAGATTTCCAGTATTATCTGGATAACAAAGTAAAACCGCAGTTGAAAGAGATCCTGACAGGATATGGAGAAATCAGTTTGATCTGGTTTGATACACCGATGGCAATGACAAAAGAGCAGAGTCAGGAATGTATCGATTTGATCAAATCAATTCAGCCGAATTGCGTAATCAGTGGTCGTGTAGGAAACCAGTTAGGTGATTACATGACAACTGGAGATAACTTCCTTCCAAGACTTCCGTTTGAAGGTGATTGGGAAGTACCGGCAACACTGAATGATACTTGGGGATTCAACAAAGACGATGAGAATTGGAAAAATCCAGAGGATATTCTGAAACTGCTTATCAAGATTACAAGCAGAGGAGGAAATTATTTACTTAACATTGGACCAAAGGCATCCGGAGAAATCCCAGAGAAGAGTGTAGGGATTCTGAATGAAGTTGGAAAATATGTTACTGAAAATGCTGATGGTATTTATGGAACTGTTCGTGGGGATATCTATCCATATGAGCTGAGTTGGGCAGAGTTTACATATAAGAAGAATAAGATTTTTGTTCATGTATTCGAGCCTAGAAAACGACTTGAGATTTTGAACTGTGCTAATCATGTAAAGAAAGCATACATACTGAAAAACGATCAGGAGCTGGATTTTGTTGTTGAGCCGACATGTGAAGGTGACACAATCGTAACAGTTGAGATTCCAAAAGAGTGGAGAGAAGAAAAATACTATTGCGTATGTATTGAAACTGAGGAAGACGGTCCGGTATTTGAGCCATTGAGAGGTTAATTTAAAAAGCTGTTTCTATTGCGTTATTATTGCAGAGGAACAGCTTTTTAATTTTTCTGAAAGTATTGAATGTGAGATTGAAATATATTAAGATACTTTTGTAGTTATATATTAATGAAGAGAGCGTGATGGCATGGAAGTTACAATTAAAGATGTTGCAAAAAAGTCTGGGGTTTCGATTACAACGATTTCAAAATATATCAACGGTGGAAATGTCCGTGGAAATAATAAAAAGGCAATAGAGTCTGCAATAGAGGAACTTGGTTATTTTCCTAACAAAGCGGCTAGAGGTTTGCGCAATTCAAAAACTTTTACAATTGGGTTTATTTTGGATGAAATGGACAATCAGTATATTTCCCTGTTGGTTGGCAACGTTGAAAAGTATTTGAAAGCAGCAGGATATTCATTGATGATTTGCTGTCACAAAGGAGAGGTCGATGCAGAGAAAAAGTGTGCTGAATTTTTGTGTCAGCGGCATGTGGATGGAATCCTTGTTTCTCCTGCAAAAGAAAACTTTGACGCTCTCGAAACGGTTCGCGCTTATGGAATTCCGATTGTAGCAGTGGATCGAATGCCATCCAGGGAATGTGACAGCGTTACTTCAAACGCTGCTTCTGGTGCGTATAAAGCGGTAGAGTATCTTGCATTGCAAGGGCACAGAAAAATAGGTGTTATTGCTGGAGAGGATACAAATGTAACTGCTGTGGAACGTCTGAAAGGATATCGGAGAGTCCTGGAAGATTATGGTATACCTTACAACGAAAAGTATATATATCATGGAGATTTTAAATTTGATTCTGGATATGCTGGAGTTGAAACTTTATGGAAATTGGAAGAAAGGCCAACAGCTATTTTTGTCTGCAATTACAATACAACACTAGGTGCAATGACTGCGGTCAGAAACTTGAACATCCATGTGCCACAGCAGTTATCTATCATTTGTTTTGATGATTTGGAATATTCGTTGATATCGAATCCAAAGCTTACAGCGGTGCGACAGCCGGTAGAAAAGTTAGCAAAGAATGCAGTGAAAATATTATTAAAGCGAATTGGCGGAAATTATGAGGATTTCCCTGAAAAACAGAAAATCCCAATGACATTGCATGTGAGAGATTCTGTGGCAAAGAATTGAAAAAGGCACCATATCAGATGACCAAAAGGAAAGGAGAAAAAATTATATGTCAATTCAGCAGATGTATGCAATCGAGGAGAGGGAGAAACAGTTATGGTGATTAGAAGAGCAAAGAATGGTGATATTGCAGACATCCATCAGTTACTGTACCAGGTAAATTTTGTCCATCACAACGGGCGGCCGGATTTATTCAAATGTGGGACAAATAAATATACAGATGAGGAACTGAAAGAAATCATCGCGGATGAGGATCGGCCAATCTTAGTGGCGGCAGAGGACGGACATGTTGTCGGCTATGCGTTCTGTGTCTATCGGCAGCATCTGGATAACAATATCCTGACGGATGTCAAAACGCTGTATATCGATGACCTGTGTGTGGATGAGAAGAAGAGAGGACAGCACATCGGAAGGAAGTTATATGAGGCGGTGCTTGAGATGGCAAAAGAAAACGGCTGTTATCATGTAACGCTGGATGTATGGTGCCTGAATCAAAATGCACAGAAGTTTTATGAAGCATGTGGGATGAAACCGCTGAAAATTGCGATGGAAGAAATTATCCATTGAGGGTAAACATATAAAATAAGTAATTGTTCAGAGCCATCACAAAATCCTGCGGATTTTTCGATGTGGCGTATCCACCATAGGCATCTGCACCGATTTATGCTTATGTATGCGGGCATTCAAAGCATAAAACCGTTGCAGATGCGCATGGTTCTGAAAAGTTACCAAAGTCAAAGACCCCGCTGCAAGCAACGGGCATCAAATTTGACACACTCCAAGGGGCGGGGGATTTGGTCTGCGCTCCGCTACGGTCGGTGCTAAACGAGTGCCACAGGCACTCAGCACCCCTCGCGGCAGTCGCCAAATATCCATGCACGCATGGTTGCTTGGCCCGTTGCTCGCGGGAATAAAAATACGATGAAAATAATATGGGACGGAACCGTTTCCATAAGGCATTAGGAGGATACGCGTGTATAAAGTACTACTTGTTGATGATGAAATTCTGGTGCGGGAGGCAATCAGTAAGAAAATTGAATGGAATAAACTGGGATTCGAGTTGGTGGGGGACTGCGAGAATGGAAAGGACGCAATTGAATTTGTCAGAGAACATCCGGTGGATGTCGTTCTTACAGATATTTGTATGCCATACATAGATGGGATGGGGCTGAGCAAGTATCTGTACGAGAACTATCCGCAGACTGCGATTATCATTTTCAGCGGATACAGTGATTTTGAATATGCAAAGCAGGCGATTCAGTATAAGGCGGCAGAGTATATCCTGAAACCGGTTACGGCGAAGGAACTGTCGGAGGTGCTCACAAGAATCAAAGAAAAGCTGGATTCCAGAAAAAAAGAAGAAAAAAAGATGGACGAGCTGACAAAGGTGTACCACAATTATACGAAAAATGAGTCGGTCATCGTATCCAGAATCATGTCCAGACTTGTCAAGGGAACGCAGGAGGTACAGAAAAGCCTGCGGGAACTGAAAGATTTTGGAATCCAAATCAGTGGGACTGCGTATCGTGTGGTAGTCATTGATATTGATGTGTACTCAGATTTGTATGAGATTTCGAGCGAGCAGAAAAAGGAAAGTGCACTGATGGCATTTGTCGTGGAGAATGTCAGCGGAGAGATTGTCGGGGATTACAATGCGGGAGTTGCATTCCGTGATATCGATAACCGCGTCTGCCTGTTGCTGTGGACTACGCGCCCGCAGGAGTTCCGCAGCGAGGTTGGGACTATTTGCAAAGAAATACAGGAAAATGTATTTGCGGCAATGAAACTGAGTATTTCTATGGGAATCGGATGTTATGTAAATTCTTTGGAAGAACTCTCCAAATCTTATGAAACAGCGGCAAATGTTTTGAGATACAGATATACAAAAGGAACCGGGATTATTTTTGACTGTGAAGAAGAAAGGCATAAAGGAAATCCGCTGGAACTGGAGGAGGACTACAAAGATATCTCACTTGCAATCCGCGGGAATGACGAAGAGGTGATGGAGGAAGCGTTCCGTCATATGGAGCACTGGCTGAAATCCGGGTATGTAAGCAGGAATAGGGCAATTTCTTATATGCAGCAGGTACTGCGTGTCGTGTACGAAACGGTACATGAGACGGAACGGAATTTTATGACGCAGGATTCGGTGCTCACGGCGCTTACCGATGCGAGAAATCTCGACGAAGCCATGGAACTGACAAAGAGGTATGCCAGAAAAGGGATGGAGTCCATCCGTGAGTTGGGACAGACAAGCGGGGAGCGTCAGGCGGTGATGGCAATTGACTATATGAAAGACAATTATGGAAATGCAGACTTGAGCCTGAACAGTATATGTGAGTACCTCAACATCAGCACCAGCCGGTTCAGTACAATTTTTAAAGAAGCGACAGGGAAAACTTTTACCGAGGTATTGACCAATATCCGCATGGAAAAGGCAAAACATCTGCTGACGCAGACAACATTAAAAAACTATGAGATTGCTGATAAGGTAGGTTTCAGTGACCCGCACTATTTCAGTATTGCGTTCAAGAAGGCAACCGGAATGACGCCGAAGGAGTATGCAAAAGGAAATTAGTGGATTGTCCCGTTCACTGGTGTGCCAAATGAATCGGAAGAGGAAGTTTGAAACAATGAAGTAGCAA
>DCKD01000008.1 GCA_002320245.1 Lachnospiraceae bacterium UBA1683
TGAATTAATCAGCGTTTCCCTAACTGATGATCCCATGACATTTCCTCCCTGCTTTAATATGTATTCAATATAGCACATTTTGAAAATTACGTCTATGAAATTTGCAAAAGGTCACCTTCGATAAATAATCATTTTATCTTATATGACACCTTCAATTAATTGCATTAAATCATAATTACCTCAAAATGCTTCAATGCATCTTTTATCGCTTCAACTTTTTCTGGTGTTGGGTGTTTTCTCGGAGTTTTTAATTCTTCTACTGCATTAGGCGCATCGAACATCGGTAAGCCCAAACTTCGCTTTACCTCTGCGATATATGCGGTATGTACTTTGAAACCGTATTTAACTTCTATGTATTCCTTTATCATTTTGTAGGTCACTCGCTCTTTGGGCTTGTAGCTTTCTGCTCTTTGAGCAATATCATCAAGCGGAACTTTTCCCTCACCCTCGCCAAACTCGACTTTTACGTTGATATGTCCGTCTGGCTTTTTGTGGGAAAGCAGTACAACCGTCTCCACATGAACACTCATCGGGAATTGATCTACAGCCCGTACTCTTCTCAGTTCATACCCTTTTTCGCACAGCACTTTCAAGTCCCGTGCCAGCGTTGCGGAATCACAGCTTACATACACGATGCGCTCTGGCTGCATTTCTGTCATTGTGCGGAGCAGGCTTTCCTCACACCCTTTCCTCGGTGGGTCCACCACAATCACATCTGCATGAGCATTTTCTCCTCCATGTGATTTCGCATAATCCGCATAATATCGGGGTAGGATATCTTCGGACTTTCCCGCGTAGAACTCTGCATTTTCGATGCTATTAATCTTTGCATTATTTTTCGCATCTTCGATGGCCTGCGGCACAATTTCCACACCATATACCTGTTTTGCCTTCTGTGCCAGAAAGAGGGAAATAGTGCCGATTCCGCAGTACAAATCCCATACCGTTTCTTCGCCTTTCAGTCCGGCATATTCCAGCGCAAGACTATATAGTTTTTCCGTCTGCACCGGGTTCACCTGATAGAAGGACAGCGGGGAAATCTGATATTTGACCTTACCAATATAATCAGTAATATACCCCTGCCCCCACAACGTCTCGTATGAGTCACCCATAATGACATTTGTGCGTTTTGTATTTGCACTTAAAGTAATACTTGTCATACCTTCTATTTTTACCAGCTCTTCAATCAGCACCTCTACATGAGGAATCCTCGTCCCGTTTACAACAAAACACACCATGATTTCTTTCGTTGTAAATCCATAACGAATCAGGACATGCCGGATAACGCCTTTCCCATTTTCCTCATTATAAGAAGGAATGTGGTATCTATCCATGAATGCCAGCACACACTCCAAAATCACTTTGTTCACCGGAACACCAAGTGCACAGTCCGTATTCGCAATAATATCATGTGTCCGCCCAGCATAGAATCCGGTAATCGGATTTCCTGCTTTATCATTTCCAAACGGAAACTGCGCTTTATTCCGATAGTGGTACGGTTCCTCCATCCCTATAATCGGCTCCATAATCTGATTAAGCAGTTCTGGCGGGAAACCGCCGATTCGCTCCAGATTTTCACGTACCTTATTTTCCTTAAACTGGAGCTGCCGCTCATAAGACATTTCCTGAATCTGACATCCCCCGCATCTGCGGGCAAACGCACATTTCGGCTGTACCCGGTCCTTTGACGGTGTAATAATATTCATCAATCGCGCATAACCATAATTTTTCTTTGCTTTCATAACCTTCGCTTCGACTACATCGCCAATGACTGTATCTTTAATAAATAAGGTATAGCCATTTACTTTGCCTATACCTTCCCCATTCACTCCAATGTCTTCAATTGTCACAACCGCGGTATCATTTTTTTGCATAAATATGCCTCCTCTGCGATAATTGTCCAAAAAGGGACACCCCTGACTTCAAAGGGGGACACCCTTTCCTTCAGTTGGGGACGTAGTAAAGTTTCACTTTACTACGTCCCCAACTGAAGTTTTTCTCAGGTTCGACTCAAACAACCGATTATATCCGAGCCAGTCTGTACCGGTTTTATCTTTAAATATCTCTTTTAATGTCTGCATTTTCGCATCTGCGTTATCTGCGAGATTCAGGGCAACGGCTTCTGCAAGTGCCGGTTTTTTCGGGGAACCGTATTCCAGTTCTCCATGATGCGCGATAATACAGTGTTTCCACTCATTTGCCAATTTCTCCGGAAAATCCGGGATGGCGCGGATTGCCTCACCAATCATTTCTACCCCAATGACGATATGACCGATTAACTGTCCTTCGTCGGTATAGTCGTTATCCGGAAAACCGGACAATTCTTTTGTCTTACCGATATCATGGCAAATGGCAGACGCGTACAGCAGATCCGGATTGATGATGTCGTATGCTCCTGCAAAATATTCGCACATCCGTGTGACACTTAACGTGTGTTCCAGCAGGCCGCCTGCAAATCCGTGGTGTACGGTTTTTGCCGCCGAATGTCCTTTGAATGATTTGATAAATGTTTTATCTTTTACAAAATAGTACTCTACCGCCTGACGCAAATATGGATTGGAAATTTTCCGAATATACCCGAGCAATTCTTCATACATCCCATCCACACTTCTTTCTGTGGTCGGCATATAGTCCGCCGGATTGTATTCCCCCTCGTCAGCTACGCGGAGCTGTTTGATATTCAACTGTAAGTTATTATTATATGTGATAACATCACCGACTACCTCGATAAAATCTTTTTCTTCGTAATCAGCAATCCCCTGTGAATTCGGATCCCATACCTTCCCATCCAGTGTCCCGGTCTTATCCTGCAAAATGAGATTGTCATATGGTTTCCCGTTTCTTGTCTCTGCGGAACGTTTCCCCTTACAGAGATAAATCCCCCGGATTGTCTCGCCTTCGTGTAACTCTTTAATATACTTCATCTTATTTTTCCTGTCTTTCTATTTTTCTTTGCTATTTACCATCTATCTTTCGCATTTCTATGCATCCTCGCTATTTACCTATTCCCTGCTTCCGACAGTTACATTAAACGTCACTTCCACGTATCCGCCGGTCCCGCGGCGCTGACCGCAAATCTTGATGGCATCCCCTGCCCTGCACTGCTCTACCGCTTTGGCATAAGAAGAGTTTCCGGTGACCTTGATACCGTCAATCTCCTGAATGACATCGCCGTTTTGAATCCCCGCCGCCATCGCCGGCGAGTCTGCCTCTACATTTGTCACATAGATACCGACCGGAATGCCCTGTTCCCCGGAAATATCTTCCGTTACAGTTGTCCCGTTGGCTCCGATATACGGTACACTCTCACCGTTCAGTAAAAGTTCCAGCACCGGTTTCAAATCTGAAATTGACAGTGCATTCGCTGTCGTGCTTTCCGTATCCTCCCATATTTGAGCCCGGATCAGTCCAAGTACCTCTCCATCTAAATTGATAAGGATTCCGGTTCCCCCTTCCGTCAGGGGAATATCTGTAGCGATGACACCGCACATGCTGTCGCTGAATAACGACTCGTAGGATTTAGAACTGATGATGCCATAGCTCAGTCCGTCGCCGTACCCGAACATATTTCCAAGGGCAATGACAACCTCCCCCTGTTTGCAGTTATTGGAATTTCCCAGTGTAGCTGTCTTGATGGCATTCTCGGTACTGTCTGCCACTGCTGCATGTTCAATTCCAAATACCGCCAGCCCACGGTTCTTATCCTGTTTTTTCAGGGCTGCGCCGTATTCTTTGTTATCTGCAAATGTCACGCTCCACTGCGATGCATCTTCACAGATAGCGCTGTCCGCAAGAACCAGCAGCTCCCTGCCGTTGTCCGCCACGATCACGCCCGCAGCACTTTGCATATTTTCCGCATTTGCCGCCCAGTCATCCTTCTTTACCGCCTGAACCGAAACAATGCTCTTATCCGCCTCTTTTGCAATATCATAAAGGCTGTCCATCATCTCTTCGTAATTCCCTGAATTCAGTTCTACCGCAGCGACGGGCGCCTCTACCTGTTCCTCCGGCGACTCTTCCTGTTCCTCGTCCTCATCAGCAGGAATCGTTACCTTTGTCTCGTCTTTGAAAAATGTATTCTCTGCCCACGGTTTGAGCGAAAAAAAACTACAGCAGGCAAAAAAACCAAAAATCAGCCCGTAAATGGAAATGCGGGCAAACTGCATCAGAATCTTTTCCCTGCTTATTGGTTTCGGCTTAATCGTCTCCTGAAGGAACGAGAATTTTTCCTCTTTTCTTCCGGACTTTCCTTCTGCCTTTTTTTTATCTTTCGAGCCATGCTCCGGCTTATCCTTTGGTTCTTGATCGTACGGCATAGGTTCCAGTCTCCTTTAGTCTATAGTATAACCGATTCGCTCCGATTGTTCAATATTTATCCTTTTCATTATAATCCAAATAGGATATACTTAGTACAAAGTTCGAATGAAGGAAAAGGACATAAAATGAATCAGAAAACGTTAACAAAACTTGAATATAATAAAATCATTGCGATGCTGGAGGAACAGGCGTCCTCCTTCCGCGGCAGACAGCTTTGCCGCAAGCTGAAACCGATGACGGACCCGGAGCGGATTAACACGGCTCAGGAGCAGACCGCAGCAGCATTTACAAGATTAATTAAGAAAGGACGTATCTCTTTCAGCGATGCCGCACCAGTTGAGGAATCAATGAAACGTCTGGAAATCGGCGCGGCGCTTGGCATCGGTGAACTTCTCCGCATCTGCAAGCTGCTCCAGATCACCGGCAGGGTAAAGGCATATGGCAGGCACGATACGCAGGAAGAACTTGCGGACTGTCTGGATGCCTGTTTTGAGCAGTTGGAACCTCTTACCCTTCTGTCAAATGAAATCGAGCGCTGTATTATCAGCGAGGACGAAATCAGCGACGATGCCAGCAGTACCCTAAAACATATCCGCCGCCGCATCGGCAGCATCAACGACAAAGTGCATACCACGCTGACCAATCTTGTAAACGGCTCCCTGCGGATGTATTTGCAGGATACGCTTATTACCATGCGTGGTGACCGCTACTGTATTCCGGTCAAAGCGGAGTACCGCTCTCAGGTACAGGGAATGATACACGACCAGTCCTCCAGCGGATCAACTTTATTTATCGAACCGATGGCTGTCGTAAAACTAAACAATGATTTAAAAGAGCTTTACGCAAAAGAACAAGAAGAGATTCAGGTCATTCTCGCCCGGCTGAGCGGGGATGCCGCTGCATATATTGAAGAAATCCGCACCGACTACCGGGTACTGACTGATTTGGATTTTATTTTCGCAAGAGGGCGGCTCGCACTTGACATGAATGCAAGCCGTCCGATGCTCAATACCGAGGGGAGAATCCGCATCCGCGAGGGACGCCATCCGCTTCTGGACAGCCGGAAGGTAGTTCCGATTACCGTCACACTTGGTGAAGATTTTACACTGCTGATTGTAACCGGGCCGAACACAGGAGGCAAAACCGTCTCCCTGAAAACCGTCGGACTGCTGACACTGATGGGACAGGCGGGACTGCATATTCCTGCCGCAGACCGTTCTGAGTTAAGCGTCTTTCATCAGGTATACGCAGATATCGGAGATGAACAGAGTATTGAGCAGAGCCTGAGTACATTTTCCTCACATATGACCAATATCGTTTCCTTTCTACAGGATGTAAACGAGAAATCCCTGGTACTCTTTGATGAGCTTGGTGCCGGAACCGACCCGACCGAGGGCGCGGCCCTTGCGATTGCCATTCTCTCTTACCTGCATAACCGGGGCATCCGCGCAATGGCAACCACCCATTACAGCGAACTGAAAATATTTGCCCTGTCTACGCCGGGCGTGGAAAATGCATGTTGCGAATTTGACGTGGAAAGCCTGAAACCAACCTACCGGCTGCTGATTGGCATCCCGGGGAAAAGTAACGCTTTTGCGATTTCCAGCAAACTCGGACTACCGGATTATATCATTGAAGATGCAAAAGCCCGCTTGTCCGAACAAGACGTTTCGTTTGAAGATTTGCTCACGGATTTGGAGACAAGCAAACGGACTATCGAAAGAGAACGCGACGAAATTGCGGCATATAAGCGCGAAGTCGAAGCCCTGAAAAACCAGACACGCCAGAAACAGGACAAACTGGACGAACAGCGGGAGCGTATCCTGCGCGAGGCAAACGAAAAAGCCAATGCCATTTTGCGGGACGCGAAAGAAGTGGCGGATGAAACAATCAAAAATTTCCGCAAATTCGGCAAGGAGAATATCTCGGCGGCAGAAATGGAAAAAGAACGTGAACGCCTCCGCAAAAAAATCAAAGATACTTCTGCATCTTCGGCAATTAAGGCGCAAAAGCCAAAGAAAGCTTACAAACCGTCTGATTTTAAACCGGGCGAATCAGTCAGGGTGCTCAGCATGAATCTGGTCGGAACCATCAGTTCCAAGCCTGATTCCCGTGGAAATGTCACAGTTCAGATGGGTATTCTGCGCTCTCAGGTCAACATTTCCGATTTGGAAATCATCGAAGAGCAGAATCCTTACAGCCCACAGGCAATGAAACGTACCTCCAAAGGCAGAATTAAGATGAATAAATCACTCTCCGTCAGCCCGGAGATTCATTTACTTGGAAAAACGGTGGATGAAGCGGTCGCAGAACTGGATAAATATCTGGATGACGCACTGCTTTCCCATTTAAACAGCGTCCGTGTCGTACACGGAAAAGGTACCGGCGCACTCCGCAAGGGGATTCACGAATATCTCCGCCGCCAGAAACATGTAAAATCCTACCATCTAGCGGAATTTGGCGAGGGCGATGCCGGTGTAACAATTGTAGAACTGAAATAACAGAAAGGGTTGGTGACAGCATATGGTCACAAAACAGAAAATCTTAATCGTCGATGACGATGAAAATATTGCAGAACTCATTTCCCTGTATCTGACAAAAGAGTGTTTCGACACAAAAATGGTATACAACGGGGAGGACGCCCTGAACGCATTTGACACCTACCAGCCGAACCTGATTCTGCTGGACTTAATGCTGCCCGGCATAGACGGTTACCAGGTCTGCCGGGAAATCCGCGCAAAGTCTGCGGCTCCGATTATCATGCTTTCCGCAAAGGGGGAAGTATTTGACAAAGTGCTCGGGCTGGAACTTGGCGCCGATGACTATATTATGAAACCCTTTGATTCCAAAGAAATGGTTGCCAGAGTCCGCGCCGTACTGCGCCGCTATCAGCCAGTCCGTCAGGAAACTCCTGCCGCCGAAAAAATCAAATGCGTGGAATATGAGGGAATCACCATCAATCTGACCAATTACTCCGTCATCTGCGACAGCAGGCAGGTGGAGATGCCCCCGAAAGAGCTAGAGCTTTTGTACTTCCTTGCATCCTCACCGAATCAGGTATTTACAAGAGAGCAGTTGCTTGACCAGATTTGGGGATACGAATATATCGGAGACACCCGCACCGTGGACGTTCATATCAAACGGCTCCGTGAGAAAATCAAAGACCATGCCTCCTGGAGTCTGAGCACCGTATGGGGAATCGGATACAAATTCGAAACCAGATAAGCGGCATCACAATCCCACAATCATTAATGCGAACTTATCCCCCACAGAAAGGCAATCACATGAAAAGTACGCTGTACCTTAAATTTATTATTTTATATCTCATCTTCGGGTTTCTGAGTCTGTTTACGACAGCGACACTCGGATATCAACTGATGGAAGACCGGCTGGAAAGCAATACATCGCAAAATATGTATCAGGAAGCAAACCTCATTTCAACCAATTATCTTCCATCCTATTTTTCCGGTGAAACAAGCGTCTGGTCAGTTCATTCCCAACTGAACGCCATGAAGATTTATTTGAATTCCTCGCTCTGGTTTGTGGAGTCTGACGGAACGATGATTACTTTTTCAAATACCGGAAACACGAATGCCCCCTCCTCAATTAAAGACTTTAATCCGGCAGAAATCGGGGGCAGCCAGTACATGAGGGGAAATTACCACGGCTATTTTGACGAAGATGTGATTACGGTCATGGCGCCTGTCATTCAGGGATTCCAGACAAAAGGATACCTTCTGATTCATCATCCGATATCTGCCATTCAGGAAAGCTGCCAGCAGCTTATGCGGCCTGTTTACATTACCGTATGCGTCATTTACCTTCTTGCATTTCTCATCCTGCTCGGGTTCCAGTACTTCGTTTACCGGCCTCTGTGCCAGATTACCGAGGCTGCCAAGCAATATGCAAACGGGAATCTGGACTATGAAATTCCGGTCTGCACAGAAGATGAGATGGGGTATCTCTCTGCTTCACTAAACTATATGTCGTCACAGATTCAGGATATGGAAGACTATCAGAAAAAAATCGTAGCAAATGTTTCCCATGATTTCCGCTCTCCGCTGACTTCTATCAAAGGTTATGTGGAAGCTATGACGGACGGCACAATTCCGCCCGAATTACACGGGAAATATCTGAACATCATTTTATTTGAAACGGAACGGCTGACAGATTTGACCAAAGATTTGCTGACGCTGAACGAATTTGATACAAAAGAGCTGATGTTGGACAAAAGCCGCTTTGACCTACAGGAAATGATTAAGCACACTGCCGCCTCATTTGAGGGCGTCTGTACACCGAAACATATTTTAATCAAACTACTTCTGCTGGAAGGGAATGTAATTGTTTATGCTGATAAACGAAAAATACAGCAGGTACTGTATAACCTCATTGACAATGCAATCAAATTCAGCGAAAATGATTCTTCTATTACAATCGAGGTCACAGAGAAAAACGGAAAAGTCTTCACCTCTGTAAAAGATTCCGGAGTCGGGATTCCGAAAAAAGACCAGGGAAAAATCTGGGAACGTTTCTACAAATCCGATGTCTCCCGCGGAAAGGACAAACGTGGAACCGGTCTCGGACTGGCAATCGTCAAAGAAGCAATTCAGGCTCATGATGAACATATCAATGTCATCAGTACCGAAGGCGTGGGAACGGAATTTATCTTTTCACTGACAAAAGGATAAAATCAGAGAACGGAACGCAAAGGGGACAGTCCCTTCTGAGAAGGGACTGTCCCCTTTGCGTTCCGTTCTCTGAATATTCTGATAACTATGTCTCTTTCATACAAATTTACACAAATTCTACTTATATAACATTCTCCGGATAGAATCATCCTCCAGATTATCTTTTGTCACCCATGTATATCCGGTATTGACTTCTGCCTCATTTCCGCTCTGCAGCACGGTTCTTGCCGCTGCCACTACCGATGCATATCCGATACCAAACGGATTCTGGACAATAAGTCCCGATATCTCTCCATTTTTCAGAGCTGCCATCTGCTCTTCTCCGGTATCGAATCCCATAAGTACAACCTTGCCCGCCTTTTCCGCCTTCTGTAATGCCTCCAGTCCAAATCCGGTGCTTAATGCATTGGTTCCGAACATGCCTTTCAAATCCGGATATTTTTCCAGGTAATACTGCATCACTTCTGCATCAGTCATTTTCTCAACTGTAGATTTTTTCTCTTCATCCGGCATCTCCGGACTCTGCTCATCCACAATTGCCTTCTTCAAATCATCCAGCTTATCACAGTAAACCGTCTCTACAATAGAAATGGACGGATGATTGGTTTTGATTTCATTTGTAAAACTCTTTGCACGTTCCATCGCAGTTTCCGACTTGGAATCGTGTACAAGCAGGATGACCTGCCCCTGATTCTCAATAGAGTCTGCCAGTTTATATGCCCCGGTACGTGCCGCATCGTAGTTGTCAGTCTTGACAGTGCACTGGATGCCCTGATAGACATTTCCGGAATCCAAAGCAATAATCGGAATCCCATTTGCCGTTGCCAGATCAAACTGTACACTGCATGCATCCGCATCAATGCTGGCAATCCCGATTGCATCCGGATATCTGGATAATTCCTCATCCAGAATATTCACCTGCTCATCAATATCTTCCGATTTAGACGGCGCATTATAAGTTACCTTAATCTTATCGCCGCCCTTGTAACCAAGCGCGGTGTTCAAATCCTCGGCTGCCTGTGCCACCCCTGCTCTTACCTGTTTCCAATATGAAGTTGTATCTTCTTTTCCTATAATGGAAATATAAGTGCCCGGCTCAAGTTCAAGCCCGCCAACCTTACTGTATGCCGCAGGTGAGATTGCATTCAGATTCCCCTGATACTCAGGTTCCTTTGTCTTCTCACCCGTAAATGTCGTATTAGTTTCTTCTTTTGCACATGCGCAAACCATCATCACGGCAGCCATTGCCACCGCGGTAACAGATAGCCATCTTTTAATCATCTATATCTCTCCCTTAATTCATACGCCCTGCACAATACCAACCAAATCCGCGGAACTGGCCGCATCATGCTTATACTGCTATATCTTTTTATTTTACACGATTCCTGTGAAAATACAAAGAATTTTTTCTTAATTTTTTATTTTCGCCTAATTTTTTATTTTGTGTATTATATTGCATTTTCAGATTACCTAATGTATTTATTTTTGTGCTTGTATATTTAAATCTTTTGTATTAGAATAAATTATAGCAACAAAAACGTTGCAATTTTTCGAAGGAGGTACATACCTATGGCACGTGTAATTAATGACGAATGTGTAAGCTGTGGTACTTGCGAAGGCGAATGCCCAGTAGGCGCTATTTCTGAAGGAGATGGCAAATACGTTGTGGACGCTGACGCTTGCATTGACTGCGGAGCATGTGAGGCTGCATGTCCTACAGGAGCTATTTCTGAGGCTTAATCTTAGGGTAACTATATCGAACAGTTTAAGCGAATATACGCATAGTGATCACAAGCAGAAAAATACCGCCGTAATGGCGGTATTTTTCTGCTTTTTGAATTATTATGTCCTTATTTGACGAACGATTCTTTTCATCCGCCCGCATACTCTATGTTATACTTATCTAGGAAGAATATTTTGAACATCCTAAGGAGGTATCTAATATATGGGTGAAGTCAGATTTATGATTTCCGAAGCTGCCAAACAGGTTCAGGTAGAACCCCACGTTCTGCGCTACTGGGAAGATGAACTTGAACTTAAAATCGGGCGCACGGAAATGGGCCACCGATACTATACCGAAGATGACATACAACTTTTCCGCTGTATACAGAAACTAAAGGATGAAGGGATGCTGTTAAGAGACTTAAAACCTCTGATACCTGAGCTGACCGCCACAAGGAAGAGACTTTCCGAAAACAAGAAACCAACCGATGATAAACAGGACAAGCCCGCCGCTGCTGCGGCTAAAAAGACTGCGGAGCATCCTGCGAAAAATATTGCCGCCCCGGCAGCATCTGCAGCACAGCTCACCGTCACACCGGCTGAAGTGGTTCCGGTCACTCAACTGGAACAGGTCCGCGGATTGATTGGTGATGTATTGACAGAAGTCGTTTCTTCCAATAATGAAACATTGGAAAAAAACATCAGTAAAAAGGTAACAAACGATGTGATGCGGGAAATGGATTTTCTCTTTCAGGCAAAGGAACGCCGCGAGGAAGAACATTACAGAAAGCTGGACACCCTGATTCGCCAGCAGCAGGCAAACCGGAGGGAATCCACAAAAGGTACGCCGCTTGCAAAACTGCGAAAAATGATTATCTAGCGGACCTCAGAGCAGCGGGAACCAATCGATCAGCCTATCGTTCCCGCTGCAATTGCTAATCAACAAAGTCAACGCCCCCGCTGCAAGCAACTGGGCATCATATTTGACACACCCCAAGGGGGCGGGTATTTTGCCTGCGCTCCGCTTCGGTCGGTGCTAAACAAGTGCCACAGGCACTCAGCACCCCTCGCGGCAGTCACCAAATATCCATGCAGGCATGGCTGCCCGGCCCGTTGTTCGCGGGAATAATCATTCATCAATCGGCTGCCTTAACTCATTTCCAAACCTTGTATATTGTGGCATCCATGCCAGACGCACCGTGCCAATCGGGCCGTTACGCTGTTTTGCAATAATAATCTCAGCGATATTCTTATCCTCCGTATCCGGGATATAATAATCCTCACGGTAAATAAACATACAGACATCGGCATCCTGCTCGATAGCTCCGGACTCACGCAAGTCGGAAAGCATCGGACGTTTGTCGGTTCTGGACTCGACCGCACGGCTGAGCTGTGACAGTGCGATAACCGGCACATTCAGCTCTCTGGCAAGCCCCTTGAGAGAACGGGAAATCTCGGAAATTTCCTGCTGACGGCTTTCGTTGCTCTTTCCGCCGCTCCCACTCATCAACTGCAAGTAGTCGATGATAATCAGGTCCAGTCCCATCTCCATCTTGTATTTCCGGCATTTGGAACGCATTTCTGCAATGGAAATTCCTGATGTGTCGTCGATAATCATTCGGGATTTTCCGATTCTCCCGGCTCCTTCGATGAGTTTTTCCCAATCCGTATCTTTCAGATTACCGGTACGCAATACCTGTGCGTCAACATGAGATTCCAGTGAAAACAGACGGTTTACCAACTGCTCCTTCGACATCTCAAGACTGAATATTGCAACGGCAAGATTCTGCCGAAATGCAACGTGCTGTGCAATATTTAACACAAATGCTGTCTTACCCATGGACGGACGCGCTGCAATCAGAATGAGGTCCGACCGCTGCAAACCAGACAACTTGTAATCCAAATCAATGAAACCAGTCGGGATGCCGGTTACGGTTCCCTTTGTCTTGGACGCCTTTTCAATGACATCCAGTGCATTCAATACAACCTGCTTAATCGGAACATATTCCTGCACATTTCCCCGTTCAACCAGTTCAAAAACCTTTTTCTCCGTCACCTCAAGAATTTCTTCCAACGGACGGTTCTCCATATAGCATGTATTGGCGATTTCCTCATTTATTTTAATCAGACGCCGGAGTGTTGACTTCTCCTGCACAATCTGCGCATAAAACTTCACATTTGCCGAAGTCTGTACATTTGCAATCAAATCACGCACAAACTCCATGCTGCTCACTTCCGGCGGTACGTTTTTTTCTTTCAAATGCTCCTGCAGCGTAATCAAATCAACCGGTTTCCCGGCATGGAACAATTCTACCATCGCATCAAACAGGATTCCATATGCCGTCTGGTAAAAATCTCCCCCCGTGATAATCTCAGACGTCTCCATAATCGCATCCTTGTTCATCAGCATTGCCCCGATAACCGCCTGCTCCGCCTCGGTGCTGTGCGGCATAATCCGCTTAATAACTGCTTCTTCCATATATACCCCTTAATGAAATCTAACGATTGTAAACTGATGTCGCCCGGATAATGCCTATTTCTCTTCCTTTACTTCTACCGTCAGCTCTGCCGTTACTTCCGGATGCAGCTTCACCGGCACTTTATGCGCTCCGAGCGTCTTGATTACTTCTTTCATCTGCACTTTTTTCTTATCAATCTCAAGCCCTTTCTGCTCTTTAACCGCTGCGGCAATTTCCTTGCTGGATACAGAGCCGAATGTCTTTCCGCCCTCGCCGACTTTAATGGCAGTCTCAATCACGCCTGCTTCCAGTTTCTTTGCAAGCTCCTTTGCCGCTTCCAGATGCTCTTTTGCAAGTTTTGCTTCATTATTCTTCTGAAGCTTTAAGTCATTCATATTCTTTCCCGTTGCTTCAAGTCCAAGTTTCTTTGGCAAAATAAAGTTTCTTGCGTATCCGTCATTTACATTTACAATATCTCCCTTTTTCCCGAGAGTCTTTACATCTTCTAATAAAATTACTTTCATAAATTAAATATCTCCTTCTTCTATCATATGGTCTATCGTCGCTTTCAGCGCCTGAATCGCCTCTTCCATATCCGTATGGTCAAACTGCGCCCCTGCCGCATTAATATGTCCGCCTCCGCCGAGTTTTTCTGCGATAATCTGCACATTTACCTCGTCGATGGAACGGGCGCTCATATAAATCTTCCCTTCATAAATCGTCATGACAAAGGAAGCCTTAATCCCGCTGATATCCAGCAGCTCATTTGCCGCCTGTGCGGCAAGCACGGTCGGGCTGTCAATATCCCCCGGACATTCCGCTATCGCAAATTCCTTGCGATATACTTCTGCCATCCGCACAGCCTCCGCTTTGGCACGGTAGGATGCCATGTCATCACGGAACATTTTCCGCACCCGCGTAATATCTGCACCGCATCTTCTCAAAAATGCTGCCGCCTCAAATGTACGCACTCCGGTCCGGTTCATAAAATTCCGTGTATCAATCATAACCCCGGCGTACAGACAATCCGCCTCCACTCTCGGAATCTTGATATCATCTACAATATACTGCAGTACTTCCGCCACCATCTCACTTGTGGAAGAGGAATACGGCTCAACATAAGACAGCACCGCATTTTCAATAACATTGCTGCTCTGTCTGTGGTGGTCGAGCACCGCAATTGTCTTGCTGCGGCGCAGAAGCTCCGGACATTCCGTCATCTGCATCTTATTGGTATCCACGACAACAACCATGGTACTGTCATTGATATAGTCCATTGCACGCTCCGAGGTCAGGAAAATATCATCCTCATATGCCGGACTCTCCGCAATTTCATCATACAGCGGACGGATGGAACTGTTTACTTCATTCATCACAATATGCGCTTTCTTCTTCAGCTCCTTCGCCGCACGGTAAATACCCATGCATGCGCCGAGACAGTCTGCATCTGCAATCTTGTGCCCCATAACGAGCACCTGATCTTTCGCAACGATGAATTCCCGCAGTGCCTCCGCTTTTACACGCGCCTTTACACGTGTGTTCTTCGAAGTCATCTCTTTCTTGCCGCCAAAGTATGTAATACCATGGCAGTCCTTAATCACCGCCTGATCGCCGCCTCGCGCAAGGGCAAGGTCAATCGCCACACGGGCATAGTTGTAGCTCTGTGCATACGTTGCCGTATTCAGCCCCAGGCCGATACTCAGCGTAGCCGAGCGGGCATTCCCGATATTAACCTGCTTGACATCCTCCAGCAATGAGAACTTGTCCTCCTCGAACTTCTTATAGCTTTCCTTCCGGATTACGATGAAATACTTGTCCTTCTCCAGCTTTTTCACAATTCCATCCACATCGCCGATGTATTTGTTAATCTTCCGGTCAATAAGCGCAATCAGGAGCGACTGACGCACTTCCTCAACGCTTTCCATGACCTCATCGAAGTTATCAATGTAAATAAGCCCGGCAATCATCCGCTGCGCTTCGTTTTCTTTAATATAGGCGTTCAGCTCTGTCATATCCGTCATGTACGCCGCAATAAAGTACTCCTGCTCTTTCGGAATCTGAAGCACTTCCTCTTTCTCACTGAACCCTTCCATTGACACCTTTTTCAGCGTCACCTGATAATCTCTGTCCCGATACTTTACTTCCAGTTCTACCTGCTCCATATTTTTCTTCGGAAATACGCCACGGTTCAGCTCAGGAATCAACTTGCTCAGATACTTCTCCCGCCTCTGTTCTGCAAATAACTCCTGAAAACTATCATTTTTCCATAATATTCTGCCATCCGCCATGAGGATTGCATACGGAATTGCGAGTTCCCTCAGCAGGGTGTTCTGTATCCCCTTGTACTGTGTCGAAAACTGTATCATATCCGCCAGAATTAAAGACCGATTATAAAAATACAGGGCACCCACAATCGCCATGTAAATAATAATAAAAACAGACATCATAAACCCGGCCTTGCGGTCTATCATATACATCCAGATATTCATCGCAACCAAGAGTACTGTCATAATAATCGGCCACTGCATGTACATTCTGAGCTGGCCCTTTAAACGCACATTTTTCTTTTTCATGAAAATCTTTCCCTTTCTGTCATACCTCTTTGTAACCCCTAAGTATGCACACAAAACGCAAATTTCCCCATCAATGCATTTAGTATATCACTTTTTCCGATTTTAATCTACTGGTTTATTTATACCATCAGCGGACAAGCTATTTCTTTCTTCTGTATTCCCTACATTTTATTTAACATCCCATCAGAAAGCTGATATACCCAAATAACATATTACTTTGAGTTTCGGCAGTTTTATCCACAGAACCACTAACAAGAATTTCCGCTTATACACAACTTTCAAAAATGCTCAGTTAGAGTAAAATATTAGTTGGCAAGTATACAATAAAATAGGGAAGAAGGATAATTCCCTCTTCCCAAATACAGTTAATCTTTTATGATGTTAATTGACGAGAAAAACACATAAGGAAATCTTCTGCTGCCGATGCAAGCAGATAAATGTCACGGAACCGACAGTCATTCGAAGCAAGCAGAAAATTAGCACGATCCTGCATAATTTTTAACTGTCCACAAACACTTTAACAATAAACCGGTGTGGCAAATGCAATCACATCTGCACGTTTCGTTTGCTGCTTCTCCTTTTGTCATGAAAACTGTTCTGCCCATGCCTTCAGCTCTGCCTCTGTTGCATCGGCATTAAAACGCTTTCCTTCTGCTAACTTTGCACCCCTGCAGGAATCTTTCAGTCCCGCATTTGTTTTTCCCATACCGTTTCCGCCGGAAGTTGCAAAAGGCACTATGGTCTTTCCTGTCAGATTGCAGCTTTCCAGAAATGTATTGATAATGGTCGGCGCAACATACCACCAGATTGGGAAGCCTACATAGACCGTATCATACTGTTCCATGTTCTCTGCCTTTCCAGCAATCGCAGGTCGGAATGATTTGTCATTCATCTCACGTGTGCTTCGGCTATTTTTGTCTGTCCAGTCCAAGTCTGCGGTTGTATAGGCTTTCTCCGGCTGGATTTCATATAAATCTGCGCCAATCGCCTGTGAAAGCCTCTCTGCTAATTTTGCAGTAACTCCACTGGCACTGAAATATGCTACTAATTTTTTACTCATGGTTTTTCCTTCCTATCTCTTTTCTATTGATTTTAAAATAACCTCCTTGACAGATTGGGCAGCTCGGTTAAACATAAATCTGCTTTACGCAATCCTCAGTGGCTTTGAAGTTAACAATCCCCCGTGACAGTACAGAATGGGAATTGGAACATCGTGCCAATTTTACTGGCTATAACCACTCAGGACTCCGAGAGACTATATAAGTCTGCGGGGTTAGATATTGCGGTTTAATATATGGGATCTGCCTGTTCCTTTTCACATCCTCGCCTACATAGAACGAACGCTCACAGACTCCCGCATAACGTTCCTTACGGATATATCTGCCGGATTTTTTCTCCTGCTCATCCTGATCCAGTCCTTTCGCAGCACTGATTGTCATATAACCATCCTCCCGTGATACCTTAATTTCATCCTTCTTAAATCCCGGAAGATCCATCTCAAGCTCAAAACCGGAATCTGTCTCCTTAATATCTGTCTTCATCAAATTCTTTGCATTATGTCCATAGAGCTTGTGCTCTGTCCTTCTCATTGCTTTATCACTAAAGAATGAATCGTCAAAAAAGTCATCAAATAAGTTTTCTCCAAAAATACTAGGCATTAACATAAGTCATCTCTCCTTTTTTCTATGCTTGTTTACCTTGTTTCTTTGGAACTGGGATGTTGTAAGGAACTCACAGGAATCATTTCTTTTCCTTCTTTTATTCCTCTTCCTTTGTTCTGACTACGTTATAGTACCATTTTTAGCACTTGTCAGGTATGAACTCCAAACTGTATTCCCTGCTTAAAGTTTGCACGGAGCGCTTTAAAAAATCCCTGTACTACATAGGCATAATTCCGTTATCCATATCAAATATTTTTTGTAACATTTCTGCCCCCCTAAAACAGCTTTTCCACTACGGCAGAGGATGTTTTTCTTCTATTTTCCCTGCTTATTTCATAATTTTTAGTATAGTATTCCTGATACAATAAATCAATCAAATACAACTGTCCAATTCTTGCAGACATCGAACCGCCTTCCAACGGTGACTCTTCTGCTCCACATAATAAAATCGCATCCGAGTACGCTGTCAGTGGTGACTTTTTGAAATGTGTAATACATGCGATTTTTGCCCCTGCTTTTCTTGCTTCTTTGGCAACATGGATATTATCCTTAGTTGCCCCAGAATAGGAAATGATAATAATCAGATCCTGTTCCGTTGTCATCGCTGCCGCCATGGACTGCATATGTGGATCACTGATACATACCACCTTTTCCGTAATACGAAGAAACTTATTTCTTGCCTCTTCTGCTACTAACAAACTATCTCCAATTCCAAAAAAATAAACTCTTCTTGCTCCTTCTATCATTTTTACAATCTTATTAAGGTTCTTCTTATCGATCAACATATAAGATTCTCGAATTGCACCTATATTCGACTCCATGACCTTACGCGCAATAGAGTCATCGTCTTGCATAAAGCCTATCGCATTCTGAACATGCTCAGTTTCACTCTGGCTCAGCAAAAGCTTCATCTTAAATTCCTGATACCCCTGAAGCCTCAACGTTCGGCAAAAGCGATATACACTTGTATCTCCTACTTCACATGAATCAGCAAGATCGGTAATTGACATATATAATACTTCCTGTTTATTTTTCAATACATAATCTGCCACTCTTTTTTCTGCTTTGGTAAATTGATTATAAGTCGATTGGATTTGCAAAATAATATTTGAATTATACATGTCTCTCCCCTGTCATAATGGCATTACGATGCTGCTATTTTTATTACACATTACCTAAAATTACGATTTTCGTGATACGTTTCATCAGGCTTGTGAGGTTCTTCATGCATATTATAAAACGACCTTTCCCCATAATACAAGACGTACTTTTTTACATTTCACGGTTCCAAAATCTGTTTTTTCATCAAATTCATCCAGAATCCCTTATAGATTAAGGCCTATGTGTATAATCCCTGCCCCCTCAATACAATCTGAATATCCGTTCTGCCTTCTGGCAATTCCTTTAAATCTGTCTTTTCCAAAAAACAATCGCAATGCCAAGCCATTTTGATATCCCTTTGTAACGATATACAAGCTCTATATTATAATAAATCATGATACCAATCTTTCTACTAGCCTTTTACCGCGCCCATGGTAATACCCTGCGTGAATGATTTCTGGAATACAAGAAATACCGTAACAATCGGAATCGCTGCTAATGCAGCTCCTGCCATAATCAATCCGTAGTTTGTTGCCATCTCTGCCTGTAATGTTGCAACCCCGAGCGAAATTGTAAGATTTTCTCTTGATGTCAGCATAACCAACTGCATAAAATAATCATTCCACGTATTAATAAAGGTAAATATTGCGAGAGCCGCAAAACCCGGTTTCACAATTGGAAATGCAATTTTGGTAAATGTTTTTAATTCATTACATCCATCAATTTTTGCTGATTCCAAAAGTTCTCCCGGAATATTCTCGCTAAACTGTTTCATCAAAAAAACGCCAAAAGGCCAACCTACCAACGGCAAAATTACAGCGGCCAACGTATCATGTATTCCCATAAAGTTGATTATACGGACGAGCGGCACGAGCACAACCTGTTTCGGAAGTGCCATCGCTGCAATAAAAATAGAAAACAAAATTTTCTGACCATAAAATCTTTTCTTTGCAAGAACGTATCCTGCAAGAGAAGATGTCACACATACAAGAATCATTGTAACCAGTGCAATAAAAATACTGTTAAACAACCATCTGCCGGCCGGATTCTGCACCAACAGTTTTGTAAAATTCTCCATCGTCGGATGTGTTGGCCACCACTGTGGTGGAATTACGATTGTTGCCGGCTGTGCCTTGAACGCCCCCGTCATAATCCAATAGAAAGGAAATACGAAAATAATCGTCAATAAGCTTAATAAAACGATGGTAATCACACCAAACGGTGTTATTTTTCTCTTCTTCATTTCATTTCCCCCTTTCTAGTATTCCACATCATTTCCGAGTATCTTAAACTGTGCAAAGCTGATGCATGCAATCAACACTGCCAGAAAAACGCCCATTGTATTTGCATAGCCATATTCGGATAGTTTAAATGCTTTTTCATACAGGTAATACATAATTGTACTCGTCGCATAATTCGGTCCACCAGATGTCAACAACTGAATCAATGCGAAACACTGAAAGGAATTAATTGTCGTGATTACCACAATATAAAGCGTCGTAGGCAATAGACTTGGCCATTTAATTTTCCAAAAAACTTGAAATTCTGTTGCACCGTCCACCCTGGCCGCTTCAACAAGCGATTTATCAACATTTCCCAATGCCGCAATATACAAAATAATTGGCTGTCCTACCGACGTAGTTAACAGAATAATAATAATCGCCCACAATGCGTATTTTTCATTTCCAAGCCAACTGATATTCTGGTCAATTACATGTCCTCCCTTTAAGATATAATTCAAAATTCCTGACAACGGATCATAAATCCATTTCCACACAACCGTTACTGCAACGCTTCCAGTCACAACCGGCAGGAAGAATACGCAACGGAAAAAAGAGCGTGTGAACACATTCTTCTCGTAGGTCTGCGATGCCACAAACAATGAAAAAATAACCGTAATCGGCACGGATCCTACTACAATAATCAGTGTGTTCTTCAATGATTTGATAAAAACAGGATCTGTGAACATCCGCACGTAATTATCTAACCCTACAAATGTAAAATCTGTCATCGTATAGTTAAAAAAGCTCGTAACAAACCCCATTACCATTGGCGTTAAGACAAATACAAAGAAGAACAATAAAACCGGAGCCAGAAAACAATACGATACGATTGTTTCTCTCATCCTTATTTTATTTATCCTATTCATGTTTTCCCTCCACTCAGAAAAAAGGAACTGCCGCGCCGAAGAAGCTGCGACAGTTCCTTTCATAATTATTATTTTGCAGCTTTTGCAATTGTTTCATTTGCCTTTTCTGTAAATGTATGTAAGGCGCTCTCCGGCTCTTCCTGTCCGTTGGAAATTGACTGACACATTGGGAACCATAAGGTTCTCATCTCAGCAAATCCATCTATTGTGTTGTAATATGGAGCATAGTATTGTGTCCATGTTGAAAGTTCTTTCATTCTGTCATCTTCATACAAATCTCCAAAGGATGTCCGTACAGGGAATGCTCCTGTTCTCACAACATCTTTCGGTCCCCATGTTTTGTCATCACAAATGAACTGAATGAATTTCTTGGAGGCCTCAATCTTCGCGTCATCACCATTATCAAATACACAGAATCCATTTACTAAATACTCTAATGAAGGAACTCCATCATCTGACGGGAATGGAACTTCAAGATAATCCACTTTGCTTGCCTCTAAAAGCTGAGCCTGCGTTCCAGGCTGAGCCGGCGACCAGAGAATCGTAAATGATGTCTGTCCATTTGCAAAGTTCTGAATATCAGCAGAACCGTCATACTGTGCACCATTCATCAATTTTCCATCTTTAATCAAATCAGAAATTAATGTCATTGATTTAATGGAATTCGCATCATCGGTCGTATACTTTGTTACGGTCTCATCCGTAATACTGCTACTATACAAGTTTGCAAAAAATGCTCTTGTTCCCTGATCTCCTCCCTGTCCATTGCAGAAGAATGATCCCGGATTATATCCCTTGTCTTTCAGCGCCGTTAATACCGTTACAAAATCGTCGGTCGTCCATCCTTCTTTTACGAGATCCAAGACCCCTGCATCCTTTAACATTGTCTTGTTTAGCGCCATGTAAAATGGCGCCGAGCTGATTGGGTACATATAAGGTGTGTCGCCCTCCTTACATGCGGCAAGCAGCTCGTCATTATTTACATCTGCCACAAATTCATCTGTAAACATATCACTAAGGTCAGCCAGTTTTCCTGCTTTACCATATGTAATGATACGTCCCGGCGCATCAAACAGTACATCCGCCATTGTTCCCGCCTCAATTGCCGTTGTAATCTTCTCCGGTCCTGCTGTAAAGTCAATAGTCTCAAGCTTTACCGAGATATCCGGATTCTCCTCTTCAAATGCTGCAATAACCTTTTGTTCGTATGTCCCCACTGCATCATCCGCATTCTCTTGTGTAAATGTTGGAAATGCCCACCATGTAATCTCAGTTTTACCGCTTGAATTTCCTCTGTCGTCTGCTGTCGCTGCATCGTCCTTCTTGCTTCCGCCGCAAGCAGTCAGTGACATAACCATTGCACATGCCATCAACGTTGCCAACACTCTCTTTTTCATCTTTTTTCCTCCTTTAAATATTTTCGCCACATGTCTCCAGTTTTGATTTTGTCATTTTTATACATTTTTTTACAAAATCTTGTTGTTTTTTGTGACTTTTTAATAAAAAAACTATAGCATAACCGGAAATATTTTTCAATATTTTTCTAAGAAAAAAAAATATTTTCTTTTTTATTTGTGAATTCTATTAAAAAGTGCTATGCTATATGGCATGATAAACTAATAAAAAGGAGACAAATATGACAAAACAATCCATCTGCAAAACAATTGTCTGTTTTGGAGATTCCAACACACACGGCTATAATTCTTTCAATCATGGCCGTTTTTCAGAAACCGAACGCTGGACTTGCCTTCTAGGGCAATATCTTGGTCCACGGTACCGCGTACTGGAGGAAGGTCTTAGCGGCCGGACTACTGTATTTGATGACCCTTTGTTTGAAGGACTTTCGGGTTTACAAACAATCCTTCCGTGCCTTATGACTCATGAGCCGATTGACCTTCTGATTATTATGCTCGGAACAAATGATACAAAGGAACGTTTTTCCGCTACTCCGGAAAATATTGCCAAAGGATTAGAACGACTCACTCAAAAAGCTATCACTACCAGTTCTGCATGGCATGATTCTCCTAATATCATGTTAATTGCACCTCCTCCGATTGAAAAGGGCTATGAAGAAACAGATGTGTTTGGTGAGATGGGAACTGACTGTGTCGAAAAATCTATGGCACTTGCTCCTCTGTATGCTGCCGTTGCCAAAAGTCTTGGATGCCATTTCCTTGATGCTGCTTCCATAGAAGGAATCAAGATGTACCCATATGATTACATGCACCTAAGCCTCGAAAGTCACGAACTTCTGGCCAGAAAATTGTCGGAGATAATTCCTCAAATCTGTTGATTTCCCGATGGATTATCACACCAAAATAAAACGCTCCAATCCAAGCAAACAAGCAAGCTCATAAAATTACTTGATCCTTGGAATAGAGCATTCTTATTTTAAAATGTGTTACTCGGATCCATATATAAAAACCGCCACTGCATACGCAATGACGGTTTTAATTATTTTTGATTGCATCTCCATTTTCACTTTCATGTTTGTTGTAAAATTGGATATGACTGTTCAAAATATCCTCTTCTCGAAGATTAATCCTGAACGTATGGCATCAAAGCAATATGTCTTGCTCTCTTGATTGCTACTGTAAGCGCTCTCTGATGTTTTGCACAGTTTCCTGTGATTCTTCTAGGAAGAATTTTTCCTCTTTCAGAAACATATTTCTTTAATTTTGCAACGTCTTTATAATCAATTTCGTTGTTCTCTTTGCCACAGAATACACAAACTTTTTTTCTTCTGCGTGCCGGACCTCTTCTCTTGAAACCGCCTTCTGGTTTGCTACCTTTTTCGTAAGCCATTTCGTTTACCTCCTGTTTTAATCACTTGGAAGTCAGACTTTAGTTGAACGGCAACTCCTCATCAATTCCATCCGGAATGTTCATGAAACCATCGCCTGCATCAACGCTTGGTGACGGTGCTGACTGGCTTGGCGCTGACTGGTGGAACGCACCTCTGTTCGCTTCACTCTCAGCCCTGCTCTCAGCAAATTCCTGTTCCTCTACAATTACTTCAGTAGTATAGACTCTTACGCCATCCTTGTTTGTATAACTTCCGGTCTGAATACGGCCGGAAATGGAAACGCGCATTCCCTGACGGAAATATTTCTCAGCAAATTCAGCAGAACGTCCGAATACAACACACGGAATAAAATCCGCGGTCGGCTCGTTATCTCTCTTGAATCTACGGTCTACCGCTACTGTATATCGGGCAACAGCAGTCGTGCTGTCGCCCTGTGAATATCTAACTTCCGGGTCTCTGGTTAACCTACCCACCAAAACTACCTTATTCATATATACCTCTTTCTATTATGCATCCTGTCTAACGCATAAATATCTGAGAACGTTATCCATGATTCGGATACGCTGTTCCACTTCTGCAGGAACAGTACTCTCAGCCTCGAAGTGGATGAAGTAGTAGAATCCTTCTTTCATCTTCTGAATTTCGTAAGCAAATCTTCTCTTACCCCATTCATCGACATCAGTCACATTGCCACCTACACGAGTGATCATTTCTTTCACTTTTTCGATAACTTCTGCTCTTGCGTCGTCTTCGATTTTTGCGCTGACAACAACAGCTAATTCATACTTGTTCATGTGTCTCGCACCTCCTTTTGGTCTCTGGCCCCCGGCTCGTCCGGGAACAAGGAATGTATACAACCGTTCTGTTTTTAAACGGCATGTCACAACTTGCTATTTTAGCACAACACGTGATTTGTTTCAAGTACTTTTTTATATTTCGTTATCTATTTTGTTCCGTTTGCCTTTTCAACAACTCATCAATCGCATATGCCACACCAAAGTCCTCATTGGACTTTGTCACGTACTTTGACACAGCTTTAATCTTCTCATCCGCATTCTCCATGGCAACCGTTGCCCCGAAATTCATCGCCAGCATGGAATAGTCATTCATACTGTCCCCGAACACCATCACTTCATCCATCGTATAGCCAAGTGACTCAATATATTCTTTCAGCACCGGCCCCTTTTGTGCCCGTATGTCAGTAATCTCAAGATTAGTTGCGAAGGAAGAAGCAACGGCAATATTTTTGTTGTCTGATAAATCTTTTTCAATCTCACCGAGCAGTTCTGTATCTTCTGCAAATAAAAATATCTTATATATCGGTACATTTGCCTCTGCCAGCTCCTGAAATGATGATACGATTCTTGTCTTCTTCTTCATATCCTGATACATCGCACTATTTTTTATTTCTTGTTCGCTCATGTTTAAAAAGAACAGTTTCAGATGCACCATCATACTTTTTTCTATTTCCTCCGGCGTACCAATCTGATAATCATGTTCGTCCGTGCAGAATATCACAGAAATCGGATATTTCTGCAATGCGCGGTAAATATCTTCGCACAGGGTTCTGTCCATATCCACCTGACTGATAACCTGCCTCTGCGGATCACGAGTTTCCGCTCCGCTTCCGACCAGATAATCACAAGTCAAATCTAACTCTTCCAGCGCCGTCATCGCACCGCGGAAATTTCGCCCGGTTGCTATCATGAACCGGATTCCCGCATCCTGCGCACGGTAAATTGCCTCCAATGTCTGTGGTGCGATTCTGTGGTCATTGCCAAGCAGCGTACCGTCCATATCGCTTGCTATTACTTTTATCATTGCCTATATCTCCCTATGTTCTGTTCCTTGCTTTGTTCGATGTTTTGTTCCATACTTTGTTCTATCCTTTGTAGTAAATACACACGGATTTTTCGGTTATAGAAATAATTTTTCAAACACATATACTAGTCACATCTGTTTCCGTATCTCTTTCGTATTCTTTTCCACCAGTTTCCTCGGCACCATCACCTGGTGTCCACACCCCATGCATTTCAGCCGGAAATCCGCGCCGGTTCGCAGCACTTCCCACTCGCTATTTCCGCACGGATGCGGTTTCTTCAGACGAATGATATCACCTACAGTAAATCTGTCTGCCATAAAAACCTCCTTTTGGGACGTAGCAAACTGCAAGATTACTACGTCCCAAAATGAACTTTAGGGTGTCCCTTTTTGCAATATGCCCTGTCCCTTTTTGAATTATTTCTCTTCTATGAGTACGCCCTGTACCAGGAAACGCTCATCTTCATTTACATTTGTACAGGTCGAGAGACTGACAATCTGTGATTGTGCGTTTAACGCTACATCAACTGTATAATTGGATGTATTCTTACACAATTCCAGATAGTTCAGGTAGTCTTCATCTGTTTCATAAGAAAGATTATAGTTCTCCGCCAAATCCTTAACCACACCCGCGGAGAATACCTCATATGTCCTCGCTTTTCCATCAGGCGTATAAATATAGAAATATGGATGTTCCTTGCGGAAGGATTCCTCTTCATAAGAGTTTAACTGAGAAAACATCTCTCCTCCTACTTTCAGATTATGCCCATAAATTAATGTATTCTTGCTCGTGAAGTCTGAAGCGCAGTTCATATCCATAAAAATCGCGCCGAGCTTATTATCATTTGCGGAAAATGTTTTCGTCAGATATTCATTATTATCCTTACTTTTCACAACCGGATAGCTGATGACAGATGGTTCGTCAAACCGCAGCCATGCAACCGTATCTGGATTTTCTGCAAGCAATGCATTAAAATCCACCTGAAACCCGGAAGAATCCCCTTCTTCTGTCGTTTGAACACTTGTGATTGCCAGACTTTTGACTTTATCATATTCCTTGCCGCCGGTATAATACGGAGCTATCATGATAATGAGCTGATACAGTGCAAACACAAACACACACAATGCCACAATCAGTACCGTTGTTGAAATGATGTCCCCGGTTTTGTTCTTTTTCTTTCTGCGCGCTCTGCCAGCAGTCTGATTACCCAACTGATTTTTGCCTTGATTTCTTTCCTGTCCTCTCTTACTCATTGCTTCCCCCGATTTTAAAACCCAAGATTATCATCTACCAGAATGACTTTGACCCGCTTCGGCACTCTGGAATATCTAGTAATCAGAATCTGACAGCAGATACAATCGGGTTGCTTACAGTCAAAACATGTACCATTTTTCGTACATAGCGTGTCCAGCCCAAATCGCTGTATATTGATTGGCGCTGCTTCGTTTTTTGCACGGCTCATGGCATCTTCTTCCGACTTAACCACTTTATTCATACCGACAATCAGCACCAGATTCTTTGGTCCGAATGCAAATGCTGCCACACGGTTTGCATTTCCATCAATATTTACCATGACACCATTCTCTGCAATTGCATTTGTGCTTCCGATATAGAAATCACAATTCAGTGCCTTATGTGCAATTTCATCTTTTTCTTCCGGAGTCTGTGCTGTTTCTCTATCGTAAACTTCATAGTTTCCTTTATGAAGTGCCTCTGTCAGCCCAATCTCCTGTGCTGACATCGTGCCGCCCCAACTGACAGAACTGCCCTCCGGAATCAGTTCCAACGCCTTCACCAGAGCCTGTTCTTTTGTTTTCACGAAATACGCTTCCATATTTCTGGATTCCAGATTTTTCACAACTCTATTTGCAAGTACCTCATTTCTCATTTCCCTGACATTCAATTCATTCACCTTCCTATAATTGTATTTTGCCTTTTTATAAACTAAAAGTAGTATATCACGTCCCTTACCAGACATGGTACAATAATTTGTAACTTTTCTTATACTTTACTTATTTTTCTTTCTTTTTACTTTTTCTTATTTTATTCCCCTGTTCAGCATGTCCTCCACCTCATCCATTTCCCGCACAATAGACTGCTGGCGTTCATCAAAAAGTAATCCCTTATTATAACGGTAATACTGGTCGCATCCATTTTCCCTGATAAACCAGACCGCATAGAAGTTTGCATTTAATTCTGTAATCAGAACAACCATTTCCTGACTCTCACCAAACGAATCCTCCATAAAATGAAACACATTGGTCAACATTTCCGATGTCTTCTCAATTGTCCTTTCGCGGGATTCTACTTCCTGCCCAAATAATTGTTTCACCTTTTCAAATGCAGACTGCCCTTCAGCCGCAGATGGCTTCATGCTTTCTTCAATCTTTGTGGAAACCAGTTGGGTAAAGCGCTCTAATGCCGCAATCACATTTTTCAGCACAATCCCATCACGTTTTGTCAGCAGTTCCGTCTGTGTCTGTTCCTCCATGTCCCGTTCTGCCAGATGCCGAATATCTTCCACCCGCATCGTGTCCTGGTGTTTTTTATAATTCAACAAATATTCGTATAATTTGGAAACATATGCGTCACATAAGAAACTTTTTTGAAACATTTCACTTAATTTTCCGATGAGCAGGCTCACCACACTTAAATGCTCATCAAATGGCGCTGCTTTGATTTTCTGCAAGGTTGCGGTATTCCACTTTCCGACAAGGATATCTTCTATCCCATACTCCTCCTTATACTTATAGTAGAGTTCCAGATAATTAGCGAAATCCTTTGCAATCATCCGATGCTGAATATACTGGAAGACCACGTCCCGGTCCACCTTTTTCCCGAGCACCTCGTATGTCTGAATCAACTCAGATAAATCTTCCCATCCTCGTGCCGTGGCAAATACCTTACCCTCCACAGTCGTTTCAATTCTATAGAAATTCCGCTTTCTCAGCTCAAGATATGAGATTACCGCCGGATGGATGCCCTGCTTGTAAGCGTATTCCTTCCACACTTCAAAGTTTTCTTCGACATCAATCCGCTTAATTCGATCCAGTGTTACCACGTCAAACTCCCGCACAGACTTATTGTACTCCGGCGGATTCCCCGCCGCCACGATAATCCAGCCCTCCGGAATCCGCTGATTACCAAATGTTTTTCCCTGTAAAAACTGTAGTATCGTCGGAGCAAGAGTCTCGGACACACAGTTGATTTCATCAATAAACAGGATTCCCTCCGAGATTCCCGTCTGCTCAATTTTGTCATATACTGATGCAATAATCTCACTCATCGTATATTCCGTCACCGAATACGTCTTTCCGCCGTAAACCTTCTCCCTGATAAATGGCAGCCCCACCGCACTCTGTCTCGTATGATGTGTAATTGTATATGCCACCAGGCCAATTCCGCACTCTTTCGCAATTTGCCCCATAATCTGTGTCTTTCCGATTCCCGGAGGTCCCATTAAAAGCACCGGGCGCTGCCGGATTACCGGAATCCTGTATGCCCCGAACGCATCCTTTGCAAGATACGCCTCAATAGAATCCTTAATTTCCTGTTTTGCACGTTTGATATCCATGATGTCCTCCTGTTCAAAGGGGACTGTCCCCTTTGCACTCAATTGCTAATTTTTTAACAAATCTTCCTCACTCAACATTAATTTAATTGCCCATGCCGGCACATCCGCATCGCTATAATCCTCCTGCATGAACACAAATGCGGTCCGATATCCCGGCATCTGAACCGGATAGATTCCATACCCATCCGTAAAGTAAATCAGCCCTCGCAAATTTTCAAATTCGCCATGTTCTACCAATCTGTCCACATATTCAAATGCCGGACGGAAATCCGTTCCGCCTTCGCCGTACAGCTCAAAGTGCTCCATATATTCTTTCAATTCCCGTTCACATGTAATCTTCCGGTCTGATTGCACCGCCTCATCACACTGGATAATGTGCACATTAACCTTTCGGAAAAAACTTTCCTGTTCACTGAGCACCTCGTATGTCTCCTCCAGAAACTTGCGGACCAGCTCACCGGAACAGGACAGCGACGTGTCGATTACCACAGCAAATTCTTCCACTTTTCGTACTTCTTTTGTTTCCTGCGGCTCAATCAGCGGCATATTTCCATACAGTGCCAGCCCGTAGCTGTAAAATGTATAGTCAAATGTATCCACATCAATTCCCAGCTCCTCCCGGAATATCGAAAATTTCCGCAAAAAGGATTTGTAGTCATACCTCTCCCGATTCTCAACTTTCACCTGCCCCAACAAGTCTCCGGTCTGTTCCGATGCATCTTTGGAAAATGTCTCCATATTTGTTTCCATCTCTTCATTAATATCCTGCCATTTTTTATTCATGCTCGAATCCGGTCTCTTATCCCGCTGTTCATTCCCCCAGTATCGGTGGTCATCAACGTAAAATTCCTGCTCCAGTCTTGCAAGCTCTTTCTCCGGCAATTTCCACGCAGCAAGCATTTTGAAAATGCGTTCTGCATTCAGAACTTTCCTCCCGGCTTCCGTCTCCAGTTTCCGATATGTTTCCCGCCTGAGCAGACTGCGCGAAAACCGGACAGAACGATGGAAGTTGCCGTCTATCAGGCGCTCCACCGCAATGTCACAGCTCAGATTCCAGTATCTTTCTGCCAAACTTGGTTTGTACTCCTGTGCTGATTGCAACACCCGAATCAAGCTGTCACCTACCTTTTCGCTTTCCCGGTTCCACTGTTTTTCCGCCGAGTCCGTTTCAGTCCGATATTTTTCTGTCGTTATACGTGTTTCCACAAGAAATTCTTCCGAGACGGTCTTAAGCATATGACGGAAAATGCAATGATACACCATATGCAGATATCCCCGGTTTACCAACACCCGGTTCTGCTTATACAATCCGCCGAGCTGCCGGGGATGAAAATAAATGGCCGCGCCGTCCGTTCCGAACGGGCTGATGCCGGCATCCATTTGATACACAAAGCTGCTCAGCGCCACATCCAGAAAACGCATGCCCAGATACAATTCCGCACGGGATGCACTCAGTATTTGATTCCCAATCTGTGCCAGTTTTTCTTCTGCTTCCGGCGTCATATGGCATTCCTCCTCATTCGGTTACAATTCAAATCGTTTCTTTTTCTGCATCGGAAACATTTGGTGTTTTTCATTCATAAGGAAACTCAAAAATTCTCCTTTCTCGTATTCATACGCTGCCTCAATCGCTGCATCCAGCGCATCCCGGCTCCAGAGTGCGCTGCCACTGAGAAACTGTAGCCTCCCCATCTGCTCTCCCTTCACTAACAGACGTACAATTACCGGGAGATGTCCACTGATATACCGCTCATACATCTGACGATGCACTCCCGTCAAATCCCATGCATACATCAGCCGGTCAAACGCCATATCTGCAAGCACTTCTATCTTATCCTGTGCTCTGGCAAGCGGAAACAACTCATCGTATTTCCGGTAATCCATTTCCCTGTTATAAAAACATTGTCTATAATTATTTCCTGTTCCATGATGCTGAGTAAACAAAATTCTTGCGGGCGTATTCTCAACCGCCTCCTCATAATGCTCCGGGAACACCAACCGCACCTGGCTATATTCATTTTCCGCATTTTCACCGTTTTTCACATAAAATGTCACATCAATCCGCTGCCACAAATCACCGAGGATTTCTTTCACACAAGACTTCTTCCCCTGATTTAAATGTACGTGAAGTTCGCTTAATCTTCCGCATCCGGTAAATGCGCCGCTTCCGATACTCATAAGCGTATCGGAAAATTCCAGACATCTCAGCTCCTTGCATCCATAAAAAATATAATTTCCGATTCCCTCTACCGTGTCCGGAAATACAATTTCCTGTACAACCGGTCCTGCAAGTAGCTTTTCCTGTTCCGGAAACACTCCGTTTTCCCCGGTTTCATAGACACATACATCTTCTTCCTCAGCATCCTTTTGCTGCGAAAATGCATAGGCAGCAATCTTTCTGACCGGGAAACCGGCAATCTGTTCCGGAATCACCACTCTGGAATCCGTCCCGTAACAACGGATTACTTCTATATAATTGTCCCGAATCTGATACTCTATTTTCATAAATAATCTCCTGTGTTTTATCATATCACATTTTTTTCATTTACGGGATTGTTTTGTTTCAACAGGTATTTTCACAGCAGGTATTTCACAAAATACTCCGTTGACATTTCCCGTTATGAGCGTTAGAATTCCATTGGTATATTTATTTGGCTTTATATATGTTTGGTTTTTATTTGGTTTTATATGCTGGTTGAGAATTAAAAATGTTTCGAAAGACGGGGAATTAAATCATGAACAGGGATAAGTTAAAGCATTTCGCATTACTGACAGGCAGTACTTTCATCATGGCTGTGGGTACTTATTTTTTCAAATTTACAAACAACTTTACATTCGGGGGCATTACCGGTCTTGCCGTCCTGATTGCCAAAACGGGAACGATTTCTGCCAGTGATTTTTCCTTTATTGCAAATATGATTCTGCTTATAATTGGTCTTATCGTATTGGGACGGAAGTTTGCAGCAAAAACTGCCTACTGTAGTATCCTGCTCTCCGTCACACTGTCGCTGTTGGAACGTGTCTGCCCAATGCCGCATCCACTGACCGACCAGACAATGCTGGAACTTTGCTTTGCCATCGCCCTGCCTGCGCTCGGCTCTGCGGTTCTGTTTAATATCGGTTCCTCCAGCGGAGGCACCGACATCATTGCAATGATTCTAAAGAAATATAGCAGTTTCGATATTGGAAAGGCGTTACTTGTTACCGATGTGATAATTACAATTGCCGGATGCTTTGTGTTCGATATCAAAACCGGGCTTTACTCATTCCTCGGACTTGCAATCCGCTCCTTTATGATTGATAACTTTATCGAGAGTTTTAACCTGTCCAAATATTTCAACGTTGTATGTGATAATCCGGACCCGATTTGCAATTATCTTGTAAATGAACTGAGCCGGAGCGCAACTGTCATTCACGCACAGGGTGCATTTTCCGGAAATGATAAATACATTATACTGACTGCGCTGAACCGCCCTCAGGCAGTTAAACTCCGAAATTATATTAAAGAAAACCAGCCAAGCGCGTTTATTTTGATTTCAAATACAAGCGAAATTATCGGAAAAGGGTTTCACAGTATTTAAGAAATAAACCATTTTATCAGCGGCGTCCCATACAACAGGGCGATTACCATGCCGAGGCTCAAAAACGGACCGAACGCAATATGTGTTTTCCTTTCTGCTTTTTTTACGAGCAGCAGCCACAGACTGTAAATGCCGCCGCACAATATCGCTGAAGTTGCAGCCAACAATGTCAGTTTCCAACCAAGAAACAGACCGCATACGCCCATGAATTTGATATCTCCTCCGCCAAAGGCGCCTGAACGAAAAAGTGCTGCCAGCAGCATCGGTACACTGACACATACTGCACCTATCACCCTTGCCACAAAAGAAAGCGGCAGGGGTTTTGTAATAAAAGACACAAATGTTACAATTAGAATTGCAATGTCACAGCTATCCGGAATGATTCTTGTATTCATATCCAGGAATGCCGCCACTGTCAATATGCATACAAATATAAACACCGTAAGTCCGGCGCTCAGGTACTCATATCTCAGCGAGCAAAACAGTGCTGAAACACCGCCGGACAACAGCAGCCACCCATTGCGCATTCTGTTTTCCTGTCTGAAACTTATCTCCATACGCAATAAACTCCTCATATATTTTGGAAAATTTTATCTCACTCATCAGATTAATACTATGAAACGTCAAAATGACTTAGAAGTTACATAGAATCTTAAAAACTTGGTCACACCACGGACACATTTTTACTCTATAGTTAATACCATCAAAGGCAGAATATACTTTTGATATAAATTTTCTTTTTCATTAACTTTTTCCTTTTTGGCTGGATGCAAATCCAGCCGATTTTTTACTATAGACAGTCCTTGTGTACTGACACATTGTTCTCTTATCCTGACGCTATCGTTCTCATTGTGCAACCTGCACCAAGACCCGTTTACCATACTGCCCGTATTTCTTCTTACTGATTCCAATATCTCCTCCTTCGTACACCTAGAATATTTATTATACCAAAATACTTTATTAAGTTATAGACTTTTATGTTAAATATTTACATGTTAAAATTTTAGTATAAATTTTGAGATAGGAGTGATATTTATGCGAAAGAAAAGGATTATATCATTATTACTTAGTAGTGTATTAGTTGTTTCAATTAACTCAGAAACTATATTTGCTAGTGAAAGACACTCCGCATATGAAAATAATATTGAGCTATCTGAGGTTGAGAATAATACAGCTAGATTAAAAAAAATCATTAAAGATGGAGAGACTCCATTAGTAGCTAGCCAATATCAATACAATGATTCTGGAGAAATTATTTTTAGAGATTATGTAGAAGGAACCATCGAATATGAATACGATTCTAATAATAGAGTTGTTAAAGTTACAAATAAATTAAAACCAGAAAGCTCTTCTAAACCATCTATAATTCATGTAAAAGAAAATTCAACATCTGAATACACTTATGATTCTGATGGAAAAATGGATAAGGAGATTAAAAAGGTATTTGATAAATCCGATGTAACATTAACTGGTGACCCCGTTAATGTGTATAAAATAGATTATTATTATGATGGAGACCAACTATCAAGAAAAAGTTATACACCTAAGGTAGATAGTGATGATGAAAAAGAATATACTATGTATTCATATAATAAAGAAGGGTTGATAGATAAAATAGTAGAGAAAAAGAAAGGTCAAGAAGATAGTATGACTCTAGAATATGACGATGATGGAGATATAGTGAGAGCTGTTCAAAATAAGAATGGAACTACAATTACAAGAGAAATTTCATATGTTGAAAATTCAGTCTATCCAATATTTTACATCGATCCTATAAAAGAGAAAAAAATAGATTTAGATTTTTTTGCTTCGTCGTATAAATTGATTGATGAAATGAAGATTACTACCGGTGAAAATGAAATGAATTTTAAATATGATTATAAATACGATGAAGATGATAAGGTAACTGAAAGTGAATTAACCTTTAGTGGTAACGGTATTACAAATAAAACTAAATACTTATTAGAATATTAGAAATATATCAATTATTTACATCGTTATATATATGTTGCTACTATGTAAATAATTTTTCAATCATGGATATGCCAGCCAGAAATCCCTTTCCCTCAAGGGATTTCTGGTACTGTTTCATGACCTGGTGATGCTTCTCCCAGATATATGCCGTCTCTATCGCCAAACATACTCTGAATTTTAGTTATTCACCTAAGAAATAATGTCCATATGCATCTGCTGCCTTGATTGCCGCGCATACGGTTTCCGGGGTCACCTCAAACGGCATATTATGTAATGTGTCATTTGCTGCACATGCAGCTTTGGCTACCGCCATGATTTTCTCATCGGTCACTTCTTCTACACCGAGTTCTTTCAGTGTGACCGGAAGTCCCAGCTCGATGCACCAGTCAATGATGTCTTCCAGTTCCTCTGCCGCCACATTCTCCAGCACAAGCTGTGTGATTGTACCGAATGCAACTTTTTCCCCGTGGTACATATGATGGCATTCTTCTAGTACGGTAAATCCGTTGTGGATTGCGTGAGCGCCTGCAAGCCCGCCGCTTTCGAACCCGATTCCGCTCAAAAGTGTATTTGCCTCGATTACCTTTTCTACTGCCGGAGTACATGCGCCTGCCTCCAGTGCGAGTTTTGCCTTTACACCTTCGTCCATTAATGTGTTAAAACACAATTCTGCCAGTGTAATCGCCGCAGATGTTACCTTTCCGCCTGCGCAGGTCGTTGCACCGCTTGCCTCACATGCTCTTGCCTCAAAATATGTTGCCAGTGCATCACCCATGCCGGATACGGTTAGACGAACCGGTGATTTTGCAATGATTTCTGTATCCATCAGCACCATATTCGGGTTCGCCGGAAGGAATAAATATTCTTCAAATACACCTTCATCCGTATAAATAACAGATAAGGCGCTGCCTGTGGATGCGATTGTCGGGCAAATCAGCACCGGGACGGATTTGTAATAAGCCACTGCTTTTGCGGTATCCAGAATCTTTCCGCCTCCAACTCCGATAACCATGTCACAGCCTTTTTCCTGCATAATCGCAACCAGACGGTTGATTTCATTCTTGCTGCACTCCCTGTTGAAATACTCATAAACCGGCTCTGCCGCCACATTCTGAAAACTCCCGTCCACAATGTCACCGATTCTCTTGTAACCGGATTCTGTAATCAGAACCAATGCCTTTTTTCCATACTTACCTGCATAAGCCCCCAGACTCTTCATCTCGCCTGCTCCCTGCACATACTTACTTGGACTGATTAAAATATTTGCCATCCTTATGTCCTCCTTCGAGTCCTATTATTTTGTTATCCCCAGTGTACACAGAAACGCGCCGTCCCCTTCTACACCGAATACCCTCTCCGGACAGCTACACAGTCCAGGGAGGGTAACAATATAAATTTATTGTAGGATGAACGTCAGGACATGTCAACAAAAATTCTGGTAAATTCCCCTTTCTTCTGCCTTCGTAAAACGGCTGTTTTATTCCACATTCGCCCCTCGTTTCGCCGGATTATCTACCAGCGTACCGTCCTTTTCAAACCGGGAGCCGTGGCAGGAGCAATCCCACGTGTGCTCCAGAGCATTCCACTTGAGAGCACATCCCATATGCGGGCAGCGCTTAAACGAAGGTGTCAGCAATCCACCCGCAGCAGTCAGCCCGTTGATTAAGAGTTGTCTTGTCATCATACTGCGGCTCGGTGAAAACACTTGGCTCCACGCATTTTCGCGCTCCTGTACCATATCGCACAGCAACATTGCCGCCACCATTGACGAAGTCATGCCCCACTTATTGAAACCGGATGCCACATAGAGATTCGGGGTATTTTTCGAATAGTGCCCTATATACGGAACCCCATCCAGACTCATACAATCCTGTGTCGCCCAACAATACCGCTCCTCCGACTGTGGATAATGTTCAGCGGCAAATGTCCTCAGCTCCTGCCAGTTTCCCCCAAGATGTCCCGTACGGTGGCTGCCCCCGCCGAGCAGCATCAGGTTGCCCGTGTTCCGGAAAGAGAATCCCCCCACAGCCTCATCAATATACATTCCTTCCACATCGGCGGCATGCTCCAACGCAATTACATACGAACGATGCTGATACAGTTTCAAAAAATAGCTTCCCCTTTTATTTAGAAACGGAAAATGTGTTGTCACAATGATTTTATCGGCTGTGATTTGCGTAGTTTCGGGCTGCGCTGCATTTTCTACCTGTGCCGCACTTTCTGTTCCATCTGCTTTTTCCATCGGTGCCGCAGTCTCTGCCCAGGCTGTATGCCCCTCCACCTTCCGTACAAAAGTATGCTCATAAATGTTCAGATCCTTTGCAATCTTTGCAATGAAATGCAGCGGATGAAATTGTGCCTGATTCGGAAAACGTACCGCCCCAACGGTTTCAAACGGCAGCGAGAGGTCTACGGAAAATTCCGCCGGAAACCCGAGGTCGTTCACCGCCCGGACCTCCGCCTCAATTTTCTCTCTGTCCTGCCTGGAATAAACAAAGGCACTTTTTTCTTCAAATCCACAGACCGTCTTTCCTGCAATCTCCCGGTATCTTTCCACTGCCGCCTGATTGGCCTCCAGATACAGCGCTGCCAGTTCCTTTCCTTTGGATTTTATCAGCCGGTCATAAATCAGCCCATGCTGCGAGGTGATTTTCGCGGTCGTATTTTTCGTTGTTCCGCTGGCAATCGCCTCCCCTTCCACAAGTATATAATCCACACCTGCATTTTTTAGAAAATATGCGCACAAAATGCCGCACAGACCGCCCCCGATAATGAGCACATCAGTTTTTGCGGTGCCACGTAGCATTCCAAATTCCGGTAGTTTCGTTGTATCAGTCCAGACAGATTTCGCCATGTTAATTCCCCATTTCCATATGAATTTCCCGTATGATGTACTAGTCTGTCCGTTATAGAAATTTTCATACATCTGCAAATTCCCCAATATTGAAAATCAATATTCACCCGGCCTTCTATCGCCCCTGTAAAAACAAATATTAATAAAATTTACTATTTCAACCGCCTGTTTCAAGTCAGCGCCCTTCCCACATTCTGGGCAAGCAGGCAGAGCAGCTTATACCCAAGCGGCATCAGACGCAGTTCCCTTTCCTCAGATAAGCACCCCGGCGGCATAATCCACTTTTACCCTTCCATTAATAAATAAGGAACCACTTGTTTTATATATTTATTATTTTATAATTTGTTCACTTATATTTCTAACCCGTAGGCTACATTTTCCCTGCCCATTTCAAAAATGTCCCCACTCCACTCCCTTCTAAAACAAATTAAAATTCTTAATATTATCCGTAATTCCAATCAAATTACTCTGCATGTCAATCTTGGATTCCTTAAGAAAAACTTCACTGGCATACTGCATCGGGTTAAAGGTAATCAGCTTTTTCGGGAACACCGCAAAGCGGAAGGATTTTGCAATACTGCACGGTTTGAAAAATTTCTTGCGCTTTTTTATCGATGTCGGCAAGGTAAGCGTTCAGCCTGCCGCTTTTAAGCAGCGTTGTGTATGTATTTCTGTAATATTCTTTCAAGTACTGCAAGTGCCGCTGCCCCCATAAACCGATAGGCTGTTCTTTTTCGGCTGTCTTGTTATGAGATTTTCTTGCCCTTGCTTGTAACCGTATAAAGGGATAAGGCGGATAATCAAATCTTTATTTGGCATAATCAATTCATGACTTTACTGCACAGTCTCACCTACTTCACAGTTTTAGAATATGACAGCAAGGTCAAAAGGTCCTGTATTTCATGCTCGCGTGAAAAGACATGACTTTAAGACTTGAAAAACATTCGAAAGCCGCCCAATCAGAGCAGATTTCGAATGTTTTACTGCAAAGGGGACAGTCCCTTCTGAGAAGGGTCTGTCCCCTGAAACAAAATTATTTCTTATATACCGCCCAGTTCTGTTCGCCTTCTTCTTCCACTATCACATGTTTTAAACTTTGGATATACTGCTTAAATTGAGAATACCCATAATCCCGAACTTTAAAGTCCCCGAATTTATTATGAATCCGGTTGCCCAATGTTCCAAGCAAAATTCCCTGCTGCCCCGCCTGCTGAATCTGTTGGATGATATAGTCCTCCAACATTTCCTTTCGGCTTTTATCCTCGTACAGCATCACATTTACCTGTGTGCCATCCTGCTTTAATTTCAGCTTTGGAAACGTTTCTAAAAATTTAGAAAGCAAACTATATCCATATCGTCTCACATCAAAATCCGGATATAATTTTACAAGACGGCTGCCGACTTCCCCAAGCCCGGTTTCCTTATCATTATTCTGATTCTCAATAATAATCTTGATTACCGCCTCTTCTATCTGGCTCTTTGTCACGCTATTTTTCTTGCCGTCTTTAATATCATCCAGCAGAAGCTCCAGCTCTGTAAAAATATCGCACGCTTTTCGGAACGGCGCCGGCGTCTTACTTTCTCCCATTCCGATTACCGTTGTTCCGCTTTCCCTTAATCTGCTTGCCAGTTTCGTAAAATCGCTGTCGCTGGATACCAGGCAGAACCCTTCCAGCTCGTTCGTATACAGCATGTCCATCGCATCAATAATCATAGCCGAATCGGTCGCATTTTTTCCATACGTATAGCTAAACTGCTGAATTGGCGTAATACTGTTCTGTAGCAGTACCTCCTTCCAGCTCGCGCTTTGCGTTTTCGTCCAATCTCCGTAGATTCGTTTATAGGTCACATTGCCATACTTTGATAACTCATCCAGAATCGGTTTGATATATTTTGCAGATACATTGTCCGCATCAATCAGCAGTGCATATCTGTCTTCCATGTATGGTATACCTTCCCTTCCATATTTTTCCACTCAAATATTCCATTTTCCACAATCATATAACTATGCTCGGAATTTTCTTTCGGAATAGACACCGAACCAGGATTCATATAAATATACTCCTGACCGTTTTCTTTGGAAAATGTCTTGCAAGACGGTATATGTGTATGTCCGTTCAGCAAAATATCTCCTTCTTTTAACATTGGCAGATTCTGCGGATTATACACATGTCCATGCGTTGCAAAAATCGTCTGCCCATCCAAATCCAGAAAACAATAATCTGCCAATATAGGAAAATCTAAAACCATCTGATCAACTTCTGTATCGCAATTTCCTCGAACACACAATAGATTTTCCTTCATTGGATTTAACATTGCAATCACCTTCTTCGGTGCATATTCCTCTGGAAGATCATTGCGCGGTCCGTGATACAAAATATCTCCCAGTATCAACAGCCGGCCGGCTTCCTCTCTTCTATATGCCTCTGTCATCTGCCGACAGTAAAATGCCGAGCCGTGTATGTCCGATGCTATCATTAATTTCATATCATGTCCTCCTTATGGAATCGCTGGCTTATACTCTTCCAGATTCCCTATTCAGTATAATAAAAAAACAAGAAATATTCAATTATTCTTTGCATCCTGATATTTAATCTTGACATTTGATTTCTATATGGATACAATTATGCCATATTTTCTTTCATTCCGTACCGCTCTGCATATTTTACAATACCGGCACAGCTCACGATATCCATAAGTACTGAGTGCCACAGGCACTCAGCCCCCCTCAGCCTGTCCGAAAACAAGATTTCTAGGCATAAATT
>DCKD01000039.1 GCA_002320245.1 Lachnospiraceae bacterium UBA1683
AGCGTTTAATTTGCCGAATAACACGGTAATCCTTGTTACCATTGTTTTTTCCAAAACTCAGTATACAGGTAAATCCACGTTGTTACAAATGTGAGGTCACTTCATATTGTCCTAGCAAACGTACAAATGTGATTTAACGTACAAATGTTGATTTTTAAATTCTTTTGTATTATAATCAAAAACAACAGCCATAACAATATACTGTTTTTTCAAAATTTGTATGGTATTGGACAGTTTTGAAGATTTTGTTCATTTGGAGAAGAGGAGAGGACTGGATGAAAGAGAAAAAAGAGGACCGCCGTATCCGTTATACAAAGCATCTGATTCAGGATACGTTGTTTGAACTCTTGCAGCGTAAAAATCTGGAGGAGATATCCGTTACAGAACTATGCTCCAACGCTGACGTGAACAGGGGAACATTTTACAAGTATTATTCGGATGTACCGGATTTATATCATCATTTGGAAGATGAACTGTATGAACAATTGAAAGAAGCGTTAGGGACAGGACTTAACATCAACCCGGAATCAATATTCCGTGAGATTCTCGATATTCTGCTGAAAAACAAAGAGATGGTGAGTATACTGCTGCAAAAAGGACCGGATAATTCGCGGCTTGTGCCAAAGATTATGGAATATTGCAAGGAACTTGTTTTTTCGGAAATAAATCTATCCGGAGACGGCGATTATATAAAACAAACAGAATATGTAATCTCTTATTACTTCGGCGGGGCGGAAGCAATTGTAATGCGGTGGGTGAAGGAGGGCATGACAATGCCGGCGGACACCATATGCCGTTTGATTGGTGATTTGAACAAGCCGTTTTACGATGCTTATCTTCGCAGGTGAACCAATTTAACGAAAATCAACTCAAAGGGAGCGGGTATAATTTGGAGCATAATGAAAAGGCAATCTGTACAACACTACTGATAACAGTCAATGTGGCGGTCTTTCTTTTGATTGCATTCTCAGGGAAAGCGGAGGACACACTGTTTTTGCTGGAACATGGGGCAATGTATGGACCATACGTGATACAGGGGCATGAGTATTACCGGCTGGTTACCTGTATGTTTCTGCACTTCGGAATCGACCATCTGCTGAATAATATGGTAATGCTTGGGGCATTGGGGTGGAACCTTGAGCCGGCAACAGGAAAGATAAGGTTTCTGGTTATTTATTTCGCCGGAGGCATCGGGGGAAATGCCGTGTCACTGATATGGGATTCTATAAATGCAGAATTCCCGGTATCCGCGGGGGCGTCCGGGGCGGTTTTTGCTTTAATGGGGGCACTTGTATGTGCCGCGGTTCAGAATCATGGAAGAATCGGCCGCCTGAGTGGGCGGGGGCTGATTCTTATGGCTGTATTGAGCATTTATTTTGGCATTACAAGTTCCGGGGTGGACAATGCAGCCCATATCGGCGGATTTTTATGCGGATTTTTATTACAGTCCGTACTTGGATTGAGTTCAGGAAAAATAAATTAATAATTGAGAGGGTATTATGAAAGATAAATATCATATTAGAGAATTTGTTACAATTACATTTGGAATGTTTCTTGTCGCCGCGGCAGTATATTTCTTTATGGTGCCAAGCCATATCGTCATTGGGAGCATTTCCGGTCTGGCAATGGTATTATCACAGCTTACAGGGATTTCCCTGTCTGTGCTGACGCTGGTATTAAATGTGATTCTGCTTGTCATCGGATTAATATTTATCGGAAAAGAGTTCGGGGCAAAAACGGTTTATACCTCGCTGCTGCTCCCTGTTTTTCTCTGGCTTTTTGAACAGATTTTCCCTGTCAGCCAATCGGTGACCGGAAATCAGGTGTATGATCTTGTAACATACATCTTGATTGTTGCACTTGGCCAGGCTGTCCTGTTCCATGTGAATGCGTCCTCCGGCGGTTTGGATGTGATTGCAAAAATGTTGAATAAATATCTGCATATGGAGATTGGAAAGGCAGTCACCCTTGCAGGGTTCGTAACCGCGACATCGTCCGTGCTTGTATATGACGTCCCAACCTTGATTGTCAGTCTTCTGGGAACCTATGCAAACGGTATTGCTGTCGATTACTTTATTGATGGGTTCAATAAGAGGAAACGTGTCTGTATCATCACGGATGATTATGAAGATATCCAGAATTATATCATTCATGGTCTAAAACGCGGGGCAACCTTATACGTTGCGCAGGGAGCATATGACGAAACTCACCGGACAGAACTTGTCACAATTCTGGAACAGCAGGAGTACCGGATGCTGCTGAACTACCTGAACCAGACAAAAAGAAAGGTGTTTGTTACAGTCTCTACGGTAAATGAAGTAGTCGGGACATGGAATCAAAAAAAGAAATAACCCTCTATGTGTGTGCCGTCTATGAAAACAACTTGGTTGAAATAAGGCGACTGCAATCCCACTGGCTTTAGTAGACGGTGGGATTGCAGTCGCCTTATTTCAAAAGTATGCACGTACTAAACAGAAAGTATTTCATCCTTTCCCGTTGAGTTTCATCTTTGAAGTGTAAGCGCAAAATAATTCGACGGA
>DCKD01000033.1 GCA_002320245.1 Lachnospiraceae bacterium UBA1683
TGCTACCTCTAAACCTTTCACCAGAACAGCTGGCACATTAAATCCAGCTTCTACGAAGTTCTCACAAATTGACCGGATTTCGTTAATTATTAATGATGCCAGTACAAACCATCCGAGCAGTGTTGTAATTCCTAAATTGATTCCGATGCTCTTGCCGATTTCCACGAAGACGGCCGAAGCCCCGAACGCTACCATAATCATAATCCAGTATCCAAGTTTTTTAAGTACCCCCTGCCAGCCTTTCACAGAGTTCTCTTTTTTCGCCATCCGGCTCTTCATCCAACCTGTTATCCAATCCGCCACATTAAGCAGTAAGAACGCCACGAACAGAATCCAGTGCTCTCCCAGTATGTAGGACAGCACTGCAACCAATGCTCCGGCGATTGCATTGTATCCGTCTATAATCGCATTTGCATATTTCATTTTCTTCATATACCTCACTCTCTTTCTATGCTTCTGCACCTGTAGTAAGCTCGTCCATCCCGGAATCAACCAGGATTTCTTTCACCTTGCTTTTAAGCAGTCTCGGCACCTGCTCGTAATCTTTCTTTCCTAACATAATCTGCTGTGCCCACAACATTGCCATCATTTCTTTACCTCCATCTTTCATGAAAAATATGATAATATTCGTTAATAAGTGACCCATTACTGATACACCAACTCTGACATTTCTAGAATGCATCCTTGAAGCATATCAACAGTCTTCTTAAGCTCTGCGTTCTCTTCCTGCATTGCAGAGAGCTTTTCCTCCTGAGTTTCGCCTTTCTTGAACAGAACTACGCCAAGGATTCCGGCAGTATACTTTACGATTGCGTTAAGTGTCGTGTACTTTTCATACACAGCAATTTCCTGCCCGCGTTCTTTTACCGTCATCTTTGCAGTGGCGAAACTATCGGAGAAGAGCGTCTTGAGTTCATCCTCGGATACAGATATCACCTTGATTAAAAGTGATCCATCTGCCTGTGTGCCGGCAGACTGTATTTGTAGCTCCGCGGCATCGTTGAATACAATCTTCATAATTCTCCTTTCCTCTGCGTTTTCGCAGCATAAAAATAAGAGCCTTTCAGCTCTAGTTTACGGGTTACAATTTCCTATTTTAAAAGTTATAGGTCTTAAACCATAAGCATACACACAGATGGGTAGATTGTAAGATTAGCAGCATGGCGGTTATCCACCTGACAATATAAACTTTTATTATACATAGTAAATGTAACTTGCATCTGGTCACCATATCCGCCATCTAGTGTACAGAATCCGATGTACTTTGTTGCTTTGTTTTTTGACAAGTACTTATTTAAATCAGCTTCCGAAATAACTCCTTGTCTCAACATTGTATTCGCTCCCACTGACAGACCGGAAACTATAGGTACAATTTCATACTTAATGGTTTTACTACTTAGCTCACTAATCTCTTTCTTCATCGTGCTTATATCTGGCGCTGTTTCAAACACCTTTTTTACTTCAGTTATGTTCAATCCATCTATTATGACTTGATACATCGGCATATCCGCAACTATATCTCCTGCCTGTATATCTCCAGTTGCGTATTTAGGGACAGTGGGGCTTGATTCATCTGGCGTTCCCTGTAGTACAATTAGTTTCATAGACTCTACGCGCGTGTCATTGTTTCTTTCGTACCTAGCGACAATCAGGTCGATTCTTTTCATACCCTGTGATCCATTCATAATCGTCAGCTGGTCATATGCATTTTTCTTTATTGACGCTGCACATCCCTGATGAATTATGACGCCGTCCCTGATTTTCACTTCATTGTTAGAAGATACTTCTGCCGCCATCCCCATTCCGGTCTGTAGTACATACGAACCGGATCCGATAATGCCCTGATTGATATCTCTGTCCTGCTCTGCTGTGACGTGTGGTTTTCCTACGTACCCTGTTATTATTTCCATTATGCTTCTCCTCCCAATTTGTATTCGATTTTTTCTTTTCCTTCTGCGACAGTCCAGATTTTTCGACCAACTTGCTTTGTTACCCTAATGCCTGTTAAGTAATCTTTTCCACCAACAATATCTCCAAGATCAAGCGTTCCTTCCAATTTCTCCATTGTCATGTTGTAGGACATTCGGCTCTTTAGAGTTTCGAGTTTTTTCGTCCCATTTTCCAGCAAATCATCATGTTCCGAACCGCTACTATCATAGACTTCCGCGATCTCGTCATTCCCTTTAAAAAATTGCGTCTGGCTAATATTCCCGTTCTGGTCGGTGTACAGATGGATTACAAGTCTGTCTTTTAATTCCCCTTTCCCCAAGCAGATAAGGTGGTTCACACCTCGCTTGTTGTCGTCTGTTGTAAAAACCATGTTGTTGTCATTGGTAAATTCGTAGTCTTTAGAAAAATCTTGGATTGGGACTGCTCCTACTTGCACATATCCGGCAAGGCCAACCTCACCTTGCAGATACCGGATATCCAGACGATAGCCGACAGATTTAAGCATCTTGTTTAAACCGGAATGCAACGTGCAATATCGGTCGAACTGGTAGTTAGTAACGCTAACGCCCGTGTCCGCCTCGACTCCGTAGAAGAGACCAGGAAACGCTTTTTCTACCATTCGCTTGATTATAGCGTTAAGTTCTCCCGTCGCAGTTGCATAGTCCGCATTATTCACAGGTTGGATAATCTTCTTTGTCATCATTCCACGCCAAGTATACCCTTTCGCACGGATTACATCTGCCTTCGTATCCGTGGAAATCTCCTTAACGATTCCACCATATTCTGTATCTGGAGAGTACATTCTCGAACCGTCTTCGATAGAGCCATCCCAATACCGCCGTTTAAATTCAACTTCGAAATCGTTAATACTGTCCTGTTCATCCTCTCCAACCTCAAAATCGATATTTGCTTTTAGGACATATCCAAGTTCTCTTCCGTATTTGTCGGTACGAATTAGTTCCATTCCGGCACGCTCCTCTCTTTATAGACGGTAATGTCGAACCCGAAATCTCCACTCCAGTTAACAAGCAAGTCTCCGGATGGAATTTCCGCAAATACAGAACTTTTTGTTCCCTTTTTGTAGAAAATATTCTGCTCTGTTCCATTGGCGAGTTGCTTATAGATGGTCTTCATCCTGCTGTCGACTGTAATGTACTCGTTCGCTTCCAGCGTATCGAAAATCTGGTGCACTTGTCCGTTAATTACAATTCGAGGATTCACGCAAGCACCATAGATTATCATTTTAAAATTGTTGCTCCGATAATGGTTGATAGTCCAATGCTCTATACCGGAACTTTGTTTCGAATAATCGAATGTATAGTCGAACGGATAATCTAAGTACCCATAGGTTTCTCCTTTGTTCGCAGAATCTTTATAGAAGCTTTTTGTTTGCTCCTCCGCCCACATCGGATAAGGACAGTAGATCCCAATCTCACAATCTGTCCGATTGTTCCTGTCCGAATTAACCTTGTTCGACATCTGCTTAATATAGCACTCTATATAATACGTTCCGAAAATAATCTTTCCAGGTGTATTATTTGCAATATCATACTCGAAACAGTTCGTTAGTTCGTTTAGCAGTTTCTTCTGTTCTGCAAGGTCTCCACGAAGCGTTAATGTTAACTTGTATGTTACAGGCTCTTTGTCGAACCCATACACGTCTGAGCCAATTCGCATATCCGCTTCGTTCGGCTTCCATTCATATTCGTGGAAGTATCCGGACGTCGCACGCATCCGGTCTCCCACAAGGCTATATTCTTTTCCGTTCGAACAATTGTACTTAATCTCTATCATGCGAATACAACCCCCATATCTCTTAATAATCTAATAAATTCTCGCTCTCCAATCGAAACGTGGATTTCTTTTCCTCTTGTAGCAAGCACTCGCATAATCGAAATTAGAGTATCCAATCTTCCGATTGTCTCGTTACCGTTTTTCTCTCTGCTCGCGTTAACGGAATAAGACATCGCACCAGACTCGAACGGAGTAGTCGCAATTTTCCGAAGCTCATTCGTTGCATTAGTAACCATTGCAAGGTTACCAGCTACGCCTTTCGCAAACCCAGCGTCTATCATTTTTCCAACGTAGATTCCCCATCTGGACGGCGAATGAATTCCGAAGAACGAAAGCACATTGTCTTTAAAACTTCCAAGGACTCCTTTTACTGCATCCCACAATTGACTTGCTGCGTTCCTGAGTCCATTTGCAATTCCACTTATAATATTTATCCCGATGTTTCCCCAGTCAACATTCGAAAATGCATTCTGTATTGACTTTATGATTTCCGGTATTTTTCCTACAAGTGTAGGTATGGCTCTAATCAATCCCGCTGCTAATTTTCCTATAATCTCGATTCCGGACTGAAGAATCTGCGGAAGGTTTTGACCTATAGAAGATACTAATCTTGCAATCACATTCGCAGCAGCTGAAACAATTTGTGGTATATTGTTGATGATTCCGTGAACGATATTTAGGAGTATCTGCGCACCTGCACTTAAAATCTGTGGAAGTGCAGAAGATATCGTGCTAATGAGTGTTGATATCATACTTCCTGCTGTAGATATTAATCCAGGGATGTTTTGCAGTATGCCATTCACGATATTTGAAACGATTTCCACTCCATTTTGCAAAATTATAGGGAGCTGCGTCTGTATTCCCGCGCATATTTGAGTGATAATCTGACTTCCTGCTGTTATCATCTGAGGTATGCCATTTGTTATGCCAGATGTTATCTGCGGAATAATGCTTGAAATCGCCCCCGATAATTCTGGTCCAAGTGCTTGTACAAATGCAACCAGTGCTCCTGGAAGAGATGATAATATATTCCATATTGTAGGCAAAAGATTTCCTACCAGAAACGTTACGAGCGTACTTGCTAACGCTCTAATCGCAGGACCTGCATCCATTCCTAATGCTATTTCTCCCATTACATTTTTGAACGCCGCTTTCATTGATTGAAACGAACCAGAAATTGTGCTGGATGCTTCTTTCGCTGTCGTCCCCGTGATATCCAGTTCTCCCTGTATTACATGAATCGCGCTATACACATCGGACAGGTTATTAATATCGTATTTTACTCCGGTTATTTTTTGCGCATCCGATAATAAACGCTGCATCTCCTCTTTCGTACCGCCGTATCCAAGTTTTAAGTTATCTAACATGGTGTAGTTTTGTTTGGCAAACCCTTGATAAGCATTCTTAATGTCTTCCATGTTGGTCCCCATCTTGTTTGCATTATCTGACATATCCGTCATGGCCATATCCGCAACATCCGCAGCCTTCGCAGTATCATTTCCAAGGCTTTGTAATAACGAGGCGGAAAAACTAGTTGTCAATTCCATGTATTCATTGGCGCTCATTCCTGCCGTTCGATATGCATTTGCAGCATTCTGTTTTACTTTGTCCGCACTATCTTTAAATAATGTTTCGATTCCGCCAAGGCTCTGCTGTAATGCCGCTCCTTCTGAAATTGATGCAGATAATGCTTTTCCAATCGCAGCTGTTGCAATTACTTTTTTTATCATTCCGACCATTTTCCCACCAAAGGAATTGCCGGCCGGAGCCGCTTCCGGATCAATCGCTTTCTGTATTCCTCCGGTTATCCCTTTCGCAGATGGAATGATCTGTACATACGCCTTTGCAAGCTCTGTGGCCATTAATCCGCACCTCCAGTCAGTCGTCTCCACTCATCGTCAAAGTCCTGTCCCGAATCAAATGATATCGTTGCGCTTTCAGCTGTCTCTCCAAGCAGTTGCTCCGTAATAGACTCTGGTCTATTGATTCCTTTTGCTCCGTAATCAGACTGTAGCCATGCGATCATTCTCGTATTATCAACTACTGACGCAAGTAGCATCTGATCAGTTGTCATCCTAGAACCAGATAATTTCATTATAATTCTTGATTCATTCCTCATCCCGCATGCCAAAATCCCAACCAGCTTACACGGCAGGGATTTATAATCATAGATGTGATACGTTTCTGCAAAATCACAAATAAGCGCATCCTCATCAGTATTTATCATGTGGGCGAGGATCAGGAGTTTTTTCCTTCTTTGTTTCCGGCAATAATCTGTGTGATTTCTCCTATCATCTTCGTAGCCGAAACTCTTCCTTTATCATTTCTCAGATGTTCCTTCAACGCATTCATCTGCTTGTCTCCGAGCATCTGTCGCGCAGCTTTCGTAATCAACGACTCGTTTCCGTTATCGATGTCGCACAGCATTTCAAGAAGTTCGTAGTCATCGAGCGTTTCTTCATCCAGTTCGTATCTAAATCCGCTTTCTGTCTTTCCTGTAATCATAACATCCTCCGTTACTTTTCAATTTTCTTAATATACTCATAATGGGTATTTTCGTTCTTGTCCGGGGTTGCTGAAATCGTTGTCTCATATCCAACAGCCTCATCATCCTTGTAGGTAATATCTGATACCTCTGTCACGCTTGCACTCGGAATCACAACTCTCTTGACCGCACCTTTTAAAATCAGATCAACAACCCAGGATGACGCTTCCATCTCTTTATTGTTTGCCTTAATCGTGATGCCTCCTTCAAGCGTCCCGGATACGTTCTCATCTCCGTATACTGCCTTTAGAACCTCGATGTTTAAAATTTCGATAAGTTTAAATTTAAACTTATCTTCCTTGCTGGTCTGTAGATTTAGAACAGTATCTCCTCCCCATGCTTTCACATTGTCTGACTCTGGACTGTTCGTGTTCGTAAATCCATCATCCGAACAGTACCCCAACGCTTTGAATTCCTGGTTCAAATCGGTCGTTGCGTCTGTGGGCAGCTCTGTACCAACAGGTGCGCGAAAAATTGCTCCTCCAATTTTCGGCTTTCCAGCACTTACATTTTTTGCATCTGACATCCTCATTCTCCTTTCAATAGTGAACGATGTCAAACACCGCCTGGTAGCGGTATTTTTTTCTGCTTGTATCTGTATAGTTATAATCACTGTTCAGATCACACCTGCAGATATCGTCCAGATCTATACTGTTTTCCATTGTTTCTTTTACCTTTTCATTAAGTTTCGCTGCTTTATATAACGACGAAGAATAAGACTGGATTGCAATGGCTGCCGTCTTGATGTGGTTGTCCATTCCTCCTCCAGTTTTTTCGATTAATAAATATTCCTCCGGAAGTCCGCTCTCCTCCTCAAGCCTTGTCGGAACTCCAAGCTGTTCTTCCAGATAATCCATAATCACCTTTTCAATCATGATCCGCTTACCGCCTTCAAAATGGTGTTGCTTTTCATATTTTCTCTTCTTGCTTCAATCGAGACTGCTGACACTTCAGAATTACATCTGGTTTTTCCGACCATGCTTGATACTTCATAGCCCGATCCCAAACGTGACAATGCATTGTTCGCAATTTTTTTACATATATCCTGCATCTCCGGAGATTGCATCAACTCCCGGACTCCCGCACGGTTTAATACGATTTTCACATTACTCATACTGCTCCACCATCCACTTCTGATTCCAGTCTCCAGGGATGTTATCGTTAAGTCCCTGCTGTGGAAAGCCGATTACGCGCCAGGAAGCCCCGAAGAAATCCACACGACAATCCTTCCAGTTATGCTCATCCTCTTTTGGAATAGCCATATTATAAACTGCCTTCTTTCCGGTCAGATTCTGCGTATTCAAAATCTCGCTCACCGATGCCGGAGCCACCAGCACATTTTCAACATTGACTGGCATTTCTTTGTATACAGGATGATTGAATTCATCTCTTCCAATTTCCGTTTTCTCATATAAAGTTATTGAAATCCCTTTAATCTTTCCCATAAAAATCAATTACCCCATACCGTTGCCTTCGCAGCCCTAAACGTGCAAGCTCAGATTTCTTAATAAACAATCCGCCTCCCGGAACAAGATAAGTTCCGCTCCACGTATATCCTAGTGCCGACTGTGATTCCTGTGACAATGGTTCTTGGTCTGTCGATGTCATTAGCGTTCGCCCAACCACATCCACTACGACCGATTTCGCCACGCTATTTAGGACAGCGTCTTTTTCTATCATCGCATCCAAATCTTTTCCGACTTTTTTTGCTTCGAAGCGCAGGCTATCAGACACAATTTCCAGCAACTTATCCGCTCTTTCAGTTTCCTCTTCTGTCAGCGATCTCCAAAGGTTATTCACGTCTTCCAGCGTTGCGAATGGTTTCATTTGCTTCACTCTCTTTCTTCTTCTGCGCGGTTTTTTTCGCCTGTGCTCTAGGGGACTTTTCGAGCCCCTCTATCCGCTCCCAGCCCCCGCCGCTTACTTCTGACTCTACGTCAATGACAGCTCCTGTCACTGTGTTTCGATATTTCATTGCTCTTCTACCACCCTTGCGAAGTATTCCGGTACCAAAATTCCCCATCCAATGTAAATCTCAGCACGGATATATACCTGGTTATAACCCTTAAGATCCTTTCCTGAATTGTCTGGATCGCCGTATTTGATAATCTCCATTGGGATTTCCTTGGAAACCCCCCATTTGAACGCATTCTGGAAATCTCCCACAATTGCGTGATCTTTCCCGGTTGCATTATATACTGTTTTGTTTACGCTCACTCCCATTCCACCGAGGTTTTCCGGAGATGCGCCAAAACGAAATTCCGGATACTGTCTAACGCCGTTTTCTTTTACCGTTGCCATGTCTGCTCCGAATGCGGTAGAAAATGCCATCCCAGAAACATCGCCGTCAGAACCCTGCACTAATGCAATTGCACTATCCAGATTCACATCTGGTGTCCCTTTTACATAGGTTACCTTCTGCGTTACCTTTCCGTCAAAATGGTTTTCTCCCACGACATCAGATGCACTTCTGGTTCTCGGATTAATTCCGTGGAATGCTGCCATGTCAAATCCGGTTGCTACCTTTGTTGCAAAGCCATTGTTAAATGCTGTTAGAATATCAATCTGCTCTTCTTCCGTTGCATATAAAAACTCATCGGATACTCTCGCACCGTATTCAAACTTAATCGGTACGATCTTCACCGGCTCTACAGAAATTCCACCTTCTGTTTTCTTTCCGTTTTCAGCTACAATGTCGATTTCTTTATCCATCGTAAAGATGAATTCTTTTAATCCATTAAACGGGATTGGTGCCTGCCCTGAAAGATTTGCGATAGATGATTTTCCTTTTACTTTGGTTACGAGATCCTTCACCAGTTCTGGATCAAATAAATTGTTTCTTGGTGTTGCCATAATTAATCTTCTCCTTTCAATCCGGCCAGCATACTCTTCATGGCCGCTCTTTTCTTGTCAATTTTGTCAGGATCATCTGATGCAAGCGGCTGTGGTTTCCTTCCGGCTTTTAAAATCTTTGACATAGATTCTGCGTCTTCTTTTAATTCTTTTTCATCTTTCCCTGTCAGACGGTCTGCCAACTCAGATGGGATTCCACACTCTCTCGCAATCTTAGTCTTAAGCTCATGGATTTCATATTTCTTCACTTTTCCGTTTAACTCTTCAATCTGCTTTTTGTAGCCCGGAGTCTCTTCATCTCCATCAATTGCTTTATTGAGTTCTGCGATCGTAACTTCAAACCCGTCGCTCTTTTCCTTTAAGCCATCATAAGCCTCTGCTTTTTCCTTGTATTCCTCAAAACCGGAATACTTTTCTTTTTCGCGATTCAGCCTCTCCCTGATTGCTTCATCAAACTGCTCCTGTGTTGTAATTGCTTCAAATGCCATTTTGTTGCTCCTTTCCCCACTTAACCCGGTGGTATCGGTAAATTTGTATACCAAAAAACACCCTTTCAGGTGTTCTTAGTAACTTACTTTTTGTTTCTTCTTTTCCTTACTCGTAGCGCATTTCCAACAAGCGAGAATAACACTATCCAAGAGTGCAATCTCCACGCCTTCCTTAATGGACTGGTAGCCGAATCCACCATTAGATCCTATCGCCCTTTTTTTACTGTTACTAACCGCCTGTGTAAGTGATGGCTGATTCATATGCGTAATATCACCTCCGGATAATTCCTGCTCAAACAGAGTATTCGCAGTGATGATTTGCTTTACTGTTGGAAGTTCCGGCTTTTTGAGTCCAGCGTCTTTCATTTCATCTGCAAGAACCTGCTGCCCGTTTGCCCCATCAACAACAACCGTCTCTGGCTTCATTGCGGATAGATATTCAAGAATCCAAGTATTTCCGGCTCTAATCGGACGGCAGTCAATTGCTTCAACGAATATTTTTTTGTCTTTCGTTTTGACCGCGACCGCCATCGCAACATTCTGTCCATCATGTCCATACTTGATACCCACGAAAATTTTACCTTCAAGTTTCGGCTTGCTACTTGCCTTCAGCGCCTCCCACTCTGTCCGACTGATCGCGGATTTCTGATTGTATTGTAGCCAAAGTCCCAGACGCTGAATATTGAAGTCAATATCATCCGTGGTAATCTCTGCCCGGATCTTTCTTTCCGTTAGGATAGTTCCGAGAGATGGATTTGTTTCATACCAAGACTCCACATCATCCGCCGGCATCTGATGTGGTACGGACCACTCCGCCCAGCCAGAGTCAAATCCCCGACCGGATAATACCGTTTCTCTGTATTTTACGAATACAGTTCCGGCAGATACTACTGTAGGTGGCGTTCCAAGCATGATCGTCTGCGGATTCCGGCTGTCAGAGACAATGTATTTTAGCGTTGTCTCCTGTGCTTCTGTATATTCCTGTGCTTCGTCAATGATCAGCAGATCATATCCTTCTCCCAATCCTCCGGATGATGTTCTCGTACGGAATTCGATAACCGCACCACCTTGCGCATATAGATGCTCTTTTCCGAACGCTTTAAAAGATGACTCAATCGCAATGTTCGCCTTTTCGCACATCCGGTTTAGCCGCTCCCATACTGCATGGGATGTCGTTGCTCTGTGAGCGGTGTAGAGAATTCGTTCACCGTTCTTTAACCCCCACAAGCATCTTGCAAGTACATTTTCCGACTTTCCATTCCTTCGCGGAACGGAATATCCGTACTTTTGATGTACCCATATCCCCTCTTCATTTATGGCCATGATGTCGCATTGTAGCAACTGTTGCCATTCCAGAAGCTCATTTCCAGTCTTCGCATACAGGTCAGCCGCTTCCTGTCCAAGCGTCTTCTTGTAAGGAATAGTAACGGATTGAGTGGGTGTCTGGCTTCCTAGTCTTATTTCTGCCATGACATCCCTCCTACATTTTTAACTATATCTTTCAATAGGCAATATCACCCCACTGCCCGAAGGGAGATATTTGGATCACCATCCTCTTAATTTCTTTTGCATGGACAAGATATCTTTTTTCAGAGATGTGCGGCTTCCGGCATCGACTAATTTTTCTGCTGCTTCTTCCAGATTGGCTTTTCCGAAACTGATACCGGATAATCCGCTACTGTAATATTCCACTGCTGTCCTTTCAGCAAGAGATTTGAGTTCCGAAAGTCTCATTCCATCCAAATCTTTACTTGATATGCTTCTGGCTTTTTCGATATAATACTCCGCTTTCTTCTTGTTCTCAGGAGCCATATTTCTTCTTGCATTTCTCTTTCTCTTTTCTACTTTCCTCGCATCATCTACATATCGCTGCGAATTCTCAATCCGTTGCTCTATATCTTTGCTACCGCTCCATTTTTTAGTATGTACGTTCTGTGCTTTTCCTCCGCCTTCCTCATACTCTACAAGGCATCTGCAATATTTATGTCTTCGGAATACCGGGTTGCCCGTATCGCTCACGTCTTCGTAATTGTATGTTCCAGCAAGCTTGGCACACCAGTCACAACACCCTCCGGCTACTGTCCGACGTATTTTGGGACTCATCCCTGCATTGTACTGGAAATCTGCATTTGCCTTCACTGTTGCGTCTACAACTGACTGCGCAAAATTCACAATTGGCTCATCAAGCATATAAGCAATGTCATCATACTGCCACTTGCCGGATACAACGTCTACAATTCCATCAATCCGGTCTTGGTTAAATTTGGGTTTCACCGCTTTGATACCGATACCATTTGCTTTATTAATTTGTTCCTGTACTTCCATCGATGCTTCCGATACAAGATTATAGTTATTTTCCAGCGTCGGTTGTAAAATCCTCTGCGCGATGTTGTAATACATACGACCGTCCGGCAACACGTTCGAGGACAAATGAGCCTGAAACACTCCGGATAGTATCTCACCAGTTTCGATTGCGAATTCATTCGCATCTATGTAAGTCGCTGTCCCGGCTCTTATTTTCTCATAAATCTTTTTTATTTTTTCGCTTTTCTCGAATATACTGTCAAAATCCGCTTGAATATCTTCTAGCAGCTTCGGCGCAATATCTTCCATTTGCTACACCCCTTCACTGCGCATCTCGATCGTCTAAAATCTGCCGCGCCTCTTCTTCTGTCATTCCCAGCCTTGTGAGCATCTTGATTGTTGTATTGTACGTTAACAGCCCCTTGCTCCTTTTCTCTAAAACAGATGTAATCTCATATGTCGAACTTTTTTTTCTTTTCTGCCTTAATTTCGATTCCACTCGCTTCAATGCCTGTCAGATCTCTCAGGTTATCTTTATTGAAATATCCAGGCACCGCCTGATTAATCTTGGCAGCACCGTCTCCGATCGAACTTAGCATTGCTGAATCCGGCTCAAATACCGGCTCCCACTTTGGCTTCGTCAGATAGAATTGTTTCCGCTCATAAGGAAAATCATCTCTCAGGCATGCAGCTAGATATCCGACATTCAGGAACCCACTTCCGAATGTTCGCTGTGCTTTTCTGGCGATCAATCTCAAGTTTTCATGGCTTGCTTTAATGGCTTCTGCGCTGGACGGATTGTCTGTTACAAATCCGAGATCATCCATCGTCAATCCGGTTTCTGCTGCAAACAAAGCTGCAAACATTTTTAACTGCTCCGTGTGTGGAGCCATGCTCTGTTGTGAAAACTGTCCAAGTTGTGGTCTGTCACCATCTTCATCCTTCGTGAATTCAATCATGGCTGACATGGCGGCTTTCCATTTCTCCATCGGTTCTCGATCTGGTGAGGTACCGACTACCCACTTCTGTGGAAACGAAAAGAACTCTGCGGATATTTCTGAACGCTTTACAGTTCGTATCGCCCCTCCAACCAGATCCATACATGCCCGACTGATCCGACTATGACCGAACGGTCTTACCGCGTCCGGACGATTGATAATCGGCACAAGCAGAGGATATGGTGCGCTATTATAATAGACATCTGTTTCTCCGTTATCATAAACAACTGTGGCTCCTGCTATCATATATGCATCCGTGATTACATTTCCATACTGGTCTCTTTTTAGCACCGCATATCCTTCCGTCAGCATCCCAGTAATCGGATCTATGATCCCTGTCGCATTTGCCCCATCAATCACCTGCAGTTGTGGATTTCCTACATTATCCTCAGATATATACGCGAAGCAGCACGATGCAATCAGTGCAGACAAGACCGCACTATCAAAAAATGTGTCTGGATTATTCATTGCGAATATGGTGTTGATGTCAAAATTATCATTTTCAAATTCCCGAAACACTAAGCGATCGGATAATGAATCTACTGCTTTCCCACACCATCCAAGTGCCGACTTCCATCCCCGCAAATTCGGCGGAGTAGAAATTCCCAAATCTTTTACGTAGTTTTTCATCTCATAGAATTTATATCTCAGATTTACCCTACTTCGTTTCGTCGCAAGCTTCGATTTCAGATATTCAACCCCTTTATAATCTGCCATTTTTCATACTCCTTTTCTTGGCGTGTGTTTTTTTTCACAGTGACGGCGTGAACACCATCCACTTACCAATGTGGGGAGGTATCCCCCACCCTATCTGGACATTGCCTTGAAATTTTTCCAGTCAAAAGTGTGAGGCAACACACGGTTGCTTATCGTTTCTTCCCTAACTTCTTGCCTCTTTGTCAACTTGTCGCTCTTCTGCCGGTTGCATGTCCAGTGTGCAAGCTGTAGGTTATCTAGATCGGATGGGTGCCCGCCTTTCGCGATCGGAATTATATGATCAATACACGGACTCAAAGGATGAGGATACTTAATTGAAAAGTCTACAGGCTTCCCGCATATCCCACACACAGTCTGCGTTGCATAGATCTTCTTCCTATTCTTCTCGAATGCTCCCCGGTGCGAACCATCTCGATCGGGGCGGTATCTATTTGCCACCTTGCTCACCTCTTCAATTCTGGCTTTTTATAATAATACCCACGAGAAGTCAATAGTTCTTTATAATTATCTCCTTGTAACGACGTGGGTTAGTTTTCGCTACAAGATTGTCCTGCCGTTCTACTTCTATCAGATCATATCCCGCATACAATTCCCGGATTCTCGGACAGTCATTGTAAGACAGAATGAATCTTCCCTTGATTCTGGATAGCGCATCATGCAACCTTACATGATCTTCCGGCTGGAATCGCTCTGAATAATACTTCTCTGCTTCGTAATACGGCGGATCACAATAAAACAATGCTGACTCCCTGTCATACGTCCTGATAAGACGCTCGAAGTCGGCATTTTCAATTACTACTCTACTCAGTCGTTTCGATACCTGTTGCAGATAAGCGATTGTTTTCTGCATATCTCTTGGTCGCACACCAAACGACCTCAAGTCAGAACCAAAACTGAGTTTAATCATACAATAGAACCGCGCAGCTCTCTGTATGTCCGTCATTCCCTTTACATCTATCTGGGAAATGCAATCGAAAAATTGTTCTCTGGATACTAATATCCAGTCCAGTTCCTTTTGCAAAGCCTCCGGATGGTATTTCACGCAACGGAACAGGTTTACCAGATTCCCATTGGTATCGTTATATACCTCCATGTCGGCATGTTTTTCTTTGTCGAACAGTACCCATCCAGCTCCTCCGAACACTTCAATGTATCGGCTGATATCTTTCGGAAACTGCTCGATGATTTTCCTCTTTAGCAGCTTTTTCCCGCCAATCCAGCTTATAAAACTGTTCATGTACAACCCTCTTTCTTTCGATAAATACTCGTGGGTATTATTCTTACAGCCGCAAAAACGCCCCGTATTTTCTACGGGGCATTTTCTGTGGTTTCGATTTATGAGGGCTAGCCGTTCGGTTTCAACCTTTCGGCTCAAGTATTATTATAAATGTGCGTTGTGTGCTTTGTGTGCGTTTTTCAAATAATCGTCAATTCGTCTACTTACTCTACTCCTGTCCATATGTACTTTCTTTGCAACGTCTTTTTGCTTAACAGGTTTTCTACCATCAATGAAATATATCCTGAATATTCTCCGTGTGATGCTATCTGGTATCCCTTCAACAAACTCCTCTATCTCTTCACATTCCTTTTCCAGCCATTTCTTCCGGTTTAAATCCCTCTCCTGCAATCGCTCATACTTTTTCTGGTCAAACCCTACTACGGTCTGCGGCATCGGATATCCTTTACTATAATCAAACACCACATCGTTTCCAATCATCGTGTCACTTTTCCATCGGTTTTCAAGCACATATTCAAGTTCAAGTATTTCTGCCTTATTGCTCCTATAAGCTATTAGCCGTTCTCTTGTCATTTTGTCCACTGGCATCCACTCCAATCTTATACCTCTCTGCCAAATACTCCGCCACGCTCTTATGCTCTATCTGTTCCCCCTGCACCTGTACCATCTTCCTTGCCTGGTACGCCGGGCGGTGGAAGTCAGCTAATGCCTTTTCATCCGGCTTACGCTCTGCCATATGCGTGGTTTCCGTCTGCCGTATCACGGCTTCCTTCTGTTTCCGCTCCCGTTCGTTCTGTCGTTTCCGTCTCATGTTGTCTCACCCCTTTGTTTGTTCTGTACCGACTGGCTTTATGTGCCAATCAAATGCTCCCGGTGCTATTTGATTTATAATATCCGACATCGCCACACCTACTCCTCCTCCGCATTATTGCAGTACACAAGCAGGTGCTCTGCAATCTGACGTAAATCTGATTTTGAATACCGATTTACCACGGATGTATATCCAAGGTATCCTTTGAAAAGCTTATTCTCATAAACACAGGTATCATGAATCAATAAATCAGCCACTTTTATCGGCTCAGTAGGGAACTCCTGCTTATTCAACTGAACCTCTGCCAGTTTAGCCTTTAAGCAGTCGATATGGGACTGCATTTCTTTTATCTGACGCTCTTTCATATCGCATCTATTGTCAAGGACTCGGCATTGTTCTTCCAGTTCTGCCTTTTCCGCAATCAGTTCTTCCCTTGTTATTTCTCTTACTGCTTCGCTCATTCCGCACCGCCTTTCACAATCCCCAAAATTTCTTCTAGTAATTCAACTGTTCCTTGTACCTCACGCCCGTATGGTGGTTGCTTGTATGTACGCACTATATCTTCTATGTCTGGAACTAACTCCACAACCCGTTCCATAGGC
>DCKD01000086.1 GCA_002320245.1 Lachnospiraceae bacterium UBA1683
GACTTCTTGTCGCACCTCTCGCTCTGGATCGCAGATCAGGATATCATCCTGTGTTTCCAGTGCCAGGAACACGATCTGCATCTTTGCGTTGAATGATTTTCCACTTCCCGGTACTCCCAAAAGAAAGGAATTCGGATTCAATAGTTTTTCTTTATTGCACATAATCAGATTGTGGGAGATTGCATTTTCTCCAGAATAAATACCACCTGCATCCATGATCTCCTGTACACGGAATGGCATTAACACCGCAACACTTTCGGAAGTCAGTGTACGGACTGCCGGAATCTTTCTGTGTCCGATTGGCAGTGCAGTATTTAATCCATCCATTTGCTGGAACTTCAATACGGAAAACTGGCACAATTTCTTTCGCCCAATTGTCAGGAGTGTTTCTGTATCTGCATCAAGCTGTTCTTTGGATTTTGCGGTATGCACTAGTGTCAGAACTCCGAACATCATACGCTGGTCACGAGTCGTCAAATCGTCCATAAATTCCTTACTCTCTTTTCTCTGCTGTTCCAGGTCATAAGGAATCACTGCGGAAAAATTATTGTTTGCATTTTGCCGTCTCTGCCAGTTTGTAATATTCGTTTCTACACCCAGCAGACGTTTTTCCACTTCCTGTACTGCTTCATCAGTTGGTACCGGAATTACATCAATACTCAGCATTAAATTTCGGTTCATATCAGTCAGTTCCGCTATCATATCATCTTTAATGTAAGAAGCATATTCACGCAAGAACAGTACTCGTCCGTAACGTTCTCCTATACGGAAATAATCTTTTTCAAATTCAAAGGTATCCGGACAAATGAAATCTTTAAAGCTATGTCCCTTCCTCATGCTTTCCTGCATGTCAAAATGAAATCCTGTCTCTTCTCCGGTGCGATAGAAATCATGCAGGATTCTCAATTTTTCTTCCGCATTCACTTCCACACATTTGGAACCAAGCCTAGCAAAATGACTGGTCAGTTCGGTTGTCACTCGTGCAAAATGTGTTCTTGCCTCTTCAATCGTTTTCTTATAACACGATACCGTCACATATTTTTCCTGTACCATGCTGTTCGAACTGGTTGCCTTGTCTATAAGCATGTTGTTATATTCTTTCCGGTATAAATCCAGTCCATCTTCCTGCATCGGGATTAAGATTGCTTTTTCAAAATCCACTTTGTTTAATCTGCGGTTATTGATTGTAATTTTAGTTGTTCCACCACAGTCAAAAGAATTTAGCAAGTCCATATATTCCAGAAACATCGTTTCCTGATCAGATTTACTTGCCACAGCATAATTGATATCTGTAAATTTATAAGTTCGGGAAAATTTGTTTCTTCCGATTTTAAAAATCCCATCCGGCCAAATGGTCTGGATGGGTATTACCTGCTGAACACTTTTCGGTATTTCAAATTTTTCTTTATCCTGTTTGAAAATATTACTTAGCGTTTTTATCATCTTTTCTGTTCCCCTCCTTTTTCAGACTCTCTTTTTCGTATTTCTCAATGATGGGTTCCACCACATCAAAATACAGATTTTCTGACCGGAATACCAGTTTCTTCGGCATCAAAATCTCTGACTTAATCCACGCCCAGATAAACTGCTCCGCTGTCATTCCATTGTCTTAAGGACAATCCGAAAAAGATTGCCTCTGTATAGTCTCTGATTTCACGATTAATTTTTACTTCCAAAATGCTGTACCTCCAATTCGCACATTTGTTATTTTTTCCTGTTCTGTTATACTTTGGATAAATGAAAGGGGGACTGACCTATGCCAATCACTGTTATGCTTTCACTGATTGTTACTGTGACCTTATTCCTGATTTCTCTGCTGTTCCGGATTGCTGCCAGATTAAATCTGACTTTGCCACTTTTATACTTTCTTGCTGTCTCCTCGTTTCTGAACTCTTGGGCAGCAAATCATGAAAAACTTGCTTTTTTGATTTTTTATCTGCTGACCGCCTGCTCTGTTCTTAGCTGGATTTTTGCTCTGCGAAAAAAAATGGCAGGAACATACCTATTACAAGGCTCTGGAAGAAGACATGGCATTCCAGATCGATCGTGCCAGACAAAGAGGAATCCCACTGGACTCGGTATATTTTGATTCGCAGGGAAATATGCGGTATCACGACAATCACGATATTGTGGAATAAACTCATAACGCACATCAGGGTATATATGGTTTTATCGCCATACATACCCTGATATTATTTCTAACCCTCATTTTTACAATTCCATCATTTCCCGCACAACTCGGTCAGACATTTTCACCGCCCCAACCAGTACCAGCATATTAAAGATCAGTTCTCCGATATAACTCCACACCATGGTTACCGCTGCTGCATCCGGATCGACTGCTGGCGGGGATGATGCAAATAAGGAAAAGATAATACAGGCAAGTACCACAATTGCTCCCTCCAGACATACTACAGCATAAGATTTCAGAAAACTTCTTCCGATATTCTGACTTGGTTCTCCTGCAAAAGAAGATAAAGGAATCGGTGCAATTGCTGTATATAAGTACAGGCGAAAAAATCTTCCATACACACTCATAATCATGATAAAACTCAATACGGTAATGAATAACCCACCTATCAGCGTTACCGCCCATAACGGAATGCTTTCAAAAAATCCACAATCTTCTACCGCTTTTATGATTTCATCCGGAAGTACGGTATCTTCTGTATTTCCAAAGCCTGCTGTCTGCATAATGGTACTGGTCACTCCCTGCACGATATTGAAAAGTGCAAGCATAAGCTCCATTCCGTATGTGATAACACCCTTTGCCAAAGCAAAACGGACAAAAAGTTTCAGAGCGTGTTCCGGTTTCTTTACATCTGTGAATTTCCATCAGAGAACACAAAGCAAATACCCTCATATCCGAAGATACAAGGGTACACTTAATCGTTATGCACTTAGATATTTCCTCATCTGTGCCTTTACCTTTTCTCTGGCACGAGCAACGGATTGATATACCGCAGTAGAGCTACAATGTTCCATTACTCCGATTTCAGAACAGTTGTAGTCATATTCATAATAAAGCAGGAAACGCCGCCTTTGAAGTTCTGGCAGAGCATTGATTGCCTTGTAGAGAAATTCTGCCCGTTCTTCCTCAAGAATAACCTCCTCAATGCTTTTGGGCAGCCTTACCGCCCGCCAGTTTAAAGTTTCTTCCATAATCTCCGAAAATTCCCTGTGGCGGTAATCCCAATTTTCCAATTTCCGTTCGTCACTAATCTCCGAAACGCCATATAGAAGTCATACGGTACACGCAACTCTTGAATTTTTCCTTGTCCATCACGAAAGCTGATGTGGTAATTGGTCCTATGTCAAGAAAAAGT
>DCKD01000001.1 GCA_002320245.1 Lachnospiraceae bacterium UBA1683
TTGCATGAATTAATCAGCGTTTCCTTAGATATTTCAGATGATATTATCAGAGCCGATGTAATAGGTTCAGAGGATTATGAAGTAGAGATATCTTTAAGTAACGGAGAAGTTACAGATATGTATTGTTCTTGCCCTTATGCGTTGGATGGTAGAAACTGCAAGCATATGGCAGCAGTACTGTATGAATGGTCGGAAAATGAAGTGGAAGAAAAGAGAGAAGAGGAAAATGCGATAAATACAGACTTGTTTCAGTCAGCATATACTACAAATGCCTACAAGAAAAAACTGACTGCAGTTGAGGAGCTTGTTAGTGGTGCTAATGAAGAGGATGTGCGTTCGTTTCTGGTAGCTGTTTTGGCTGAGGATGAAAAGCTGCTACTACGTTTTCATAATACAATTAACAAGCAGGTGACGAGGGAGGATATCAATAACTACATTAGACAAGTGGATATCATAGCTGACAGGTATCTGGGTAGAAATCATTTTATCAGCTATTATGAGGCGGATGGTTTTATATCAGAATTGGAAGAAATTATTGATGAAGATGTACGCCGAATGATAGACAATGGTAACTATTTAAGTGCATTTGAGGTGATGAATTACATCTTTGTATTAATTGGGGATGTTGATATGGATGATTCTGATGGAGGTACTGGTATGTTAGCTGATAGGATTTATCAGCTATGGTTAGAGTTGCTTGTAAAAGTAGGTTCTGAAGAAAAAAGGAAAATGTTTGACTGGTTTACCTCTCATTTGGATGGCTCTGTTATAGATTATTTAGAAGAGTATATAGAACAGATTATTATGGGAGAATTTGAAGAAAAAGAGTATGAGCAGGCAAAGCTTGATTTTATAGAGGATATGATTGTAAGGTCGGAACATAAAGATTCCGATTGGAGCAGAGATTATGGAGTAGGAAAATGGGCAGTCAGATATTTGGAACTGATGAAGGGAAAAAGTGCATCGGATGAGCAAATAAAAGAAGTATGTAAAAGATACTGGAATAATTCATCGGTAAGAAGATATTATGTTGATATTTGTATGAAGAAAAAGGAATATGACCATGTTCTTCAAATTTTGGATGAATGTATATTGTTGGATAAGCAATATAGAGGTTTAATTTCTGAATACAGCGAGAAGAAAAAAGAGATTTATCTTTTGCAGGGAAATAGAAGCGCTTACATAGAACAGCTTTGGAAATTAGTGCTTGAACATGAAGCTGGAAATTTGGAACTGTATAGAGAATTAAAGAAACAATATACTGCAGATGAGTGGCTTGTGAAGAGAGAAGAAATATTCAAGAAGCTTCCGGCGTATGCACATGTGGAAAGATTGTATAAGGAAGAAAAGCTATATGACAGATTGCTGGTATATGTATTAAATTCTCCGGGATTGTATGCATTACAGGAGTATGAAAAAGTTTTGAAAAAGGAGTACCCGGAGCAGATATTGAATAAGTATAAGGATGAAGTAAGTAAGATGGCGCTTCACACAAGTGACCGTAAGAATTATGCCAATCTGGTATCCTTGCTGCGAAAGATGCAACAGATGAAGGGTGGTTCAAAGCTTGTGGAACAGATAGTTGCTGAGTGGAAGATAAAATATAAAAATCGTCCGGCTATGATGGACGAATTAAGGAAATTGTAATGTTTGAGGTTCTTATGGATAGAAAAACAAATAAGCCAAGAAAAAAGCGTAATATTTATGATTTTGAAATAGAACAGGATGAGAATTTTAGCTTTATTGCCGGTTATACTTCGGGCGGTTTTCCTTATGGGAATCCTTGGGAAGAAACGGATGATGAGCAGAATGAAGTGGAAGATGTATTTATCTAAAAATACGATGTATTATGCAATTTTATAAAAATGGGAGATGCTATTATGGCTGTATCATATAAAAGATTATGGAAATTATTAGTAGATAAAGAAATGAGCAAATCGGATTTACGTAAAAAGGCAGAAATTGCCCCTAACACAATGACAAAGCTTCGCCGTGATGAAGAGGTGAGCCTTACAATTCTTAGCAAAATCTGCAAAACCTTAAATGCAGATTTTGGTGATATTGTGGAGTATGTACCGGATGCGGAAATATGGGATTTGTATAATGAGAATAGAGAACTTCTGGGAAAAGACCATATCAGGGGAGAGCAGCTACCGATAGATGGATACCATTTGGTGGTGCATGTGTGGATTCGTAATTCTAAGGGACAGTACCTTATCTCGCAGCGATCTGCAAACAGACCAACATACCCTTTGATGTGGGAATGTGTAGGTGGTTCGGTTGTAAAAGGTGAGGATAGTTTATTAGGAGCAATTCGAGAGGCAAAGGAAGAAGTCGGCGTTGATTTAATACCGGAAAATGGACAGGTTCTTTTTACAAAGACACGAAAAATCATTGAGGGAAAAATCTTTAATGATATTATGGATGTCTGGTTGTTTGAGTATGCAGGAGAGGTTGATTTGGGCAATGCCACAACAGATGAAGTGGCACAGGTTGCCTGGATGAATCGGGAACAGATAAAAGAATTGTTTGATGAAAATATGTTTGTGAATACATTGGAATACTTCTTTACGGAAGTGGACAAAGAGAGGAGTTAAATGTTTAAATTTATTTTTGATTTAGCAACAGAGGGGCAGTAACATATGGAGTGATTTGGACTGGTAAATTTGTTATGGCACATAAAATACAAGTTGCTATTGGTATATGTAGTATTGTGGTGGTTGTTATAGCCGTAAAAATATTTATTTGGATTAAAGAACGAAATGAATTGGTCAAAGTCTCAGTAAAAGTTGAAGATAGTGATAATCGTTAAAATACTATAGAAATAAAGAAAGTTGGTGTAAGTTTGAAACAATGAAGTAGCAA
>DCKD01000007.1 GCA_002320245.1 Lachnospiraceae bacterium UBA1683
TCGTCATTTGTCAACAACTTTTTTGTTTTTCTGTTTCACTCTCAGCACTAGCCTTTCGGCTTGTCTCAAGCGACAGCTTTAATAGATTACCACATCGCTGTATCATTTGTCAACAACTTTTTTCAAGTATTTTCGCCAGTCAATCAAGACCCGATTCATACTTTCATCGGCTGTTTCAGCGACAGGTGTTATCTTAACATCCACAGTCCTAATTGTCAACATTTTTTCTGTTTTTTATTTATTTCACACAATTCAGACATTTTCGCTGTTTTCATCCGATTTTCAGACGCAGCTATTTTGATATACTTGGCTTTCGCTGATCTTATACCTGGACTTCTCCTGCCAGAATTTTCTTATAATCTTCATAGTTCTTCTTCAGCAGCTCAGGCGTGTTCAGTTCGTATGGACATTTCTTCATGCACTGATTACAATGCAGACAGTTTTCAATTTTCTTCATATTTTCCTGCCAGTATTCATTGAGCCAACTTGCAGAAGGCGCTCTTCTCACCATCAATGACATTCTTGCACAGCTATTGATTATAATTCCGGCGGGACATGGCATACAGTAACCGCATCCGCGGCAAAAGTCCCCGGTCAGCTCCTTCTTTTCTTTTTCAATATATTCCACGATTTCATTATCCGGCCTCCGGTGTATTTTCCATATAGGAAAGCCATTCTTCCAGTTCCTCCATCTTCTGGATTCCCCAGATTGGAAGGACGTTGTCAAACTGGGACATGAACGCAAACGCGGCGCGTGAATTGCGAATCAACCCGCCTGCCAGCCCTTTCATCGCAATATATCCCATATTGTGTTCCCGGCACATTTTTACCAGTTCCAATTCTTTTTCCGATGACAGGTAACTCAACGGATACTGCAATGTCTCGTACAATCCCGACTCAATACATTCTTTCGCTACGTTCAGTTTATGTGCCGTCACGCCGATGTGACGTATTTTCCCCTGCTCTTTTGCTTCCAGCATACATTCGTACATGCCTGTTCCATCCCCTGGGCGGTAACATTGGTCCACGCAATGGAACTGGTAAATGTCTATGTAATCTGTTTTCAGCATTTCCAACGATGTTTCCAGTTGGCTTCTGAACTCTTCCGGCGTGCGTCCCATGGTCTTGCTTGCTATGTAAATCTTATCCCGCATTCCTTCGAACGCATTTCCCAATTTCTCCTCACTGTCACTGTATGCCCTTGCCGTATCGAAGAACCGCATCCCTCCGTCATATGCCCTCCGCAAAATATTCTTTGCAGTGTCCATATCCACGCGCTGAATCGGTAATGCACCAAATGCGTTCTGCGGCACGGTGATTCCTGTTGTTCCTAATGTAATCTGCTTCATCGTTTTTCACTCCTCATAAATAAATGAATTGCATTGTATCTTTCGTTTTCTATTATAATGCAATCTTTATCATATGAAAAGAAAAAGAACCTCAAAGAGTCTCTCCCCTGAAATACTCTTTGAAGTTCTTGACGGAATTCTTTTTAAATTTTTTCTGTCCGCCCGGAACATCATTTCCCAGACAATCAACTTCATATACAGAATGTATTTTTACCGGCCCTACTTATTTCATTTCCGATGGATTCCTCTGCAAATACAGAATTGAACCAATGAGCCCAAATACAATCCCTGCGTATAATCCTGCGCAGATACTGTTTGGAAGCGCTTCTGGAAATGCCATTCCCAACGCAGAACACAGTCCGAGCCCAACGCATGTTACAACCGCTGTCCATCCGACAATCGCTGTACCCAGATATGCAGAAAGTACATTTTCTTTATTCACAACCCGATTTATCAGTTTCCATAATCCTCTGTACATAAAAATCCCTCACAATTCATCCAAACAAACCTTTGTTTTCGTTTGATTGTATTGTAAGGAACTTCTGTAAAAAATATACCTGATATGTCGAAAAATTTATGTTAAATCTACACTGCCATACGATTGAGCAGCGGGAAAACCAGTGTTATATTGAGCCATCCGTCTCCCTCCAGTTCTGCCCTTATATTGCCGCCCATTTTTTCCGTAAATTCTTTTGCGATGGTCAGCCCTAATCCGGTAGAGCCCATATTTCTTGATTTGTCTCCTGTGTAAAGCCGGTCAAATATATATTGTAATTCTGACATTTCCATATGCTCCGTGTCATTGCCAAACGTGATTTCCACACATGGAAGTTCCTGCACATAGTCCTCTGTTTTCTTTTTTTGAAGAAAATTATCCCCGGCACATGATATTTCTCGCATAGTTATACACAATCTGCTTTTGGAATATTTTCCTGCATTCTGCAGCAGATTCCGAAAAACCCTTCCGGCAGCCTCTGCATCCCCAATCATCCAAATCGGATGTTCAGGCAGTTCTGCCTCAACACCCAGATTTTTCATCGATAATTCCTGATATTCCTCCATTAAAAGCTCCCGCATCAGCCGGACAATGTCAAGCCGTTCCCAATTCATCTTATATTCATCTGCCGACAGTCTTGAAAAATCATAAAACTGCGTAATTAATCTCTGCAATGTTTCCGCCTTTTTCTTTACTATTTTCAAGTCGTCCTGCTCTGCCTGATTCATATAGGAAGTATCCATTATCTTAAGATATCCAAGAATCGATGTCAGCGGAGTCCGCAAATCATGGCTGAGATTTGCAATCTGACGTTGGAATTCCTGCTCCCGCTTTTCATAGGAAATACGTTCTTTCCGAACCTCACTGAGTGCCTGATTGATTGACATCTGCAATTTTTCCATATCTTTATCCGGATTGGGCAGACGGAGGATCTGGTTTTCATCCATTTCCCTCATAATCTCATCCAACTGCTCTTTTGTATCCCGGATACCCCGGCGCAGCAGCCAGCAGCTCCCGCCTGCATATAAAAGCGCTGCGAACATAAGCACTATTACAATTATCAAACTTTGCACCCCCTTTCCCAATCATACAGTTTCCACTTGCCTGCCAATTCAGATTTCCTGCCCCTGACTCGCCCGCTGGTTCAGATTTCCTGCCCCTGACTTGCCCGCTGGTTCAGATTTCCTGCTTTCTTGTCAACACAAGCCCTGCTGTCAGGAAAACCACGATTCCCACGGCCCCGGCTATCAGACATTTTCCAAGTCCCTCCGGTGTATCCCAAAGGCACCGCCACTCAGACATATTCACCAGGACTTCCATATCAAGGAAGTTCCACGGCATCCAGCTTGCAATCCGGTTAAACAAATCTATTTTCAGTCCGACAAAAAAGCAAAATTTCGGAATCAGGAACATCACCGCAAACCACCCGATTACCGCCATTACATCTTTTTCAAAACACTGAATCAGTACGATTTCCAGGATAGCAGATGCAACCGCACACAATAATGTAGCCCCGACACCTTTCAATGTTTCTGTCACCGCAAACGTTCCCGGACCTTTCAACAAAAGACACGCACTTCCAATATACACCATCAAAATGATAACCATACTGATAAATGCTGTTCCGACAGTTACGAGACATTTTCCAAGAAAAATCTTTTCTCTTGGAATTCCGGATGCAACTGTATTTTTCATCGTTCCATATTTTTTATCCCCGGAAAATAAAACCGATGCAAGAATCGCACCGACAACCATCAGGATAGTCATACCGGCGGACAAAGAACTCATTGAAAAACACACCGTTCCATAGGGAAAGTCCGGAATCCTTTTATCTGATATTGAAAGTACTATATTCATGCACAGAAGAAGCCCTGCCATGATTCCCGTCCACCAGTAGATTTCCGATGTATGGGCAATCCGATACCATTCACTTTTCATAAAATTCATCATAACAGCCTTCCTCCTTCTTTCAGACTCATATAGTGTTCCTCCAGCGACTGTTCCCGCAATTCCATCCTGGTTATGCCTATTGCGTGGGTTCCTGCCAGACGGCTGTAAATTTCCGTTTCATTTTCCGGATTGAATATCCGAACCGTCCGGTCCGGCAGAATCTGATATTCTTCATGGTGCAGCTCTTTTTCAAGCAGCACCGTGTATGTCTCCGCATCAGACACTTGAAGGTCCAGATAGTTTCTGAATTTCTCATGGAGCTCCTCTGCGGAAATCTGTTCCAGCAAACATCCATTGTTTAGGAAACCATACACAGTTGCAAGCTGCTCGAGCTCCGATAAAATATGACTGGATAAAATAATCGTAATATTTTTCTCATTGTTTAGCCGCAGAAGCAGATTTCGGATTTCAATAATCCCGCTTGGATCCAAACCATTGATTGGCTCATCCAGTATCAGAAGTTCCGGCTCTCCAAGCAGTGCGATTCCCAGACCAAGCCGTTGTTTCATACCAAGTGAAAGTGTTTTTCCCTTCTTCTTTCGCTTATCCGAAAGACCAACTGTCTCCAACACTTCCTCCACGATACCTTTCCCCGGAATTCCTTTTTGAATCCGGTAATATTCCAGATTCTGCTCCACCGTAAGCTGCGGATAAAATCCCGGCTGTTCAACCATCGCCCCTGTCCTCTTTCTCTGCTTTTCCAGCTCTCTGTCCATATGAGCCCCGAACAGATTGATTTCCCCCTCACTCGGGAACAACTGTCCTGACAATAACTTCAAAAACGTCGTCTTCCCGGCACCGTTATCTCCAATCAATCCGTAGATATCCCCGCGCCTGATTGTAAGATTCATCTGATTCAACGCTGTGAAATCACGAAACCGTTTGGTAAGACTTCTTGTTTCTATAATGATTTCCGACATGATATCTTCATTCCTTTCTGCTGCTATTTTCCGCATTTATTCTCAGTGGACAAAAGGCAACACTGTCCTTTGCCCACTGAGGATATCATACATTTCTACAGATAAATAAGTCCTCAAGAAACTTTAAAGAAATCATAAAGAATCATGCCATTTTGAATCCGATTCCCCAGACCGTCTTAATATATTCATTTTCCCCGCCGGCCGCGGCAAGTTTTTTCCGGATATTGCTGACATGCACATTAACCGTATTATCCTCCCCATAATATCCATTTTTCCATACCGTCTCGTAAAGTATTTCCCTCGAAAATACCTTCTCCGGCTGACGCATCAAAATCAGCAGAATTTCGTATTCATGGCGGGTGAGTGCAATCTCCTGTCCGCACACTTCCACTCTCCGCGCCTGTTCCTTCAGAATCAGGTCCTTATATGTGTACACATGCATCTTCTCCGTTCCCGCCTGCCCTTCCGCCTGAATACCTACCCGGCGAAGCGCAGCCATCACCCGCACGAGAACCTCCTCCGGTTCAAATGGTTTTGTAATATAATCATCTGCTCCCATCGTCATCAATTCAACCTTGTCCCGCACGGATGCTTTCGCAGACAATATCAGAATCGGAATACTACTGTTCCGTTCGCTGCGCACATACTCCGTGATTTGCTCTCCGCCCATCCCCGGCAGCATCAAATCCAATAAAATCAAATCCGGCAATTTCTGTTCCAGACGCAGTTTTGCCTCCGTTCCGGAATATGCCGAAGTCACCTCATATCCTCCTCCCTGAAGGATTTTGCAAAGCAGCCTGTTGATGTCCTCATCATCTTCAATAACATAAATATGATACATTCCATTCCTCCCAGTAAATATTCTGAATATCCTGAAAACCGTAAGCAAAGGGGACTGTCCCCTGTCAGAAGGGACTGTCCCCTTTGTTATATAAGATTCATCGCATCATTGATTGTCTTAACTCCAATCACCTTAATCCCTTTGATCCCTTTCACCGTATCTTTTGACACTTCCGGAACTACACAAGTATCAAAACCGAGTTTCTTCGCCTCTGCCACGCGTTGTTCCGGCATATTGACGGCGCGCACTTCTCCGCTCAATCCTACTTCTCCGAATACAATCATTTTCTCATCTATCGGACGGTTTTTATAGCTGGACACGATTGCCATCACAATTCCGAGATCAATGGCAGGTTCGTTCATACGGATTCCGCCCGCGATGTTGACATATGCATCACAATTGGACAGATGCAGGCCAATTCGTTTTTCCAATACTGCCATAAGCAGATTCACCCGGTTATAATCTGTTCCTGTTGCCGTTCGTCTCGGCATCCCAAAATTGCTGTCACAGACAAGCGCCTGTATCTCAATCAGAAGCGGACGGGTTCCTTCCATAGAACATGCAACGACGGAACCCGACGCATTTTCCGGCTTGCCGCTCAACATATATTCGGACGGATTCTCGACCTCGGCCAATCCATCCTGCCGCATCTCGAATACCCCAATCTCATTCGTGGAACCGAACCGGTTCTTAACTCCGCGCAGAATCCGGTAAGAGGCATGTCTGTCTCCTTCGAAATACAGCACCGTGTCCACCATATGCTCCAGCACACGCGGACCTGCCACGGTTCCTTCTTTGGTCACATGGCCCACAATAAAAATCGTAATTCCAAATCCCTTTGCCAACTGCATAAAGACATTCGTAGACTCCCTTACCTGTGACACACTGCCCGGCGCTGACGCGACTTCCTCACTGTACATCGTCTGAATGGAATCAATAATGACAAGCTCCGGTTTTTTATTCTCAATCACATTGCGGATAGTATCCAGATTGGTCTCACACAGCAGCTTCAGGTTCTCCTTAAATTCCCCCATACGGTTTGCCCGCAGTTTAATCTGTGCAAGTGATTCCTCCCCGGAAATATACAGGACGCTTCTATCCTCCGACAGCCTCTGGCACACCTGCAGAAGCAAGGTAGACTTTCCGATTCCCGGGTCACCGCCGACCAGTATCAGAGACCCTGGAACAATTCCGCCGCCTAACACACGGTCCAGCTCCTGCATTCCCGTTTCAATTCTCTTATGCTCATCCGTATCCACTTCGGATAAAGATACAATATTCACTTCCCTGCCGGTCTTCATGCCCACCGTTTTGGAAGAGGGAATCACCTTCTCTTCTACAAATGTATTCCACTCCTTACAAGCCGGACACTGCCCCAGCCACTTCGTCTCCTCATGTCCGCAATTCTGACAGAAGAAGATTGTTTTCTTTCCTTTCGCCACACGATACCTCTTTTCTTTTTTGTTCAGAACCACCTGCAGGCAGTTTATTCCCGCGTGCAACGAACCAAGCAGCCATGCTTGCATGGATATTTGGTGACTGCCGCGAGGGGGACTGAGTGCCTGTGGCACTCGTTTAGCACCGACCGAAGCGGAGCGCAGACCAAATCCTCCGCCCCTTGGGGCGCGTCAGATTTGATGTCCCGTTGCCTGCAGCGGAATCTTTGACTACAAGATACTGTCACAATCAAAAGCCGTGGGAACTGCATATCCCACGGCTTTGATATTTTTCCAAAATTAACACTTCACAACTTTCACTGCTGCGCTTTCATCTGGATTCAGCTCAATACTCACGCTGAGCTTTCCGCTTAAATTCGTCGCCATTTTTCCTGCGGATGTACCATCGATAAACACTTCGTACTCGCTGTCCGGCTCCAGCTCCAGTGTAAACTGCACATCCTCCGGGGCAGATACTTCAAATTCAACTTCGCTGTCCGTCTCTTTGAAATTCTCCACAGCGCTTCCCGGCACAGACTCGTAAACAAACATTCCGTTCTTTTCCAGTTTGGTAATCTCTGCAAATGTCTTTACTTTATAAATATCACCTTCAAATTCAAAATTGTCCAGTTTTGTCTTTGACGCAAGTGTGTAATCTCCAAAACTCAAGGTTCCGTCTTCCTCTGCACGCAATAACTCTTTCACTGTTGCCATCGTTCATGTCCTCCTAAGTATCTCAGAATTTCTCTGTTGCTTTATGTTTCTAGTATAATATAAATCCGTGCTTTTTTCTACTTCTTTATCGGCATCACGTAAAATTTAATTTCTTTTTTAGAAACACCCGCCTCAATGCAGTCACCGGATTTTATCTCCCCATTCAGGATTGCCTCCGCCAGCCTGTCCTCCAGTTCAGTCTGCATCGCACGTCGCAGCGGTCTTGCACCGTATTTGGCATCCGTACCCTTCTCTACGATATAATTTTTAACAGAATCCCGCAGTGTCAGTGTGATATCAAGCTGCTCTTTCAGCCGTTTTGTAAATTCTTTTCCAAGCAGCGTCACAATCTGTTTCATATTGCCCTTGTCCAGCGCATGGAACACGATTATCTCATCAATTCGGTTCAGAAATTCCGGTCTGAAGATAAGTTTCACTTCGTCCATTACATTTTGTTTCATTTTCGCATAATCACTTTTCGAATCTTCCTTTGCCGCAAATCCGAGCTTTTTAGGGTCAATGATTGCCTTTGCCCCCGCGTTGGAAGTCATAATAATTACGGTATTGCTGAAATCCACCTTTCTTCCCTGAGAGTCTGTGATATGGCCGTCATCCAGCACCTGAAGCAAAATGTTGAATACATCCGGGTGTGCCTTTTCAATTTCATCAAATAAAATCACCGAATACGGATGTGTCCGCACTTTGTCACTGAGCTGTCCGCCCTCCTCATGTCCTACATATCCCGGAGGCGAGCCAATCATTTTCGCAACGGAATGTTTCTCCATATACTCCGACATGTCCACACGAATCATGGCATCTTCCTTCCCAAACAATGCCTCTGCCAGTGCCTTTGACAACTCTGTTTTCCCGACTCCGGTCGGTCCGAGGAACAGGAATGAACCAATCGGACGTTTTGGGTCTTTTAACCCAACACGCCCACGTTTCACCGCACGTGCCACGGCATTGACCGCCTCTTCCTGTCCAACCACACGGTGATGCAGCTCTTTTTCCAAATGGTTCAGGCGCTGTGCATCGCTCTCCTGAAGCTTCTGTACCGGAATTCCCGACCAGGAGGATACCACCACCGCAATGTCCTCCCCGGATACCGTCGGATGGCTCTGAGCCATCTTCTTTTCCAGACGTCTCCGCATACTCTCTATCTTCTTTCCGACTTCCTGCTGTTCCTTCTGCAGGCTGGATGCCCCGGCAAAATTTCCTTCCTTAATGTATGCTTCCTTCTGCAATCCCAGTTCCTTTTCCGTGTCTTCCAACTGTGTCAGATGCTCCGGCACCTGATACCCCCGCAGGCTGACATGGGCACATGCCTCATCCAGCACATCAATCGCCTTATCCGGCAGATTCCGGTCTGTGATATAACGCTCTGACAAATCCACTGCTGCCCGCAGCGCATCCTCACGGATGGACACGCGGTGATGTGTCTCGTATTTTTTCCGCAGCCCTTCTAAAATATCCAGACATTGTTCTGTGGATGGTTTTTCCACTGTGACTGGCTGGAAACGCCGTTCCAATGCGGCATCCTTCTCAATATATTTCCGATACTCCGCAATCGTCGTCGCTCCGATTAACTGAAGTTCACCTCTTGCCAGTGCCGGTTTCAGGATACTGGATGCATCAATCGCCCCTTCTGCCCCGCCGGCACCAATCATCGTATGCACCTCATCAAGGAACAAAATGATATCCCCATTTGACTGCACCTCAGAAATCAGTTCTTTCATCCGCTCCTCAAACTCTCCGCGGTATTTGGAGCCGGCAATCAGTCCCGGCAAATCAAGGGTATAAATCCGCTTCCCTTTCATATTTTCTGGCACGATTCCGGTCGCAAGCTGCTGCGCCAGCCCTTCCAGGATTGCAGTCTTTCCGACGCCCGGTTCTCCGACAAGACATGGGTTATTTTTCGTCCTGCGGCTTAACACCTGCATAAGCCGCAAAATCTCCTTTTCCCTTCCAATGACCGGATCCAGCTTTCCTTCCTCTGCCTCCGCAGTCAAATCCTTACAGAATTGCTCTACCGCACCGTCTTTGCCTTTCGTCTCAGCCTGAATCTCATCCTGATAATCCTTCGGATCTACACCTGCTGCATTCAGAATATCCTGAAACATTTTCTGCAAACTGATATTTAATGTAATCAGCATTTTCGCTGCAATACAGTCCACATCCCGGATGATTGCCAGCAGCAAATGTTCTGTTCCGACACTGTCAATGTGCAGATGCTGCGCCTCTTTGGCGCTGTCCTCCAGAATATATCTGAGCCTCGGGCTCTCCTTCGGTTTCTGCACCGGCATCGTCTCCTCAGCCGGTGCAATCAATTCATCCATCAGCCGTAATATTTTCTCCTCATCCACACCATGCTGTGCCAGAATCTGTCCTGCAACGCCTGCATATACCTGACGCAGTCCAAGCAGCAGATGCTCCGTTCCAATATATGGATGTTTCATTTTTTTTGCCGCGGCAGCAGCGTTTCGGATGGCACTTTGTGCCTGTAATGTATAGTTGTTCTGCATATCATGCTTCTCCTCTCTGATATTCATCGAGAATTTCATCCACAAGCTCGTGAATCTCTTCTCTGGAAATCGCTTTGCAGCATGCCTTCGCCAGCACAATCTGTAACTGCTGCCGCATTTCCTCTACTGCTTTTATCTTATTCTCGTCCAGCGAAATCACAGCCCCGCGCCGTTTATCCAATGTGATAAAACCTTCCTGTTTCAACACATTATATGCCTTATTCACCGTATGCATGTTTACCCCCACCATCTCTGCGAGCTGCCGCACAGACGGAAGGGATTCGCCCTCCGCAATATTCGCCGTGGCAATCCCGAAAATAATCTGATTGCGGAGCTGAATATAAATCGCCTCTTCACTGTTAAAGTCTATCTCAATCAACATATGTTTTTCCTCTTTCGAACTGCTCTGTCCTTCCTCAATCTGGGGCGCGTCATAAATCCATTCTCCCACTTACGTGTATGCACGACGTGTGTGATGGCTTTTGACTCCTATGATTACGGATTGCTCCGCTGCGTTGCAGCTCCCACAATCCTGCCCCACATTCGGAATTCGTGGAGCCTCTTCTCCACTTCTTCCTCATGTTGGGGCGCGTCATAAATCCATTCTCCCACTTACGTGCATACACGACGTGTGTGATGGCTTTTG
>DCKD01000015.1 GCA_002320245.1 Lachnospiraceae bacterium UBA1683
TCAGTGAGGAGTTGTTTTATTTTGTAGCAAAAAGAATCCCTTATTTATACGGGTTCTGGCGTTTCGCAAACGCCAAAATGGGATTATAATTTGAAAGGAGAGCCAAAACATGATATTTGATTCGATTCAGAATAAGGAAAATTATAAGGAAGATACGAAAATCTATCAGGCATTATGCTATTTGGAAAACATAAAAAGTTGGGAGGAAGCGTTGCCGAATACCGTGGTCCAGAAGGACTGTATATTTGCGAATTCAGTGTCGTTTATCAGTAAGGAAGAAAAAGATTGTATGTATGAGGCACATCAAAAGTATATAGATCTCCATTATATTGTTGAGGGAGTGGAAAGAATCGCGACTGCGGATGTAAGTAGTCTGCAAATCCAAATACCGTTTAGTGAAGAAAAGGATATAGGGTTTTATCAAGGGGATGAATCAGGCAGCTATCTTTTGAAACCTGGAGAGTTTATGGTATGCTTTCCGAGCGATGCCCATAAGGTTGCCATGATGGACAGATCACCGGAAACAGTAAAAAAGATCGTCGTTAAAATTAAAGCTTAAAGCAATTATACAGAAAGCAGCTATAATACATAATCAGGTTTTTCAATCTTTGAATCTGTCTAAAAGAAATATTCAAAGGAAGAGAGAAGTCCTGATGTGTGGTTATAGCTGTTTTTTTCAATCACAGGAGGATGAAATGTCAGTTATAGATAATATACGGTTTACTTTTTTATATATAGAGTTTTATTCCATGGGAAGAACATGGGTGTATCCGGAATCGGTGATCCCATATAGCATATTCAGATATATCGTAAAAGGGAAAGCAGAGTTTTGTATTGATGGGGAAGAAATTATTGTGGAAGAAAATCAAATTGTATATATCCCGCAAGGATGTGAAATGTCTTGCCGTGTGCTCAGTGAGTCTTTTGAGTTTTACAGCCTTCGGTTTACCACCTCTGTACTTTATGAAGGGGAAGATGTTTTGGCGGAATACTATGGAATTCCAAGAATTTCGGTAAATGAGGGAGAAGATGTTTATTTTAAAGAAATTTATAAATGGGTGAAAAAAGATTCGATGGTGAAAAAATGCTTTGTAAGGGGGTATTTGGATCTTTTGATCGGTTCGCTGGCTATGCACGGGAATAAGGTTGATAAGGATACCGGAAATTTTGTGGAGAAAATAGAGGGAAAATCATGGAGGGATAGGAACGCAAAGAAAAATGAGCAGATTGATCCACGGATTAATATGGTAGCAGATTATATTGTCCTGCATCCACAGGAAAAATATACACCGCAAAAGATGGCTGAAATGGCAGAACTTAGTAAGCAGAGATTTAGCAGCCTGTTCAAAATCAATATGGGAAAAAGCCCAATGGAATATGTAAGAGAAATCCGGCTTACGACAGCAGCAAGAGCTTTGCTGGTAAGCAATGACAATATCAATGACATTGCGTATGAATGTGGATATGAAGACACGAATTATTTTATCAGGGAATTTAAGGCGGCCTTCGGTTTCACACCGAATCAGTATCGGAAAGTAGCAAGAGAATAAGAAATGAGTGTTAAATGCTATTATTGAGTGTGCGTTTAGTAGATGTGCACAAAAATAGTGGATAAAATAAAACTATAACAAACGAAATGATGTAGCTGCATTAAAAAAGAAACAAAATAACTAAAAAATAAATAAATGAGGACGGGCTTATGAAAAGAAAATTAGCTATTTTATTAGCTGGAACAATGATTGCCTCTACCATACTTGCTGGATGTAGTTCCAAAGAAGATGATTCAGCAAATCAAGTGGCATCGGGGAATGTGCCGGATATGAGTACAGCACTTCCGGGACATGTGGTGGAAATGATGGATGCAGATGCCTTGGCGCCTGTCGATGATCTGATTGATGATATTGGAAGGGACAGATTTTCAAAGACAGCGTTATCGGAGGGTGAAAAAGAAGGGGAGTGTTATTCCCTGCCGCTGTATTCTCACGCGCAGGTCATGTGGTACCGCAAAGATTTATTGGAGGAGGCAGGGCTATCCGTGCCTAAGACATGGGATGAATTTGCCGAAGCTGCAAAAGCACTTACGAAAGATGGTGTGTATGGCTGTTCCTTCCCTTGTGGATCAAGCGATCTTATGGCAACCAGATTTTTAAATTTTTATGTGAGGAGTGGAGGCGGGAGTCTTTTGACAGATGACCTCAAAGCAGATCTGACCAGTGACCTGGCGATAGATGGAATCAATTACTGGTTAGATATTTAGTATGAGAAGGATACATACATCAAATTCCTTGATGCAACTCCAGTAGGAATGCTGCCTTCCATCAGCGGAATTTCTGACACGCCGGAATATAAAGAAAACGAGACTGTTCAGAAGTTCTCAAACGCAGTCAATGTAATTACAGATGCAATGGAGAAGGGAACTGCAATCGGATATGAGCATGGTCCAAGTATTCAGGCAGGTTTCCTCACTTCCCAGGGAATCATTGAAAGTATGTTCCAGGATATTATTACCAATGGTACGGATGTGAAGAAGGCAGCGAAAACAGCAGAGAAGCAATTAAATGAATTATTCAGTACCGTACAGCAATGAAAAAACGGACTAGGTGAATAGTCCGGGAAATGAGGAAAGGCATATATGATGAAAAGAAAAATAAAAGCGGATTATGCCCGTTGGGTTTTTGTGCTCCCTGCGTTGCTGGTGGTAGGTGTTTTGTTAATTTACCCGATTTTTTCCAGCCTGTACTATAGCATGACGACAAAACACTTGATCCGGCTAACCTATGATTTTATAGGAATGGCAAATTATAAAGAGGTGCTGACAGATCCTAATTTTTATAAAGCATTCCTAACTTCTGTTTTATGGACGGTGGGTTCTTTGTTGGGACAGTTATTCATTGGATTTACTGCAGCCCTTGCAATTAACCGTGTAAAAGTAGGAAAAGGAATTTATCGAACATTGATGATTATTCCGTGGGCATTTCCATCTATTGTAATAGCTTTATCCTGGAAATGGATATTAAATGGAGTATCCGGATTTATTCCGAATATGCTGGTTCAGTTGGGAATATGCAGTGAACTGCCACAATTCCTTAGTGATAGCAGCTTGGTATTTCTGACCTTGATTTTTATAAATGTGTGGTTTGGTGCACCGATGATTATGGTAAATGTATTATCCGCTCTCCAGACGATTCCACAGGATCAGTATGAAGCAGCTCAGATTGATGGGGCATCCAAGATTCAGCAGTTCTGGTTTATTACAGTACCACATATCAAGATTGTTGTTGGACTGTTAGTCGTTCTTCGTACAATCTGGGTATTCAATAACTTTGATATTATTTACCTGCTTACTGGTGGAGGACCGGCAAATGCTACAACAACAATGCCGATTTATGCTTACAACATGGGTTGGAATACAAAATTGTTAGGAAGATCCTCTGCAGTCACCATGTTGCTGCTGGCATTCTTGTTATTGGTATGTGTGGTGTACTTTACGATTATTGCAAAATGGGAAAAGGAGGACAAATGATGACGAATCGAAAAGGAAAAGTCGGAAATGCTTTCTGCCATCTATATTTGATAATCTTATCATTGATTGCTTTTTTTCCGTTAGAATGGGTGCTGTTGTGTTCTGTGAAATCAACGGTACCATTGGGAATCGAAGAGGCTGCAAGAGTGGATGGTGCCAATAAATTTCAGACTTTTGTACAGATTGTGCTTCCTCTGGTCATGCCTGGGATTGTAGCAACAGCAATTTATACATTTATCAATGCGTGGAATGAATTCTTATATTCACTGATTTTGATTAACAGTACAGATAAAATGACGGTTTCTGTGGCATTGAAATCCTTGCAGGGAGCGGAGATATTGAATTGGGGAGATATGATGGCAGCATCAGCTCTCGTAGTGGTTCCATCCGTAATATTCTTTATGTTTATTCAGAATAAGATTGCAGGTGGAATGACAGAAGGTGCAGTAAAATAAAAAATTGGAGGTAGTAAATGATGAAAACAGTAGGATATGCAATTGTAGGAACAGGATATTTTGGTGCAGAACTTGGAAGGATTATGAAGGAACAGGAGGGGGCTGAGATTGTGGCAGTCCTTGATCCGGAAAACGGGCATACTATAGCAGAGGAATTAGGCTGTGATGTGGAAACCAATCTGGACACCTTATATAGCAGGAAAGATGTTGAAGCAGTCATTGTTGCGACGCCGAGTGGCTGCATAGCATTATGAAAAATGAGATGAAGTATCTGAATGGTATTCTCCATGGAAAGGAGGTCGATGATGAATTCAGACCTCTGCTCACAGGAGAGGCGGCAAGGGCTGCGATTGCAACAGCAGATGCCTGTACGAAGTCAAGAGTTGAAGATAGAAAAGTGAAACTCAGTGAGATTATTGGATAGGTGGTACTATGAATAAGTATAGAAAAATGATATGAGCCAGAAACCGGGAGCAGAAACGAGAAAGGCATTGGAGCAGGGATTATTTGCGGAGATGAGAAAGAATCTCAACGTAACCGGTGTTAAGAACTCATCTATGCCGGTACAGGATATCCAGATGTTCAAGCAGGCGGCGGGATTTACAAAATGTGTTCAGCACATGGAAATATGTATGCGGTCATCAAAGCAATTCTGAAGATCAATGAAGGGCTTGAATCTGGCGGGGGAAGAGAGCTTCTTCCGGAATTAATAGATGAGGATATGGAGATAGTAAAAGAGGCAGCACAGATGATCTGTGAGGCAAAGAAAAAATATTTAGTGTCTGCTGATTAATAAAAAAGGCCTTGAAAATACTGCATTTATGGCTTACAAGTGGTAAAATATATGCAAG
>DCKD01000092.1 GCA_002320245.1 Lachnospiraceae bacterium UBA1683
ATTACTTTATGCCAAGACCTCTTTTATTTTGCATGAAAAGTGAAAAATCATTTTGTTATAGTGTGCCTGATAACACCAGATCGTATGGGTTTTTATTATATTCGACAAGTGCTTCATATGCTTCGTTATATGTGTTGAAATAAGCGTTTGGCTTCAATGGCTTTAGTATTGGTTTTCCATAAGGAGTCTTTCCGACGCATATTCTGCACCAAAATCTTTTTCTTAAGTTCCTGTTTTTTAATTCTGTTATGCTTCCGAATCCATTAGGTAGCCGTCTGCGCTTCGATTTCGCATTTCCTCGACCTTTCTGTGCATCGCCCGATGATTTTATAGGGTATCCGCAGTGAGGGCATGAGAGAGCCTTGTCTGATACTTGCAATTCACATTCTGGGCATTTAATCAGTGCCATAATATCATCCTTTCCGTTTTAGGGTATAAAAAATACACCCTACCATTTTCAGCGGATGCATGATATAATATTCATTGTTGAGGTGATACTATATCACGCATCTGTGGTTATAGGTAACATCTAGTGAAACCGTTCCTGTTGGCGCAGGGGCGGTTTTTAAATTATTTGGTTATATCTTCTGGTTCGGAAGAAAAGTAGTAAATAAAATCGGATGCGTTGTATGCTACTCCGGTCATGTCATTTACTTTGTCAGCAAGTGCCTTTCCGACATCTTCAGCAGGTTCATTTCCAATGGAATCTTCTACTTTTTTGCGCTCGTAATGTTTAAATATCGATTTCCATTCACCTTGAGTTCCAGCATAGTACACCTTAATCTGCTTTCCATCATTTGGATGAAGATAAGCAAGTGTATAATCATAAACTGTTGTTAATGACTTTGGAAAGTAAATTGCAGCTACATCGGAGCCATTAAATATTGATGTGTTGATTTCTGTAATTCCATCACACAATATAAGATTTTCTACATTATTTGAACTTACTTGAAAATTCGAGAGGTCGGTTGTAAGGGTTTCTCCGTTGACATCATATGATGGTGAAATTATCAACGTCTTTTCATTTCCATTGTATTTTTCTAATATAATCTTTCCATCAACGATTTCTGTACTAAATTCATTGATATTATTTTTTAGTACTTCTGTGCCCTGAACTCCTTCTTTTTTTTGTATTTGATTTTTATTATTCGTTTTGCTTTCAGTTACCACTTTTGTTGAGTCGCTATCATCTGAGCTTCCTTGTATCGCGCCAAAAACAAGTATGGCAATCACGGTAATTATGATTTTAACAACTTTTCCCCACTCTTTTTTGTACTTCCACATAAGAAATAGTCCGACTGGCCAGATGAATATCGTAAGCAATATTACAACCCATGTTTTCTGATACCATTTCTCTTTTTCAACTTTTTCTAAACTATTAATTACCTTGCTTTTACCTTGATTAATCCTGTACCCTTGATTTGGAGTTGACTGTTCTTCCTTTTCAGCTTTCGTTCCGCATTCTGGACAAAAATTTCCTTCAAATTGATTTCCGCAAATAGGACAATTATTTGAATAACGATTTTTTTCAAGTTTGTTTCCGCATTGAGCGCAGAATTTCGAACCGTCCGGTGATTCAAAACCGCATTTAGGACATTTCATAGATAACCCTCCTCTTTTGTACCTGTATTGAAAACACCACATTTCATATTTTTAGTTACTTTTTCTTGCCTTATCTATTCTGAACCATTCCAAGTCCAGTGTAAGACTACTCATGTCAAGGAGTTCCTTTAGCTCGTTTAAACGCTCCTTATTAAGTTTTACCTGTTCCATAACAATCCTCCTTTCCAGTAATTCCCAGTAGATTTCAAATGTGTTGAGAATTACAATAATCTTATGAAGATTCTATTAACCGAAATTATGTACAAGAAAAATTTATCGGTTCGTCAGGTATCTTTGATGACCGGATTGTCAAAATCAGCAATCCAGAAAATTATGGATGAGTCGTCAAACCCAACGATGAACACAATGGAAAGGTTAGCTATAGGTCTTAAAGTTCGTATTGTAGACCTGTTTGAATCTGATTATAAATAAGTGTCCACTATAGTGGACGATTTCCTCTTTTCGCATAAGGTTTCCTGAATTTCCCTGTCTACTTAGTATAAAAGTTGGTGGTGTATCTCATGTCAAAGAAAGTTATTCACATGTTATCCACGTACTTTTCAACAAATTAATAGAACGCGCGTTCGAAATACATTGATTTTTATAGCTAACAGTAGTAATATGTGGTTATAGGAATTTCGAATGTGTGTTTGCTTATGCGGATGGAGGGTTACATATATGAACAAGGATGAGTACAAAAATCAAATAATTGAAATGGTAAAACAGATACAAGATATTAATGCTTTACGCAGAATATATTTGATTCTTGTAGTAATTGTGGGAGAGGGGAAATAATAACCTCTCCCGCTCTCATTTTATACCTAACCAACTCTTCATGAATTCTTCTAATATCTTGAGCTTTTCTGGGTCGGTTTCTGCGAGAAAGTTGACACCATTCTTAATAAACTCATTTTCTGTAACGCTTAATTTTCCAAGGTTAAGAGAATATCTATCATCTTCGGAGATTTGCGTAAACATATTTTCATCTCCGCCCTCTCCGGTTCTGAGCCAGACTTCATTTACGCCAAATTCCTTACATATTAACATAATGGTTTGTTCCGAAGGATTGTTTTTGCCAGATTCTAATAAACTTACGGAAGATTTTGTTATTCCAAGTTTCTCTCCAAATGCTTCTTGACTTAACTTCTTTGTTTTTCTAATCTCTTTAATCCTATTATTCAATTATGCTCACCTCCTTATAAATTGAATATATCACTAAAAGTTAATTAAGTCAACAAAAATATATTGACAAAGTATGTTTGATAAACTATAATGTTAATCAGACAAACAGATATCCGATATAAAGTACGGAACGATACCTACCGCACTACAAGCAGATATTGTTCCGCAGTCAATTGTTTGCCATGAAATTACGGTAACGTCCGGTGCTCAAAGGCTCTCTACGCACGTTCATGACCATGTGTAACCAGACTGTTGTGACTAAAGTAGTGCATCACGTTACTGTATTGCCATTCTTATGTAGTAGACACCTACATCCCAGAGCAATGGCTTATCGTGATAGTTGGTGGTTATACCGTCTATTACTCATCATGGTACTCGGACTAGACATAAGGAAAGAAATAAGTTTCTCCAAAATGTCCACCTCCTTTCGGATTGGGACGATTTTATTATATCGGATATCTAATTGTTTCACAATAATTAAACAGAAAAGAGGTGTGAAGAAAAATGCAAGAAGTAATTAAAGGTGTAGAACTTACAAAAGACGATATATTGAAAAACATTTTGATTATGGCACCGTTGTTAGATGAAGTCGGACAGAACAGGGTATTTGGACTGATGTGTGGACTTCTTTCCGGCGGAACAGAAAATGAAGAAAATAAGAAAGCGGGATAAGAAGGGAGGTGAGGAACGGTGAGAAAGAAAAAAATGATAGGGGCAATTATTCTCGCGGTTGTCTTTATCGGTCTGTTTACGCTGACTGTTGCTGGCTTAGGGATAAAGCACGCAATCGCTGTGTGGCTATCTGCAACAGCAATAGCAGCATTACTAGCAATAGGAATATTCTTGCTTTTTTGGTAAAGGTGGACAAGAAGGAACTAGAAGGGGAAAGATTAAGGTGAAAAAACGAAATGACGAGGATTTCTGGTTGTGCTATGCCTTGGGATTTACACTTAGCATAGCAATAGTAACGCTAATTCGACTATTAGCGTAGCAACTACTGTTGTTGCTACGCCGAAAACAAAACCGATAAAACGGTTCTTCCATATTTCACGAAGTTCAATTATGTGGCTGTAGGCTTCAATTTCTCCACGGTCAGTTATTTTATACATCCCGTTATGTTCCCGGATGTAATCGTGGTTGACCTCAAGATACCATAGAACGCCATATATTGATTCTTCCGAATATTTCACACAGGACTGTTTGCGGAAAAAGAACTTCTTAAAAGAATTTACTTTACAGAACTTTTTGTATATTTGTTCCGTAGGAAGTTCCTTATATTTGTTGATGTATTTAAGGACGATTAATTCTTCTTTGCACATGGAATCACCTCACACGAATTTTAATTATTGTACCACAATTATGAAACACGGGCAATAAGTAGTGTATCAATCGGATATTTCTTAGAGTAGGAGGGTGGCACAGATGGGATTCTCAAATGAACAGATTGAGAAAAATAAAGACATTCTTAATAAGATGCTTGTTTTAATGGAAAACGAAGGAGTTACTGTTAATCAAGCTGAGACGATTTCGAAAATGCTCTCATATGAGTTCGAAAAAAACAGAAAACTCTTAGGCGATACCCAAAAGTTCTCTGTTTTCAAAGATTAGTCTCGAAGCATATGCATTACTTCATCCAACAAACGTTCATAATCATCCTTGACAGTCTCGAGATTAAAAATTTTGTCCGGGTGAAGTTCCTTTAAAAGCATATAAAGCAGAACGATATTGTTAGCGCGTTGCTCTTTATCGTACATATGGCATGTACCTCCTGTAAATTATTCCGATGGCGGTCGGTAATTACAGTATAGGAGTTTTTGATTAAAAAGGCAATGAGCATTCAAAAGAAAGGATGATGTGAATTTGAATGAATTAAAGATATTTAGTAATGAAGAGTTCGGAGAGATTCGAACGGTGATAGTAGATGATGAACCGTGGTTTGTTGCAAGTGATATTTGTAAGGCACTGGAATTGAGCAATCCAACAATGGCTATGGAAAGACTTGATGATGACGAGAAGTCTAAGTTCAACTTAGGGTTGTCTGGCGGTGCTACAAATTGCGTAAACGAATACGGATTGTACAATCTGGTTCTTTCGAGCAGGAAGAGAGAAGCGAAAGCATTCAAACGATGGATTACACACGAAGTTATCCCGTCAATCAGAAAGACTGGCTCATATCAAAGGCAGTTAAGTCCGCAGGAAATGATGCGGATTCAGCTTGGAATGATTGATAGCCACGAAGAGAGAATTACCGACCTTGAAAACAACATGACGATTGATTACGGTCAGCAACAGGCACTCGGAGATATCGTTAACAGAGTTGTGATTGGTGCGCTGGGTGGAAAAGACAGCGTAGCATACCGTGAAGTCGGAAAAAAGGTGTTCGCAGAATGCAACAGGGATTTGAAGCATTACTTCAATGTAAATGCTAGGAACAACGTTCCAAAGAAGAAATTCGATTCCGCTGTTGAGTATGTGAAGATGTGGGAGCCATGTGCAAACACAAAGATGATGATTCGTGACGCGAATGCGCAGATTACATCTCATCTTACGAATCATCGCAGTGACATGAAGTGCGAAGTGGAGCATTACGGATGTGACATGAAAATTATGGAGGAGTGATGATATGGAAAACATTATGGAGTTTCCGGCAGGCAGTGTTCCGGTAGCAGTTGCCGCCAAGGTGTACAGTCGGAATGATGCATGGGTGAGAGCGGGAATTATCGCCGGATGGTTACCGATAGGATACGCCACAAGGGGTGGAAAGCTCGTAACAGAAATCGAGCAGATGAATTCCAAGTTTGGGGTGATTTCCTATTACATATCGCCTAAAAAGCTATATGAGGACACTGGATTTTTATGGAAAGGAAAAGAGAGAAAGTGAGTAGTTGGAAAAGACGCAGGATGTTCCGAACCGTGAAAGGCGTGGTTGCTACAATCGGAGTTCTCGGAGTAGTAGTGATCGCCGGAACGGTGACATCAAGTGATTTAGGAACGGTTTCGTTCGGGCAGTTGATTTTTAATCTTCTGATTGGAGTTGCGATAGTAGCGATGTCCTCATGGTCATATGACTATCTGAAACGGCTTGAGCGGTATCTGAACCGGAAAGATGTTCAGAAGTTGAACCAAAAGAAAAGCGCCTAGGGAACTGGCATTTTGTAAAGGCGCAAACAAGGGAGTTGCTTATGAGATACATGATTGAATATGCGGATGGGCGGTGCTGTAATTTTGCCAGCAGCCGGAAAGACCTTCTGGAATGGCTGAAACTCTTAAAAGATGAAAAAATCACAGACATTCGGAAAATTTATAAAAATGGTGTGACAGATTCTGTATTTGAAAAGTACCGGAACTTTTGCTAATGGATGAGGAGGGAACAAAATGAGGGATGTTGCAAGCCCTACAGCGGGTGGATATAAAAAGTGAGCGCTTACATAGCCCAGAAAGGCGTAAGCACTCAGAAAACTATTCAAGTAAATTATATAAGAAATAGGAGGATTTGTAAATGGAAAATAAAAAGAAAATATGCGATATGTTACTTCCAGTACTGCAAGAAACTCGTAACCTGCATGACCTAGCGGATTTGGAGTATGACGATACGAGCGAAACCGTACTTGCAACGTTTGCATCCGGAGCTGTAAAAAGAGCCAATGTTGCAATGGATTCAGGATCAAGTATGATACGCGATATCATTAAACAGATTGTGTGAGGTGGTACATATGTCAAGAATCAGAATCAAAAAAGTGGACGATATGATAGCTACACTTGAGAGCCTTGAGCGTATTGATGGGGAATCAGAATCGTTTAAAAAGAATGCTATTCAATATCTAAAGTTGTATGCAGATTACTTAGATGATAGAGGGATAAAGACAATCAAGAAAAATGCGGAGGGTAATAATGAAACAAATTAAGTTGAAGAAATTAAGCATCCATAACTTCAAAGGATGTAAGGAGCGGAGTATCGAATTCGAAAGACGTACATATGTTTCTGGGGCAAATGCTACCGGGAAAACCACAATATTCGATGCATTTACATGGTTATTATTCAACCATGATTCTTCTGGAAGTACAAAATTTGATATTAGACCGCTGGATGCTGACGGAAAGCAGATTGACAACGTGGAAATCAGCGTAGAAGCGGTTATTGTGGTTGATGACGAAGAATATGCGCTTAAGAAAACACAGAAACAGAAATGGGTTAAGAAGCGTGGGACAGTCACAACAGAGTTTCAAGGGAATGTCAATGAATTTGAAATAAATGGATATCCGAAGTCGGAGAAAGATTTCAAGGAATTTGTTGCTGCTATCATTGATGAAAAGATTTTCAATTTGATTACGAATCCAACTGCATTTAATGCTCTTCCGTGGAAAGAAAAGAGAGAAATGCTGATGAAGTTTGTGGGGGAATCTTCGGACGTTCAGATTGCAGAACAGTTCGGCGAACAGTATGTGAAACTTATTCCGGAACTGAAAATTGCATCTACGGATGATATTTTGAAGAAATACACCAAAGCGAAGAACACTCTAAACAAAGATATGGTAGAAATTCCGGCGAGAATTGACGAACTGTCGAAACAGCTTGTGATTGTTGATGTTGGAGCACTGAAAGTCGAAAAAGCTGCAAAGCAAGTGGCACTTCACAAGATTGACAATGAGTTGAATGGTGGAAATGGGAAACTGGAGGAGGTAAACCAGAAACGTCAGCAGATTATGGATTTGAAGTTCAAGATGTCGAGTATCCAAAATGATGCGAATGAAAAACTCACAACGGAACGTTCTGTTGCAAGACAGGCTGCTGACAATTGTGAGCAGAAAGCACGGGAAGTAAGAAAACAATACGATGATGCTGTTTACGCAAGGGATGAATTTATTAGAAAACGTGACCAAGCAGAGTCAGATAAGGTACGATTCGCAAAGGAGTTGACAACCGAAAAGTCGAAAGTATTCCCTAAGTTTGTACCACTTGAAGCATTTGTTGAACCAAAGGTCCTTACTACGGAAGATTTAAAGTGTCCGACTTGCGGACAGGAGCTTCCGGTAGAAGTAAAAAATAGGCGCATTAAAGACCATGAAGAAAGATGCGCAAAGGCAAAAGCAGATTATGAGGCTAGATGTGAAGCTCATGAGTCCAAGTATAAAAAGGATAAGGAAGACTTTGATGCGAGCAGAAAGAAGAATCTTAAGGACATCACAGATAAGGGACAGGCTGCTGCGGACAGTGTTCGCGAGTATCAGAAATTGGCAGATGAAAAACAGAAAGAAATTGATGTGTTGACAAATTCTCTTGAAAAATCAAAAAAGGCGTTTTCTGATTCCATGGCTAATTTGAACAAGATTCCGAGAGAAGCGGATGTTTCTGGCAATGAAGAGTATAAGAAGATTCAGCATGATATTGAAAATATAGAATCGGAGATTGAAGAGCTGAGCAATGACTCTGCAGGCAATACGGAACTGGAAACCAGAAAGGCAGTTCTGCAAGATGAAATTTCAGAGATTGACCGTAAGATTCTTGCTGCCGACAACACGAAAGTGCAGGCTAGAATTGATGAACTGGAAGCAGAGAAAAAATCAGTCGGACAAGAGATTGCAGAACAGGAGCAGATGATTGACCTCACAGAAGATTTTATCCGGACGAAGATGAACCGTATCTCTGAAATTGTTAATGAGAAGTTCAAGGTTGTATCGTTCCGGCTGTTCACGAATCAGATAAATGGCGGATTGCAGGAAACGTGCGAATGTACGGTAAATGGAGTTCCGTATTCAACACTGAACAATGGACACCGTATTATTGCTGGACTTGATATCATTTGTTCTCTGTCTGAGTTATACGATGTGACAGCACCTATCTTCTGCGATAATGCCGAGTCGGTCAATGAGTTCAATCTTCCAGAGATGGATGCTCAGATGATTTTGCTGTCCGTGTCCGAGGACAAAGAGTTGAAAGTTGAGGGTGTGTAGATGAAAGAAGAATTATTAAAAATTGCACAGGAATCCTTATCTGATGATGAGGTTGCGGAAATCGTAAAAGATAAATTTAAAAATGCTCTTGGAGCGGCAATAGAAGACGCATTCCGTTGGGGCAATGCAAAGAAAGCACTTGAAGAAAAGGTGAAAGAGGTAATGGTTCCGTACATTGAAAAGTATGATTTTTCCGAATATCTGCCGAAACTGGACAGCGTACTGACAGAACTTGTGAACTCTGACACATGTCTTGGAAATAAGCGGATTTTGGATAATTTCAAGGATTTAATGACAGAGCCAGAGGTCAAAGAAGTTAAGCTGACATACCTTTTCAGAAAGTGGATTAAGAAATGCGAAAAGGATATTGATACAGATGATTTGGAAATCTGTTATGACGATGGAGTTTCATATTGTTCTGTCGAATGTGAAATGAGATTCGAAGAACAGGACAAGCCGTCATGGAGCAGTTTTAGACGGGCGGTAATCGTGTTTGAAAATGAGCATGACGAAAAACTTAACATTGAAATTCCCGTATCAAAATGGGAATTGAGCAATGGGAAAGAAGAGCCTTGGAAAATAGCTATTTCTAATGATGTTATGATTTCATCTCTTCGTAGATTAGATGATTTTCAGATGCTTCTGCTTCGATTGGAAAGAGCTGGAACG
>DCKD01000050.1 GCA_002320245.1 Lachnospiraceae bacterium UBA1683
TGCCCTTTGGGGAGGGCATACAAGGAATCAAGCATGCAAGGAAGGTATCGAAGGGCCATTGATACCATTAAACCGAAAAAAATGCAGATAATAGCAATTAAGCGTGCTACGCTGATTTTTAATCAGTGTTTCCTTAGAAAAGTTTTGTTAAATCAAAAATTTTCACTTCTGATATTTCCCCTTCTATATAACGAAAGGACGAAAAGGCATTTTACAGGGTAATTTCCTCCAATAAATATTTTTTATATTTTAACCAAATTTGAAATGCATTTTTCATTGTTTTTCACTAGAGCAAGATCCACTTGTGTTTAACATTATCGAATTTTCTCAATGCCAAACCTATGTATTCTTGATGGAGATTACATTTCCCCATACCCTGATATTTTATTGGGCTTTTACAAATGTAATTGCAACACTTCGTGGAAAATTTTCTTTCTAGGACAAAATAAGAGCACCCAACTTTTGTCAGATGCTCTATAAGTCTCTATTCAATTTTTCTATGCAAAGCTAATCAACGGGTATGGGGATGTTCCCCTTAATAAGATTACTCCAAGTATCCATATGCAAATAATTGCAATATGGTAATACCGGGGTGGATCTTGCTCTTATAAAATCATAATCAGCGTAAGTACTTCTATTACACCTTAATTTTTATAATCCTGATAATGTTCTCATTACCAAATCTACATCTTTATTTTCAAGCTCCTGTATAATGTGCAAATATGTTTTTTGTGTAGTTGTCATGCTCGCATGTCCAAGTCTCCTTGCCACACTCGCAATTGATACTCCCGCAAACAATAACAATGAAGCATGTGTGTGACGCAGACCATGAATTGAGATTTCAGAAATTCCACATGCTTTGCAATGTCGAGTAAGCACATCATTTACTGTTGAATTGTATATTTTTGATTCTCCTATAAAAATGGGTTTATCCGGTGGAAGCTCTTTAGTCAAAACAGAAAATTTTACTACAATCTGCCAATCAATTTGAATTTTCCTGACCGATGATTTATTTTTTGTCGGCAAAAAGCCTCCATTACCTTTATAATCCCATGTTTTGCTGATAGACAAAGTCTGCCTTGCAAAATCAAAATCTTCAGGTGTAATTGCCAATGCCTCCGAAAAGCGCATCCCCGTTTTTGCAACTAAAAGAATGAACCAATCCCAATTTGGTGTATCTTTAATGTCAAGATCCGCAATCAATGTATGTAATTCAAACTGATTTAGATATTTGATTTTCTTTGTTTTTGGCGTTTTCCCCTTAATAATCGCCTTTCTGGTTGGATCTCTTGAAAGTAACCCCTCATCAACAGCATCAAGAATTGCACCTTTCAATTGATGGTGAAAATCCAATGTCGTCTGTCTTTCGTGTTCCTTCGCATATTCATTTAAAAGCTGTTGATATACGGTTCTTGTCAACTCAGAAACCTTCACTTCCGGTATCAATTTTTCCACCCATTTTTGTGTCATTAAATACTTTGCTAAGGTTGCTTCTCTTATCGCTCCCTTTTTATATACTTCAATCCACTGAGCATAATACTCATAAAATAATGATGTTCTGTTCATATCATTAAGCATAAGTTCCCTCTCTTTCCGAAATACTTACGCTGATATAAACAATTAAAAATCAGCTTTCAAATTAGGCAACTGTTAAAAGTGGTTTTATTTCTTCATCTAGTAGTTTTCTTAACTCCGCCATCATTTTTGTATAATATTTAAATTTTGGCAATGCCTTTTCCTGAGATGATTTATAACTTGTATAATCCACAGTCATTTTAATTGCACTTTCATTAGGAATTTCTCCGTTTTGATAGTGCGTTGCTGCATACATTACATCATCCTTAGAAGCATACCAGGTACTGCAAAAATCAGAAATCACACGATCAATGCAATCCTGTTTCATATTTTCCACAATATGAAGGATAGACTGTCCTCTGTATTTTGTATCATCCATTTCAATTTCTTCAATCAGGTTTGACATAATATCTGCAACTTTTGGATTTTCTTTTCGCAAATCCTCTACATACTGTTTCACTTCATCAATTTTTTTCTGTCGTTCTTCTGGTGTAACCTCTTCCACTTCATCAGACGGCGTAACAATATTTTGAATTAGGTTAATAATATACTCATAATCAATCTTTGTATTGCTGTATGCCATCAACTCATAGTCCTGATCAATTTCTATATCATCTCCACCTTCATTTCCATCTGAACCATCAGTTTTCTCTCCTTCTGCATCTTTGATTTCCTGTACTACATTTTTATAATGTCCCACATAGTCATCATATTCTTCTTCAGAAATCCCATATTTTTCTAACATACTGTCATCATATACAGTAAACGATTTTAACTGAGCAAACAAAGAATCAAATGTCTGAAACATTTTTGCGAAATTTTTCTTTTCTTTCAATGACATAGCCGGAATATCTTCTGGTTTTTCAGCAGATACTCGAAGTGCTGCAAGCGCTTTCCGAAAAGCAGGCTCCACTTCATTCCATTCTGCCATAAGCGCCTCTTTTGTTCCTCCGGCAGAATATAATTTTACTGCATTATCAACCGCATTCTTAAAAAGAATCGGTGCCTGAAAAGTTACAATTTGTCCATAGGTCTTATTTTTGTCAAAAATTCGATTTGTTCTCGAAAATGCCTGAATCAAATCATGCGGTCCCATTGGCTGTCTATCCATAAAAATCGTAGACATACATGGTGCATCAAATCCCGTCAATAAACGGTCTACCACGATTACTAAATCCAACTGCTCATTTCTGCTTTTATATTTGGAATCTTTTCTTGCAAGACGTTTATTCAAATTTCCATTGTATGCCTGTATCTGAGACAATTCATATGTCGTACCAAACATTCCATTATAGTCATCCAGCGATTTTTGCATTTTTTCCTGATTAACCTGCGAACCCTCCTCATTTTCTGTTACGGAATAGGTAATTGCAAACTTTGGGAAATCCGGAAGAACCTGTTTTATTCGCTCATCAATTACAAGCGAGGTTTCTCCATTTTTTACACGTGTCAATAATTCATAATACTGCTGTGCTCTCTGAATCGAGCTCGTAGTAAGTAAGCCCTCATAAGTCTGTCCTTTTCCATTTTGAAAACCTAATTTGTGGTAAGACTTATTCAAAATAATATCCAGTACTTTTAACATATGGTTTTCACTGTCATAGATATTACTATCTGTTTCATCTTCCATATCCTTTGGACCATTATGTTCTACTTGAAACCCTAGCACAGCCTTATCATGTATTGCATTTTGAATCGTATATCGATGCAGACGTTCTCCGTATAAATCTTCTGTCGTTCTTGGAAGATCTCCCTTTTGCGGATATGGATTTTCTGCAAATCTCGGTGTTCCCGTAAATCCATACCATAAAGACCGATTAAAAAATCGCTCCAACTCTCTTTTTGTTCCCGGACTAACCGCACGATGACACTCATCGACCACAAATGCAATCCTGAGATTTTTTATTTTTCGATATTCTAACGTGTCTTCCTTTAATTTCTTTGTAATTAAAATGTGCAGTTTCTGAATTGTAGTAACGATTACCTGCCTGTCATCCGATTTCAATTTTTTCTTTAAATCGTTCACATTATCCGTTTCATCTACATCAACCAAATCATTATTTGCATAAGCCTGAAATGCCATAGTGGTCTGCGTATCCAAATCTTTTCGGTCTATCAAGAAAATAGCCTTATCAATAGAAGGAATATCCATCAGCAGATTTCGGGTTGCCTTATAAGAAGTCAGAGTTTTTCCAGACCCTGTCGTATGCCACACAAATCCTGATTTTCCCTGTTTTGATGCTTCTCTGATTGCCTCGATTGCATGAATCTGGTATGGACGTAACAATATCAAACGTTTTGCATCTTCATCTAATACTGTATATCTTGAAATCATCTCATGCGCTTCTGGAATTCTGAGTACACTCTTTGCAAAATCAAGATAATCTGGAACTGGATTGTTTTCCCGATCCAGCCAGCCACTAATAAATTTAGGATTCAACTCTGTATCACTGGCAGCTGAAAAATATTTTGTATCCACACCATTACTAATCACAAACATTTGCACCGCTGAAAAAATTCCAGTAAATTTTCCTTCTCCAATATATTTTTTAATTTGCCAAAAGCCATCCATGTAAGAATGTTGGTTATTTTTCAATTCTATATGTATCATCGGTAGACCATTGATCATCAATGTTACATCAAATCTCCTGTCTCTTCCTAAGATTACTTTCTCATCCTCTGACCTAAGCGCACTATATTGATTGATCACTTCATAAACACTACTGCCACCTGCAATATGTTCATGATTCATTACTACAAGGTGTAATCTCTCAGTATCACGCTGTACATGGACTTGAACCTTTCCATTTTCTCCGACCAGCCATTCCCCAGCCTTATAAAATGATGAAAACTGTAATTGGTTTTTTATCTGTTCAAATTCTGCATCCGATAAATTTTCTCCATTTAACCGTTCCTTATTGTTTTGTTCCAAAATATACTTGAAATTTCTCCACAAATCATCTTCCGTTTTTAAATCTTCTCTGTATGTCCATTGAGAATCTCCATAAACTAACTGCTCAATTAGTTTTTTCTCTATCATTGCCTCTAGTTCTGGCATAATATTTTCCCCCTTTGTCTCAATTCGTATGATTTTATATGATTTAATGCAATTTTTCCCATAAAATAGCTTCCGATGGTGAAGAGTGATGAGGTTGTCGAGATTGGAAAAATATTCTCCTATTTTTTGCTGTTCATCCTCACTTTTTGGAAACATGATATCTGTTTCTTGAATTGATGATTTTGAAATTGAAGATACTTTAGTTCCCTGCATTAAAGGCAATAATTGTTTATGATATGCATTGGAATTCATATAATGTCCCATAAATCCTGTAGCATATTTTTTCTTTGGTCTGACGGGAATTGTATGAAGTCCCGCCAGAACTTTTTCGCCCGTTATTCCTTTGATTTCACTGCATTTTCCAACAGTTTCGTCCTCGGCAGCATCTGCAATAATAACATCTCCATCTTGTAAAACTGAAGATTGATACTTATTCAAAATACTTTCGTCAAGAATTCTTGGTAAGCTATCTTTTTCAATATCGATCACTTCACCAAATTTAATCAATACATCTCCATAATGTATATTTAATACATTTCCTTCTTCCGATAGATTGGCTCTAGAAAGTGCATTATTTTGTAAATAATCAAATGTATTTTTGAACTTACGCTGTTCCCAAGCGTTTTCCTATTATTTTACTATTTCTTTACACTTACGATAATATGAAGTTATATCTTGTAAATCTTATATTTCTGCTTGAACAATATGTCCAAAATTTATCTCATCTTTAAAAAGATCATACACATATTCTGAGCTTTCCATATATAAACCGGTTTCTTTATCCTGAAGTTTTTCAAAGACTTTTGAGTTATAAAACTTATTCATAGCCTCATCATATTCTATGTCCTGATCTGAAGAGAACATATCAACAATATCCTGAACTATATATTCTATCAACTGTTCCTGCTTACTCATATTATTTTCCTACCTTTCGCAAAAGTTTTATACTTTTTTCTGTATGAAAAGAATACTGCGATGATGTCTTCTTATATATCATTCCTTTCAATAGGGTTTCAAAATCAATAATTTCATTTTCATACTGACGAAATAATAATGCCATATTATCATCCGCAACAGGTCCTATAACAATGTCATATTTATTATCCTTATTACACAAAGTATCTTTCAGATTTGTAAATGTTCGATTTCTATTGTTCATGACAAATTTTGCCCATTCTTCCGTTGTTTCTAACCCAAAATCTTTAACCTTGATATCATCTATTTCTCTGAAACCATCTTGTATTTCAAAGGTATTTACAACAGGAGAACCACCATAAATCTTGGACACTCTTACGGCCATTTTTTCTGCCTGTTCTTTTATGTCTGTCAAATAAAACCCTTTTCCAAAATCTTTATATGGTCTACACATTGCCAAATTTATACTATCAATTACAATATTACTTCCATGATATAATCTCATAACACACCTCCGTTTTTCCTGCACAATATCCCCAGGTCTTCTATTATTGTTCCAAAATCTAATGTATGCTCAACTTCATAATTTTCTTTTATAAATGCAATACCTTTAAATTGAAAAAGGTAACGGAATGCTTCTTGTATACTGAGATTATAATGTTGTGCAAATTCGTTTACACATGCAACAGTAAAACCTATTTTCTTTTTCTTTTCACTCATACAAAACCTCCTATTCTTTAGCAAACGATTGTTTGCATCGTAAGCCCTCTATTTTTTTCATGTCATTTCTCTTTATATACTTCTTATTTCTGTGTTTCTACTTCAGTTCCAAATTCGCACCAATTCTTTAAACAAACATATTTTGTAACATAAATTTCTTAATTTTCTGCAATTCTTCATACTTCCGCTGGTGAAGAGTGATGAGGTTTTCAAGACTATCAAAATAATCGCTGATTTTCTTCTGTTCTTCTCTCTGTGGTGCTACTAATATATCTATAGTCACAAAATCTTCTGGGTTAACGGACTGACGTTTTGTAACGGTTCCTTCTTCAAATCTTAAAGCCTTTTGTTGAAAGTCATGTGAAGTTACAATACGTTCAATAAAGCCAGGAATTTCATTTGTTGTAAAAGTCACATAAATAGGAGAAATCAAGCCTCTTCCGCATTTATTTCTGTCTATCGCCCCATACTTCACATTAGCAGGGTTATATACAATGTCATCCATTTCTGTTACAAGGTACTTCTTTGTAAATTCATCTTTTGTAAGCTGCTCTCTATTGTTTGTTTTACGCTCACTAAGAGGAATTACACCTTGCCCGGAAGCGAAAGCCAAACGTGGATATTCTTCTGACTGTTGTCTTTGCTCAACTCTTCTTTCAAGTATATCTCCCAACTTACGCTGTTCCCAATCTTCAGTAAAACCATCAAATCTAATTTCTGGAATATTTTTCCCCTTTTGCGGGAACATCTTTTGGAGCATATATTTTTTTAATTTTTTTGCTTCTTCACACTTTCGCTGGTGAAGAGTGATGAGGGTATCTAACTGTTTAAAATAATCACCTATTTTTTTCTGTTCTTCTATATCTTGTGGTAACATCAATTTTGTACCAAAAAAATCCGTCGGAGCGATATTTAATAATCCATGATTTCTGGCTCCCTCGGCAGCAATTTCATGAATACCCTTATGCCATAAATTTGTATCATAGTAAGATACCAGAAAATCCGAATTTATTTCTTCCTCATTTTTTATTTTAAAGACAATATAAAGTGTTGATAATACACCATTCGCATATCTATCTAGTCTCTTTATCGCACCCCAAGGGGCCTCATTTGAAGTACTCTTGTTATACGCAAACTCCCCATTCTCAACAAGATAATATCCACTTACATCTCTACTCGCAACACGTTTATCAAAGAATTCATTTTGGTCTATTAATCCATATTGAGCTGATATTGTAAGTGGTAATTCAGATACTAAATCTTGATTTTTTCTTGTCACTCTATCTACAACTTCCCCCAACTTACGCTGTTCCCAATCTTCATCAAATCCCTTAAAACGAATTTTCGGTTTACTCATATCCTCACCCCTCAATCATTCCTATAAGGCATTTTATGGATGACATAATATCCTGATCAGAAGATATTAAATCTTTCAAGCAAGACACTACTTCATTCTTTGTTTTTTCAATCTCATCATCCGTCTGCTTCATTTCAATCAAAAGTTCTTTTAAATCAAGCTCTTCTTCTTTTTCAAAATTATCTACATACCTTGGAATATTAAGATTAAAATCATTCTTTTCAACATCTTCAAAACTGGCAAGATAAGATTCTTTGTCTACTGTTTCACGATTATGATACAAATTTACAATGGCATTTATATGATCATCCGTCATTGTATTTTGTTTTTTACCCTTTTCAAATTTTTTCGAAGCGTCTATAAACAAGACATCTCTACCATCTCTATGTTTCTTTAAAACAACGATACAAGTTGGGATTGATGTATTATAAAACAAATTTGCCGGTAATCCAATCACCGCATAAATGTTTCCGGAACGCAATAATTTTTCTCGAATTTTCCCTTCTGCTGCTCCTCTGAATAACACTCCATGAGGTAATACAATTGCCATTGTTCCATTATTTTTCAGATGATATAAACCATGCAACAGAAACGCATAATCAGCCTTTGACTTCGGCGCCAGAACTCCATAATCGCTAAAGCGTTCATCTTGCAGGAAACCGGCAGCCGCACTCCATTTTGCTGAATACGGTGGATTCATCAGTACCATATTAAAATCAGTTTCTTCTTCCGTAGGCCAGTCACTATCTAAAGTATCGCCATTTCTCAGTTTTTGATTTTCCGGTGCAATACCATGCAAAAACATGTTCATGCGTGCCAAGTTATATGTAGATGTCATCAATTCTTGTCCGTAATATTTGATATAATTTGGCTCTAATGCATATTTTTTTGCATTCAATAAAAGAGAACCTGACCCCATACACGGATCATAAACAGACAAACCTTTTTTACCCTCCTGTCCGGAAATAGCAATTCTGGTTAAAATTTTTGAAACAGCCTGCGGTGTATAGAATTCACCTGCTTTTTTTCCTGTTTCAGAAGCAAATTGACCAATCAAATACTCATAAGCATTTCCTAAAACATCTGTATCTGTATTCAATAAATCTGCTTTATCAATTTCTTTTAACAAACTGGCAATTGTATCACTTTGCTTTTGATCCCCCGTTCCCAAGCGATTAGAATACAAATCAATATCTGTAAATAAATCCGCAAATAACGGATCACTCTGTTCAATATTATTAAATGCTTTTTGTAATTGTTCTCGATTAAAAGAATTATTTCGTGCAGCCTCCGCAAAATTTGTATATGTTAATTCCGGGTCAATCACATAATGGCAAGATGATTTTATTTCATCTTTCAATTCTTCTGCACTTTCCTCTTTCAAGGCGTCTCTATATGCATCCAAAGCAATTTTTAATGTTTCTGGTTTTTCATCATAAAGTAAATCATAGACTTTTATTAAAAAAGAATCTGATAGATACTTATAAAAAACAATTCCTAACAGATAATCTTTATATTCATTTGCATCCATTTTTGAACGCAAGATATCTGCTCCGCTCCATAATACACTAATCAAATCTTTACTGTTTTCCTGCTCCGCCATTCTAACTTATCTCCTTTAAAATTTTCCTTCACTTTATCTATCTCTCAATTTATAGAAATGGTTTATTGTTTCTTGAAGATCCTCACTAAAATCACTTAAATCGTCTAATGTAATTGCTCCTTCATTCAATAGTGACAGCATAATATAGAATTGATTTGATCGACTCATTTCACACTGCACTCCACAATCCTTCTTATCTTGACGGATTCTCTTTTCCAATGCCCAAAATTTTTCTGAAGCATGCCCTTCTCCGCTCAATAATTTTATATATTCCCTATTCAACTTTTCCATATATGCTTCTTGCCAACCAGCAATCTTACTTCGAAACACTTTCCAATCCTTTTCTGAAAATCTATTCATCCTTCATTTCCTCCACACACATTAAAATCCGGCTTTCCGTAGTTCATCCATCATAGCTGGTCTTCTTTTGTAATCTTGCTTCCAGCAATCTGCAATATCCCGTGCTATTTTTTTACCATCCGGATATTTTGTAATCTTTTTCAGATAAGACATTAAATATTTATATGCCTTTCTATCTGCTGTCCGAACTGCTCCATTTTTCACATATTGCACATACATATCCCTGACTTCATTCGGTAAATGTTTTTTCAGTACTTTTTCATATTGATCCAATGCATATATAGAATTATTCTTCTGAATTTCCTGGAGCAGTCTTCCAAATAATTCTTCTTCTATTAAGAACTCATATATAATCCAAGTAGATGTTTTACCTTGTAAAAATTTTTCTCTTTGCTCCTCCCATTCCGTTTCACTACACAGCTTTTTCAATTTCACAATGTATTCCAAATTTCGCTGCATACATTCAAATACTTGATATTGAAGTTCCTGTTCATATTCTTTCTGCATATTTCTTTTTTCGTAAATTTCAATTAATTGCTGGCTATATTCTGCTACCAATCCCGCTTGATTAGCATCCAGTTTTTTACTTTCTTTCAATACCGCAATCGCTTCTACATACTTTCTGCCTGATAAGTATTCCTGTATTTCCATCTTTCGGATTTCAGAAAAATTCCTATATTTCTGCCGATAATCCCTTATTTCCTGTTTAGAATAATTCAATTCCTCCATCAGACGAATCCGTGCAGTTATGTTATTGACCATACCATAATACGCAGAATACGAATCACCGCTGTAATTTTCTTTTTGAAACTTAGTGATTTTTTCATCTAACATATGAAGTTTCTTCCGAAGCATTTCTTCATCATGAAACTCATTCAGCAAAAAGTCACTAATATAATCTTCCAAATAATCAACTACATAATTTTCTTGATGATCTTGAAACCACTGAAACATCGTTTCTTTTTCTTCATCATTACATTCATGCAATATTGTTTGCCAATATTCGTAACAATTATCCACTACAAATGATGTGCTACCATCCGAATCATCCATATCCCGATTTCCAATCTCATAAAAGACACAGTTGACTAATTCAAATGCTTCCATTCTGTAATTTTTCTCCAGTAACAGCGGAACATTTTCATCTAAAAGAGTATTCAATGCATCTGTATAATCTGTTGCATGATAATAATCTACAAACCCGCCTCTGTCAGAATAATGATAGCCAATATCATTTACCTGTTTTTTCAACCGAATCATATGACGCGGTGTTATCGGCGCATACTTTGTCATAATCTTGTTATATAGAAAATCATCAGAAGCTGCCTGTGAAAATACAATTTCCTGCAATTCTTCTATTGGGATTCTGGCAATAATCTCTTGCAATTCTTTATTTTGTTCCTGCACCTTTTGAAGATAATTTCCCGGCATTTTTGTATCAGGCTCCCCCTCTTCTATTTTATACAAAACCGCCGCCATATGTTTGCAATAATTTCCTTCTGCTGCATATGGGCATGTACATGTCATATCATAAACTTGATCAGCACAAATTTCTATCCCTACATCATAATCATCTGTTCCCTCCACTACTGCCGTATATCCTGTCGAAGTCTGCTCCAGTGAAGTAACACAACCTTCTTCATAATAATTCAGCCCTCGTTCCAATATATGTGTACGAAACAAATCTTTCCATGGTTTCATTTACTTTATCCTCCAATCATTCCTAGTACATAATTGCCAAATTTCCCCAACATATCCCTCTACTTTCTACACTTTATTTTAACTGATTTTTATCTGCAACTCAAGAAAATGAGCAAAAGAAAAAGACCGCATTTCTGCGACCTTCTCCTACCTTTTCCCGTCTTTATCTCACCTCATAAACAACCTTCGCAAAAGTATCTTTTTTGTTACATCTGTATGTACCGTTGATTTGGATACTCCGAATTTTTTTGCCGTCTGCCTGACCGTGGCTTTTTCTTCAATAATATAATTTGCTATTTCAACCGCCCGTTCTTCGATATATTCTTTCATAAAAATGAACCCCGGTATAGTTTGTTTTTACAATCTATGTCCCGGGATTCATTCCTATGACCAATTTATTCTACTTTCATCATCCGGTATCCAACTCCGATATGTGTCTGGATATACTGCGGCGAATCCGGCTCACTCTCGATTTTTTTTCGGAGCGTCGCCATGAACACGCGCAGGGAAGCAATATCATTATCCCAACTGCTGCCCCATATCTTCTGTGTGATGAATGTGTGCGTCAGCACCTTTCCCACATTCTGGGCAAGCAGGCAGAGCAGCTTATACTCAATCGGCGTCAGATGCAGTTCCCTCTCCCCCAGATAAGCGCACCCGGCGGCATAATCCACTTTTAGCTTTCCGTTAATAAATATGGAATCTGCCGCCATCGCCTCGCTCTGCATCACCGCCAGCCTCCGTTGTGTAACGCGCAGCCGTGCCAACAGCTCTTCTACAGAAAACGGTTTGGTAAGATAGTCGTCGGCGCCCGCATCCAATGCCTCAATCTTGTCCACGTCCTCGCTTCTTGCACTGATTACGATAATCGGAAGATTGGACCATGTACGGATTTTTCGAATCACCTCTACTCCGTCAATATCCGGCAGCCCCAAATCCAGCAGCATAATATCCGGATTATGTGAAGATGTCTCCAGCACTGCCGCCTCCCCGGTCGTTGCCGTCAGATACCGGTAATCATGTGTTTTCAATGTTGTCGTAATCAGGTTGCGGATGGGCGCGTCATCCTCCACAACCAGTATCGTCGTTTTATTCATGTATTTTTACCTCCCCCGCCGGTAATGTAAAAGTAAAGATTGTTCCATGCGGCACATTGTCCGCAACCGATATAGTTCCGCCGTGTGCATTTACAATGGATTTGCAGAGTGAAAGTCCCAGCCCCAGACTCCGGCGGCTGTCGGCAATCTTATTTGCCCCGCTGTAAAACATATCAAAAACATGCGCTTTCCCTTCATCGGAAATGCCGGGACCGTTGTCCGCAATTTCAATCACTACCTGCTCCTTGTCTTTCCGTGTAGCAATCGTAATCTCCGAATGTTCCGGCGTATACTTGATTGCATTGTCCACAATATTGATAATTACCTGTACAATCAGCTTCGCATCGATTTTTGCGAGAATAAATTCTTCACTGCTTTTCACAGTAATAGAGTGTTCCACGCTCTTCCGGTCGATATGACGCAGTGCCTCCCCCACTACCTCATCCATTAACTCTGCGGAAAGATTCATATTCATCCGCCCGTCTTCAATGCGGGTAACTGCCAGCAGATTCTCTACCAGATTAATCAGCCACATCGCATCATCATAAATATCGGTATAAATCTGTTTTCTGGTCGCGGCACTGAATTCATCCCCGTTGGACAACAGATTGCTCGCATTGCCTGAAATGGAAGTCAGGGGCGTACGCAAATCGTGGGAAATCGCACGGAGCAAATCTGCACGAAGCTGCTCATTCTTTGCCAGAATCGCAGCCTCCTCTTTTTCCTTCGCATTCTTTTCATTTTCCAGTGCGAGTGCACTTTCTCCTATAATCGAAAGTACCACACTGTTCTCAAATGCATCCAGCGGCTCTCCCTCGATTGCAATTCCGACCACACCATACACATTTTGATTCACCCGTACCGCAAGATAAAGGCACTTTGCACCGGACAGCGTGTCCGTGGTAGCTCCCGCATGTTTATTATTCTTCATGGCCCAGACTGCCACGGCTTTTTCACTGTCACTGCAATACTTTCCTGCCACACCTTCTTTTTCAGGACACATATACGGTTCTGAAAGTTCTCCGTTCTCTGAAAGATAAGCCACCACATCTTTGCCGAGGAGCTTGTTCAGTTGGCTGGCGGCTGCAGATATAATCGCTTCTTTTCCCTTCGCCTGCTGCAAAAGCTGATTCGTATCAAATAGCACTTTTGTACGGTATGCCGACTGTGCCGACTGCTTCGCGTGATTTTTCAGTTTTGCAGCCAATGAACCGGTAATAAGCGCTGCAAGAAACATAATGAGGAATGTCACCGGATATCCTTTGTCATATGCACGGAATGTAAATTGCGGTACCGTAAAGAAGAAATTGAACACAAGTACGCTCACAATGGACGCCACCAGACTATACGCCCGGTTTGTTGTAATGACGGAAATGACAAGCACTCCCAGAATATACAACGTAATAATATTCGGCTCCGTAAACCCCAGTCTGGCGAACCCCATCCCAAGCAGCGTCGCAAGCAGCAGGATTCCGATACTCTTCGCCGTATCCTCAACCGAAATAACAAATGAATTCTGTCTCTTTGTCCGTCTTGTACGCAGCGGCTTTCCCGATGTGTTGTCCGGGATAATATAGATATCCAGATTGGGAACACTTGCAATCAGTTTCTCTGTCAGTGACAGTTTTCTGAACATGCCACGCTGTGTTGCGGTACTTCTGCCGATTACAATTTTAGACACTCCGGAAAACCGAGCAAATTCCGCAATTTGAATGGATACGTCATCCCCGTAAACCGTTTCAACAGTGGCCCCCATCTGTTGTGCCAGACGCATATGCTCCCGGAGCCGTTTCTTGTCTTCCGCCTCTGCAAACGCCCACTCCGGCGTTTCTACAAACAATGCCGTAAATGTACTTCGGAATGCATTTGCCATCCGTGCCGCAGTACGGATGGTTTTCGCATTGGATGGTGCGGAAGACACACACACAAGCACATGTTCGTCTGTATGGTAATCCCCGTTGTTCCTGATCCTCGCATCCTCCGTGAGCAGATTCATCCGGTCTGCACAGCGCCGCAGGGCAATCTCCCGAAGAGCCGTAAGGTTGTCCACCGTGAAAAAATTCTCAACCGCTCTTTCCGCCTGCTCTCCCCGGTACACTTTCCCACTGTTCATCCGTTCAATTAATTCTGTTGGCTCAATATCCACCAACTCTACCTGATTGGCGCTGTCAAATACCGAATCCGGAATCCGCTCGCGCACCATAACCCCGGTGATGGATGCAACGGTATCATTCAGACTTTCAAGGTGCTGTACATTGACTGTGGTATACACATCCATTCCCGCCTTCAGAAGTTCCCTCACATCCTGATAGCGCTTGGTATGACGGCATCCGTCCGCATTCGTGTGCGCCAGTTCATCAACAAGAATCAACTGTGGATCTCTGGCAATCGCAGCATCCAGATCAAACTCATTCAGAGTGAGTTTTCCATGCCGTATCTTGAGGTTCGGAATCTGTTCCAATCCATTCAACAGCGCAGCCGTCTGCGGGCGTTCGTGGGGTTCCACATATCCTGCCACAACATCGATTCCCCGGCGTCTGGCATCATGTGCCGCTTTGAGCATGGCATATGTCTTACCGACTCCCGCCGCATAACCGAAAAATATCTTCAGATGTCCTCTGTGCCTTTCCCCTTCCTCACGCTGGATTGCCCGGAGCAATTGTTCCGGACTCTGCCGCTGTTGTTCCATTTTTGCGCCTCCTCATTCCTCAGTTCTTTATTTCTTTCCAGAAACAAGTCGATTTTTTTCATGATAAAGTACCCGTACACCCCGCCTGCCGCTATGCAGCAAAACAACAGTATATTTTTCATGATATCACACCTCCCGTACGCATCAAAGGAATATTAGATGTGAAAACATTTTTGTATATCATGGTTGCTTCCAAGAACCAGCATTGTGCCTTTATCCGAGAGGACAGTTTCCGATGTCACATTCAAATCGAACTGACCATTCTGTTTAAACGCCATGATGTTAATATTATATTTTCTCCTAATATCGAGCTGTCCAATTGTTTTTCCTATCCAGTTGACCGGCACCGACACTTCAAAAATAGCGTGGGTATCGCTTAGCTCTACATAATCCAGAATATGTTCCGCGCTGTAACGGATTGCCGTCCATTTTGCAATCTGTTTCTCCGGATACACTGTTTCATCTGCGCCGTTCCGGAGCAGGAACTTCGCCTGCACATCACTGGCTGCTCTTGACACCACCAGTTTTGCTCCCATTTCTTTTAAAAAGGAAGTGGTCTCAAGAGAGCTTTGGAAGTCATTTCCGATTGCCACAATACAGACGTCATAATTGCGGATTCCGAGCGATTGCAGGAAATCTTCATTCGTACTGTCCCCAATCTGCGCATTGGTCACGAACGGCAGCACTGCGTTCACCCGTTCCTCCTTCTTATCAATTGCCATCACCTGATGCTGCAATTCATTTAATTTCAGTGCGATATGCTTTCCGAATCTTCCCAATCCAATCAGTAAAATTGACTTCATAATACCATTCCTCCTGTATCCCCTCAGTGGACAAGGGGACAACACGCCCTTTGTCCACCGAGGGTAGCAACTAACCAACCATAATTTTCTCCTGCGGTAACTTCGAATAATACGGATGCGTCCTGGAGAATACCGCATAAACAAGCGTCAGTCCGCCCACTCTCCCAAGAAACATCAGACTAATCAAAACAAATCTGGACGCCGCCCCAAGTGAAGACGTGATTCCCAAAGATAATCCGACCGTCCCGATTGCCGATGCAGTCTCAAACAGGCAAGTCAATACGGGAAGATTCTCCATACAGCTTATGAAAATCCCTCCTCCAAGAAACATCAGCAGATACATCAGCAGGATAGCCGCCGCATATTTTACTGTCTCCTCCGGAATCCGCCTGCCAAAGCACTGAGCATCCCCGTTCCTGCCAAACACTGCATATGCAGTACATAATAATACAGCGATTGTCGTCGTTTTCATTCCTCCTGCCGTGGAACCCGGGGAACCTCCAATCAGCATCAGCATAATCGTAATCGCCTGTCCCGTCTCGCTCAAACTTGTCAGATCTACCGTGTTAAATCCCGCTGTTCTCGGAGTGACTGACTGGAACAATGATGCCCAGATTTTTTCAGACGTATCTAAGTGTTCCCACACCGGCGCCGAAAACTCATGAAAATAGAAAAAAAGTGCAGGAAATAAAATCAAAATTCCGGTTGTTGTGAGAATTACCTTTGTCTGCATCCGATACTTTCTTATACGGAAACGTTTTGTCTTGATGTCATCCCATGTCATGAACCCAATTCCGCCAATGACAATCAAAAGCATAATCATCAGATTAATCACCGGCTGACCGGAATATGTCGTCAGCGATGAAAACTGGGAACGGATTCCCATCAAGTCAAACCCGGCATTACAGAACGCCGAAACCGAATGAAACAGCGCATACCAGATTCCTTTTACCACTCCGAAGTCTCTGCAGAATACAGGTGACATTACCGCCGCCCCCAACAGCTCAAAGCAAAGCGTTGTCTTCAGTATGAAGTTTGTCAGCCTCACAATCCCCCCTACCTTCGGTGCGGAAATTGCCTCCGCCATTGTACTCCGCTGCATCAGACCGATTTTACGTCCTGATACCATTGCAATAGAAACAGCAACCGTCACAACGCCCATTCCGCCAATCTGTATCAATATCATGATGATGAACTGTCCAAACTCCGACCAATAAGTTGCTGTGTCATGAACCACCAGACCAGTTACACAGACTGCTGATGTCGCCGTAAAAATCGCATCCTGAAACGACGCCCCTCCGACGCCCCTTGACGCAGCAGGCAGCATCAGCAGCAGACTCCCTGTTAATATCACAATCAGGAATCCAAATATAATAATCTGAAAGGAAGATAATTTTCTTCTATGTATAGGTATCCGGTCCATCGTAAACCTCCGCACAATCTTTATACGTCTTTATATTTTCTTAATTATGTCACCCGTTATAAAAAGATTGTGCAAATATACCGTCCACCGTATTAAGATAGTATAAAGATTTATAAAATACCCTCCAAATCCAGATTGACTTTCAAGACACTCACCGTCTCTTCTCCAAAAATTCCGAGAAACTTTCCTTTTGTATATTTATGGATTATCTCTCTCACCTCATCCTCTGACATATTATTTTCTTTTTCCAGTATGACAATGCTCCTTCCTTCCGGTGTCTCATCCGGAAGAGACGCTAACTGTGCGGCATCCGCCACCTCTCTGTCTGTATGCCCGTCAACCGGAATAAATGCGTCTGCCTGTCTGTTTCCGAGTGTGATTGTCACGGTCTTATCCAGGAGCAACGTATCAACATCTCCCGCAGCCTCAATCGCACGTCCGCTCATAATTAAGATAAAATCAAGACAGATAAAATGAATGAGGATAGAGTGATTGCAGATAAAGCAAACAAGGATAGGGTGAATGAAGATTGGATAAGACAGTGCACGGTTTTCGAGTAAAAGAAAAAGAGACACTCTGCTTTTTCTGTGCAGAGTGTCCCCGTTTGTTCTTAACCTGATGTCCCACTTTTCAGTTTTTATGCTTCTTTGGAAAGGCTTCCTTTTTTAGACCTTGTCTTGCTGTAAAGTACAAGCAGGATAGAACCTATCACACCTGCGGATACCGCGTTAGAAATTGCAGCGACAACACCCTGTGTAAATACAAGGCTTGGAGACTCTGCATAGATTACGATGTCCAGTACCGGTGCAACAAGAATCCATGCAACTGCATTTGCAATTATCTGGTAAACGTTAAAGCGGATAATATCGCTTTTTCCAAACTCGCCTTCCTCTACCTTCAGTTTGGGATATACAAATCCCGTAATAAAACATGTCAGACCACTGGCGATTACCCAGCTCATCCACGCAGAACCATATTGAATGGAATCTGACAGGAAATGCCCAATCAGTGCAATCAGACCTCCGGCGATTGGTCCGAACAGCGCAGCAAAGAATGCCCCGATTCCGTATGCTGTCTGAATCTCTGTCTCCGGAATACCGGTCGGGATTTTCACATACATGAACAGCAGTGTAAACAACGCTGCACCAAGACCTGTTGCAACCAGTGTCTTTGTCTTGAACTCAAATAATTTTTTCTCCATGACTCTCGTCCTCCTTTAGATGTTTCACTTCTCTTATGTTCTCTCTCCAAAAGGGTACTTCGTTTTTGTCCTCTTGTCAAGTAACATACCGTTTTTATCGGTAGAACCTTTTTATCGGCAGAAAGCACCTCTGGTGCCTTTGCGAATAGTGTTTACGAACTATGACTATTTGGTAAACTCAACCGTCCATTCCGGTCCGTAGCTCAGGTTATAGTTGTCACAGAAACTTCCCTGGCTGACCGCCATCGCAACTTTCATCAACTCATTATTATAAATCATCGGAGCCCCTTTCTGTGCATATCCGAAACTCTTATGGAACAGCACTTTCTGCTCAAACACAGACTCGCCCTCATGTTTTACTGTGACATTGATATAGTCCCCATATGCAAATCCTGCATTCTGGAAATCTTCCAGCGGAATATTGGTCCAGAGATTTCCGAAATTCGGGTCGTTGATTTCAAAGATTCCCTGTACTTTTCCCGGCTCAACAGCCGGTTCCAGAATCTCATGCTCCACAATCTCATCAACCGGATACTCCGGTCCTACACCTTCAAAGTCGATGATGCCGCTTGCAAGACGCGCAGCGGTATATCCGAACAAATCTCTTCCGTGGAAAATAGCAACCCCCTCGGTTCCTTTTCCGCGGAGTCTGTTAACTGTCTCATCAATCTCACGTACAGACTCAATTCCAATCATTCTTTTCACATGTGTCAGAGAACCGTTATCCGGTGTCACAATATAATAACCATCCACCGTTTTCGCCACACAGGCGCGGCGCTTTGTACCAACTCCCGGGTCGACAACAGATACATAGATAGTTCCTTCCGGCCAGAACTGCAAACTCTGGTACAGCCGGTAGCTTGCACTCCATGTATCATACTGTGGGAGCTCATGCGTTCCATCCATAATTTCCAACTCGCGATCTACTGTTTTCACAACGCCGTACATCGAACTTACGGCACCTTCTTTATAAGTAAAATCTGTCTGAAATACTAATATTGGTTTCATTTTTCTTCCTCTTTTCTTTCATAATGTAAAAACTACCAGGGCAAAAGTAACTACGCAACAAATGGATTCCAGAATCGGGAACCGTTTACCACGAATGACATTGCAAGTGAACCCGCCAGCACCAGTGCGCCAAACAGCATGGAAAACCAATCGCTTTTCCGCAGTTTCTTTGCAACATACCATGTTCGTTTCTTATACTTTCCGAATCCGCGCAAATCCATCGCATTTGTAATCAGCTCTATTCTGTCCAGTGTCGAAAAAATCAGCGGGACACAAATGTTCATTACATTTTTGACACGCACTCCCAGCTTCTCCTTCTTGGACAAATCCAGTCCGCGGCTCTGCTGGGCAAGGGCAATATCCTGATAATCCCGAATCATATCAGGAAAGTAGCGCAGTGTCAGGGACACCGCATAAGCACCTTTGTAATTACACCCCACACGGCTTAATGAAGCAGCAAATTCGCTTGGGTTGGTTGTGAGCAGGAAAATCATGCCGAGGGGTACCACCGAAGCATACTTCGTAAGCTTTGTCACCTGATACAGTAACTGTTCCTGCGTCACCACATACCGTGAGGTCAGCCGGAATATCTCATGTGTCGTTCCGTAAATCTCGGTTCCATACTTCGGGCTGAACAAGAACGTCAGCAAAAAATTCATCAGCAAAAAAATTGCCACATAAATGAGCATCAGTTTTATCTGCCTGAACTGCACTCCTGACATCCGGAAAAATATGATTGACAGCAGTGCAACAAACAGGATATACCGGATATCATAGGAAAACATCACGGAAAACGTCATGCAGATAAAGCAGACAAGTTTCGTCAATCCCGACAAATTAAAAATAAAATTATCCCTGTCAATATAATCAAACAATTTTGCTTTCATCAGCGATGCGTCCCCCTTTCGTACCCGATAAAGTTCTGCACGAATGCAGACGGATTCTCCATTCCGATTTTCATCGCCAGTTCATACAGAGACGTAATCTTCAGACTTGCTTTCCCTGTAATCTCTTCATTCGTCAATATCTCGACCGCTGTTGCATCTCCGATTTTCTTTCCGTCTGAAATTACAATCGCATGCGGCGTATACTCCAGCATCAGATGCATATCGTGTGTAATCATGATAATGGTCACACCTTGATCGTTCAGGCTCTTTAAAAATTCCATAATTTCAGTATAATGATGATAATCCTGCCCTGCAGTCGGTTCATCCAGAATCAGCACCTGCGGATTCATTACAAGCATAGACGCAATCGTCACGCGTTTCTTCTGCCCGAAACTCAATGCAGACACCGGCCACTTTTTGAACGGTGCCAGCCCGCAGATTTTCAGTGCCTTATCCACTCTCGGTTCGATTTCCTCCTCTGCTGTCCCGCGGATACGCAACCCCAATGCAACCTCGTCATAAATCATCGGCTTACATATCATCTGGTTCGGATTTTGCATCACATATCCAATCCTTCTGGAACGCTCTTTGATTGTCTGCCCTTTCATACTTTCCCCGTAATAAAGGAGCTCTCCTTCATCTTCAGTCACAAATCCACAGATTACCTTCGCAAGCGTACTCTTGCCCGCTCCGTTGGTTCCTACAATACTGACCATCTCGCCTTCCTGTATCTGAAAATTCACATCCTGCAGGATTTTACGTTTCTTTGTATACTGAAAATTTAAATGCCTGGCTTCCAGAATCACCGGACGCTCTGCCGGTTTTTCCTTCTTTTGCTGTGCCTGATCCCACCGAATCAGCGGTTCCTTCACCTGCTCTGTATCCAGCGTATCCAGCCGTCCTGCGCGCATCTCCGGCGTCACGGTAATCCCGGCATATTTCATAGCAGTCACATACAGCGGCTCCCGGATTCCAAGTTCCGTAAGGATATTCGCCGCCATCAGTTCATCCGGCGTCATGTCTGCCGCAATCCGGCCGTCACTGACCACAACAATACGGTCCACATCGCGGTATAGCACATCCTCCAGACGGTGCTCAATAATAACCACCGTCTTTTTCGACTCTTTCCACACCCGGTCAATCAGGTCAATCGCTGTCTTTCCCGTTGCCGGGTCCAGATTTGCCAGCGGCTCATCAAACAATAAAATATCTACATCATCCACCATAACCCCGGCGAACGATACCCTCTGTTTCTGTCCGCCGGACAGTTCGAATGGGGAGGACTTCAGCAATTCCCCCATATCTACTACTTCCGCAACCTTCCGGACGGTTTCCTTCATCTTCGCCTGCGGCACGCAGTCATTTTCCAATGCAAATGCAATATCCTCGCCCACCGTCAGCCCGATAAACTGCCCGTCCGCATCCTGTAAAACGGTTCCGACTTTTTTTGACAATTCAAAAATATTAGATTCCTTTGTCTCTACACCACTGATTTTCAGGCTTCCCTCTACCTCACCGCGGTAAGAGAACGGAATCAGTCCGTTCAGGCAGTTTCCAATCGTACTTTTCCCACTCCCGCTTGGTCCTACAATCAGTATCTTTTCACCTTCATATATTTTCAAATTAATATCATGTAATGTCGGTTCCGCCTGACTGAAATACTGAAACTGAAAATGTTCAAACTCAATTACTGGTTTCTTCTCTGTCTGGCCCATCTTTCCTCCATCTCTACAGCCTACAGTGAATCTGATACTTTCCCTCACGGAAATAGTACTTGATTCGTGCTGCCGGCCGCTGGTTTTTATCGTACAGAAGCTGTTCAAAATGCAGCAGTACCGTGCCCGGCTTAACCTTCAGATACGGCACTACCTGTTCGTCTGCCTCCATCAACTGTATCATCATATCCGCCTTTGACGAAAGCTGATAGATTCCCCGGTTCATAAATGAGAGGAGCTGCTGCTCCGAATGAAGGTCTATGCCCTGTTCTTCCAACAGTTTTTCCGGAATCTGAATGAAACTCTGTCCTATCGGTCCCTGCTCACTCTCATAAACATTATTGCTCGCCAGAACTTCTTCCCCCCTGTCCAGCTCCAGCTTCGACTTTGCAATCAAAGTCGGCGCGCCTAAATTGTGGTCAATTGTAATCTTTACAATCTCCTCCAGAGCGTCCTCCGTCAGGAAGTTATAAATCCGCCCTTTTTCCTTTTGACTGATATCATAAGAAACATACGTCCCTTTTCCCTGTTTCCTGTAAATGTATCCGTCCTGATTCAGAATGGCAAGTGCCTGCCGCAGCGTATTCCGGCTGACATGATATTTTTCCGAAAGAACATTCTCTGACGGAAGCAGACTGTCCTTTTTGTAAATGCCCTCTACGATATCCCGGTACAGCTCGTCATACAACGCAATATAAGACGGCCGCCGTTTCGAGGTCCGGTACTGTACCTCCGTCTTTTCTGCCTGCACACCTTCCACCTGTGGATTTTTTTCCTGTCTGCATTCTGCTGGTGGATTCTCTTCCTGTGGATTATCTGCCCGCACATCTTCTGCCTGCACACCTTCCACCTGTGGATTCTCTTCCTGTACACGCTCTGCCCGTGCATCTTCTGCCTCTGTGTTATCTTCCTCATCGGGCGCAGAAGCTGCAATTCTTGCAAGTGTTCCCCATTCCCCGATTTTCCGGAATCCGATTCTTCCGTACAGATTGTCTTCCTCGCCCCGGCTGCTGAACAATGTCGGTATTTTTCCCTTCGCAAGAATCTCCCGGGACAAGCGGCTGACAAGCTGCCCCGCAAGACCTTTTCCCCGATATGCCCGCGCCGTAGCCACGCCGCCAATCATTGTTGTCCACTCACACTCTGCCGTACTGTTCGCATGTGCAACAATCACACCATTCTCCCGAATAATATAATGTGTCCCACAATCCTGTTCTATCCTGCCGGCAATCATTTCCTTCGATGTATATAAATGCTTCAGCTCCGGAATGCTCTGCAAAAATGTGAAGATATCGTCCACATCATCCAACTTCGCCTTCAGAATCCCCGCCGTCTCTTCTGCCAGCTCCCCGCGCTCACTGAACTGATACAGCACACGGGACTCCAGCGTATAATCCATCAGAATCCATTGTACCTGCCGGACCTGCTCTGTCTTTCCCATCACCACATCCGGAATATACATGGCAAACAACTGCTCCAGAAATTCCGTATTTACTTCATTCTCCTTACAATACAGCAGAAAGTTCTGATAAATACAAAGATAAACGCCTCTGATACGTCCCTGTTCTTCATCCAGATATACTGTCTGAAAAGACTGCCCAAACCCAAAGTCTGCAATATCCGCAAGAAGAAAGGTATTGTAAACCGCCTCTTCTTTCAAATATTCATACAGCCGCTCCCTGTCCTGTTCCGTACATTCTCTGACCATAAATCCCCCAATCTTCTCTTAATCGTAACAGTTCAGCCAGAAGGCTGAACTGTTACGCATCCTGCCATCTGAAATCACCTATGGCGATGGGCAGGATGCATTCAAATCAAAACGTGCCTCCCCGTACTCAATCAGTGTTATGATTGAGTACGGACCGAACTGTTCTCTTAATCTTCATAAATAATCTTCGGTGCTTTCCGGATAGAGATTCTCCAGTTCGTACCGGTTCCGATATTATATGCCCGTGCAAAACTTCCCTGATTAATCGCAACTGCCATGCAGTCCAGACTGTTTACATACACAAGCGGTTCGCCTACATATACATCTGCAAAACTCTTCGCGTAAACAAGAATGTTTTTATACAATGTTCTTGTCTCATTCTCAATGCTGATTTCCACTCTTCCGCCGTGGTCCACTCCCAGTTTTCTGAACAAATCCCTGGAAATATTTGTCCACAGACTTCCAAAACGGACATCCAGCACATCTATTGTACCGCTTACTTTTTCCCCGTCATAAACAGGCTCTACAATTGGAAGTTCAATCACACTGTCAACATTAACCTCAGGTCCCACCTCTTCAAACGAAATGATACCTGCTGCCAGCCGTGCCCCTGTATAGGCATAAATATCCCGTCCGTGGAAGGTATAACTTTCCCCGGAGTCCGGCAGGCGGTTCACACTCTCGTCAATCACCCGCGCTGCCTCCAGCCCGTCAATGCGCTTTACATGTGTCAATGTCCCATTGTCCGGTGTTACGATATACTGTCCGTTCTTCGTGCGGACCACAATACTTCTTCTCGTCGAACCAACTCCCGGATCTACGACACTGACAAATACGGAGCCCTCCGGCCAGTAACTGACAGTCTGAATCAGACGGTAAGACGCCTCCCAAATATCATACTGCGGAATCTCATGCGTTAAATCTGAAATTCTCAGCTCCTGGTCTACCCCGTATGCAACTCCGTACATTGCACTTACAGCGCCATCCGCTGTTCCAAAATCCGATTGCAAAATAAGTGGTTTTTTCATATCTTTTCTTTCCCTCTCAGCTAAGGGTTTTCGGAAATGCCCTTGCAAATACAGTATAATTGCAGGGAGTATCACTGTCAAGAACAAGTTGTTGAACAAGTGTGTTTTTAGTAACAGTTCTGCCGGAAGGCTGAACCGTTACTGTTTTTATGGTATAGGAAGTTCGCAGAACTTTCCTATACCACAAAAAAAGGACAAGGAACATCTGCGTCCTTGTCCTGGGAGGGTTCCCACTATGCTACTACAATCGTATATGACTGGATGAACTTTTCCCCCGCACCAAGTGCATTCACATCCTGCTTTTGGGATATTTCTTCTTCAAATCCGCAATTGTCGCATCGCCCCATCCATGGCTCCAGACATACGAACGGTGCATCCTTTACTGACCAGATTCCGAAACTCGGAAAGCCTTCGCAGCGCATCCCTACATAAGGTGTACCGTCTTTGTGGCATATCCATACGTTTTCAATCTGACCGCAATCAAAAATCAGCGCATCTTTTTCAAACATCTCTTCACTGAGGGGACATATTCCCCCGTTTAATTCCAGCTTGTACTCCGTGTCCGGATTTCCGGTTCCCGTCTCCATATCAACCAGGATATAAGTCAGCCTTTCTTTTCCCGGGAACTTCAGTACATAATCCGTTTTCTTTTCGTCTGCTTTTGCAAAACGAAGCGCCGGATGTCCACCGATTGTGAAATACATCGTCTCATCACTGCGGTTTTTGACCTGCCACTCCACGCCAAGCTCTTTTCCGCTCAGCACATAACTTATATGGAGTTCAAAATCAAACGGATAAACTTCTTTTGTCTCTTCCGATGAACTCAGCATAAATGACGCCTTATCCGCGGAGGCGTGGATACATGTAAATACACTGTCCCGTGCAAACCCATGCTGTGAAGTCGGATACTGCACCCCGTTTATCCGCACTTTGTTATTAAACGTTTTTCCTACATTTGGAAATAATACCGGTGAATGGCGTTTCCAATATGTCGGATTTCCTTCCCAAAGAACCTCTGTCTTTTTTACCTTATCGTAAATCCTTGTAACCTCGGCTCCCATCTCTGCAATTTCAACACAGAGAAATTCATTTTCCAATCTCACTGCAATTCCCTCCCACACTGATTTAATTTACCTTTGACTTACAAAACTCCGGCTTTACTTGCCGGAATCTGTATTTTCAGATGACGTTGTACCAGAACCTGTATCTGTACTTGTGGTTGAATCTGTGCCGGTATCTGTACCCGTATCTTTACCTGTATCTGCACCGGAGCCTGAATCTGTACTTGTGCTCTCTACCTGTACACATTTATCTACAAGATAATCCGCAACGGTCTCCTGAATAATTGCAGATTTAATCGTATCCTCGTCATACGCTTTCCGAAAAGCATCCACATCCGAAAATCCGGCTCTCTCCGCATACTCTTTTACCTTTTCTTCATATTCTTTATCGTCCGGCTCCAGTTTTTTCTTCTTTGCAATCAATTCACATGCAAGCTTTTGCCTGACCGCATTCTGTGCGACCTCTTTGGCCTTTGCCTTAAAATCATCCTCGGTCATGTTCATATAATTCTTCAGGAACTCATCCAGCTCCAATCCGTACTGCTGTGCATAAGAAGTATAATAGTCAATGACTGCCTGATATTCTTTATCCACGTCCTTATCCGGATATTTCTTTACCTCTATCTGTTCGTCCAAAGCGGCTAAAACGCTGTTCCGAAGCTGACTCTTCTGACTGTTCTCATTACTCTTTTCCATGTTCTCACGGATTTCTTTTTTGAACTCTTCCACTGTCTCCGACTTTTTGCTGTTCTGCTGCACCCATTCGTCTGTCAGCTCTGTCTTATCACTGACAGTATAGATTCCGTTCAATGTAATATTGAAGTCCGCAACCTTTCCTGCCATGTCCGTTGACTTGTAATCGTCCGGGAATTTCACTTTGATATCGAACTTGTCTCCTGTTTTATGCCCGACAATCTGTTCTTCGAATCCCTTATAATCCCCGTTTGCACCGATATAAGAACCTGAACCGAGTTTCAGGGATGCGCCGGATGCTGTCCCTCCTTCAAAAGCCTCCCCATCGATGGTTCCTTTATAATCAATATCTACGGTATCCCCTGTTTCTGCCACGCGGTCTGTAATCTCTTTCTTTAAAGGGGACGCGCTCAGGTAACTGTTGATTGTGTTTTCCACATCATCATCGGTGACCTCTGATTTCGCCACCTCGGAAACCTCCAGACCCTTGTACTGCTTAATGGTAACATACTCATTCGACAACTGACTGCTGCATCCGACCAGAGATGCCGCCATAATGACGCACAATACCAATGCGATTCGTTTTTTCTTCATCTTCTTATTCACCTCATGTTTTATTCTTTTCACGTACCTCCGGCAGACAAGAGACAATACAACCTTTGTCCACTGAGGGTATTGTTGATTGTATCACACTTCCCGTCTAAAAGAAAGTATTACTAACCGGCCATTCTTTACCGCCCATTCCTACAGCAGCGGTGACAGCAGCCGTGAAAACTGCTCTTTTACCCTCACCAGAAGGCTTCTCTGGTCATACACCTTTCTTGTCACCTGCGTACATTTTGTCATATCATTTTCAAATGCCCGCTCCAGCCTCTGCACCGTGCGCTCACTGTAAATCACCGCATTGACCTCAAAGTTCAGTCCAAAACTGCGGATGTCCATATTGGCGGTTCCGACACACGCTGCCATTCCGTCCACGCTCAGCGTTTTCGCGTGAAGAAACCCGTTGTTGTAGACATAACATTTTGCCCCGGCGGCAACCATATCCCCAATATAAGAGTACGTTGCCCAGTAAACGAACGGATGATCCGGCTTGCATGGAATCATAATCCGCACATCCACCCCGGAGCGGCTTGCAATCTTCAGGGCATCCAGAATCGAGTCATCCGGTATAAAATACGGCGTCTGGATATATACATGCTCCTTCGCATGGTGAATCAGACGCAGATAATTGTCATGGATTGTCTTTGTCTGTGAGTCTGGTCCGCTGGAAATAATCTGGACCGGGTCGTGTCCGTTTCTGACATACTGCGGAATCTGAAACAGTTTATCCTCCAGAAACAGGTTTTCCCTTGCGGCGTAATTCCAGTCCAGTACAAAGCGGACCGAAAGCGATGTAACCGCCGCCCCCTCAATACACAGATGCGTATCCCTCCAATATCCGAATTTTTCATCCTGTCCCAGATACTCTCTTCCTATATTAAACCCGCCGACAAATCCAATCCTCCCGTCAATCACAACAATCTTCCGGTGGTTTCTGTAATTAATACGAAGCTGCAAAGAACCAAAAAGGGCAGGAAAGAACTCCGCCACCATAATCCCGTTTTTCTCAAGGCGTTCCCAGTCCCGGTTGTGCATCGAGCGACATCCCATGCTGTCAAACAGCACACGCACCTCAACGCCCTCTTTTGCTTTCTGAATGAGCACCGCTTCCACCTGCCGCCACAGCTCGTCATCCTTTATAATGTAATATTGCAGGTGAATGTATCGTTTCGCCCGCTTCATTTCCTCAATCAATGCACGGAATTTTTCTTTTCCATCCGTGTAAATCCGTACATCATTGTTATCGGTCAGCACCGCCTCTCCGGCCTCCAGATTGTACAGAATCAAATCCCGGAATCTTGCCATCTCCGGATTCGCCAGGCGAAGCCGTTTCCGGTAAATATTTTCCTCCTGACGCCGGACGGCATACTTCAGTTCCCCCTCGATTTCCTTCGCCTTAAACATCCTGCTTTTATGAAAATCCTGCCCTATCAGAAGGTACAGAACAAATCCAAGAATCGGGATAAAATACAACAGCAGCAGCCATGTCCATACGGTCTGGGGGGACCTTCGCTGGAAAAAGATAATAATCAGCGACAGAATAATATTGATAAACAGCAGATTATCCATAATGAAATTGTAACACGTCACGATTGCATTCCATATTGTTTCAGCCATAAAGCACCCCTCTTGATTTTCTCATAAGTCAAGTCAAAAACCCCCGCCCATTGGGCATCAAGCTTGATATCCCCCAAGGGGGGGCGGAGATTTTGGACCCTCGCGGCAGCCGCCAAGGATATGCAAGCATATCTGCCTGGCTCGTTGCTCGCGGAAATAACAATTCTCATATGTGACTAGTATACTCGCTTTTCCTGTGAAAAGTAACCCCAAATCCGCTAACTCCCTGTAAAATCGTTCCCACGCATCCAAAATCGTGCCTATTCAGCCAAACCGCTTGCACTTCCCGCAAAACGATGTTACAATATGAGATGCATAATTGCGGATTTGTAACTGTTCAGAGTCATGCGCATCTGCAACAGGTTTATGCGTCGGATGCTTGTATACATAAGCATAAATCGGTGCAGATGCATATGGCAGATACGCCACATCTCAAAATCCACAGGATTTTGAGATGGCTCTGAACAGTTACGTCGATTTTAAAATATAATATAGGAGGGTTTGCCGTGAGTACAGGAATGATTGTAATGCTGGTGATTCTTGCAGTATTAATTATCGCATTGATTGCTCTTTATTTCTTTGGAAAAAAAGCGGAAAAGAAACAGGCTGAGCAGAAAGCACAGATGGACGCTATGGCTCAAAGCATGAATATGCTGATTATTGATAAAGGAAAGATGAAACTGAGAGACGCTGGTTTTCCGGCCGTTGTCATTGAAAATACACCGAAGTATCTCCGCCGTACAAAGGTGCCGGTTGTAAAAGCGAAAGTCGGATCAAAGATTATGACACTGATGTGTGATGGACAGGTATATCCATTGATTCCGGTCAAGAAAGAGGTCAAAGCCGTTGTCAGCGGAATCTACATAACAGGTGTAAAGGGTGTCCGCGGACCGCTTGAAACACCACCGAAAAAGAAGAAATTCATGGACCGGTTTAAAAAATAAAAAGAGATGTTTTATGGGCAGGCACCGCTTGATATGCTCCCTTCGGGGAGCGGTTCAGTTTGCGGTACCTGCCCACTTTTTATCCATTAATCCTACTTGTAAACGAGACAGTACACCGGGCAATGCGGCACCGGGTTACAGCACAGAAAAATCTCCGCCGGTTTTTGAAGTAATATTCATGCGAATCGTACTGTCCGCCATCGGCTCATGATTGACATCCAGCTCATACTCCACTAGTATGTCGATGTTCTTCTCCGTCACAGAGACTTCCATATTTTTTGTATTAACTCCCACAAGCATCTGACCATAAGGGGTTTTATAGTATGTGAGATTCTTTCGGTTCTTTTGGAATATCATGTGTGAATTAGACACACCGGTTTTTACAATTTCGACGGTATCTTCCCCCGTAATCTTAATCTTGTTCTTTATCGTGCCCGGAATGCCTTCCACCACTTCATCATAGAGCACATAATGCTTTCCATTTTTAAAATAATAATTTGCAGGATTCACAACCTCAATTGCCTCGTTCTCCTGTTCCCCTGCTTCGTCTGCCATCACATCGACATGAAGTCCTGAGATACTGACCAACACATCCTTTGTCATCGCTTAATACTCCTCTATATTTACTACGTTTGTTTCCGGCACGTCAAATGGCATCACTGTATTCGCAAAATGGCGGAACTTCTCCGCCGCATCGCTGACATAGAACTCATAATGGCTGTGCATCCTGGAGCGGTCATTTGCCATATTCCGCTCTTCCAGCAGCCGTTTCAAATCCATTGCCGTCTCATATGCCGGGTTCACAATCTGAATCTTCTCTCCCATATAGGTGCGAATCTTAGAGCGCAGCAACGGATAATGGGTACATCCAAGAATCATTGCGTCAATATCGGATTCTTTCATTGATTCCAGATAATATTCGATGATTTCCTCTGTCACGACATGCTCCTTGAACCCCTCTTCCACAAGCGGGACAAACAATGGGCAGGCCTTTTCAATCACCTGAATATCCGGATTCATCCCCTGGATAATCTTCGTGTACATCCCACTCTGTACCGTCGCGTCCGTTCCGACAACACCGACCTTTTTGTTCTGCGTTGCTTCCACAGCCGCCCTCGCGCCCGGGATAACCACGCCAAGAATCGGCGCATCAAACTCATGCCGCACCGAATCCAGCGCCAGTGCACTCGCTGTGTTACATGCAATCACAATCGCCTTAACCTCTTTCGTCTTTAAAAACCGAATAATCTGCTCCGAAAACCGAATAATCGTATTCTTGGATTTACTTCCGTAAGGGACACGCGCCGTATCTCCAAAATATACGATATTTTCATCCGGGAGCTGGCGAACTATCTCCCTCACTACGGTAAGCCCGCCGACACCCGAATCAAACACACCGATAGGTGCTGTCTTTTTACACTTTACATTCACAGTTTTTTCTCCCACTTTCCAGTACATCTTCTAATGATTTACGCCGCACTTATATACTTATATTATACCATTTATCCCAGAACTGCAAGATAACGGTTCTTCTGGAATTTACGTTTTCGATTCAGCACAGTCCCAAAACACTATATTTTTGACATTTTCCGGAACACGTTTTGTTTTCAAGAACAAAGGTCAATTTATTATAATATCTAAGTACGAAAAGCTGGATAAGGGGGAGTAGAGGGGTTGGCCACTGATTCGCATAGAAAATAACTTTCCAAACAACCGGCAGACTCCCCCCTTATCCAACTTTTCGTACTTTGCGTATATAACTTTTTTTTAAAACACAATTTCAGTTCACTTTCTTGATGTACAAAAATTTCCTACATGCTCTAAATGGTACTTTTCCCCTTCAATTGGAGGATATTTCTTCGTATCCGTAATCTGATTTCCTAAAAAAATGATATTCTTGATATTTCGCGCAAATAATATCCTATGGTCAAAGCACAGAAATCTATTATTACAAATAAATAGATTCTGGTGAAAATAACAATCTGTAAATTTTTTTGCCCCTGGTGTCACCTGAATCGGTGCTCGTCCCCATTCTGGTATATAAGCACAGTTACAGAATGTATTATTTTCAACCAAAATGTTTTTAATTGCCCCTGACTCAAACCACTCATTCATATCGCCTTCCACAAGAATGGCAGCCCCCGGAACCTCAAAGATATTTCCGCGGACAACACTTGTTCCCCTGCCTGTCAGCAGCACTCCTCTCGCTCTGTTATTCCGAAAATGACAGTTTTCGATTAAGACTTCTGGTACTATACTGATATTTTCAACCACAGTTCCTGGTTTAATCTTCAGAACCTTATCACTACATTTCAATAGGATTCTATCTTTATTGATCATCTGTATGTCCTGAATTGAGTTTTCAGCGTACGGCAGCATGCTCTCCGGATCCAGAAAAGAAATGCGATCCCCACATTTTCCGATTTCCACACCCTTATGCTGGTGATGAACCAAATCCAATAAAATTTCTTTTTCTTCCAGAACACGATTTACCTTTGCATAAATCCCGTGAATATTAACTGGATCGTCCAATTGGTTTTCAAACAGTCCATTTTTAATAGTTATCTTTCCATCGCATAGAACAAAATGCGTTGCGTCCGCGCATGCAGTAAAAACACGTGGAGTATCAGGGTTTCTTTTCACATGAACGGAATCCAACAATATATCGGATGTACGAACAGCAATTACTCCCATTCCAACAGCATGAAATATCGTTATTTTTTCGAGATTAATCCTTTGACTGTCCACAATATAAATTGCAGGATGACTCCTTGGATGATGGCGTATAATTAAATAATTTCCAATTTCCGAGCAATCTGAGAATGTCAAATTTTCGTCCTCTATCGTACATTCCACCAATCCACTTTCCAGACATTTCCATCTAAGAGGAATCCCTGACTGTTCTGTCAAATCCATATCCTTCCCGCCATAAACCGGGGCATTTCTGTCCCTATCCATTTCAAGCCAGCCGGTTGGTTCACAACAAAAGTTTTCTCCATAAAAATAGATTCTCCCCCGACGTATTATATAGGGGTATTTCTCTGGATCAATCCGAAGTATCATTCTTTCCGGAGATATCTCCTCTATTATTGCTTCTGAATACGCCGTCCTGGTATAATCGATAGAAATCCCTTTTAAATTCACATCATGGCAGTTTCTCATTACAAATGGAATGATTTCTGTATGGAATAAAAAAAGGCTATCGTTCCCCTGAATCGTTACATTATGAAGATCTTCAAACAAAAAAGCCACCCGCTTTATTGTGTCTTCATCATGATTAGAGATATACAGCAGGCTCTCCGATGCAAAGTCCGGGTAAAAATGATAGATTCCCTTTTGAAATTGTATTTCCACAGCATCCCCTGCTGTCAACCTTTTCGCATCCTGTATGAGTCTTATCAACCGATATGACAGCATCTTATGCTCCCCCGGAATAATTCCGTACTTTTCTGCCTTGATAATCATGTTTCATTCCTCCTGTATCTATATCCATTCCGGTCAAGTACCACTGTTATCTTCTGTCCATTAATGACAAGCCTGCAGACCTTTTTCGAATTCTCACTCAGATAGATCCTTGCGTCCGTTACCTTTCCATCCTTCCATTCGAAATCCAGTTTATAACCACCCTTGGCTCTTAATCCTATTACCCTACCATTTTTCCACGCAACCGGGAGTGCCGGTAACAAATAAATGACATCTTCTCTGCTTTGAATCAACATCTCACAAATCGCTGCAGTAAGCCCAAAATTCCCATCAATCTGAAACGGAGGATGAGCACAGAATAAATTTGCATAAGTTCCTCCTCCCTGACAACTGATTTCACTATTTTCCGTATATTGCAACTGTCGGCTTATCAGAGAAAATGCCTCCTCCCCCCTAAAAAGACGGGCATATGCACATGCCTTCCACGCCATACACCATCCAGTTCCTTCCATGCCTCTTTGCTCCAGCACTTTATAACAAGCTTCCAAAAGTTCCTGATTGTCATCCCTGATAATCTGTGCAGGATACAGACCGTATAAATGCGAAATATGTCTGTGATGGGTATCTGTCTCTTCATAATCCCAATACCATTCCTGTAATTGTCCACGACTCCCAACCTGAAACTTTGGCAGCCTGCTTAAAGCCGTTTTTATCTTTTCTCGTAAATCAGCATCTGTCTCTAATATCTCAGATGCTTTTATGACCGCTGTAAATAAATCTTTGAGAATAGAAACATCCATTGTGGACGCTACACTGACACTATGAACCTCCTTATCTTCTCCAATAAATAAATTTTCTGGTGAAGTAGAAGGAAGAGTAACAAGATCATCTTGATATGGAATCAGATAGAAAAGATAGAATATTGCGGACTCCTTCATAATTGGATATGCCGTCTGTTGCAGAAATTCTTTGTCCTCCCGGTAGCAATAATGTTCCCATAGATGTCTGCACAACCATCCGGAACTCATATTCCACATAGAATAGGAACATGGATTCGAGTCCTGCCCATATCTTCCTGTAGGCTCAGCATGTCCCCATATATCCAGATTATGATGGCTTACCCAGCCCGGAAGCTGATACAGATCATGTGCTACCTCTCTCCCACACTTTCTAGTCCGTTCAATCAAACGAATCAGAGGTTCCACACACTCTGACAAATCACACATCTCTGCCGGCCAATAGTTCATCTGCGTATTGATATTTACAGTATAATTTGACCCCCAGGGGGCGCGTAACTCTTTATTCCAGATTCCCTGCAGATTTGCACACTCACTTCCCGGCGCCGATGCTGAAATCAGTAAATATCTGCCATAGTGAAACATCAGATTTGCAAGCCATGTATTTTCTTCAATCGTATGTGTCCTTTTCAATATTGCTTTTAATGAAGGCTCACAATGGAATTTTCGGTGATTTCCTATTTCCAAAGTTACCCGGTTATAAAATTCATGATAAGCTTCTTTATGTTTTTGCAAAACCTCACAAAAATCTTCCGCTTTCACAGTAAAAAGTATGGATTCACAATATCTGTCTAAATCCGTAATCTCTTCGTAAAAATCAGTAACACCAGTCAGATAGATACAACACTCTTTCGTATCTTTGATCTCAATGCCATTCTCTGTCACTACAACTTTTCCATCTTTAGATGTCGCGGATACCATCAAGGTATATCGCATCCCCTTTCCATCTTCATACCGAATAGGGTCTTCTGTTTCATAATAGTTAGGGGCAACATAAATCGGTGCACGCCCTTTGAGACACCAGCAATCCGGCACATCCTGATACTTTTCGCAGTGATGATGTAATACACTGTCCAGACTGATTTCCATGGAACTGATTTTCTTATTGCTACATATACAGAAAACAAGAACATTTTCAGCCATACTGGTGAAACTTTCTATTTTAAACTCTCGATCTTGACTCTTTGAATACACAGTGGCAATTGCATCATCCAGCGAAAGCTCCCGATAATATCTATTTTCTTTTGAAAAACCATCCACACGTATTTTCAGCACTCCTGCAGGAAGGTAACTGTCTGACCATTCTCCCAGCACATCCCTCTGGATATTCCTCTCGGCGTCATCATATTTTTTTTCAAAAATCTCTCTTCGGATTTTTGTCCAATCCGGTAACTCCCGGTTTTCTTTTTTCCGTTTTCGCTGTCCAGACCATAGAGTATCCAAATTCAATGGAATTTCTGCCGCATCAAAATCACCAGAAATCATTGCACCAATTTTTCCGTTCCCTAAAGGATAACACTCCTGCCACATCGTAGCAGGAGTATCTTCCCATAATTTCCACTTATATTCGCTTTTTGTATCCACTATTTTCAATTTATTTTCCTCCAGTCATTGCAATTCCTTCGATAAAACTCTTCTGAAAGATCAGATACAGAATGACCATCGGAAGCATCGCCAGTAAAGAACCTGCCATTAAAACGGGATAGTTGGTGCTAAACTGCCCATTCAAGGTAGATAATCCGGCCGAAAGAGTCGTATGATTAATATTCGTATTTACAACTAAAGGCCACATCAAATCAGTATATGCGAATACAGCGGTAAATATAGACAGGGCTGCAAGAGAATTCTTTGTCAGCGGCAGCATTACCTTGATAAATGTCTGCCACCGGTTACATCCATCCAAATATGCCGCTTCCCCTATTTCATCCGGGATGCCCATATAAGTCTGTCTCAGGAAAAACGCGCCGAAAGCACTCACTATTCCAGGAAATACTAATGCAAACAGTGTATCTGTCAGTTCCAGCTTCGCAAGCATCTGATACTGCGGAATAATGAAAATCTGAGCCGGAATCATCTGCTGCACCAAAATGATTGTAAACAAAATGTTTTTCCCCTTAAATTTCAGTTTTGCAAACGCATATCCCGCCATAGAGCAAAACACAACGGCACAAATAACACGGATCAAAATTAATAATACCGTATTCAGATAAAGATTTCCAAACGGCAGAAGATCGAGTACCTTCGTAAAAGCTGACAAATTCCAACTGCTTGGAAGTATCGTAGGAGGTACCTTCATAACCTCAGAGTTTGTCTTAAAAGCAGTCAACAGCATCCAGATAAATGGAAAAATCATGATGATTGACCCGATGATCAGCGCAATATAAACGCCAATAGCTGACGTTCTTTTTTTTCTTTTCATATGTCAGTCCTCCTGTCTAAACTTCATAATTCACCCATTTTTTCTGGCCAATAAACTGAATTGCTGTAATGATTCCGATCAGCAGCACCGTCCATATGACAATCGCAGATGCATAGCCTCGATTTCCTGAAATAAAGGATTCCCGATAAAACAAATAGATCAATGACTGCGCTTTGCTCATGGCAGGGTTGGATTCTCCTACCATCATATAGATCAGATCATATACTTTTAAAGATGACATCAGCCTCAGGATTAGTACAACAAACAAAGTGGGGGATACCATTGGCATCGTAATATATCGAAATTGCTGAAACTTTGTAGCTCCATCCAAGCTTGCAGCCTCATAATATGTTTTGGAAATATTTTGGATTCCTGAAAGCAAAAGTACCGCATCATAACCAAGCGCACTCCATATTGCTACAATTGCCACGGTAATAATAATTACATTTGGATCTGTAATCCAATCAATTTTAGTATGAAAAATCGTATTAATAACACCATAATCAGAATTGAACATCCATTTCCATACCATCGCCACCGCAGCCGGAGCAACTACCATTGGCAAAAAGAAGATTGCCCGGAACACAACTTTTCCCTTAATTTTTGAATTTAAAAGGATCGCCACGATTAATGCCAGCATAACACCTATCGGCACAGTAAGAACACAAAATAACAGAGTATTCCATGTTGCACGCCAAAATTCCTCACTGGAAAACATATTTGCATAATTTCTGAATCCGATAAATTTGTATTCCCCAAACACTTTCATGGATGAAAAGCTCAGTACGATAGTTTTAATAAAAGGATACACATTTAAAACGATCAATCCGATAATCGTCGGGGCTACCATAAGATAGCCCCAAACATGATCCTGATCCAGTTTTTTCCTCTTGTTCATAAGAAAAACCTCCGATCACACTTATTCGTCTTTTATTGCAGCAGTTACAACATCCTGCATTTTCTGGATTCCGTCATCAACAGACACAGTTCCGGCATACATATCCAGCACTGTCTGTTCGACCTTTGGCTCCCAGATTGGTCTGGAAGGATTGTTGACATATTTTACACTGTAGTCAAACATATCTGTCACTTTTGATGCATCGATATCGTAACCATTTTCTTTGAAGGTATTTGCCCATGTTTCTTCCATTCCGTTATACGCTGGAATTCCTACTCCAGTTTCACCCTGCAGCTTCTGACCCTCTTCTGATCCAAGGTATGCCAGGAAATCCATAGCCAGTTCTTTATTTTTACCTTTTGCTGCTGTAGCATAAGTTACGCTGTTTGAAATGGATGCACGACCGTCTCCTGCTACAGGATTCGGGCATTTTGGAAGCACAGCCACATCCCACTTGCCATTTAGTTCCGGATAATTTGCACAGGCATCTGCAAGCTGCCAGCTTCCCGCATAAAACATTGCGCCTTGTTCCGAGAAGAATAATGTCGTTGCATCTGTGTTTGCAAACTGATTCTGTGTCGGACACCAGTCGTTCTGCTGCAGACCTACATAAAATTTAATCGCTTCACTTGTTGCCTCGTCTGTAAATTTTGCTTCTGTTCCATCTTCATTCAAAATCTGTCCGCCATTTTGATACACAAAGTTCCAATAACCAATCTGATCCTGTGCATAAGCCATATATCCATATTTTCCAGTCTTTTCATAAATCTGTTCAGACGCATTTGTCAGATCATCCCATGTCCAATCTTCATCCGGATAAGCCACACCAGCTTCATCAAACATCTCTTTATTATACGCGAGGCAGATGATATCCTTATCCTTTGGAACGCCATAAAGATTTCCGTCACTGCCTTCTGCATTCTGCAGTGCAATCTCTGAAAAAGCATCCTTATCTACAATATCTGTACAATCCGCAAGAATTCCCGCATCTGCATATTTATACATCTGATTGGAATGCATCCAAAAAATGTCCGGCATTGTATTACTCTGTGCAGAAGCTTCCAGCTTCGTCCAGTACTCATCCCATCCGGATGCCTGCACCTCAATGTTTACATTTGGATGTTCTTCCATATATGCCTTTGCAAGTTCTTCCATTCCGGATTTTTGTCCTGCATCCCAGATCTGAAATACCAAACTGCCGCCTTTTTCCGCTGCCGACGAATTCTCACCTTCGTTCTTCTTTCCACATCCTGCTATCATGAACAAGGATAATGCACCAACCAGTAAAACCGCTCCAATTCTTTTCATCTTTTTACTCTTCCTCCTGTCTAAACCCTTCTCTCATCAATACAAGCTTCTCTTCACTTCCTCTGCTATTTCCGTTCCTCCAAGCGTCTTCCAATTGATCAAAAAGTTATTCCAGATTTCAAGACTATTCCCTGAGATGGTGTTCACCAATGCCTCCTGGTATAGCTGATTCCAGACTGCGAGCTTACTGGTCATAAATGAAGTCGGCAGATCCTGCCATAAATTCATCGTAATCTCTTTCTCTACATCCATGTGGTAAATAACATAATATGAGTGTCCTTCTTCCGGATAAAATCGATTCCAACTTGACCAGTCATCCTCATCCTGATTCTCCTCAAATCCCATCAAAGACTGATAGAGCTGCTGGTTATTGCCACTTAATCCTTCCATACTCTGTCTCTCATAAGCATCAAACAATGCCTGTGCTTCCTTCTTTTCTACTTCCGGATCCTGGGCCGGATAAACAATACTTGTTCCGGCTTCCTGACGATTGGATTCCAAATAGTAGCTGTCGTACATGTCTGATTCAGGAGCGTTCATTTCAGTTACAATATTCAGCATACGGATAATAGCCTCCGGATGTTCACAATCTGCTGAAACAGCCAGCGCGGTATTTGTAGGTTGAAAACCAACCAGCAACGAATCACTGCCATCCTCTGTAAGCATGTTCATTGCATACCATTCCGCCTCATTATTATTGCGAAACGTATCCTGAATCGCCCATTCCGGATATCCCCTTGCACCAATGCATATTCCTGCTTTTCCCTGATTTAGATCTTCCCATACTTTATTCAAATCATATACTGCAAAATCCTGAGGTATTGCTCCTGCCTGATACAGATTTTGTAAGTACTGCAATGCCTTTTCCGTTCCCTGTTTTTCCCCGTCCCAGACAACATCACCACTTTCATCATACGAGAAGAAAAGCATCCCATCTACGCCCGCCCCCGGATATACTCCAAATCCCGTAAAGAAAGAATTCAGATAAGTTAATTCCTTACCAGCTACTGCCAGTCCATACGTATCATCTTTGCCATTCAAATCTGGGTCTTCATAAGTAAACGCAATTGCAACTTCTCTTAGTTCCTCCAAATTTTGAGGAATATCCATTCCGAGGTTATCCAACCAATCTTTCCTTATATAAAGTAAATTGGTATCAGCCAAAGGTTCTGTAACCTGTATCGGTATAAATCTTAATTTTCCATCAAAGGTAACCGATTCCAAAGCAGCCTTGCCGATTTCCGTACTATATAATTTTTTCACTCTCTCGGATGCATATTCTTCAAAGACCTCTGTCAGGTCTGCAACAAGGTCTGCGCGTACCAGAGTATTCATTTGCTCTGCTCCGATCACCTGAAACAGAGCCGGCAGATTCTCTGATGCGATTGCAGTATTTAATTTGCTCTTGTATTGATTTGATCCTGCGCTCCATTCCACCTTAAGATCGATACCATACTCTGCATATAGCTGATTCCATGGAGCATCATCACCAACCGGAATTTCTTCCCCAAAATCTCTTCTTGCTGCTGTAATGGTCACTTCCTTATCATAAATACCAAAAGGATCCACATTAGCCTGCAAGTCGGATTTGGAGTTAATTCCATAACCTTCGCTGTTTTTTGAACATCCTACCAATGATAAAAACAGGAGCAAAATACATATGCTACACCCCGCTCGTCTTATCATTGACTTTTTCATTTCCGCCCTCCTCTCTCTTAACCTGAAATCATTTTATCATTGCCACATCTTTACTATCAATTTACAGTTCTTTACTTTTCTAAACGATTATTGACTTTCCCGAAAATCCATGGGATTTTTTCCTGTTTTCTTTTTGAATGCCCTGTTAAAGGATTGTACAGATTCATAGCCACACTTCTGTGCAACCTGCTGAATTTGATAATTACTGTTTATCAGCAGCTCTTTTGCCTTGCTGATTCGAACCTCCATGATATAATCATATAATTTCATGTCTGTAACTCGTTTAAAAATTCTGGATAAATAGGAAGGATTCAAATGAACATATTCGGACAACTGGAGAAGTGTTATATCCTGCGCCAGATTTTCAAATATATAATTTTTTACCTGAACAATATATCGGTCTACTCCCTGAACATCCTTGCTGAACCTTAATGCAAATATATTTTCCGATACCAGACGTAAATATTGGTACGCCTCTTCCCAGTTTTTGTGCATGTCCGAACGTGTCAGCTTGTACATTTCCTGCATAAAAGCAAGTTTCTCATTCAGTTTCCATATATTGATGAATTTAAGCAGAACACTTACGATTCTATAGTAAACTTCTAATGCAACTGTTTCCCTTCCACTCTTTATATATAAATAAAGGCTGTACAATGTCGTCAAACAATACAAAATATTGTTCCTCCCTGTCCAACTCCATATAACTTTCCAACTCTTGGATTCTGTCCAAACGGTTTCTTTTTATAACACGAGCGGAACTATCGATTAATTCAAACCCTTCCAGCTCCTCGTCTGTGCATGGAATCAGGTTTTCTGTAATATCCGAACTATAACTACAGTATCCCAACGTATTTTTCATCTTTTCATAAATATGAGGAATATCCTCGTATGCACAAATTTTTTCAGAATAGGAACAAGTCAATGTCTTATCGATTGTCCGTGAAAAACCATGTTGAATATACTCAAGTCTGCCATCCAAAGCAGCATTTGAATCTATCTTTCTCTGCAATATCCAGAACAAAGGAAATTTTGTACCCTCATACAAATAAGATGCCGATTCAAAATCCGCCGATAAATACTTTTCTCCAATGGAATACACAAAGCGAGAATACTTTTCCAACTCTTTCGGCTTAATGTCAAATGGCAGTCCATCAATTATCATTCCAACTAGATATACTGGTTTTGCCGGATCTATCCTTATTTCTGCATATTGGAAATCCTCCTGTATATCAGAGACTGTATCATCCCCCCCATTTAAATAAGTATTCAGGTAATTGTTCTGCAACAGCGGGATTGCTTTTATATTTGTAGCAATCGCCTGATTCAAAAGTTCCTGCTCATGAAATTCCTGTTCCAGTTCTTCAATCGCCTGCAAAACGGTGTTTACTATTTTTTCAGTCGGCTCCATTTTTGTAATGAATCTGGCATGTGTATCCTGTGCAATCGCATAAGCATATTGAAACTCCATATAACCAGACAGAAAAATGATTTGTGTTTTTGACCATTGTTCCCGTATTCTGTGATACATATCAATACCGGACATCTGAGGCATCTGCACATCCGTAATCACAATATCGAATTTGTATTGCTCAAAAAGTTCCAGTGCCTCTTTGGAAGAATATACTGTATAAATATCTACATCCGCATACTCCGCCAACCCATTTTCAAGCATTCTCTGAAAATACTCTATGACATCTTGTTCGTCATCCACTAACAATATACTATACATTTTTCCTCCTAATCCGAACCACACTCTCTCATCACAGTGTTCTATGTTATTTTTCTAATCCTATTGATATCTTTACCTTTAATCCCCCTAATACACTTCTCTCCAGAATCAACCCACCATTCTCTCCATAAACAATTTTTAACCGTTGATGAATATTCTTAATTCCTGTTACTTCCTGTTTTGTATCACTCAAACGCAAGCTCAACTCCGAAATTTGCTCATCTGAAATCTCTTTTCCATTATCTTCTATGATAATAAATAACTGATCTTCCTGGGTCTGATAGGAAAGTTTCATAACCGTAATATCCTCACTCTTTTCTACTGCATAATGGAAAACATTTTCTATAATCGGCTGAATAATCAGTCTTGGCACAAGAATATCTTTGTAACAATCCGGAAGAGGTTCTATCTCTTTTCTGAAAACTCTTTTGAATCTCACCTGCTGAATATCCGCATAAATTTCAGCATGACGTACTTCTTGCGCAAGAGGGATATGCTCCTCACTATTTCGCGTGATAAACATGAAATACTCACCAAGCTGCCTAGAAAACTTCGCAGCAAATTCATCATCGCCCATCATAATCCGATTACTGAGCGTCAAAAAACTATTATACAAGAAATGGGGCGCAATCTGACTTTGAAGCTGTTTAAGCTGTGCTTTCTGCAAAAGAATTTCCTGTTGGTAATTTAATTCTATCTGTGTTTTCAACTTTGCTGTCATCTGATTAAATCTGCTGTAAATGTCTTGAAATTCATCATATCCATTGTGCTGAATCGCAATATCAAAATTACCTTCCTCTACATCTGCAAATCCTTCGGTCAACTTCTTCAAAGGCGTATGTATCATCCGATACATCATAACAAGGAAAACACATCCGCATACCAGAATTCCTCCTATCAAAAAATACATAATGTTCCGATAGAAATTTAGAACCTTAAACAATTCCCCTTGCTCAACATACGTGACACATAAAAAATCTGACTTCAAAAGATCTTGTGCAGCAATCAGATATCCTGCACAGCTACCATTATAACCATCCAGCTCATTGCTGTTTTCAATTATCTTTCTTACTTCGTCAGGGCACTCCCCGATAATGCTTCTATTTTCTTTGTCTACTAATATCTTTTTCTGGCTGTTTTCCTCAGTTGTATTATTCATATACTGCATCAATGCATCCTCATCTACAATCGCCTGAAGAAGAAAATCTGGTTTGAGATTTTCCTTATAGTAAAACATAGGATATTCTACAGTAACTGCAAGTTGATCTTCATAATAAATAAGCTGTCCCTTCTTTTTCTCTGGATATCGTGCAACAAATAACGCATCATCTTCATTCATTTGCCTGACGCTATTGGATAGAATCACAAAATTACTATCTGGAATGATTAAATATAATTCTTCTATAAATCTACTGCTCTCCAGAATGGATGACAACATATCCTGAATATTTAATATCGACTCAATTTTCTCTACTTCCGAAGCGTTCTCTGCCAGTTCACTTAATATCTTTGCATTTTTCAATTCTGCAATTTTATATTGTAATATCACAATTCGATTTGTTTCATCTTGTATTTCCTTTGCAACATTGGCATTTTGTGTCCGCATTGTTTTGACCACTTCTTCTTTTACCAACGAAACGCCTTTCATATAAACAGCAAATAAAAAAGTAGTTACGATTAAAATAATAAGTAAAAATATCATTACAAGTTTCCGATATATACTTTTCTTTTTTAATATAAATCGTTTCAATTTCATAGTACATTGTTTTATCTTAATTGTATCAAACCAACCAGAAATCATCTAGTCCAAGCTTATATTTACTGACAATTAGCATAAAAAGATCTTTTACGCTCCACATTGTTGCAGTTCGCAAAAGATCCATTTTTCTCCTATATGATTCCTTTTTTTGATTTAGTTACATATTTTATTTATATTATGTGTTACACTACATCGTATTACATATGTATTACACTATTATTTTGCTCTATCTTTGCTTCCAGCACCTGTAAATATGATAACCGATAAATCCAAATGCAACAACTTTCCCAGCCAATCCATAATTCATCAGTTCCAAAAAAACAAATACTGCAAGGGCTGCCAAAAATACCTTTTCCTTTTTTCTCATAATCAGAAAAAGGAATATGCAAGCTGGGATGAAACACTTCCCGGTAATTTCATCTCCGCGGATGCATCCGGTCCCTGTTTTAAAGATGTTACTCGCACCAGACTCTGCATAATATTATAATTTGCACTTTTTAAAGAGCCTTCCGCCGTATAATAAATATGTTCCAGCATATCTTCCGGGAACACATTACATATGATTGTACTCATCTTTCGAAAATCTTCCATATCTTCGCATACCACGATTAACTGTACCCGTCAAGATTCTTTTTCACTAATCTGTCCCATATATGCACGCAGTCCGTGTACTTTTCTCAACAGATACCGTTCCCACTCCTCCTTTGTGAAGCGCTTCAGATCAACTCTGGTAAACAGTGGTTCTAATATCGTAATGAATCGCTCACCATTCACTTCATGCGTCAGTTTTGAATTAAAGGTAAGCCTTCCTTCCCCATCACGGTAATCCGGCATAAAATCAAAGGTCTTCAGATAGGAACTCTTCATCAGTTCCGAACTTACCAATGAAGCTGCCGCCCTTTCCAAGATTTCAATCCCTGTCACCATTGTCTTAACAAACTCTAGTATACAGGTAAATCCACGTTGCTACAAATGTGGGGTCACTTCATATTATCTATTTCGTAAAACGCTACCCATGCACGGCATCGTTGTATTCGGCCACTCAGAGCCGTATCTTTCTGGTTTGCATATGAAAAAATGCCGAAGAAAGATAAAAATAAGACGAGACAGCACACAATTGCACCATCCCGCTCGCCCCATACGGATTTTCTCAGACCCTGATAAAATCGGCATACCAGAAAACAACATCCTGCACCTGATAAAGTTCCGACTCCCTGCTAACCGTTCTCCACTCTTTTTTATAATAATAGAACCACTTCTCCAAATCAGCCGCCAGACTCCAATGCTCCTGCCTCTTATGCT
>DCKD01000016.1 GCA_002320245.1 Lachnospiraceae bacterium UBA1683
GGTTCAATATAGTACAGAGACAAAAATATGCCTCATTTGTCGTTTAACTCATGACATTGATTTGCTGGTGTTCCGGATTAAAGATAATGGAAATGGTATGTCTATGGAACAGGCGGAAAAGATTTTAGGTTGTCAGTCTCCTGGATATGGGGTCCATAATGTTTATGATAGAATCAAGCTGTTGTATAAAGAAAAAGGCAGTGTAAAGATTTTCAGCAAAGAAGGAGCAGGCACCCGGGTAGAAATTCGGATTCCGGAACAGGCAGAAGGAATTAAGGAAAATAAGTGGACATCGGAATGATATGGTGGAGAACAAGATTCTTTAAACGAGTGATGTGAAAGTTCAGGTGAAGTATGACGAGACGAAAAAATAAATTTTTATGTGCGGTTCTCGTGTTGTGTCTGGGGGTTGGAGGAACTGCAGTAGAAGCGAAGGACAGCAGCCAGAAAAAGAATACTGAAAAGTGGGATGAGGCGGTACATACACCTTATGGAAAGTACCCGGAGACAGTGACTTATACGCTCGGGAAAATTTCAGGGGCGAATAATTCCAATCTTCCGCTTGGAGAAACTTACGAGGATAATGCATATACTCAGTATTTGAAGAAGATGTTGAATATACAGAATCAGGATATATTTGAGATGGAGGATGGGACATCCTATGAGCAGGCAATCGAGATGGCAATCGAGGACAATGATATTCCGGATATCCTGGTCGTGAAAGGAAGGGAGAATCTCAAAAAGCTTGTCAGCAGAGACCTGGTGGAAGATCTGTCAGCAGTTTATGAAGAGTGTGCGACAGACCGGATCAAAGAGATGTATGAAAGCTATGGGGAAGATTTGTTGGATTCGGCGATATTTGACGGAAAGTTGTATGCATTTCCGGATACCGTAATTGACCATGGGTCAATGCTGCTCTGGATGCGGAAAGACTGGATTGATGAGCTTGGGGTAGAAGAGCCGGAGACGTTGGAAGAAGGAATGGAAATCATCCGCCAGTTCGTGGAAAAAGATCTGGTGGGGGATGGGAATACCATCGGCCTTGCATGCAGTACGGAGCTTATCTCCGACAATAGTTCCACATATGGAGTGAATCCTATTTTTACAGAGTACAATGCAGCACCGGAAAAGTGGGCATTGGATGAGAACGGAAATGTGGTGTATGGCTCCGTGACGGAGGAGACAAAGGAAGCACTTGCATATCTTCAGAATCTGTATGAAACAGGAGTGTTGGATTCCAGGTTCCTGCTTCGAAAAACAGAAAATCTGGATGAGATGGTAGCATCGGGAAAATGTGGCGCGGTATTCGGCAATTGGTGGGCACCGAACAATCCGCTAAGCTCTACGAGCAAAAGTGATGAGTCGGCAGTCTGGAAGCCGTATCTTCTGACAGGACAAACACAGAGAAAGACGTTGGAGTCTTATAAAAACTGGCAGTATGTAGTTGTGCGAAAAGGATATGAACATCCGGAAATCATAGGAAAATATGTCAGCGTTTTGTTTGATTATACACGGTATGAAGATAGGAACGCTTCAGATATCAATGATTATTTCTCGCTGAATGTGGATCCGACGGCGCGTCCGCTCAATATTAATGTAGATTACTGGGATGGACTGTATCGGACGACAGAGAATATTCAGGCGGCACTGGACGGAGCACTTCATATACAGGAATTGACAGGGATAGAAAAGGCATATTATCAGACTTGTAAGTCTTATATGAACGAGACCCTGACTACTGTCAACGGATGGGCGGCGTATGCCTCCCGTATTCAGGCAGTAAGTCTGCTGGCAGAGTCGGGACGGGGGACTCGTTCTTTGTCCATGGGGGATGCGGATGGAGAGATACCTCAATATTTGCAGAAGCTGGAAACGGAGACATTTCTGCAGATTATATGCGGAGAGAAACCGGTGGAGTATTTTGATCAGTTTGTGGAGGAATGGTATGAATCGGGAGGCGAATCGTTGACCAGACAGGTGCAGGAAGGATATTCGGGGACGTAACAAAGTGGTACGGAGGTACATCTCCAAATGGGAGGAGATGCGGTGATGAATGAATTCTTTCTACAAACTATGCTATCAGCCGTTCCATTTCTGCGACTGCACTTTCGGAAGTAGCATGAGCATAATAATTCAGCGTCATATTGATGTTGGAATGTCCCATTATGTATTGTAATGCTTTCGGGTTCATTCCGGCGTTTGCTAAGTTGGTGCAGAACGTATGGCGTAAGGTGTGCGGCGTGGTTACTTTCGGTAATGCTTCCTCATGGCACTTGTTGTACTTCTTCACAAGCCTACGGAACATACTTTCATAATTAGCCGCCACATTCGGTAAACCTTTGTTGTTGAGGAACAAGAACCGGGTATAGCCGCCGACGATAATCGGGGCTGCTGCCTGCCTGCGGTTTTTCAGCACACGCTCCAACGTTTCCATAACCTTTGTACTCATGGGGATTTGACGGACACCGCTTTTTGTCTTTGGTGTGTCAACATAGTAACCGACACCAGAGATTTTCAAAAGTTGGTGGTCTACGTTGATTAACCTGTTTTCAAAGTCAATGTTGCTTTCCGTCAGCCCGCAGAGTTCAGAAATGCGGTATAAAATGCAGCTTTCAGTGAACGCTTGTGATTGTTGATGGTCTTGAAACCATACCCTTTTTCTTTCATGCGTAAAGCCCATTTTTTGGCGTCTGATAGCTTTACTTTCTCAATCGGGCAGGCTCCTAAATTATCTTCTCTCAAAATCCGCATAAGCTGTCCGCGTCCCTGTTTTGTACCCTCCTTGACATTCGCCCTATGCCTTATCTGCTTTGCATAGAGTTGGCAGACAGTCATTTTCTTACCTAAATGGTCGATACCGTCGTCAAGGTCTTTCTGGATTTCTTTTTCCTTTTCCCTTAACGAAATATCTTCCCGTTTTCCTGCCGGGGTCTTGTCCGTAAGTACTAACTTCCATGAATACACAAACTGCCTTCTCTGTCTTAAAGGATAGGACAGCCCGCATGAGCTTTGCTTGCAGCCGTTCCCGTAAGTCCTCGTCTATGCCGTAATAGATATTGCCGTTCTCGTCACGGATTTTTCTCATAGACAGGTGGGTTATGTAGCTTTGGTAGTGCTGCATTACAATTTTCATGGCGTCGGGGTCGCCCTTTGTCGCGGCTAAAATGACCGGGTAGGGTAATAAGCCGCGCTCATTGTCATTACAATTCGTTCCATTCATCAGCGCGAAAAATGCGCCCGTCTGCAAGGCGCAGACAGACGCAAAGGAAATGTAAGCAGTATTTAGATGATTTGACAGTTCATATTCATAGCCGGAATATCCCGTTGTAGGGGGCGGGCTTTTTTTAATGAGCTACCATTTGTCGGATATTGTCGATAAAGAAGATGAAGCATGGTGGCATCCTCCTATGTGCCGCCATGCCGATTGCAAAGTTATAGGGTCGTCGTGGTTTCTGCTCAAAGTAGAGGCACTTTTTAACGAGTAAAAACGTATGTTTTGCAACATATTATGAGATTTTCAATGAAAATTTGGTCAATACAATTTGCAGTGAGCTTTGCAGAAAGATTCTAACACTTTTGGTTCCGGATTTTATTGAAACAAGGTATACCTGTGAGTTACAGGTGCAAAATAGCAGATAGATACAAAAATGAATTCTAATAGTTTTCCGTTCAGAATTAATGGAGTACATATTTTTGTGAAAATAATTGATCGGCATATGTATATGATTCGCCATATAAGCAGCAAATAATCTATTAGTAAGAAATTAACTAGATAGATATTCATGGAAAATATAAGACAATGGTGAAAAAGTTGTAACTTTCCATACATAAAATATTAAATTTTTATAAATTTTCGTAAGTTTTTTTAAATTCATGTGTCTATATTATAGAATGATAGTATGGATGCGTATTATGTGAAATTTAAGGAAAAGATTTATATTCTTTTCCTTTATTTGTCGTTACAAAAGAGGTGGGGTTATGACGGTACAAATTTTGATAGTGGAAGATGATCTGGAATTAAGAGATCAATATCGCGCTTTGATTCAAGGGAGAAATACATTAAGCCTTGTCGCTGAAACAGAAAGCGTAGAT
>DCKD01000068.1 GCA_002320245.1 Lachnospiraceae bacterium UBA1683
ATCCCGCCTTTCAGTTGATGCCTATATTTTACCATATATTGCCGTGAAATCCTTGCATGAATTAATCAGCGTTTCCTTAGAAAAGATATCAAAATTGATGGGGCATAAAAGTGTAGCTACAACATTCGAAATCTATTGTGGAATCATGGAAGCTAAGAAAGAAATAGCCAAAACCATTGATTCTGTAATGGATCCGGCAATTGGTGCAATCAAAGTTCGCAGCAGAGGAGGGATAGCATGCGTGTAAAACCTATCATAAAACCTCCAGTTAGTGAAACTTTCTTTTACGGGAAAATTATTTCATGGAAATTCAGTGATGGTGTAACTTATGTCAAAGCTCGGAAAAAATATTGTTTTCGTTTTGAAATTGTTTTTGAATCAGGAAAAGTTTGTCCAATGCAAAGAGGTGGATTTGTTTCTAAAACAGAAGCGATAAAAGCAAGAGAAAATACAATCAAACAACTGCATGAAAAAACATTTGTACCATTTGAATATACAGCCAGAGAATTTTTTGATTATTGGCTTTACTATTATATGATTGATGAAACTGACATTGCTTACAATACCTATACGGCATATCGGAATATCATATATAATTATTTTTTGGTAGTCTGGGGTGATAAAAAAATCACATCTATACAGAGAGATGATTTGATTGCAGCGTTCGATAGTATCCCCTACAAGTCCACATTGAGAACTGCATATGGTGTTGTTGGTGCATCTTTTCAATATGCATTGGAAAATCATATTATCTATTTGAATCCTGTAAAATCTGCAATAAAAGTAAAACGAAAAACAGAGAAAAAATGTGAAATAGAGAATAATAAGAAGACAGAACCTGTTGATCAGCTTCCGTCTTTACCGGCAGTTTATACGCTTCAGCAGGTTACGATAATGCAAACAAGAAGAACCTAAAATTTTTATAGCATTATTGTTAGCACTGACAGCCGGCTTACGCATATCAGAAATTATTGCGCGCAAATATCCCAGACTTTCATGACTATGGATATCTGTGTTGTCAGGACGATGGCAAACCATACAATCGGAGTTTTGCCCAAAATGCATATACAAGGTTAATGAAAAAATGTGGTTTTACAAAAATACCTTGGAGAAAACTACGCAATACATACGCAACAATTCTGGCAGAATTTGAAATAAGCATGAAAGCTATTGCTGCAAGCTTAGGGCATTATTCAGCTGATTTTACCCAAGAAATATACGTTAATACGGAAAGAGTTGTATACAATGCCGACTGCGAAATAATAGCCTTTGCTTTGGAGGTTTTGCCTAATAACAACGCCGCACAATTGATTCCGCTTGACGAAAGATATTTGCTTGAAGTTCTTCCCTAAAATGTATATAATAGTGTAGATTGGATGAGTTCAATCACATATTAGATGCTTCTGTAATGTTGTATCGTGTTGTATAATTATGCATAGTGTTTTCCAGTGATAAATAGTAAGGGAAATATGAGAAAAATGACCAAACCGGATTTTTGAGCGAAAAACACATAAAATCAGTAAAATTTGCATACGAAAAACAACATAAAAAATATCGATTTTTCACTTTGAAAAGTCAAAAACAGGTTCGAATGAATTTGTGAAATATATACAAAAACAGAAAGGAAATATATGAGAAAACTTGCATTAAATGATGAAATATTACTAAAAATCGAGAAGCCAGCCCGCTATATCGGCAATGAAGTCAATAGTGTCATGAAAGACCCGGAAAAAGTGGATATCCGGTTCGCCATGTGTTTCCCGGACGTATATGAGATAGGGATGTCCCACCTTGGCATTCAGATTCTGTATGATATGTTTAACAGACGGGAAGATGTGTGGTGTGAACGTGTCTATTCTCCGTGGATTGATTTGGACAAAATTATGCGCGAAGAACAGATTCCGCTGTTCGCACTGGAGTCACAGGATGCGGTAAAGGAATTTGATTTTCTTGGAATCACCATTCAGTTTGAAATGTGTTATACAAACATTTTGCAGGTACTAGAACTGAGCCAGATTCCGCTGCACAGTACAGAACGAACGGAAGACCATCCGATTGTCATTGGCGGCGGACCGTGTACTTACAACCCGGAACCGCTGGCGGAATTCTTTGATTTGTTTTATATCGGCGAGGGCGAGACCGTCTACGATGAACTGCTGGACCTTTATAAAACCTGTAAGGCACAGGGAATGAGCCGCCGGAAATTTCTGGAGTTTGCCGCCGGGATTGAAGGCATCTACGTGCCGCAGTTTTATGAGCCGGAATACAACGAAGACGGAACAATGAAGGCATTTCACAGAATCAATGAACATGCCCCTGAAAAGATAAAAAAACAAATCGTGATGGATGTTACGAACGCCACTTACCCGATGCGTCCGGTCGTACCGTTTATCAAAGCAACACAAGACCGTGTTGTGCTGGAAATTCAGCGGGGATGTATCCGTGGATGCCGTTTCTGTCAGGCTGGAATGCTGTACCGTCCGACAAGAGAGCGTAATGTGGAGACGCTGAAGGAATATGCCCTCGCGATGCTTGAGAATACCGGACATGAGGAGATTTCGCTGAGTTCCCTGAGCTCCAGTGACTATTCACAGTTGGAGGAGCTTGTGAACTTCTTAATTGAAGAATTTCCGGGGAAGGGAATTAATATCTCCCTGCCGTCCCTTCGAATTGATGCATTCTCACTGGATGTGATGGGCAAGGTGCAGGATATCCGGAAGAGCAGCCTGACGTTTGCCCCGGAAGCCGGTTCACAGCGGATGCGAAATGTCATCAATAAGGGGCTGACGGAGGACGATATTATTTCCGGAGCGGGACAGGCATTTGAAGGCGGCTGGACAAAAGTAAAACTGTACTTTATGCTCGGACTGCCGACAGAGACCGAAGAAGATATGAAAGAAATTGCGCGTCTGTCAGACCGTGTAGCACGCCGCTACTATGAGATACCGAAGGAGGAGAGGCACGGGAAATGCCAGATTACCGCAAGCTCTTCGTTCTTTGTGCCAAAGCCGTTTACCCCGTTCCAATGGGCGCCGATGTGCACGGCAGAAGAATATGTAGAGCGGGCTTACATCGTAAAACATGAGTTTCAGGAACAGTTGAACCGGAAAAGCCTGAAATATAACTGGCATGAGGCAGATTTAACTGTATTGGAAGGGGTATTTGCCCGTGGCGACAGAAAATGTGCAAAGGTTCTGGAGGAGGCATACCGCCTCGGATGCCTCTATGATTCCTGGACAGAGACATTTGATAACTCGCGGTGGATTCAGGCATTTGAGAATACCGGAATCAGCCCGGATTTTTACAATCTCCGGAAGCGTACAATGGATGAACTGTTCCCGTGGGACTTTATTGACATGGGTGTCAGCAGGAAATTTCTGGAACGGGAATGGAGCCGTGCAATGAATGGTGAAGTGACGCCAAACTGCCGCAGCAATTGTTCCGGATGCGGAGCCGCACAATTTGGAGGAGGTGTCTGTTATGAAGGCAAGAATTAAATTTCAAAAATACGGAGCACTTCGTTTTATCGGACATCTGGATGTGATGCGCTATTTCCAGAAAGTGATGCGCCGTGCGGAGATACCGATTGCATTTACAGGGGGTTACAGCCCCCATATGATTATGTCCTTTGCCAGTCCGCTTGGCATCGGACTGACCAGCGAGGGTGAATATTTTGATATCGAACTGACAGAACCAATTGCCAGTAAAGAGGCTGTCCGCCGAATGAATGCCGTCGGCGTGGAAGGAATCCATGTAACGAGTTTCCGCCAGATTTCTGAAGAGAAGAAGGCAACCGGAATGGCAATTGTTGCAGCGGCAGATTATCTAGTCGGTACGCGGAAGGGTGTTTTCCCACAAAATCTAGAAGAGCTTGTGGAACAATTTATAAAACAGGCTGAAATTACAGTCCTGAAACAAACAAAACGCAGTGAGAAACTGGTCGATATCCGTTCGATGATTTATCAAATGGAAGTGCGTGAATCTTATACATCCCTGCAAGACAGCGGAGCAAATCAGATTTTTATGGAACTTGCTGCCGGAAGTGTGGAAAATCTGAAACCTGATTTGGTAATGTCCGCATTCTGCAAATTTGCCGGGTTGCCCGAAGATTCGATTACATGCACGTATCACCGGTTGGAAATGTATGCGGATACGGGCACAGAAAACACGCGCAAGCTTGTTCCTCTTGAAAGCCTTGGCAACGATATAATATAATAGAAAGTAGTGTAGAAAATGGAACGAAAAATTCTCATGATGAAAGAAGATAGGTATACGTGGACCTATTTTCAGGAAAATGGTGAGATTGTTGAGATTCACTGTCATCAGCCGGATACGGAAAAGCAGACTGCCCCGGTACTCGGTAACATATATATTGGAAAAGTCCAAAATATCGCCTCTAATATCGGCGCTGCATTTATCGACATCGGGGGTATCAACTGCTATTATGACATGAGTCAGGCAGAACATGCGATATTCACGAATAAAATTGGGAAAAAACCACTTTGTATCGGTGACGAACTGGTTGTCCAGATAAGCCGTGAAGCAGTGAAAACAAAAGCGCCGACTGTCAGCAGTAACTTGAATTTTACCGGCCGGTATGCCGTGCTGACTTCGGGAAATACACGGATTGGCGTTTCTTCAAAGCTTCCGAAGGCAACACGTGAAGAATATAAAAAACGTCTGAATGACTTTGCAAATGAAGAGTACGGTATCATTTTGCGGACCAACGCAAAATCAGTTCCGTTTCATACCGTGCTTGAGGAAATCCGTCAGCTTCAAAGCCGGTATGAGCAGCTAAAAAAACGTGCGGTATACAATACTTGCTTTTCTTGCCTGGAATCTGCGCCTCAGGCATATCTGACGGATTTAAAGAACGTCTATACCGATGGGCTGACCGAAATTGTTGTAGAAGGTAAAGAGTTGTATACAAAGGTACAAGAATACCTTAAATCTGAATTGCCGGAGCATTCGGAAAAACTCCGTCTTTATGAAGATTCCATGCTGTCACTTGCAAATCTTTACAACCTGCACACGGTGCGGGAGCGTGCAATGAATGAGAGGGTATGGCTGAAACATGGCGGATATCTGGTGATTCAGCCGACAGAGGCATTGACTGTGGTTGACGTCAACTCCGGAAAGTGTGTTTCTAAAAAGAAAACTGACGACGCATATCTGAAACTAAACCTTGAGGCAGCAGACGAAATTGCAAAACAGCTTCGTCTGAGGAATATTTCCGGCATTATTCTCGTTGACTTTGTCAACATGGATTCTGGGGAAGATATGCAGCAGCTTCTGAAAGATATGCGGGTAAAGTGTGCACAAGACCCGGTACAGACTACGGTTGTTGATGTGACGGAACTACAGCTTGTGGAACTTACAAGAAAGAAAGTGAGAAAGCCACTGTATGAGTGCTGGAGGGAAAAATGAGCAAAAAAGAATTAAAAACAAATGCAATGCGGATGCTGGACCGCCTGAAAATCCCATACGAATATGAAACCTATGAGTGTGATGGTTTCGTTAGCGGTATCAACACGGCAGACAAGACCGGATTACCGCATGAGCTGGTATATAAGACACTGGTTACAACCGGAAAAAGCGGAGCACATTATGTATTTGTCCTGCCGATTGAGGCGGAGCTGAATCTCAAAGAGGCGGCAAAGGCCGTCCATGAGAAATCAATTGAAATGTTACATGTGAAAGACATTACCAAAGTAACCGGATATGTGCGTGGGGGCTGTACATCCATCGGTATGAAAAAGCAATTTCCGACAATCATTGATGCGAGTGCAAAGAAGCTGGAAGCCATGTATGTCAGCGGCGGAAAGATTGGCATGCAGTTGAAACTCCATCCGGAAGATTTGAAGAAAGCAGCAAATGCAGAATACGCAGATGTCATTTTTCACGAAAAGTAGATTTACAACTTTCTGTTTTCCCGCTATAATAGAACAGTCTTAGTAAAATACGTTGGAGGATGAGAAGAAATGAAAAAAGTAGTTAAATTCGGCGGAAGCTCGCTGGCAAGCTCGGAGCAGTTCAAGAAAGTCGGCAAGATTATCCGTGCCGATGAGTCCCGTATGTTTGTAGTTCCGTCTGCACCTGGAAAACGGTTTTCAAATGATACCAAAGTAACAGATATGCTTTATAGCTGCTATGGCGCAGCAATCCGTGAAAAGAAGTTTGTCGAGCAGTTGGATGAGATACATGCAAGGTATCAGGAGATTATCGACGGTCTGGGACTGACCTTATCCTTAGAGAAAGACTTTGAAATCATACGTGAGAACTTCAGTAAAAAGATTGGCCGTGACTACGCGGCGTCCAGAGGAGAATATCTGAACGGAAAAGTGATGGCGGCTTATCTTGGATTTGAATTTATAGATGCAGCGGAAGTCATCCGGTTCCATGATGACCATACATTTGATGAGGATGCGACCAATGTACTGCTGGCGGAGCGCCTGAAGGATTCAAAGGGAGCAGTTATCCCCGGCTTTTACGGAGCGGCGGAAAACGGAACAGTCGTTACTTTTTCCAGAGGAGGTTCTGATGTGACAGGCTCTCTCGTCGCGCTTGCAGTAAAAGCAGATTTATATGAGAACTGGACAGATGTATCTGGTTTCCTGATTGCTGACCCAAGGATTGTAAAGAATCCAAAATCCATTGAAACGATTACATATAAAGAGCTGCGTGAACTTTCTTATATGGGTGCAAGCGTACTCCACGAAGATGCGATTTTCCCTGTAAGAAAAGCAGGCATTCCGATTAATATACGTAATACAAACGCACCGGAGGACAAGGGAACCCTGATTGTTGAAGGGACATGCCGTCAGCCGAAATACACAATTACAGGAATTGCCGGAACAGACGGATTCGCATCTGTTACGATTGAAAAGGCAATGATGAACTCTGAAATCGGATTTTGCCGCAAGGTGCTGCAGGTGTTCGAGGACAACGACATTTCCATTGAACATATGCCGTCCGGCATCGATACGATGACGATTTTTGTACATAAGGATGAGTTTGAAGAAAAAGAGCAGCAGGTCCTCGCAGGCATCCATAAGACAATCAATCCGGACCATATCGAGTTGGAGTCCGACCTTGCACTGATTGCCATTGTAGGACGTGGTATGCGTGCGACACGCGGGACAGCAGGACGGATTTTTTCCGCACTGGCACATGCACATATTAATGTGAAAATGATTGACCAGGGTTCCAGTGAGCTGAATATTATCGTAGGTGTCAGGCATGATGACTTTAAGAACGCAATCCGTGCACTGTACGAGATTTTTGTTGTGACACAGATTTGATACTTTGTAACTGTTCAGAGCCAGGCAAATCCATACAGAAAGTGTAATGAATGCTTGCATTCATAAACACATTTTTGCATGAATGTATTTGGCGGATACGCTACACCGGAAATGCACAGCATTTTCGAGGTTGGCTCTGAACAGTTACGATATTTTAATATTCAGAAGATATTTCGTAAAACAGCAGACGTAAGGCAGGTTATTTGACATGAACATTTTGTTCTTTTTGAAACCGAAGAGTGAGGTGGCATATATCTATGACTACTGCACACTCCGGCAGGTATTAGAAACAATGGAATACCACAAGTATGCATCGATTCCCATGCTCAATAAAGACGGGGAATATGTGGGCACTATGACAGAGGGCGACTTGCTCTGGGGAATCAAAGATTACCGCAATCTGAATTTGAAAAAATCGGAAAATATTTTTATCAAAGATTTTCCACGGCGCGCGGATTATGATGTCGTCCGTGCAGATTCGGATATGGAAGATCTAATCAAAAAGGCGATGAACCAGAATTTCGTTCCGGTTGTAGATGATCAGAATAAATTTATCGGGATTATTACACGAAAGAGTATTATCGAGTATTGTTATGAACATATGTCTGAGAAAGATACAGGAAAATAGATTCGGAAAGATACGGAAAAAGAGAAAATACATATTGACATAATAAAAAATGCATGATATATTCTAATAGTATGCCGCACAATGAGGTTGGAAAGTTCTGTGAATTTCACAGACACCGTAATTGGCGAGTAATGATAATAGGAGGTGCCATATGTACGCGATTATAGCAACAGGTGGTAAACAGTACAAAGTAGCCGAAGGCGATATCATTAAAGTAGAGAAACTTGGTGCAGAGGCTGGAGAAACTTATACATTTGACCAGGTTCTTGCAGTGAACAACGACAAAATGGTTGTTGGAAATCCTACTGTAGACGGAGCAACAGTTACAGCATCCGTAATCGGTGATGGAAAAGGCAAAAAAGTTGTTGTTTACAAGTATAAGAGAAAGACTGGATACCATAAGAAAAATGGTCACAGACAGCATTACACAGCAGTTAAGATTGAAAAGATCAATGCTTAATTAACGATGATTAGTGTAACTATTTATGTGGATGAAAAACAGACATATACAGGATTTGATGTCGCAGGACACGCCGGTTTCGCTGAATCCGGCAGGGATATTGTCTGTGCGGCCGCATCGGTTCTGATTATCAATACACTGAATGCAATTGAATCTTTTACAAAAGAGGAGACAAGCTGTGTCAGTGATGAAGATACCGGGAGCATTGAATTCCGGTTTAAAGGACGGCCTGGACATGATGCTGTTCTGCTGATGAGGTCCATGGTTCTCGGCTTACAGAGCATGGAAGAAGACAGCAGTTATAAGCCATATATTGATATTATTTTCGAGGAGGTGTAACTACCATGATGAATTTGAACCTTCAGTTTTTCGCTCATAAAAAAGGAGTTGGTTCCACAAAGAACGGGCGTGACTCCGAGGCTAAAAGATTAGGTGCCAAAAGAGCTGACGGACAGTTTGTAAAAGCTGGTAACATCCTGTACAGACAGCGCGGAACTAAGATTCACCCAGGCGTGAATGTTGGACGTGGCGGAGATGATACTCTGTTCGCACTGGTTGACGGTGTTGTTCGATTTGAAAGAAAAGGAAGAGATAAGAAACAGGTTTCTATCTATCCGGTAGCTGAATAATCATCAGTTCATGAAGGCAGGATTTTTCCTGCCTTTTTTGTGTTAGCAATGAGTTTAAACTCATTTGTGCAACCCCCTTCTGGGAATGTAATCTTGGAAAAGAGAGGTATAGATATGTTTGCAGACAGAGCAAAAATTATCATTCGCTCCGGAAAAGGCGGAAACGGACATGTCAGCTTCCGGCGTGAATTATATGTGGCAAATGGAGGCCCCGACGGCGGAGACGGCGGCAAGGGCGGAGACTTGATTTTTGAAGTAGACGAAGGATTGAATACTCTGTATGATTTTCGGCATAAGAGAAAATTTGCTGCCGGAGACGGCGAGGAAGGCGGTAAACGCAGATGCCACGGAAAAGATGGGAAGGATGTCGTTTTAAAAGTTCCGGAGGGAACGGTAATCAAAGAGGTTAAGACAGGAAAAGTTGTCGCAGATATGTCTGGGGACAACCGTCGGCAGATTGTGCTTAAGGGCGGAAAAGGCGGATTGGGAAACCAGCATTTTGCTACGGCAACGATGCAGGTCCCAAAGTATGCGCAGCCCGGACAGCCGGCAATGGAGATGGAAGTAACACTGGAACTGAAAGTCATTGCTGATGTAGGACTGATTGGTTTTCCGAATGTAGGGAAGTCCACGTTACTGTCCCGTGTAACAAATGCCGACCCGAAGATTGCCAATTATCATTTCACAACATTGAATCCGAATCTGGGCGTTGTAGATTTAAAGGGCGGCAAGGGATTTGTCATGGCTGATATCCCGGGACTGATTGAAGGTGCGTCGGAAGGTGTCGGTCTGGGACATGAATTTCTTCGTCATATTGAGCGTACAAAGCTGATGATTCATGTCGTGGATGCCGCAGGAACCGAGGGACGCGACCCGGTGGAGGATATTTACAAAATCAATGCGGAGCTGGAAGCTTACAATCCTGAAATTGCAAAGCGACCGCAGGTAATCGCAGCCAATAAGACAGATTTGATTTATCCGGAAGACGAAAATCCGGTAGAGCGTCTGCGTGCAGAGTTTGGGCCAAAGGGAATCAAGGTATTTCCAATTTCCGGTGTTTCCGGAAAGGGCATTCATGAACTGCTGTATTATGTCGGAGAAGAATTGCAGAAAATCGGAACGGAAACTGTTGTCTTCGAGCAGGAGTATTTCCCGGAGGATGAGTTGATTTATGAAGAACTTCCATATACTATCGAAAAAGAAGACGACATGTATGTAGTAGAAGGTCCGAAGATTGAGAAGATGCTTGGATATACGAATCTCGATTCTGAGAAGGGCTTTGCATTTTTCCAGCGCTTTTTGAAAGATGCCGGTATTCTGGACGGGCTTGAAGCGGCGGGTATTCAGGAAGGCGATACCGTCAGGATGTACGGACTACAGTTCGACTATTACAAATAAACCATTTGATTGAGTACGCCGGAAAACAGATTCCGAATGTCCGTTTTCCGGCAGAAATGAACAGGAGATTAGAAAATGACTTCAAAACAGAGAGCATATTTAAAAGGACTTGCAATGAACATCGAGCCGATTTTCCAGATTGGAAAGTCCAGTATGAATCCGGGTCTTACGCAGGCAATTTCCGAAGCACTTGATGCCAGAGAGCTGATTAAAATTAGTGTTCTCCAGAACTGTGCGGACAATCCGCGCGAGCTCGCTGAGATGGTCGCAGAGCGCACTCATTCTCAGATTGTACAGGTAATCGGAAAGAAAATCGTACTGTATAAGGAAGGAAAAGACGACAAGAAGAAAATTATTTTGCCATAGGTGATGAGATGAAAATAGGTATTATGGGCGGCACATTTGATCCGATTCATATTGGTCATCTGCTCCTCGGAGAATTTGCCTATGAGGATTTCGGATTGGATGAAATCTGGTTTCTTCCAAATGGAAATCCTCCGCATAAACAGACGAAGGAGATGGAAGATGCATTGATGCACCGGGTGGAAATGATTCGTCTGGCAATCAAAGATGTCCCTTATTTTAAATTATGTCTGCATGAGGCAAAGGAGACAAGCCATTCTTACACATATAAAACGATGCGGGAGCTGAATGCAATTTATCCGGAGAATGAATTTTATTTTATTCTTGGGGCAGACTCTTTATTTGCAATTGAGCATTGGAAATATTTCCGGGAGATTTTCCCGACCTGTATCATTCTTGCGGCGATGCGGGATGATAAGGATGCAGAGGATATGCGGATGCAGATTCATTATCTGACACAGGAGTACGATGCACGAATCGAGCTGCTTCGTGCGCCATTGTTGGAAATCTCATCAACAACAATCCGAAAGCGTGCTGCAAGGGGACTCCGTGTATATTATATGGTCCCGGATGCAGTAGCCGACTATATCAAAAAACAACACTTGTACATTACAAAGGAAAAGAAAAGCAATGGATTTAGAGACAATTAATAAAAAACTTGAGAAAAAGCTGAAACCAGAGCGCTACCGGCATACACAAGGCGTGATGTACACAGCGGCATCAATGGCAATGCGCTATGGATATGACATTCAAGAGGCACTCACGGCAGGTCTGCTCCATGACTGCGGAAAGTTCGGCACACCGAAAGAACAGGCGAGGCTCTGTAAGAAATACGGGATTACACTCAGCGATGCGGAAATGGAAGTATTGCCATTGATTCATGCAAAACTTGGCGCGTACCTTGCAAAAGCGGAGTACGAGGTGGAGAATGAGCGGATTTTGAATGCAATTTTATATCATACAACAGGACGTCCGGATATGACGATGCTGGAAAAAATCGTGTATCTTGCAGATTATATCGAACCGGGCAGGAAAATGATTCCCGGGCTCTCCGAGATACGCACACTTGCATTTACGGACATTGACCAGGCAGTGTGCCTTTGTGCAAAGAACACATTGGCATACCTGAAATGGCAGGCACGTCCGGTAGATACGATGACAGCAAAAACATATGAGTTTTACTCAAACAAATAGAGGAGGTATGTATGCTATGGACCAGGCAAAGAAAATGGCGAAACTTGCATATCATGCATTAGATGATAAAAAAGGGGAAGATATCAAAATCATTGATATTTCCGGCATTTCCGTTCTTGCAGATTATTTCATCATTGCAAACGGCACGAATCAGGGTCAGGTACAGGCACTTGTTGATAACGTAGAAGAGGAGATGCACAGGGCTGGATTCCCATTGAAACAGCGGGAAGGCTACGGAAATGGAAACTGGGTATTGCTTGATTTCGGCGATATCATTGTCCATGTATTTGATAAGGAGAACCGCCTGTTCTATGATTTGGAAAGAATCTGGAGAGATGGAAACACCGTAGAGGTGGAAAACCTGAATTAAGACTGAAAAGGGGGAAACTGTACCCTAATAGTAAGACACGGAAAAAGAGGCTGTATTGAACTATTAGGGTACAGTTTCCCCCTTTTTTGCCCTAAAATCAGAACGACGGACTCTTCAGAGTCCGCCATCCGTGGTATGGTATAACAAAGCAATTCAATTTTCTGGCGCCACATACCGTTATTTAACGGAAAAAACGAAATACACCAATTACTTTACCGAGAATCGTACAGTCTGTAACAATGATTGGCTCCATAAAATCATTTTCCGGTTGAAGCCGGATGACTCCTTCCTCCTTATAAAATGTCTTTACAGTTGCACCGTCATCAATCAATGCGACAACCATATCCCCGTTATCCGCCGTGCTTTCTTCCTGAACAAGCACATAATCACCGCTTAAGATACCGGCATTAATCATACTTTCCCCCTGTACCTCCAAAAGGAATGTCTGCTTATTCGGCATCATTTCAACCGGGAACGGGAAGTAGTTCTCAATATTCTCCTGAGCGAGGATTGGCTCACCGGCTGCAACACGTCCAATCAGCGGAACATTTACTACCTCACGCCGCGTCAGATTGAATGTATCATCCAGAATCTCAATCGCACGCGGTTTAGTTGGGTCCCGCCGGATATATCCGTTCTTCTCCAATGTTTCAAGGTGGGAGTGGACTGATGACGTAGACTTTAAATTCACCGCTTCGCAAATCTCACGCACAGCAGGCGGAAATCCCCTTTCTAATATCTGTGATTTTATGTATTCGAGAATTTCTTCCTGTTTTTGACTGATTTTCCTCTGTGACATACGCTGTTTTCCTCCGTTTTATCCCTTTTTTCTTCTCTTTGTCTGGTATATTTTAATAATACCATATAAAACCGTAAAACGCAAACACTTGTTGCGAAAATATGTTCGAATTTCTTAAGAAAAACGGTTGACAAACATATGTTCACGATGTATACTGATTGTCATAGAGAGGAACACCTGTTCTTCTTAATCTATATACAGAAGGGAACTGGAATATCAGTAAGGTTCAAGCGATAAGGGGAGTGTTGTTATGAGGAAAACAGATGGAAAAAGCAAAGAGGCAGACAAAAGAGAAGAGCAGCGAAGATATCAGAATCAAAAAATATCCGGACACAATCATTTCACGGCATTATTTACAGGCTTTCTGTTAATTGCCGTATGTTGTATCTGTTTTGGAAGTTTTATGGCATCCGCACATGGCAACCGCATGAACCCTGAACAATTTCAGGTATATGAAAGTATTACGATAAAATCCGGAGATACGTTATGGGATATCGCAGAAAGGTATATGCCAAATGATTACAATGGCTCCATAGATTCATATATAAAGGAATTAAAGTCCATCAACCGCCTGAGTAATGACACGATTAAAACCGGCGATAAACTGATTGTTGTGTATGGGAACTCATTTTAGCAGTTCTCCCTGACGGTTGGAACTTCAATTCAGATTTTTAACGGTATCAATATACATCCCTGCCCTCGGTTGAAGAGAGTACACATCTTGTCAGTTGAGGGTATGTATTGATATATAAACTCACCCATAGGCAATATGTGCAGAAAATGTACATGTTGCCTTTCTCATTATTAATATATAGGTATGATTTAACAAAAGCAGATTTCAGTGCGGCATATATCTATACGACAAATCTCGATTTTTCCAAAAGATATAGACGGAAAACCGAGATTATGTTATAATAACTCTAGTTATGATAACTGTACAATTACCACAACTACAGAATTTAGGAGTTTTGCAATGGATGAAAACAAAGAACTGAACAACACATTTATACCGAACACAAACGAAAAAACATATCACGAACAAACTTATATTGACGACACATTGCGCCTGAGGGAAATCCTGAAGACATTACCGCCGTTTGCAAAGGACTATTTCCGGGCGATTGAGCCAACCACATCTGCAAAGACGAGAATTTCATATGCCTATGATATCCGCGTGTTCTTTCACTTTTTAATGGAAAATAACCCCATATACAGGGATTATACCATTGAGCAGTTTAAAACCTCGGATTTGGAGCGTCTGGAGCCTGTAGACATCGAAGAATATCAGGAATATCTGAAGGTCTATAAAAATGAGGATGAAAAGCAGATTACGAACACGGAAAAAGGGCTTGCACGCAAGATGTCGGCGCTCCGGAGTTTTTACGGTTATTATTTCAGGCATCAGGTTATCGGGAAGAACCCAACGCTCCTTGTCGATATGCCAAAACTGCACGATAAGGCAATCATCCGCCTGGATACAGATGAAGTTGCATCGTTGCTTGATTTTGTGGAACATGGCGGGGATGAACTGACAGGGCAGAAAAAAGTATATTATGAAAAAACCAAAAACCGTGATTTGGCAATAATTACTTTACTGCTTGGTACGGGTATCCGTGTATCAGAATGTGTCGGCCTCAATATTACAGATGTTGATTTTAAAAATAACGGCGTAAAAGTGACACGCAAAGGTGGAAATGAAATGGTCGTTTACTTTGGCGAAGAGGTTGAAAATGCGCTGAAGATGTATCTGTATACAACAAGGAAAGCCACTGCTCCCCTCCCCGGTCATGAAAATGCACTGTTTTTGTCCACCCAACGAAAACGGATGGGGGTGCAGGCTGTTGAGAATATGGTAAAGAAGTATGCCAGACAGGTAACGCCAAACAAAAAAATCACCCCTCATAAGCTGCGCAGTACCTATGGAACAGCTCTATACCGCGAGACAGGCGATATTTACCTTGTTGCCGATGTCCTCGGGCATAAAGACGTCAATACGACTAGGAAACATTACGCTGCCATTGACGAAGACAGACGGCGCAAGGCTGCGGCGGCTGTAAAATTACGGGAGGATTAAGATAGAACGGAATGAATTTGGAAAGGAACGAATAAAGATGCAGTTACAACGATTATTAAGCTACACAAGAAAAGCGGTTGACGAATATCAGATGATTGAGGAAGGCGACCATATTGCAGTCGGGATATCCGGAGGAAAGGACAGCCTGACTCTGCTCTATGCACTTCATGGGCTGCAGAGGTTTTACCCGAAGCATTTTAAAATAAGTGCAGTCACGGTAAATCTTGGATTTGAAGATTTTGATTTGTCTCCGATTCAACAATTGTGTGCCGAGATGAAAATCCCATACAAAATTGTGACGACCGATATTTACAACATTTTATTTCAGGTACGCAAAGAAAAAAATCCTTGCTCCCTCTGTGCAAAGATGCGGAAAGGTGCGCTAAATGAAACAATCCGGGGAATGGGCTGTAATAAAGTTGCATATGCCCATCATAAAGATGACATTATTGAAACGATGCTGCTCTCTCTGATATATGAAGGCAGATTCTATTCATTTTCTCCGAAAACATATCTTGACCGTATGGATTTAACTGTAATACGGCCGATTATGTTTGTCGATGAAGTGGAAGTAATCGGTTTTCAGCATAAGTATGATTTACCCGTTGTAAAAAGTAAATGCCCGGTGGACGGATACACGAAACGGCAATATGCAAAGGAACTGGTACGCCAGTTAAATGAGGAAAATCCTGGAGTCCGGGAACGGCTTTTCCACGCGATTCTGGACGGAAACATTGCAGGGTGGCCGGAACGTGTTCCCCATGTAAGGTGACAATTTCCTATAGCATAAAAATATCTGTCCGGAACGCCAACTGTTCCGGACAGTAAAGAATTAAAGGGCTGCGTTCTTAATACTCTCTTTCAATGCAACATACTGCTCAATTGCTTTGGCAGTACCCTCGATTCCAAGTTCAGAACTACTCAGACACAGCTCATAGCTCTCGGCATCTGACCAGTGTTTGTTTGTGTAATAATTATAGTAACTGGAACGTTTCTTATCGGTTTTAATAATCATGTCTTTTGCTTTATTCGCAGGCAAATCATAAATCCGGCTGATACGTGCAATTCTTGCATCCATATCCGCATGGATAAATACGCTTACAACGTTGTCATAAGATTCCAGTGCATAATCGGCACATCTTCCGACAAGTATACACGATCCCTCATCCGCTATTTTTTTGATTGCATCGAACTGAGCAAGGAATACCTTGTGGTTAATCGGCATATCGTTGTAAGTACCGCCAGTGTAACCCATAGAATATGTATCCATGACAATGGAATACAAAAAACTGTTGGTCGGCTTTTCATCGTGCGTCTCGAAAATCTCCTCGCAGATTCCGCTTTCTTTAGCTGCTCTGGAAAGCATCTCTTTGTCATAAAGCTTAATGCCGAAATCTTCCGCTACTTTACGCCCAATCTCTCTGCCTGCGCTTCCGAACTCTCTGCCGATAGTAATTATAGTGTTTGTTTTCATACAAATCACGCTCCTTTACGCTGAACCCAATAATTCAAGAATGCCGGAGGCATATCTATAACTCTATTATATTCGTTTCAATGAAGTTTTTCAAGCAAAGCATTAAAATAATCCGGAAGGGGAGCATCGAATTCCATATACTTTCCCGATGCCGGATGGGTAATTCCAAGTATCTTAGCATGCAACGTCTGCCCCTCCAGCCGAAACGGACATTTCGCCGGTCCATATACCGTATCTCCGAGGATAGGATGTCCGATGCTTGCCATGTGTACGCGGATCTGATGTGTACGGCCGGTCTCAAGCCGGCACTCAATATATGTGTAGTTTCCCAATCTCCGCAATACACGATAATGCGTAACTGCATGCCGTCCGTTCGTACAATGTGTACTCATTTTTTTGCGGTCTGTCGGGTGTCTGCCGATTGGTTTGTCAACCGTCCCGCTGTCCTCTTTGAGGTTTCCATAGACAATCGCATGGTATTTGCGGGTAATAGAATGCTTTTTTAACTGTTCTGCAAGCGCCTGATGAGCTTTGTCATTTTTACAGATTAACAATGAGCCCGTAGTATCCATATCAATCCGATGCACAATTCCGGGACGGAGCACTCCGTTTATCCCGGAAAGATTTTCACGGCAGTGATACATAATCGCGTTGACTAGTGTCCCGGAATAATGCCCCGGCGCCGGATGTACCACCATACCTTTTGGTTTGTTGATAACGAGAATATCATTGTCTTCATATAAAATATCCAGCGGAATATTTTCCGGAACAATATCCGGCTCTTTCAGCTCCGGAATCTGTACAGAAAGTACATCCCCTGCACTCAGCTTACAGTTTGCCTTTACAGGGGACTGATTCATCTGTACATGCTGTTCTTTGATTAGCTTTTGAATATGGGACCGTGTCATCCCGCTCAACTGTGCTGTCAGATACTTGTCCACGCGTTCTCCGCCAGTTGTGACTGTAAGCTTTAATTCTTCCATTTTATTTTATCTCCATTGAGGTTATTTGTGTGAAGATAACCATGAAAAATCTTCGTCCTTATAATAAAACAAAATCAATATTGCAAAAAGGATACATGCCGCTACAACATAACAATCCGCCACATTAAAGATTGGAAAATCGATGAAACTAAAATAGAAAAAATCGACAACGTAATTTTGTGATACGCGGTCAATCATATTGCCGGCTGCTCCGGCACAGACGAGAACCGCGCAGACACGCAGCCCATAAAAGCGGGCTGTATGCGGCATCCTTCCGTAAAGCCACCCTACAACAATAAGTACAATCAATGCACCTGTAAGAAACAGAAACTGCCTGTTCTGAAATAATCCAAACGCCGCTCCCCGATTTTCAAGATAATGCAGCTCGAACACATTCGGAATCAGCACAATACTGTCTTTTCCTTTCAACTGCGTAACTGCAAGCCACTTTGTAACCTGATCCAGCAGGATGGCTGCAATGCCGAAAATGATAGCTGCCAGATAACTTTTAATCACTTCATTTTTATGCTGCATAAACATACCCTCTTTTTCATGATTTCGAAGAATATTCAGATATTCATCTATATATATTTGTGAATGGATACATAAATCCGATTTTTTCTTGTCACCGTAAGTGTTTCAACATATTCGAACTTTCCAATTCCACGGACAGAAATTTTATCATGCTCTTTTACCTGATACGCATTTGTTGTGATTAATCTTCCGTTTACAAAAACTTTTCCGCCTTCAATCAATCCGGTAAGCTTACTTCTTGATGTGGAAAATGCAACAGAAAGCAGGCTGTCCAGCCGCACGGAGGCAACTGTCCCTTTGATTTCCTCAAACCGTGGTTCATAATGAAATCCGGTAAGTTCATCAACCTTTACCGTAACAGAAGTATGGCGGATTCTCGTCAACTGCTCCGACAGAAATTCCCGCATCTGCGGGCGGACAAACAAAAGCGCATCTGTATCTTCTATGAGAATATCTCCGGTTTTGCCGCGCTCTATTCCAAGATTCAGAATTGCTCCAAGATAATCTCTGTGATTAAGCTCTTCTGCATATTTTCGGTTCAGCGGTGAGATGCGCAGCACATATAATTCCTGGGAAAACAAATCCGATACATCACCGCCCGCATCTTCAGTACGCAAAGAAAGAGCATCAGGTAGAAATGCCGCCATCTGACGCTCTGCAAAATCATATCCGCCAAAAGTAATAAACCCAGTGTAAAGTTTATTCTTTGGAATCGAATGTAAAATATTTAATTCATTTAAATTCATAAAATCAGAATATGTAACAATATTTCGATGATATGCCTGTCTGGATAAGTCAATCAAATGCTTTTCCAAAAGCTGTTTTTCCTTTTGCATCATATCAATACGCTAAAACCTTCCGCGTACATTTGCGGATTCCATAGAACCGCCGAGCAAATCCTGTAAGTCACCGGAAATGTCTACATTTGTCGGTGTTACAAGGAAAATATAGTTTGAAATTTTCTGAAGATTGCCACTGATTGCGAATGTAGCACCGGAAATAAAGTCGATAATACGCTGTGCAATCTCAAGATCCATTCCTTCCAGATTCAGGATTACGGTACGCCCCGCAAGTAATGTCTCTGTTATCTCACGGGAATCATCAACAGAAGTCGGTTTCACAACGCATACTTCCATGTTTGCCCCTCTTCTTGAAGCCGGCTGGCGCATCGGAGTCACCTTGCTGCCTGCAGCCGGTGCAAAACTTTTATCAGTCTCTCCTGCATCAAAATCCTCATAATCGTCGCTTTTATTATTCTTCTTTCCGAACAGAGAACGATGTGGCTTTTCTTCCTCATAATCATCCTCGTAAAACTCGTCCTCATCATCATAGAAATCATCGTCATAATCATCATTTAATTTCATGATGTCCAGAAATTTATCAAACACACCCATGTTTACACTCCTATCTTGTGCTGGTCACACAATGTTTTTTCTGCATTACTTTCCTATTCCAAAATTATATGTAACTATTCAGGACATTCAGGACGCAGATCATGCTGCAGTTCTGAACTGTTACAATCATATATTGTAATTTCTGGCGCCAAAGATTCCGGTTCCAACACGGACCATAGTTGCGCCCTCTTCAATAGCAACTGTATAATCGTTGGTCATCCCCATTGAAAGTATGCTCACATTAACATTATCAATGTTTTTCGCTGCAATGTCAACAGATAATTTATGTAAATTCGCGAAAATTTCACGATTTTCTTCGGAATTTTCAACAAAAGGGGCAATTGTCATAAGCCCGCATACGTGTATATGCTTAAATGATGCAATTTTTTCTATAAAAGGAACAACTTCATCTACTTTTAATCCGAACTTGCTCTCCTCTTCCGCAACATTCACTTCAATCAGAATGTTTGCAGTCAGGTTATGTTTCTCCGCTTCCCGCTCGATTGTTTCCGCCAGTTTCAGGGAGTCTACCGAATGAATCAAGTCCACCTTATCAATAATGTATTTTACTTTGTTCGTCTGCAGATGTCCAATCATATGCCAGTGGATGTCCTTCGGAAGAGCCTCGTATTTTTCTGTCAGCTCCTGTACCTTATTTTCCCCAAACACGCGGACGCCGAGGTCATAAGCCTCCTGAAGGACCGCGACTGGTTTTGTTTTGCTGACCGCAATCAGCGTCACATCCTCCCGACTCCGCCCGGAACGCCCGCAGGCAGCCTGAATCTTCCCCTCTACATCTTGTAACTGTTCTTTTAACATATTCTTTCCTCCATTTACAAGTCTGATTTTCTGAAATAACACTGAAATCTTACGAGCCCGATTTTCCAAAACGACATCAAAATCTGTTTTACCAGAACATAAGTTACTGGAATACGACTTCATTCTCCGAAACTGTTTTCCCGTCCTGAACAATATGGTCATAATTACTGAGTCCATAGGATGTTCCTTCCTCGACAATATAATAATCGTCGTTCTCGCAGAGAATGGTTATCTGTTTGAATACTGCATACCCCTGATTGATGCAGTATACGCCTTTCAGTGTTTTCTGGTTACGCAGCATATAAGTCTCCGGGGGACCGGACTCTCCCGGCCTGACAAGTATTGTATCCTTGTCAAATGCACCCGGATTCAGATATACCTCACCGTCCGGTGATGTATAATAAATATCGACCGGCTGGTAGACCGCACTGTTTCCATCCTTAATCATAACTCCCTGCGATGACTGATTCCCGCTTGTCGTCAGATATTCCTGTGGAATTGTATAAAACGGCTTATCAATCACGGCACTCTTTGGTATCTTCAGACCGCTCTCATCTTCCATAATCAGTTCTACGTTCAGGTAACGGTCTTCCGAATAGCGAATCATCGAATTATCGTAGCTAAGACAGCCGTAATAACTGCCGTCTTTTTCAAGAATCGAAAAATCCGCCCATATCGTTTCATTATCTTTATCGATTCTTGTCTTAATAAATGTAGTATCTGCCAGATTTTTCGCCGTCTCTTCATCAAGCTGGATATAGACGTTCCAGTTTTCACTTGTCACCATCTTATAGACCGGCTGTCCTGCCTTGACCTTCATATCATCGCTGAATCTGGTTACCTCATAGTTGCTGCGGTCAAACAGAGCTTCATCCAGAGAATCCTCTGTAAGCTCCTCATATCCGTCTACATCCAGAACAAGCAATCCGTCTCCTGTGCTTGTATAGACAGATAGATTCTCTCCGTTTTCCGCAATTACATTATCAAGCTGTGCTGTTTTGGATTGATTGGATGCATCCTGCAATGTGGAATCAATATCATTTTTCAGCGAGTAAACGGATGAAAATTTATTGGTATTATAAGTCTCATTAAAATTCTGTATTTTCAAATAGAGTGCATTCTGCTCTTCCGTACTCAATTCTGCTGTTGCCGAAACATCCCCGGCGGAAGTCTCCAATGCCTGTCCTGACAGCACATACACATTGCTCCCGGCTTTCAGTTTTGTGTTTTCAGTTTGAAAATAACTGACATATCCATCCGCATCCGCATGAAATACCGTTTCTTCCCGCATAATAAAGCCTGTATATGAATTGTCTTTTACGATACTTCCTTCCCGCACTTCATAAACGGAAATCTTTTTCGAAGTCGCATATGTAATGATTGTCACGATGAGATACAGGAAAATGAATGCGAAAAGCAAAATACCGATATTCATCTCCTGCCGGGTTCTGTAATGCCGAATATTAATAGATTTCTTTTTCTTTGATGCCAAATTTATTGTCCTCCAAATAACACTCTTTGGATATCAGTCTTAATTAACTTATACAGTATAACATTTTTAAATGTATATTTCCAGCATTTCCGGTAATAATAAAAGCATTGATATGGAAAAGGAGGAATTCATATGAAATGGTTCGATAACACTTCACTTACGATTGTCATTATCGGTGCTATTAACTGGCTGCTGATTGGGGTATTCCGTTTTGACCTTGTCGCTTTCCTGTTTGGAAACTTAAGCTGGCTTTCAAGGATTATCTATACAATCGTTGGTCTGTGCGGACTTTATCTTATTAGTCTCTATGGAAGAATCGGGAAAATGTCTGATTAATGGAAGTAAAATAGAAAAAACATGCAGCAGTCTGTATTGTTCAGATTGCTGCATGTTTTGGATTTCCACGTAATTCTAATTTCCGGCTACTCCGGCAGAGAGCAGCTTTGTCATGTCATCATAAAGAATTGTTTTATCATTCGCGCCCATAATAATTGAAATATATGGGTTCGCCTCCATATCCTGATTGTATAAAATGACGCAGGAGCCTGCTTCATCGGTTGTACCTGTCTTCCCGCCAAGGATATTCACACCCTCCGGGACTGCTGCTTCGCCTGCGGAATAGTAATTGGTCGGTATCCACTCTTCTGCCCGTACAGTTCCGTCTGCCCCGGTAATGGACGCAGAATAAGACTTCTGAGAGATAATATCTACAAACGTAGAATTCCGGACACAGGCATTGAACATCAGATATAAGTCATAAGCAGTGGTATACTGTTCTTCGTCATGCAGCCCATGAGGATTGACAAAATGAGAGTTCGTAGCACCAAGCGCCTGAGCCTCCTGATTCATCTGTTCTACAAATGCCTCTACGCTTCCGCTGATATGTTCCGCAACCGCAATGGCTGCATCGTTTCCTGAGTACAGCAATAAACCGCACATCAAATCATATAGACGGATTTTGTCTCCTGCCTTCAGACCGCACACCTGTGCATCGGAATCCAGATTGACGGCATTCTCACTGATGGTAACGATATCATCCATGTTTCCGTGCTTTAACGCCAGATACGCAGTTAATATCTTTGTCGTACTGGCAGGGTACAGCCTATCATGGATTCTGTCCGCATACAGAACCTTCTGGTTTTTGATATCGAAAAGTCCGGCAGCACCGAGGGAAGAATCCCCGTCAAATCCATCCAGCGCCACATCCTCCGCTGAGACGCAAAGCTCCTTTGCAAACAGCCCGCCCTGATATAGATTCTCATTGTAATGTTCTGTCTCATATGTAATTGCATAGTTCTTTCCTGAGCTTTGTTTTATAAAAAACAAAACGCAGCCCGCCACAAGAAGAACCGCAAGAACAGATAGAGTCACTATCATACGGACTTTCTTTTGCCTTTGCTTTTTCCGGGTGCGGAGCATCTGCTGCCGCCTGCTCACTGTACGCCGTTTTCTCTGTTGATTATTTGTACATTTCACGCCAGTCCAAATCTCCTCTGTCCAATGCAAGAATCAATGCTTCTGCGGTGGCAATATTCGTTGCAATCGGTATATTATATATATCACATAGTTTTACGATATCGTTTACATCCGGTTCGTGGGAACGCGGTGTCAGCGGATCACGGAAGAAAATCAGCAAATCCATGTCATTATGCTCAATCTGTGCTCCCAGCATCTGTTTACCGCCAAGATGTCCCGGAAGGTACTTGTGGATAGTCAGGTTTGTAACGCTTTCCACCAGCGTTCCCGTTGTCTCTGTCGCGTACAGATTATGCTTGCTTAAGATTCCTCTATATGCAATGCAGAAATTCTGCATCAATTTCTTTTTCGCATCATGTGCTACTAATCCTATATTCATTACAATTCACTCCTCTACTGGTATTTGTTTTGCTGAAGCCCAACATTCAATACAAGCCCAATTCCCATAAAAAAGCATATAATGGATGTCTGTCCGTAACTGACAAACGGAAGGGAAATTCCGGTATTCGGGACAAGCATCGTAGCCACACTGATATTGATAAAGCTTTGAATTCCAATCAGTGCGGCGACTCCCGCACAGATAATACGCCCTCCGGTGTCTCTTGCCTTCATGCCAACAGAAATACAACTGATTACTATTAATAATAACAAAATAATGACTATACAACAACCCACAAATCCCAATTCTTCTCCAATAATTGCAAAAATAAAGTCCGTCTGCGGCTCAGAAATAAAATTTCCGTTTTTAACAGAAGTTGTCACTTCGCTCTTATAGCCCTTTCCGGTGAGCTGTCCCGAACCGATTGCCATTACCGAGTTTAATTGCTGGTACGCCTCTTCATCTTCATATTTTTCCGGTTCAAGCCATGCCAGGATACGATTCTGCTGATACTGATGAATAAGCTGCTGATTCGGCTGAATTACGATAACAAATAAAATTACGGCGGCCGGTATGATAATTGCAAGCACTGTGCCGATAAACTTGTAACTCAGCCCGCCGACAAACATCAGTACACAAAACAACAGACCCAGACAAATTGTATTTGACAGGTTCGGCTGCTTATATATTAAAATCAGTGACGGAAGAATCAACGCAATCCCCTGAATGATTGTCCATTTGTCATTTACAGCCCGCTCCCGTTTCATCCAAAATCTGGCATAGAACAGAATCATCAGGATTTTCGTCAGGTCTGAAGGCTGAAACTGGATGAACCCGAGATTCAGCCAGCGGGTTGCGCCATTTACCTTGACGCCAAATAATAATACCGCAACAAGCAATACGATATTCAAGACATATAGTATCCAGTAAAACCCAAGAATCCACTCATAATCAATCAGCGAGATAATAATCATTGCAGCGATTCCGATAATTACGCCAATAATCTGTTTAAACTGAAAAGATTCCTGTGCGCTTCCGACAATAAAGATTCCGACAACCGAAATTGCAAGCACAAACGCAACAAGACTGAATTTATAATCTTTTATGTGATAACGATGCTTAAGATTCTGAATAAAAACTTTCACTATTTTTCTCCTGTATATTTTATATGTATATCTGAACGTGTAATTTCCAAGTCAAAATGTTCCGGTTTCACTTCCATATATTTGGAAATGGCAAGATATATATCGGTTGACATTTGTTCAACGGTATCCGGTGTGCAGTGCATTCTGTCAGCAATCACTAAGGCTCTGACTCTCTCTTTTGCAATCTGAACAGAAGGTACACTCATCATTCCACGCCTCCTACTGTCTGCTGAATAAATGCCGGAACCGGGTTAGAATTCCCTCCGGTCTGCTGAAATCCGGAATCGGCACTTCTTTTCCAAGTAACCGCTGGCAGATATGCTGGTAAGCCTGTCCCGCCATACAGTCCTCTCCTATCACCGGCTCCCCCTGATTGGTTGCAATGACCACCTGCTCATCGTCCGGGATAACTCCGAGCAAATCAATTGCAAGAATCTCTGTGACATCTTCTACTGACATCATATCTCCCCTCCGTACCATGTCAATGCGAAGTCGGTTGATAATCAGTTCATTCCTGCGGATTCCATTTGTCTCCAGCAGACCGATAATCCGGTCGGCATCACGGATGGAAGAAACCTCTGCCGTTGTAACGACAATGGCACGGTCGGCGCCGGCAATCGCATTTTGGAATCCTTGTTCGATTCCCGCCGGGCAGTCCAGAAGGATATAATCAAACTCTTCTTTCAGGTCGCTAATCAGCTTCCGCATCTGCTCCGGAGACACGGATGTCTTATCCTTTGTCTGCGCAGACGGAAGAAGATACAGCTCAGGAAACCGACTGTCTTTAATCAGTGCCTGTTTCATCCGGCATTTTCCTTCAATCACATCAACCAGATTGTAGACAATCCGGTTCTCCAACCCCATAACGACATCCAGGTTTCTAAGTCCAAGGTCAGTGTCAATGACTACCACTTTATTTCCTGCAAGGGAAAGCCCAATCCCAATATTTGCTGTCGTCGTCGTTTTGCCGACGCCGCCTTTTCCTGATGTAATAACAATTACTTCTCCCATTGTTGTCTATCCTCCCGCAACTTCTTTTCACAATTAATCTACAAGTGGATTCCGTTTCACCTGTTGTTTTCCTGCTGTATTTCGAAAGCGACTTTATCTGTAATACTGTCATTAATCTCCGATGATTGCCGTTCCAATATCTGCAGCATGTCCGGTAATCAGTTCTTTGGCATCTGCCAGGTTGAATTTCGCACGGACAATATCCCTGCCGATTTCAGCCGTGTACGAAGAATTATAACCATTTGCAATTCGGACCGCAATCGCGATTTCCGGATTTTCAGCAGGTGCATATCCGACAAACAGTACGTGGTCCGGATGTACCTCACTTTGCTGTGCTGTACCTGTCTTTCCTGCCATTGAGATATTAAGTCCCGTAAATGTGGAAGTATTCTGTACCATGCTTACCATTCCCTGCTGCACAAGATCCCATGAATTGGAAGAAACATCATCCATTGTATTAACCACACTTGGCTCATAGTTCTTGATAATCTTTCCATTGGAATCTGTTGTTTTATTCAGCAGTGACAGCTTATATACGGTTCCACGGTTTGCTACCGTGGCCACATACCGGTTCAACTGGCTGACCGTGTAGTTATTTGTTCCCTGTCCAATTGCAGAACGAACAGAATCCTCATCGGAAATCTGCGGCTCTGACTCTGGTATTTCCAGACCGCTTGTCTCATTCAGTCCAAACTCCTGTGCATATTTTGCCAGCTTATCAGTACCAACAGTACTGTCATAATTTCCCTCCGCGTCCATGCCAAGTTCATATCCTACTTCGTAGTAAAAATCATTACAGGATTCCTGAATTGCGCCGACAACATTCAGTCCGCCATGCGCATATGGATAAATCCAACATTTTGGACCCGGGGTAATCTTATCGAAGGAGCCGGTACAGGTAATGACTGTACCGCCGTTAATCACACCCTCTGTCAATCCGGCGATAGAGGACACCATCTTATACGTGGAACCCGGCGCTGTTTTTTCCTGTGTGGCGTTGTTAAAGAACGGTCTGGATAATCCGTTTACCAACTGTGTATAATATGCCGAATCCATTGTATTCGCCAGACGGTTATTGTCGTATCCCGGATACGATACACAGGCAAGTACCTGCCCGGTATTCGGATCGCTTACCACGGCAGAACCCGTACAGGGCTCCAGTGCAAGCTGTCCCGGTGTAATCTCCAGATTTTCTATCTTGCTGTACAGCCAGGAATAAGAATTTACACTGCCGTCGCGAAGTCCGTTATAAGTGCCCTCATCCATCGGAAGAACGCCCTGTTCGTACACAATCGCACAAATCTGCGCTCCGCTGATACCTTCTGATTTTATAAGATATTTGTACAGAAGTTTGTCGAAATTCACATCCGAATTCAAATAATCCTGTAAATATTTTAAAATCGCCTGATACACCTCAGCGGCATCTGAATATTTTTCTGAAGAAATGTATTTGCTTAACTTAGACGAATCAATCCAGTTCTGGGAAATTGCATAGTTCAGGTACTGATTCAGGCTGATTGTCTCCTGTTTTGCCCATGCCTGATATGTCGCATCATTCTTATCAATCGCATCCGCCATCAGAATGCCTGCATCGTCACGCAGGACCTCTTCCAGATAATCCTCATATGCCTTCATTTCATTGGACAAGTCCTTATATGCTGTTCCCCCGTTGAGCTCATTCATCAGCCCTTCTATTGTTGCCGTTTTTTTCGCTGAAAATGCCGCATAGACTTCCTGTTCTGCCGGTCCTGCATCCTCCGCCGAAAAATGTGCCTCATCAATAATCTCATTTCCGATAAATGCATTGTATGCGTCATCAACCGGAATAATAATTTCCTTAGAATCCGAAACCGTACTCGGGTCATAATTCATAACATTCCGGAGTTTAGACAACACAATTCCAGCAATCTTCTCTTCCAATAGTTTATAGGTTGTTTCCTGCAAATCCTTATCGATAGTCAGATAAACATCATTTCCCGCCCCCGGCTCGGTATAGCTCACCGTGTCAGTTATTTTTCCGACACTGTCCACATAAAACGTTTTCTCTCCCTTTGTTCCCTGGAGCGTCGTATCCAATGTCTGTTCAAGACCTGATTTTCCTACAATATCCGATAACGAATACTTTTTCTGTACATCTTTGTCCAAGTCATCATACTCATCCTGTGAAATCTTACCGGTATATCCAATGATGGATGCAAAATATTTACTGTCCGTATAACGGCGGAGAGATTCCTCTGCGATATCGACGCCTTCCAGATTATTCTTATTCTCCATAATGGCAGCCGCAGTCTCATCACTGACATCAGAGGCAAGTACAACCGGAATATATTTCTGATAACTGTTCAGGTTAATCGCATACCGGAGTGTTACCATCTTCAAGGTGTATGCCTTGTCCTCGTTTGTATCATCCAATCCGTAGCCATAAGTTTCATCGGTGCACAAATAGTGAATAATATCATCCGGAGTGGCATTCTTCTGGAAATCTTTTAGTTTATCTACATAAGTCTGACCATAAACATCCGCGATAAACCGCATTCTTGATGTCTCATCAGTCTGTGAGAACTGATAATTTCCTGCGGAATCCAGTACGATTCCAAAATCATTGATAACAGAGTCTCCGTGGGATTCTACAATCTGAATCACATCTTCGAGAATCTTGTTCAGCGTTTTATTTCGATTCCCGTCCGAGGGAATATCATCTTCGATTGTAACGGAATAGGCCAGCTCATTATACGCCAGCAGGTTTCCGTTTCTGTCATAAATATTGCCGCGGGTTCCCGGAATCTCCCGTGTCTTGCGAATCTGGAGCTTATAGTTGTCCAGATAATATTCTCCTTTTACAATCTGCAGATAAAACAAGCGTCCGATTAGAATGGAGAATAGAACAATAAAAACAAGACCAAGGACGGCAAGCCTGGAATCCAGAAATTGCCGGCCCTTTCTTTTTACATAGTTATAAAATTGATTAAACAAACTTGCTTGCACTCCTTTTTTCTTCTGCTTCTAACCTGTGGTTAATAAAAAGTATCAACGGATATAGTACAAGTGTCACCACTATTGTATATATGAGTTCAGGTATGATAATATGATTCAGATAATACGGAAAATTAAATTCACTTCTCAGCATGAACTGCAGGACATATACAGCCAGCCCATATACAAACTCGCTGCCCGCAATCAGACAAAGCGGAAGCTTGATATCTTCATCATAATACATTTGTCGGAACCAGCCATTGATGTATCCGATTACAAGATAAATCAGTGCATAGAATCCGAGAATACTTCCGAACTGGATGTCAACCATCAGTCCGGCAAAAAATCCAAGCAGCATTCCTTCTTTCTGTCCGCGCATGAACCCGAACGATGCCGTTACAATCAGCAGCAGGTTCGGCTTAATGGATGCAAGTACCAGTTTTGGAAAAACAGTACACTGCAGCAGATAACACCCAAGAAGAATCACGGCAGTGACAAGGAAACGCCGTATCTTATCTTTTTTCATACCGCCATCTCCTTTACTTACTCTCTGTCATAGATGATTTGGTTGTTGTTATGACAAGAACCTCCTGTAGATTCTTAAAATCAACAGCCGGTGTAATATAACCTGAGCGTGTCAGGTTATTGGAGTCCACATTGACCTCACTTACATATCCAATGAGAATTCCCTGCAGGTATTTGTCACTGATATAGGAAGTGACAATCTGCTCGCCGACATTAATTGTATTGTCATTATTCTCCATCTGTTCAAATCGAATCTTTCCGTCCGTCAACAGAGATAAATCGCCCTCTACAATGCAGCGGTCAGAGGTGGAAAGCACCATTCCGCTGACATTGCTGGAATCATCAATGATAGAGCGTACCTTTGCCCATGTAGGTCCTGTCTCTGTTACGATTCCAACCAATCCGGTCCCGGCAATTACATTCATATCTTTTTCGATACCGTCTTTACTGCCCTTATCAATGGTAAACGTGCTGAACCAGTTCCCCGTATCCTTTCCGATTACATGCGCGCCGACTTTCTCGTATTCTGCATAGTTCTGATCCAGCTTATAGAGTGCCTGCAGGCGCTCCAGCTCGTACTTATCTTCCTGCAGGTTGTTATTCTCTGTAATCAGCTCATCAACACGTTCCTTGAGCTTTTTATTCTCAGACTGTACTTCTTTAAGTGTTTTGAAACTGTCATTCACGTCCCCAAGCCAGCCACCGATATGGTTGATGCCCTGCTGCATTGGGATGACTGTGACATTTGCAGCCACTTTAAATGGACCGCTGACTTTATCGGAAAACACAGATAAAATCATCAGTAAAATACAGGCAAGTGACAATCCCAAAAGCCAGTATCTATTCGCACGAGATGTTTGATTTATTTTTTTCATTATCCTAACCACCTATATCCTTTATCTAACATGGAATATGTAAGACGGGCATATTCCTTTTTGCTTTGAATAATCTGCCGGAGTCCATCCACACTGCAAAGTTCCGGATGTTCCACCACGGAGACATGCATTCCGGTACTTTCCTTCAGATAACTGGAGATTCCTTTGAGTTTCCCCATACCGCCGGTCAGACAGATACCGTTTTTCTCAATCTCACGGCGCACATCCGGGGGCGTGCGTTCCAGCATGGAGCGGATGGCAACTACGCATTCATCCATCAAATCTTTCATCGCAGCGCGGACAAGCCCGATTGAGACCTGCGTCCGCTGTGGAAGCCCCAAAATCAGATTTCTTCCTGCAATCTGCATGACAGAATCCGTGTCTTCACTGAAAATCCCGAATTCATGCCGAAGCGATTCCGCCGTCTTCCTTCCAATCAGGAAATCCTGATTTCTCCGCACCCGGTTGATGATTGCCTGATCAAACTGCTCTCCGCCGAACTTCAAAAGACGGTTCATAACAATCCCGCCACAGGCAAGAACCGACAGTTCCATGCTGCCGCCGCCCATATTCAGAATCATGACACCGCCTGTTTGGAACACATCGAGACCGAATCCGATCGCATCTGCAAGCCCCCGCTCAACGATGGATACTGATTTTGCACGGGCGGAAGAGTGATATACCAAATCGTAAAACGCACGTTTCTCCACTTCGGTGATATCTGTCGGAACCGCAATAACATACTCTCCTCCTCCGGAAAACTGCCTCGCTTTTTTCAGCAGATTTTCCAGCAGATTCTGCATATCATTAAACCGTGCGATAACGCCGCCCTGCATCGGGAACACCACGTCAATGTTCCCCGGCGCCTTTTCAAACATGGCATATGCCTCATCCCCCGTTGCAAATATCTCTTTATTGTTTTTTGTCGCAATGACACTTTTTTCTTTCCAGATTTCGTCTTTTTTCTTATCAAAGACTTTTATTTCATATGTCCCCAAATCAAGTCCGTATATATTCCCGGCCATTCTTTATCCTTCCCTGTCTTTTTAATCATGCTAAAAAAGTTTTTTCTCCCTCATACTGACGTAGCAGTTATTCCCAATGATTATATGATCCAGCAGACTCACACCAACCATCTCCCCGGCGTCGCGTATCCTGCATGTAATCAGTATATCTTCTTTACTCGGGGACGGATCCCCGCTCGGATGGTTGTGCAGTAGAATGATGGATACCGCATTTTTCTGTAATGCTTCCACAAAAAGCTCGCGTGGAGAAATCACTGCTGCATTGACCGTTCCTTTGAAAATATTCATTTCGTCAATTAGCCTTGTTCTCGTATTCAAAAGCAGAAGTTTCATCACTTCTTGCTTTTCGTGGCGGAGATCTTCCATATAATATCTGGCAATGGATTGTGGAGACTGAAAATTCAGTTCCCCCTCTGCGGATGCTTTGGACAGACGCTTTGCGAGTTCCGACAGACACAAAATCTGGATTGCCTTCACTTTCCCGATGCCCTTTACCTGCCGCAACTGTTCGTATGACCATTGGTGGATATTCAGTATGCCATCTCCGGAAAATTCCGGATAGAGTATCTTCTCCGCAAGCTGCATGGAATTCTCGCCCTGTGTTCCGGTGCGCAGCAACACTGCAAGCAATTCGATGTTTGTCAGGTTCTGTGCCCCGAATCGTTCACACTTTTCGTAAGGGCGTTCTTCATTGTTGAGTTCTTTTATTTTTTTCATCGCATCGTTTTCCCGATGATACATTCTAGAATATTCCGATTTATTTTAGCATAATTTTTTCTCCATGTATAGGGAAGGAAAATTAAAAATTCTGAAATTTTTGTATAATCGCCTCGGCAACTTTCATTCCATCCATTGCCGCAGAGGTAATTCCGCCGGCATATCCTGCCCCCTCACCACATGGATAAAGTCCTTTTATTTCGCTTTCCATCGCCTTATCCCTGAGAATTTTTATCGGAGAAGATGTTCTGCTCTCGACACCGGAGAGCAGTGCATCTTCTCTTGCAAATCCATGGATTTTGCAGTCCATTGCCGCAATGCCCTGTTCCAGTGATTCCGCCAGTTCTTCCGGAAAAACAGACCGTACATTGGCAAGACGATAATTTCCGCGCATCTGTGGCATGACCTCGCCAAATTGTGTGCTTGCCTGATTCATGCAGAAATCTTTGTAGCACTGCACCGGAATATCCCCCTGTCCCGCGGCATAAGCCCTTTTCTCCAGTTCACGTTGGAAAGAAACTCCGGCGAGCGGATGGTCTGAACCATAATCCTTTGGAGTGACTGATACAATCACCGCGCTGTTCGCATTTTTCCCGGCACGGTCATGGTAACTCATCCCGTTGACCGCCAGCCGGTTTTCTTCCGAAGAGGCATTGACCACATATCCGCCCGGACACATGCAAAATGTATAGACTCCTCTTCCGTTCGGCAGGTTCTCAGCCAGTTTATACGCAGCAGGCGGCAACTGAGCCGCCATCTCTTTGCCATACTGGGATTCCTGAATCATCTGCTGTGGGTGTTCGATACGCACACCCACAGCAAATGATTTTGCCTGCATCGGAACTTCTGCATCGTACAGAGTCTGAAAAGTATCGCGTGCACTATGCCCGACAGCCAGAACGAGTATCCCGGTTTCCAGACAGTCCGCACCGTTTAGCTGTACGCCGCGCAATATCTTATGTCCGGACTGCATCTCCAGATTCAGCCCGGTTACCTGTGTATGAAAATGGATTTCCCCGCCAAGACACAGAATCTCTTTTCTCATATTCGATACTACGATGGATAAAACATCTGTACCAATATGCGGTTTCTGCTCATACAAAATCGTTTCATCTGCACCAAATCTCACAAAAGTTTCCAGTACAAACCGGTTCCGTCCGAATTTATCCTTTACGAGTGTGTTCAGCTTCCCATCAGAAAATGTCCCTGCACCACCCTCCCCGAACTGCACATTGGATGCCGGATTGAGTATCCCGTCTTTCCAGAACCGCTCCACATCTTTCATCCGCTCTTCTACCGGTGCACCTCGTTCTGCCAGAATGGGGCGATATCCTTCTTTTGCCAGCAGATATGCACAAAAAAGCCCCGCAGGACCCGCGCCGGCAATGACCGGGCGGGACGGAGGCTTTTTGACTCCATGCACCGGAATCTGATAAGGATGTTCCGATACTTTCTGCACTTTATTCTGAAAGCGTTTCTGAATCCGCTCTTCCTGTTTTACTTTTACATCCACAGAGTAAGAATAAAAAATCTCCGGTTTCTTACGTGCATCTATGGATTGTTTATGAACCCGGTAGCCCAATAAATCCTCCCTCGGGATTTTTAATGTTTTTATCAGGAGGTTTTCCAAATCCTCCGGAGTGTGGCCTGGTTTTAATTTTAACTGATTAATACGTAGCACGTGCCGCCTCCCTTCCAGCTACTGCCCCACTGGACCATGCCCACTGTAGGTTATATCCGCCGCAGAGTCCGTCTACATCCAGAATCTCTCCCGCAAAATAAACGCCGGGAACAAGGTACGATTCCAGCGTACCCGGATGGACTTCTCTCGTATCCACTCCGCCACAGCAGATTTGCGCCTGTTCGAAAGAATTTGTTTCTGTTACATCTGTCTGGAAATGCTGAATCAGAGATGCAAGTTTTTTTATCTCCAGATCCGACATCAGCCTGACCTTTTTTCCCCGGTCAAACCCACCGAGTTTTAACCATAAGTCACAGAGTTTCTTATGAAACAGCCCAACCAGAAACTCTCCCAATGCTTTTTCCGGCCGCTGTGCAATCCGTCTCTGTAAGAATGCCGCAAAAGCACCCGGTTCAAAATCCGGCATAAAATTCAGCACCGCCGTAACATGCTTCTTTTCATAGAGTGACCTTGCCGCGTATCTGCTCACCTGAAATACCGGAATCCCGGAAATCCCATAATTGACAAGCTGGAGTTCCCCGCAGTCCTTTGCAAGAAATTCGCCATCTGCATAGATTGACACTTCCCCCTGTACCCGGACACCCGCCACGCTCCTGTAATATTTTTCTTTACACCGCAACTGTACCAGTGCGGGAAGAACCGGAATCATCCGGTGTCGAAGCTGCTTTGCAAGGGCATAACCGCTTCCGTCAGAACCGGTAACCGGAGACGCTTTGGAGCCGCAGGCGAGAATTACAGCATCTGCTGACACCGGTTTCTTATTCGTATGGATACGGAATCCGTGTCTTACCGGCTCGATACCCACAGCCTCTGTCTCTGTCAGAATATGGATGCGCAGCCGCTCCAATTCCATCAAAAGGACATCCACCACGGAAGACGCCTGATCTGAATTCGGATACAGGTATCCATTTCGATTTTTGGAATAAATTCCCAGTTCCAGAAAAAAAGCCACTGTCTGCTGCATATCAAACTGTCTGATTATCCCCCACGGAAATTCTGGATTCTCAGAGCGGTAACATTCCGGTGTCTGTACGGTATTCGTAAAATTACAGCGTCCGTTTCCGGTGGCAAGAATCTTCTTTGCGATTCTGTCCTTATGCTCCAGAACCGTCACCTGCGCACCTTCCCGTGCAGCCGCGACAGCAGCCATTATTCCCGCAGCCCCGCCACCGATAATTACAATTTGTCTCACAACCATCCTCCTTTTTCAATCGAACGCTTCTTTTGTCACAACCCCGGTATCCACTAAATGCTGCAATGACTGCAAAATTCCAAGTTTCGCATGAGGCCAGGTCAGCCCCCCCTGAAAATAAACAGCATATGGCGGCTTGATTGGCCCGTCTGCACTCAGTTCAATCGAAGAACCCTGTACGAATGCTCCGGCTGCCATAATAACATCACTGTCATATCCGGGCATTGCCCATGGCTCCGGTGTAACAAAGCTGTCCACCGGCGCAGCCGCCTGTACCCCTTTACAGAATGAAATCACACCTTCCGGCGTCCCAAGTTCCACTGCCTGAATGATATCATGTCGGGATTCTGCCCCATTCGGAATCACGCCATATCCGAGACGCTCATATAGATTTGCGGCAAATACTGCACCCTTTAATGCGCTGCACACAACCGTCGGTGCAAGGAAAAAGCCCTGATAAAAAGACTGCATGACGCCAAGAGATGCCCCGACTTCTTTTCCAAGTCCCGGGGAAGTCAGACGGTAAGCACAGTTTTCAATCAGCTCACTGTGCCCTGCCACATAACCGCCGATGGGTGCAAGGCCGCCGCCGGGATTTTTAATCAAAGAACCTACAATCATGTCTGCTCCTACATCACTCGGCTCGATTGTCTCAACAAATTCTCCATAGCAGTTATCTACCATACAGATAACATCGGGTTTTATTTTTTTGACAAATGCAATCAGCTCCCCGATTTTCCCGACAGAGTAGCTTGGACGGGTCTGGTATCCTTTGGAGCGCTGGATTGTCACTAGCTTTGTTTTCTCATTGATTGCCTTCTCGATTGCCGGATAATCAAAGTATCCATCTTCCAGAAGTTCTACCTGACGGTACGTGATTCCGTATTCCGCAAGGGAGCCCTTTGACGGGCGGATTCCAATTACTTCTTCCAGCGTATCATATGGTTTCCCGACCGGGGAAAGGAGCTCATCTCCCGGGCGCAGATTTGCGGCAAGTGCAAGTGCAAGTGCATGTGTTCCACATGTAATCTGCGGGCGTACAAGAGCGCTTTCTGTATGAAATGTATCCGCATAAACCTGTTCCAGTGTATCTCTTCCCTGATCATTGTAACCATATCCGCTTGCATAGTTGAAGCATCCGTCGCTGACACGGTTTTTCTGCATTGCACGGAGCACTTTCAACTGATTGTATTCTGCAGTTTTATCAAATGCCTGAAATCTGGGCAGCAGCTCCTGCTCGATTTTATTGCCCACATCCATCACTTCTTTTGAGATTCCAAGATCCTGATACATTGTTTCAAAATTTATTTCCATTTTCTATTCCTCTTTTTTCCAATTCCGACAGCATTGCCGCCAGAATCTTTGTCTCCTCATATGCATAATCCTGTTTGTCAATCCAGATGACATCCCGCTCCCGTTTAAACCAGGTAATCTGACGCTTTGCAAAATGTCTTGTATCTCGTTTGATTACCGATACAGCCTCATCCAGTGTGTATGCCCCGTCCAGATAATCCAGCATTTCTTTATATCCAAGTCCCTGCATCGAGACCATATTCCGTGTATACCCTCGTTCTTTTAAAGCCCGTACTTCCCGCTCAAGACCATCATCAATCATCTGGTCCACCCGCAGGTTAATCCGTTCATACAAATGGCTGCGCTCATCGTTCAGCACAAAGTAGGCAAACCGGTACGGAGATTCTTTCTGCCGCTGCTCTTCATTGTGCCTGGAAATCGGCTGGCCGGTCTGGTGATGGTATTCCAGTGCACGGATGACACGTTTGACATTGTGGGCATGAATTTCCTGCGCGGATTTTGCATCTACTTCCCGCAGACGCCCGTGCAGGTACTCTGCTCCGTATTCCTGTGCAAGACATTCCAGCTCCCTGCGGTACGAATCATCTCCACCGTTCTCCATAAAATCAATATCATAAAGTACCGCCTGAATGTAAAATCCCGTACCCCCGACAAGAATCGGTATCTTTCCTTTTTCGTATATCCGCTTCATTGCCTGTTTCGCCATCTGCTGAAACCGGACTACGTGGAATTCTTCGTCCGGCTCCAATTCATCCACGAGATAATGCGGCACTCCGTCCATCTCCTCCGGGCGGATTTTTGCAGAGCCGATGTCCATATATTTATAAACCTGCATGGAATCCGCAGAGATAATCTCCCCGCCGATTGCTTTTGCCAGACCAATAGACGCTTTTGTCTTGCCGACCGCCGTCGGTCCGGTCAATATAATCAAAGGTTTCTTCATATCCTATACAATCCTCTTGAATTTCTTTTCCAGCTCTTTCTTCGACATTGCTATAATGGTTGGCCGCCCATGCGGACAATGATAGGGATTATCTAACTCAAGCAGCTCTGCAATGAGTATATCCACTTCCTTTGCTGATAAACGGTTATTTCCTTTTACCGCGGCTTTGCAGGACATGGACGCGACTTTCTCATCAATCAGCTCCGGTGTCATTGTTGTATTCAAACCATCCGCAAGTTCATCGAGCATCTCAATCAGCAGCTCTTTTTTTGCAATACTGAACAAATTTGCCGGAACTGCCCGGACAGCGTACTCCTCCCCGCCAAACGGTTCAATCTCAAACCCAATCCGCCGAAACCGGTCCATATGTGTTTTCAGAAGCTCCTCTTCCTGCATAGACAATGTCAGAATAATTGGAGGGCTAAGATACTGGGATGTAAATTCCCTGTTCTCCATCTCTTTTAATGTCCGCTCATACAGCACCCGTTCATGTGCCGCATGCTGGTCGATGATATAGAGATTATCCTGAAACTGTACAAGCCAGTAGGTCTCAAATACCTGTCCAATCAGACGGTACTCTGCCCGCACTTCTCGTTTCAGCAATTTTTCCTCAAACAAATCCATCTGCCGGGATTGTTGGAACTGTGCATAATCATCTGCCGTTTTCTGTCCTGTTTCCGGTTTTTCTGCATCGGGAACCGATGGTTTCCGGGACATCTCTATCGGTTTCGCCTGATATGTCCCGGATTCCCTTACGGTATTGCAAATACGTTCTTTCTGACTATCCGCCCGGAAAATCTCCTTCTGGTCCGCAACTTCCGCGGAAGAGTTACGGTTATGGTATGATGTCACACGCTCCCGCATCTTACGGATGAAGTACTCTTCGTCGTGCGGCTCGTCTGAAGACTTGGATTTCTGCACAACTCCACGTTCATCTGTGGTTGAGGAGTCTCTTCTCACAAGCCGTAAATCTTCGGACGGCATATTTTTCCTGACGCCTTCCAGAGCCTTCTGCTTTTCCAAAACCGCAACCGGTTCCGGTACATCCACATGGGGAATCAGCTCCGGCTCCAGAAGTTTTCTGTGAATACCTTCAAAAACTGTCAGGTACACTTCCTGCTGATTCTGGAACCGCAGCTCCATCTTAGTCGGGTGAACATTGACATCCACGGTTTCCCCGTCAACCTGAAAGTGAAGGACGACAAACGGAAATTTATGCTGCATCATAAAATCTTTGTAAGCATCCTCCACCGCCTTCGAAATCATTGCGCTTTTCACATACCTTCCGTTTACGAAAAAGGTCTCAAAGTTCCGGTTTCCTCTTGTAATCAACGGCTTTCCAAGATACCCGGTCAAACGGATTGGTCCCTTCCCGTAATCGAATTCCAGCAGATTAGCCGCCACATCACGCCCATATATGCTGTAAATAACTTCTTTTAGCTTCCCACTTCCCGAAGTACGCAGTTTTTCCTGACTGTTATTCAGAAAACGAAATGCGACTTCCGGATGGGACAGCGCAAGGCGGATGAGTAAATCCTGTACATGCCCTGCTTCAGTCATCGCTGTTTTCAAAAACTTTCTCCGCGCAGGCACATTGTAGAACAACTGGCGTACGGCAAATACTGTCCCGTCCGAAGCTCCCACATCATCCATAGACACTTCTCTTCCGCCCTCAATGACATAACGTGTTCCAAGTAAATCTTCTTTTGTCTTTGTAATCAGCTCCACTTTTGTAACCGCCGCAATACTTGACAATGCCTCGCCGCGGAATCCGAGTGAAGAAATATGCAGCAAGTCATCTACATTGCGAATCTTACTTGTGGAATGTCTCAAAAATGCATTTCGGATGTCCTCCCGCATAATGCCGCTTCCGTTGTCGGTAATGCGAATCAGCGAGATTCCCCCGTCTTCAATCTCTACAGTAACGTTGGATGCACCCGCATCGATTGCATTTTCCACCAGCTCTTTTACAATGGATGCCGGGCGCTCAATGACTTCACCGGCTGCAATCTTATCAATTGTAATCTGGTCCAGTACTTGAATGTGTTGCATGGTCTACTCCTTTTTTACCAGCGGTTTTTCAGCTTATTCTGAAGACGGTAAATTGTATTGAGCGCGTCAATCGGCGTCAGATTTCCAACGTCAATATTCTTCAGTTCTTCCAGAACATCACCGTCTTTTACCGTATCAAACAATGAGAACTGTGCAATATCCACCTCATCATATTTCTTTGCTTTCGGTTCCTTTTTCGGCTCCGTCTCTTTCGTTGCGATTTCGCTGACGCGCAGTGTAATATCTTCATCCGTCAGTTCTTCTACAATTTCTTTCGCACGGTTGATGACGATATCCGGCACTCCCGCCAGTTTGGCGACTTGAATACCATAACTTTTATCCGCCCCGCCCTTTACAATTTTACGCAGGAATACAATATCATCGCCTTTTTCTTTTACTGCGATACAGTAATTATTGACATTCTCAATCTTGCCTTCCAACTCCGTCAGCTCATGGTAGTGCGTGGCAAACAGCGTCTTGGCGCCGAGCAGTTTCGCGTCGCTGATATATTCCACAACCGCCCACGCGATGGATAATCCGTCAAAGGTACTTGTCCCACGCCCGATTTCATCCAGCACAAGCAGGCTTCTGCTTGTCGCATTCCGCAGAATATTTGCGACCTCTGTCATCTCAACCATGAAAGTACTCTGCCCGGAGGCAAGGTCATCAGAAGCACCCACACGGGTAAAAATCCGGTCCACAAGTCCGATATTGGCTTTGGATGCCGGGACAAACGAACCAAGCTGCGCCATCAGGACAATCAACGCAACCTGACGCATGTAAGTGGATTTTCCCGCCATGTTCGGTCCGGTGATAATACTGATTCGCTGCTTTTTGTCATCCAGAACCGTATCGTTACAGATGAAAGCACCGTTCGGAATCATCTGTTCCACAACCGGATGTCTTCCGTCCTTGATGTCGATTTTTCCCTGCTCATTCATCTTTGGGCGCACATAATTATTGCGTTCTGCGACAAGTGCCAGTGATGCAAATACATCCAGCGCAGCAATTGCTTTTGCAGTTTTCTGGATTCGCTCCACTTCACCCGCAATCGTATCGCGAACTGCGCAGTACAGGTCATATTCCAGCGCATACAGCTTATCTTCCGCGCCGAGAATCGTATCCTCCAGTTCTTTCAGTTCCGGAGTGATATAGCGCTCTGCATTGGCAAGCGTCTGTTTCCTTGTATAGTACTCCGGAACAAGGTTTTTATAGGAATTGCTGACTTCCAGGTAATACCCGAATACTTTGTTATACTTTATCTTCAGATTTTTGATTCCGGTCTTTTGACGCTCCTCTTCCTCCAGTTTGGCAAGCCATGTCTTTCCATCCGATTTGGCATGGCGCAGTGTATCCACTTCTTCACTGTATCCATCGCGGATAATATTTCCTTCCTTCATCGCAAGCGGAGGTTCATCTGCAATGGCAGACTTCACCAATGTATACAAATCCTCCAGTGTATCCATGTCTTCCCGAATCCGGCACAGGAGGTCGGAGTTCATGTCCTCCAGAATATAGCAGATGGACGGCAGCATTTCCAGAGAACCGGAAAATGCGGTTAAGTCACGTGGATTTGCCGTACCGTATGTAATCCGCGTAATCAGCCGTTCCAAATCATATACCGGGGAAAGATACTCCCGGATTTCTTCTCTGGAAATTGCCTGTTCCTTCAACTCAGCCACCGCATCCAGCCGCCGCTCGATTTCGCTGCGCTCAATCAATGGCTGCTCCAGATATTTGCGCAGTGTCCGCGCACCCATCGCAGTTTTCGTTTTGTCCAGTACCCAGAGAAGTGAACCACGCTTCTGTTTCTCACGCAACGTCTCACACAACTCCAGGTTGCGCCTGGTGGAACTGTCAATCATCATATATTTTCCTGTCGTATACGGCGTGATATGCGTCATATGGGATAAATCGTTTTTCTGTGTCTCTAACAGATACTGCAAAAGTGCCCCTGCACTGATAACGCCACAGTCATAATCTCCGAGCCCAAGCCCCTGCAGCGAGGATACCCTGAAATGCTCCATCAGCTTGGATTTACAGATTTCATCATCAAAATACCACGAATCCAGGGAATAAATAGTAATTCCAAGCCTGCTTCGCATATCTTCCAAATCCATCCCGCTCATATAGAAAGATTCATTGCAGATAATCTCGGATGGCATAAACTTGAAGATTTCGTCCTTCAGTTTCTGACTGTCCGGAAGCTCCGTCACGAAATAATCTCCCGTTGTGACATCTGCGATGGACACCCCATATCGGTCCGTTATGTAGACAATGCACATAATATAATTGTTTCTTGTCTCATCAATCGCCTGTGCATCCTGAATGGTTCCCGGTGTGACAATCCTGACAACTTCACGTTTCACAATTCCTTTTGCCTGTTTCGGGTCCTCTACCTGCTCACAAATTGCAACTTTATATCCACGGGATACCAGTTTTGTCAGATATCCCTCTACTGCATGATAGGGAACCCCGCACATTGGCGCCCGCTCCTCCATTCCGCAGTTTTTCCCTGTCAGGGTAATCTCAAGTTCTTTGGACGCTGTCAGGGCGTCATCAAAAAACATTTCATAAAAATCTCCAAGTCTATAAAATAAAATGCAGTCCGGATACTGGGACTTCGTCTCCATATACTGCTGCATCATTGGTGTTAATTCAGCCACGTTAAGTCTTCCTTTCAAACTCAAAAATTCTTATACAGTATAGCATTTTTTTTGGATTTGGGAAAGTACCGATTTCGACATTCTTTTTCAAGAGCCGAAGACCTCGCTTCCGTCTTTAAAGGACGTGGAAGCGCGGCTGCTTTTCTCCGAAAAATAAGTGGAGGACAAAACCTGAGAGAAAAATTCCGACAACGCACAGCCCGGAAAACAGAATGATGAACGGCACGCAAATCTGTCCGAAAAGCTGCATGGGCTGGTCGGAATAATCCCACACCTCCAGTTGCAGCCATTTGTTCACTATAATTCCGGTAATAAATTCTCCCGCGGTTACAAATGCCGTACAGCGGACAACCTGAAGCCACAGCGGGTCTTCCCATCCGGTCAGCACTCCCTGCATCCCGAAGAACAACAGACAGAAACCGCCCAACACAAACATGGACCAGTGGGAGAAGCCCCGGAATACCATCTCAATCGCATAGTAAATCATTCCGCCCAACGCCCACAGGCATGCCCACTCACTCAGCCGTTTTGCTATCCGTCGTCTTTTCTCCGGCAATTGTCTCTTCATCAAAAAACGTCCTCCCATATAGTATCTCTACTATAATAGTCTGGACGCTTTTCTGTAAAATATGTGCTCTTTAACGAATCATTTCTCCCATATAATAAAAACCATGACATTCTTTCAATCTGACATCAACCAGTTTTCCGATAAGAGACACATCTCCCGGAAAATGCACGAGCAGATTATTGCTCATCCTTCCTGTCAACAGTGTATCATCATGGTCATTCACTGTTTCTACCAGTACATTCTGAACAGTATCTGTGTATACACTGCATTTCTCGGCAGAAATACTTTGCACTTCCTTTAACAGACGGTCAAAACGGTCCTTTACCACATCTGCCGGGATTTGGTCTTCCATTACTGCCGCGGGAGTTCCGGTCCGTTTGGAATACTGGAAAGTAAATGCACTGTCATAGCGTACTTTTCTGACCACATCCAGGGTCTCCTGAAAATCTTCTTCCGTCTCACCGGGAAAACCGACAATGATATCCGTTGTAAGCGCGATATCCGGTACCGCAGCCCGAATCTTTTCTACAAGAGCAAGGTACTGCTCCTTTGTATATCTGCGATTCATCTTTTCCAGAATCTGTGTGCTTCCCGACTGAACCGGCAGATGCAGATGCCTACAGATTTTTCCCGAATGTGCCATGACATCAATCAGTTCATCTGACAAATCCTTCGGGTGGGAAGTCATAAATCGGATTCTCTCAAGCCCTTCAATCTTTTCAATCTCCTGCAGCAGCCCGGCAAAGCTCATCGGCTCTTTCAGATTTTTCCCATAAGAATTGACATTCTGCCCCAACAGCATCACTTCCACAACGCCATCGGCAACCAGCCGTTCAACCTCACGGATAATATCTTTCGGATTCCGGCTGCGCTCGCGCCCACGGACATATGGTACGATGCAGTAACTACAGAAATTGTTACATCCAAACATGATGTTGACCCCGGATTTGAAAGAGTATTTCCGTTCTGACGGAAGGTCCTCCACAATTTTATCCGTATCTTTCCAGATATCGATGACCATACGCCCGGATTCCATTCTGGTGACAATCAACTCCGCAAATTTATAAATATTATGCGTACCAAAAATCAAATCCACAAAACGATAACTTTTTTTCAATTTTTCGACAACTTCCGGTTCCTGCATCATACAGCCGCACAGCCCGATCATCATATGCGGATTCTTTTTCTTCACCCGGTTCAACTGTCCCAAACGCCCATAAACCCGAAGATTCGCATTCTCGCGGACCGTACAGGTATTGTAAATCACAAAGTCTGCCTTGTCCTCCTCCGGCTCTTCGACATACCCAATCCGCTCCAGAATCCCGACCAGTTTCTCGGAATCCCTGGCATTCATCTGACAACCGAATGTTTTCGTACACGCATATAAGGGACGTCCCAGTTTTTTGCTTAACTCATTCACATATTTACGAGCCTTTTTTATGAAATAGTATTGGCGCATTGGTTCCTCAACTGGTGCTTCTGTTTCTATATCAATGTCTTCTAAAATCTCCTCAAACTTTTTACTTTCCATTTTTTCAATCATTATACAACGTTCCTTTCATAATTAAGACGATACATTATTATACTTTAACAGTGTGTATTTTTCAATGAAAAATTCTTTACGTTTTTCATTCAAGACCTCACCTATGGCATATACCAGGTATAGTGGCTCAGTTGAAATGTATTGTATCAAAAATGGATCAGTATTTGAAGATCCTTCCATATCTCAAGATTCCCGACTATTTTCACACATGTTTTCTGATAACTTAAGTTGAATTTCGAAGTAGATTATGGAACCCCCAGACAGACGTTCCTTTTCTATTTCCAGCCTGACCTTTTTAAGAGGCATCCCCTTATCAATCCCAAAACGTTTTGGGTGATGCCGCTTTTGATACCATGGAAATCTACAAATACCTGCTGCAGGAAACTTCTTTTGAAAAAGCATACATTCCCTTGAAAAACAAACTCAAGGTGGAAGGGATTGGCTATACAGTGAATGAAGAGGGAATCCCCTGTTGCCCAAATGCCACTGTTAATATAAACAAAAATATTAAAAAAATAAACAACATTTTTCCATGTTGCATAAACATATCACCATTCAAAATAAATTCTTGTGTAATTATAATAAATATAATGTTTTAATAGTCAAAAAAGTGTGCTGTTTGACTAATGTTTTTAAAGGAGGAAAAAATGTGGAAGGGAGAAGATTTTTTAGGAAATTCAAGACAACTGAAAATTCATATTCATTGAATGCATTCTTTCAGATGTTAGCAAATTGGTAATAATTTTTGTTCATTATATCATTTGTTTTAATATTTGAAATGAAAAACGGTGTATGGAAAGGAGAATTTTATGATTAAGAGGAAAAAAATAGTAAATTTTTTATCGTTGTTTTTAGCTGCAGTACTTTGCGCCGGAAATTTATTTCCTGTTCCGGTAAGAGCTGATGAAGTAAAAGAGGATAAAAATATAATGGAAGGGCTTGTTCCCACATCGAATGCAGAAAATATTGAGAATCCTCATGCGGCAACAGACGGAAACAAATCAGACAGTAACGATGATAGCAATAATACAAAAATTACTGCGGGAGAAGAAATCGGGGGAGGGGACAATGGATATTCCCAGTGGCAGCCAGTATATCTGCAGTATGATTTTGGTGAAATCTACAGTATTAAAAAAATTTCTTTGTATCGAAATACATACGACGATGCAGTTTCAACCTTTAAAGATGTAACCGTTGAAATAGCCTCAAGTGAGGATTTTTCGGACAGTCAGATTTTGTATGGAAGTGCAGACTATGAAGAGACACCGGACACGAAAGGACAGTCCCAGATAATCAGTCTGGAAGAGGCAAAAGATGCCAGATATATTCGTATTTGGGGGAAAGGACATTACATTCAGAATACAATCAGCGACTGGAATGGATACAGCAGTGGTGTTCTGTTTAATGAAATTGAGGTAATTGGCTCCGTTCCTAAGACAGAACCGGAACCAAAGCCGGAAACAGGCGAGGAATTAGTAGATGCTAATATTATGCAGGGATTGATACCAACTACTAACAGCACTCATAAAATTGTAGTGGGAGGTCCTACAGTTCCGCAGGTTGTGATACAGAATCCTGATAGTGCAACGGATGGCGTTAAATCAGGCAGCAATGATGATTCCAATAATACCAAAATTATTGCAGGACAGGAAACAGGGGCGGCAGATAACGGCTATTCAGGTTGGGATTGGGTATATCTTCAGTACGACTTCGGTAAAGAAAGAGAAGTAAAACAGGTAAATTTATACCGCAATACCTATGATACGGCTGTGTCAACATTTAAAGATGTAAAGGTCGAACTTTCTTCTACAGATGATTTTAAGTACAGCACCGTAATTTATGCCAAAGGAGATTATGAGGAAACTGCTGACAATAAGGGTAAGCCTCAGTCTATTGAGTTAGATAACCCGGTTACAGCCCAGTATATTCGTATTTGGCAGAAAGGACATTATATTCAGAATACAAACAGTGCATGGAAAGGTTACAGCAATGGTGTCTTGTTTAATGAAATTGAAGTAATCGCCTCCATACCTGCGTCAGAAGTTCCGACACCTCCGCCGTCAGAAGAAGCAAAAAATATTGCGTTAGGAAAAATTCCGTATGTTCAGGGATTGACGCCTACAAATATTGAGGCAATTACAGACGGAAAAACAGATGACAATTATGCAGTTCATAACAGTAAGGGGGAAAGATGGCTGCAATTTGAATACAAGAACAGTTATTCTATGAAGGAAATTAAGTTTAAACTGGAGGAAGGCACTTACAAATCTGTCAATGTGTCTGTTTCTTCAAGCCCTACCAGTACGGGAGAATCTGTTTTCAGTAAAAACAACTGGACACAGGGAGCAGATATGAATGTCATTGACCTTGGGGAAGGTAAAATGGGAAAATATGTTCGCTTTACAGTAAACAAGGATGATAATAGCTCTGCCAAGTATTCAGAAGTCGAAATCTGGGCAACAGGAAAGAATTATGACGAGTCAAAACCGGAATATATACCACCGGAATCAAAGTACGATACATTAGTATGGTCTGACGAATTTGACGGGGAATCCGTAGATGAGTCTAAGTGGAATATTATAGACGGTATGGCAAATCACGGTGCCATTTATAATAGAGGCGCTGTAAGTATTAAAAAGGACGGAGATAACAGTTATCTGGCTATTAATTCCATAAACTATGAGACAACTGAGAAATTAATTGACGCAGTAGGCTGGGATAAATACCAAAATCAGGAGCTCGGAAAACATATAACATGGTCATCTGGACGAGTGGAATCTAAGAATAAGTTTTCCTTCCAGTTTGGACGTATGGCAGTCCGTGCAAAACCAAACGATTCTCAGGGAATCTGGCCTGCAATCTGGATGCTATGTCAAGATGAAACAGGACATGATGAAATTGATGTTTTGGAATATCTGGGACAAGATGCGTGGGATGCATGGACAACCAACCATTTTGGAATTCTGGACAAAGACAAAGGTTCACATGGAATAGCAACTAAGAATTATGAAGCATGGAGTCAGGATTTCCACGTTTATGAGGTAGAGTGGAACCCGGAAATTATCAAGTTCTTTATAGATGGTGTGCAGGTACACAGTACAACGGCGGGAAAAGATGATGGGCGTGACGGTATGCATACCCGTTCTATGTTCCCGATACTGGAAACACAGGTAGGAGCGGGCTGGGTCGGAGATGTAGATTATACAAAACAGAATACAAAACAGGATAGCGATTATCTCATAGATTGGGTAAGAGTATACCAGACAGCAGACCAGCCGATAACCCGTTTTGATGATTTGGAAACCCTTTCTGGTGGAAAGACTACCGATTATAATATTTCTGCGGAGTCTCATACAGATGGCTTAATGGAACTTTCAGATGGTGAGGAAAGCTATGAAAGTAAAGATAACTTCTATTATGGGGGACAGCCCAGATATGAAACAAGCAGGGCAGCTGTAAAAGAGGGAGCAAAAGAACAGTCTCTGATTTATAAAATACCGGGGGTAAAAGATGTTCATTTGACTACTTACTACCAGACTTTAGAAGGAGTCCGAACCAATACACTGGGCGGAGATATAAAGGGAGCTTCTATTAGGTCAGCTCTGGCAGACGGCGTAAATCTTGATTTTAAGATATATACTTCTGCTGATAAAGAAACATGGACAAGATTTAAAAATGTGAAGGTTGTAGACAATTTCCCGGAGGCAAATCCGTCTTATGCAAGACATACTTTTGATGCATACGGACTTCCGGAGGGAACCAATTATGTGAAGATTGGATTTCCGGATTATGAAAGCGCAGAATATAAACAGCCTTCCGGTGCAATGGAAAAGGTAAAAAATACGGACATTCAGTTGGCAAAAGTTACTTTCCTTCAGGAAAAAGGGAGAAGTCACTCCAAGCCGGAAGAACCCGAACTGGAGTCCATAGCAATCACAAAAGCACCTGAGAAGACAGAATATACAGAAGGAGAAATTTTTACCCCGAACGGAATGGAAGTCACAGCAAAATATAGTGACGGAACAGAGAAAAAAGTGACAGAAGAAGTAACTTATAATAAGGGAATTCTGAAGACAGAAGACAAAAATGTAGAGATTTCTTATACTGATAATGGAGTTATCAAGACTGCAAATCAGGAAATTCTGGTAAAGGCGAAAGACAACGAAGAATCGGAAGAAGGGAAAGTTACCGGTGTGAAAGTTTTTCCGGAAAATGTTGAAGTAAATACAGGGGGCACACAGAAATTTACTGCCGAAGTGAAAGGAAACGATAAAGTTTCACAGGAAGTAGCATGGCAGATGTCGGACAGCAAAAGTAAACAGACAGAAATTGATGAAAATGGAAAGCTGACAGTTGGAAAAGACGAAACAGCAGAGAAAATAAAAGTAAAAGCTATTTCAAAAGCAGATACTAATAAATATGGAGAAACAATTGTTAAGATTAGGAAGGATACAGGGAAAAAAAACGGAACAAATCCTTCTCAAAAAGCCGGAAATGGAAAAACTCCTTCTAATGGAGTAAAAACAGGGGATGAAACTCCGGTGATGTTATGGGGATTGGCAGTAGTTTTTATAGCTGCGGGAGTACTGGTAATTAGAAGAAAACATCAAGGATAGAGAAAAGCAGCGGGTTCTTAAGAATCCGCTGTTTTAGTATATTAAGTGGATAAAGAAAAAAAGAAGACGTTTTAACGTAAGCAAAATAAGAACGTGTAGAGATGCTCCGTGAGATTTTTGATAAACTTAGCTTTAGAGTATTGGGAGTTAATTCCAAAAACTCTAAAGCTGATTATAAGATCTTATGGATATTTCTTCACTGACACCTGACAAGTAGGTGAAACTACAATACTGGTTAGATGTGTACCGGAGGTACTGAGCTTTCGATTCCGACTACCGCCTCCTCCGATAACAACGCAGCTGCTATCCTTCACATTGGCAGTGTGACAGTTGAGTTTTTTGAACATACATCTCCAGAGCTTATATCTTCCATACTGAAAGCGGTGCAGTCATGTCAGACGACATTTCGCATGTCGAAAAAATCTATATCCGTACAGGATATTAGTGTTTTTCATTATCATTATCAGTTGTTTAAGAATATACATATTAAACAATTAAAATATTCTCCATCTATTTCTTATAACAATTCTTTCCTGCTCTAGTCTCACGTTTACCGCAAACCTGTCGATGTATTTCCATTGTCCACACATACAGCCAGAGTCACTGTCTGTTCACTTCCTTCCTCGTCTGCCCAATCATTCTGAAAGATCTCATCTTCTTTCCTGCCCAGAGGGCATATTGTGATCAAGCAGACACAGATAAACGTGACAGTGCAATTACTATCATCTCAATGACTCAGTTTTCTAATTCTAAACGTTTATGCTGTTGGGACTTGCTCCCGGCAACAGTGAATCTGATCTTTCCCGAAAAATAAATATTTTTTTGTTAAAATATTGACATATGAATATAAATGTCCTAATATTAACGTATACGGAATATTTAGACAATTTGTTTTAATCATGCAAGTTGTTCGACTACTAA